>DATMIW010000075.1:0-10875 GCA_035554115.1 Pseudolysinimonas sp. | reverse complement strand
GGGCGGCGACGACACGAACTGATGAGATCAGACCAGCGGCGTCGCCTCGAGTCGGCGCGCACGGCGAAGCGTCACGGGAGCGATACCCCAGGTGATGCTCGGCGTCAGGTTCACGGTGTCAGCTTAGCCAGAAGTGGGATGCGGGTGCTGACGCGCGCTAGACGACGCCGGGGCGGCGGGATTCGCTATTTCCCCGATTGGCCGGATCGAGGTTGAGGACCTGGTCGGCGTAAGCGAGAGCAGGAGTTCCCGGCGCGTCCGGACCACCGGGATGTCTGATCGGATTCAAATAGCTGAGATCCTCCCCGCTGAGCCCGAAGCGAGCAGCGATCGCCTTCCAGGTGTCACCTTTCGCCGTCCGGTAGGTGAACGGAACGCCGTTGGCACGCACCGCTTCGCCCTGGGCTCCGGACGCGGGCCCACGATCGGCGACAGTAATCCACGGGTGCGTGTCGGGTGACGTCCACGTAAGAGTGGCCCGCGCAAGAATCGGTTGGGTGCAGCCGACGTGGTTAACGTCGGGAATCTGCTTCACGAAAATCACATCCGTGAAAAACGAGGGATCGCCGAAGGAATCAGCCATGGGAGAGATGTCGCCGTGAAGCTGTTCAATCTGAGCGAGCGGGAACCCCAGCTCCCAGACGTTGTCGTCCCCGCACCGGCGAAAATCGAACGGACTATCGACCATCGCCATGATGATGCCCGAGGGATCTCCCAGGGCAAGGTCAGGAAGTTTGACCGAGTATCCGACTGACGTTCGGGAGATCGCCATCGTGCCCAGCTCCGCTCCCGCCGCGTCGACAAATTCGCCCGTTGCGACAACACCCTTCGGAATAGGGATGGGCGTATGTGCCAAATTCGCCATTGCACCGTGTGCCGTCGACGCGGCCGGCGAAGGCACCGAGGTCGCAACAGCGCATCCCGCAAGCGCGGTAAGTGCCACGAGGCACACCGCCGAACTAAGAAAACTGCGGATCATTCAGACATGAAACCACACCGGGTCACACGCGGACAGTCGCCCCGAACTGTTCGGCCGCGCGCGCCGCGCCGGCGAGTTTCGCCTCGCTCGCCTCGTCGGCAGTGAGAGTTCGGTCAGGCGCGCGGAAACGCAGCGCGAACGTCAGCGACTTTGAGCCGTCGGGGACGCCGGTGCCGCGGTAGTCATCGACGAGACGCGCGTGCTCGAGGAGCGAGCCGGCCCCCTCGATGACGGCGTCGAGGACTCGGCCGGCCACGGCATCCACGGGGACGACGAGCGACAGGTCTTGCGTCGCCGCAGGCATGGTGCCGATGGGCACCGCCGCCACCTGGTGGGCGCCGAGTTCGATCAGCGCGTCGAGGTCGAGTTCCACGAGGGCCACAACGCGGGGCAGGTCGAGTTCGGCCGCGAGCGCGGGAAGAAGTTCGCCCGCCGTGCCGACGACGCGATCGCCAATCCGGATCTCGGCAGTACGGCCCGGGTGCAAAGCAGCATGCGAGCCCGGCGAGAACGTCGGCTGGAACGCCAGCGCAACGCCCAATTGACGCACAACGTCGAGGGCGTCGGCGAGGCCCGCGGTCGCGGGCGCGGCACCCGGCTGCTTGGGAGTGACATCTCCGAGCACAAGCGCGGCAACACGCCATCCCTGCGGGGGAATCCCGGCATTGAGGGTTGCAAGCGTGACGTCGTCGGGACGGGCCGCTCCCGGTGGGATGGTGTCGGTGCCGATGACCGTGTCGCCCTCCGGGCGGAAAACCGTTCCGATCTCGAACAGGGCGAGATCGGTGAGGCCGCGAGACAGGTTGCGGCGCGCGGTATCGAGCAGGCCCGGAAGCAGTGTGCGGCGCAAAAGCGGGCTCGAAGGATCGAGCGGATTGGCCAGACGCACGGCGGTCGCTCCCGGCTCAAAAGTCTCGACCGATGAGGGGCTGAGGAACGGGTAGGTGAGAACCTCGGTCGAGCCTGCTGCGGCCAGGGCTTGGGCGGCGCGACGGCGAGCCGACTGGGCGCGAGTGAGTCCACGACCGGGAGGCGCGACGGGCAGCACCGACGGGATGCGATCGTACCCGGTGATGCGGGCCACCTCTTCGATGAGGGTCGGACCATCGCTCAGGTCGGGACGCCAGCTCGGCGGGGTGACACGCAAATGCTCGCCAGCAACGTCAACCGTGGCACCGATGAGCTCAAGAGTCGCCACAACTTCGTCGATCGAATAGTCAACTCCAACAATCGATGCGGCCAAACCCACCGGCAGATCAATGGATGCGGGGGCCGCAACAGGCGGCGTCGCCGATCCCAGCGGGTCGGCTATTCCTCCACCGAGCTGGACGAGCAGGTCGACAACGCGCTGCGCGGCTGCGGGAGCCACGGCGGGATCCACGCCCCGCTCGAAACGCTTCGACGCTTCACTCGACAGCTTGTGGCGACGTGCGGTGCGGGCGACAGAAACGGGATCGAAGCCCGCGGCCTCAACGAGCACGTCGATCGTTGACGAGGTGACTTCGGTCGTCGCTCCGCCCATAACTCCGGCGAGGCCGATGGGACCCGACTCATCAGCGATAACCAGGTCTTCGGACGAGAGGGTGCGGGTGACGTGATCGAGGGTTTCAACAGTCTCCCCCGGCACAGCGCGACGAACCGTGAGACCGCCCGTCAGACGGTCAAGATCGTATGCGTGCGTGGGCTGCCCGAGCTCGAACATCACGTAATTCGTGACGTCGACAATCAGCGACACCGAACGTACTCCGGCCAGCGCGAGGCGCGACACCATCCACGGCGGGGTGGGGCGGGCGGCATCGACGTTGCGGACGACTCGGGTGTGGAACAGGGAGGTGCCTTGACGACCGCGGATGGGGGCGGCGTCCTCGAGGGATACCGGGAAAGAGATCTCGAAAGGCTCGATTGCTGGGGCCGCGGCGGGGTCGCGGAAAGTGGCCCCGGTCGAGTGGGAGTACTCTCGGGCGATTCCGCGGATGGAGAAGGCGTAACCGCGGTCGGGAGTGACGTTGACCTCGACGGCCGCGTCATCCAGACCCAGCAACGCGATGGCGTCCGTGCCCACCTCGGGGTCAAGGCCAAGATCGGCCCAGCGCAGGATTCCGGCGTGCTCGTCTCCGAGGCCGAGTTCGCGAGCGCTCGCCATCATTCCGTCGGACACATGACCGTAGGTCTTGCGCGCGGCGATCGGGAACGGGCCCGGCAGAACGGCTCCGGGCAACGCGACGATGACCTTGTCCCCGACAGCGAAATTGTGGGCGCCGCAGACGATGCCGCGGGGCTCGCCCTCCCCGACATCCACCTGGCACCAGTTGATGGTCTTGCCGTTGCTCTGCGCTTCGGGCTCGATCGACAGCACCTGGCCGACGACGATCGGGCCTGTGACCTCGAAGCCGTGCACATCCTCTTCTTCGAGCCCCACTTTGACGAGCGCGGCGTGCAAGTGCTCGAGCGTAACGTCGTCGGGAAGGTCGACCCACTCCCCCAGCCAGCTGATCGGAACGCGCATCAGACGACCATCCCGAACTGCTGGGAGAAGCGCACATCGCCCTCGACCATGTCGCGCATATCGTTCATATCGTTGCGGAATTGCAGTGTGCGCTCGATTCCCATTCCGAAGGCGAAGCCCTGGTAGACATCCGGATCGATGCCCGCCGACCGCAGGACATTCCGGTTGACCATGCCGCAGCCGCCCCACTCGACCCACCGTGCGCCACCCTTGGCGTTGGGCTGCCAAACGTCCATCTCGGCGCTCGGCTCGGTGAAGGGGAAGTAGTTCGGGCGCAGACGGATCTGCGCCTCGGGCCCGAACATGGCGCGGGCCAGATGCTCGAGCGTGCCACGCAGGTGCGCCATCGTTAGCCCTTTATCGACGGCCAGGCCCTCGATCTGGTGGAAGACGGGAGTGTGGGTCGCATCCAATTCGTCGGTGCGGTAGACCTTGCCGATCGCGGCGACATAGACGGGCAGCTCGCGCGTGAGCAGCGACCGGATCTGCACGGGACTCGTGTGCGTACGCATCACGAGGTGGCGATCGACGGGCTCGACGTAGAAGGTGTCTTGCATGGCCCGTGCGGGGTGGTCTTCGTCGAAGTTCAGCGCGTCGAAGTTGAACCACTCGTGTTCGAGCTCGGGGCCTTCGCCGATCTCCCAGCCCATCGAGATGAACAGGTCGCTCATCTGCTCCATAAGAAGAGACAGCGGATGCCGCGCACCGGCCCGCCAGCGCGATGGCAGCGCTGTGACATCCACGGCTTCGCTCGCGAGCCGAGCCTGCTCCTCGGCGACGAGGATCAGGCCTTCCTGCTGCGCGAGGAGCTCATTGACACGCGCCCGCGCCTGACCGACGAGTTTGCCGGCTGCGGCCTTCTGATCTCCCGGAAGGTCGCGGATCGCGGCGTTGAAGCCGGCCAGAGGAGAACTCTCCGCCGTGTGGGCTGCGCGGGCTGCCTTCAGCGACGCGGAATCGTGGGCAGCCGTGATCGCGGCGAGCGCCGCATCCACCGCCGCCTGGACACCGGATTCGGTGATTTCAGGAGAGTCGGACACGATCCCCGAGTTTAGTCCGGCGCGCAGCCAAGCCTCGGACTACAAGGGCGGCCCTGCACCACCGCCCAATTGATTGCCCATCAGTGGATCGGGGACGCTGGTGGTTCCGGGAGCGGGTGCGTGTTCAGCACGACGGCGCCCAAAGATGCCTCGACCCGGAATGCTGGGAGTGCCGGCCTTCGGCCCCGTGCGACGGGCGACAATACGCGCCACCCACGACAGCAACAGATTCATGATCAGGTAGATCGCCAACACGACCAGAAACATCGAGATCGTGTACCTGTTGCCATAGAAGTTTCCGAACTGCTTCACGAGTCGGAGGAGATCGCTGTAGCCGATGACATAGGCGAGAGCGGTGTCCTTCAACAGCACGACAAGCTGCGCGATGATGATCGGCAGCATGTTGCGCGCCGCCTGCGGAAACTCGATGAGAAACCGCGTGCGCAGCGGCGTCAGCCCGATGGTCAAGCCCGCCTCGCGCTGACCCCGCGGCAGAGCAGCAATGCCCGCACGCAGGATTTCGCCGATGAGGGCTCCGTTGTAGATCGCGAGCGCCCATACCCCGGCCCAGTACGCCCCGCTCGAAAACACCAAGAGGATGAAGAGCATCATCAGCAGGACGGGCATGCCTCGGAAGAACTCGAGTACGACAGTTGCCGGAACTCGAACCACCGCGAGTCGAGCCGTGCGCGCGAAGGAGAACAGCACGCCGATCACGATCGCGAGCACGGCGGCGAGACCCGCCATCTTCAGCGTGTTGAGATAGCCCCCACCGATCGTGCGCCACACGGCGCGGTCGTTGAAAATATCCCATCGTGTGCCGTCGAAAAGTCCGGGCTGAACGGCCCCGGATGCGGTGGTTCGCGGGAGGGCCAGGCTCACGATCACCCAGGCAAGGCCTGCCAGCACGACCAGGGCAGCAACGATGCCGATAACGCGCGACAGTCGCCGAGCTTTCGGACCGGGAACGTCGTACAGCACCGTGCTCATCGCAGCACCGCCACACGCTTCTCGACGATGGATGCGACGCGTCCCAGCGTGACGGTAACCACGAGGTAGAAGACGGCGACCGAAAGCAGGATCGCCAGCACCTCATCCCCCCGGTTGTTGATCGCAGCGCGGGACGCGCCGAACAGTTCGACGACGAAGAATCCACCGGCCACCGAGGTGTTCTTGGTCAGAGCGATCAGCACGTTGATGATCGGCGGAATGACGACCCGCACTGCCTGCGGCAGCACCACAAAGCCGAGCGTCTGACTGAAACCGAGACCGATACTGCGCGCAGCCTCAGCCTGCCCGACCGGGACCGAATTGACGCCCGATCGGATCGCCTCGGCAATGAACGGAGAGGTGTACAGCGACAGGCCGACCGCCGCGAGGATGAAGAACGCCGTCTGTGAGCCCATCCCCCGCGGCTGCAGACCGAGATACGGGACGATGACGGCGAAGCCGAACAGGACAAGCGTCAGGGGGGTGTTGCGCAGAAGTTCCGTGTACACCGTGCCAAAAGTGCGCAGCGGCGCAATCGGTGACAGCCGCATGGCCGAGACCAGCACTCCGAGCACAAGAGCCGAAACACCGGCGATGCCGAGCAACGCGAGGGTGCGCAGAAAGCCTCCCCACAGAAGGGGAAGGTTCTGTATCACCGCATCCATCGCGTTGCCCGGGCCTCTGCCGCTAGTAGCGGTCTACAGCCGGCGGTTTCGGCAGGTCGAGAACGGTGCCCGCCGTCGACTCCCACGCTGCGTCCCAGCTGCCGTCCTTATAGGACTGCTCCAGGACACTGTTGATCCAGTCCCGGAACGCTGTGTCGTCATGTGCCAGGCCGATACCGTACGGCTCCTGCGTGAACGGCTTGTTCAGGACCTCGAACTCCCCCTCGTTCTGCGATGCCAGACCGGCGAGGATCACATTGTCGGTCGTCAGGGCCACGGCGGTGCCGGTGCGA
The DNA here is from genome assembly GCA_035554115.1 of Pseudolysinimonas sp. GTDB lineage: Bacteria > Actinomycetota > Actinomycetes > Actinomycetales > Microbacteriaceae > CAXTSE01. Next base: position 4,402 of record DATMIW010000075.1, on the reverse strand, counting down.
ATCGGCTCCAGGCAGTCCGCATAGTCCGCAGCCTCGAGGATGTTAGACGTGTACTTCTTGATGTTGGTCAGCGAGGTCGATCCGCTCACCGTGCAGACAGTCTTGTCGGGGTGGTCGGTAAACCACTCGGGCCCCTTGATCTTCTCGGGGTTGCCAGCGGTGACAAGAATGTCCTGACCGGCCTCGTAGTACGGCCCCGCAAATGAAACGACCTTCTTGCGTTCATCGTTGATCGTGTAAGTGGCGATGACCAGGTCGACGTCGCCGCTCTGAATGAACGGCTCGCGGTTTGCCGACACGGTCTCGACCCAGGTGATCTTGTCCGGTGCGATATCGAGCTGGGCGGCGATGAGCTTCCCGATTTCGATGTCGAAGCCTTCAGGCCCGTTCGGTCCGTTCAGACCGAAAAGCGGCTGCGTGAACTTGGTGCCAATTGTGATCTTGCCCGAGTCGGCGAGCTTCGCCATCGTGGTGCCCGCCTCATAGGGCACCTTCTCGCTTGTTGCTGACGGGGAGTTTCCCCCGGATGGTGCAGACGAATCGGTGCATCCGCTCAATACGAGCAGCCCGGCCGCGGCAATCGCCCCGACAGTTATTGCTGTGCGTAACCTCATGATGTCCCCTCTGTACTGCGTCTGGCGCACCGATCAGTGCGCCAGGATCTTCGACAGGAAGTCCTTCGCCCGAGGGCTCTGGGTCTTCGTGAAGAAGTTCTCAGGGGTGCCCTCTTCGAGAATCTGGCCGTCGGCCATGAAGAGCACCCGATTCGCTGCCTTGCGCGCGAATCCCATCTCGTGAGTGACGACAACCATGGTCATGCCGTCTTTTGCCAGCCCGACCATGACGTCCAGCACTTCGGTGATCATCTCGGGATCGAGAGCCGACGTCGGCTCGTCGAAAAGGATGAGTTTCGGGTCCATTGCGAGAGCCCGCGCAATCGCGACACGCTGCTGCTGACCGCCAGACAGCTGGGATGGGAGCTTGGAGGCCTGATTGGCGACCCCGACCCGCTCGAGAAGCTCCATGCCGCGAGCATCGGCGTCACGCCTGCTCTTCTTCCGCACCTTATGAGGCCCGAGGGTGACGTTCTCGAGAACGGTCTTGTGGGCGAAAAGGTTGAACGACTGAAACACCATGCCGACATCGGCACGGAGTTTGGCCAGATCCGCCCCCTCGGCGGGGAGCGGCTTGCCATCGATCGTGATCGTGCCGCTGTCGATGGTTTCGAGGCGATTAATGGCCCGACAGAGCGTGGATTTGCCAGAGCCCGATGGCCCGATCACCACGACGACCTCGCCGCGAGCGATGGTGGTCGTCACGTCATTCAAGACATGGAGCTCACCAAAGTATTTGTTGACGCCGTCAAGAACAACCAGAGGCTCCATCACCCCACCGTGTCACCGTCCTCACGAAGGGTCAATGACTGGCGGATTGCACCCGACCGTGCTACGCGAAGCTTCTTCAGCGCTGCGCGAAAGCCGATTCGTATATGCAGACGGATGCCGCGGTCGCCAAATTCATCGACTCCGCTTTGCCGTAAATCGGCACCCTTACAACCCGATCTGCACGGTCAAGAACCTCGTCTGGCAAGCCATGGGCCTCGTTCCCAAACAGCCACGCCGTGGGCTGGGTCAGTTCCCCCCTCACCTCGGGCAAATCGATGCCCTTGATGTCGGCGGCCAGCACTCGTACGCCCGCGGCCCGCACCGCGTCCAGCGCGTCATCGAGGGTGCCGTGTTGGGCGATCGGCAAGTGGAAAATCGACCCTGTCGTCGATCGGACGACCTTCGGGTTGTAGGCGTCGACGCTGCGACCGGTCAGGATCACTCCATCTGCACCGGCGGCATCCGCGGCCCGGATGATCGTGCCCGCGTTACCGGGGTCGCGCACCTCTTCGAGAATCGCCAGAAGTCGCGGCTTACCCGAAACTAGCTGAGCGACGGTGACAGCGAACTGGCGGCACACGACGAGCACTCCCTGAGGGGTGACGGTGTCGGCCATGGTGTCGAGCACCTGCTCGCTGACGACTTCAGCCTCAATACCGAGGTCAGCCGCTGCGCGAACGAGGTCGGAGTGGCGGTCAAGCGCGGCAGGGGTCATGAACAGCTCGATAACCGCGTTCGGCTGGTAGGCAAAGGCCTCAGCGACGGCCTGCGGTCCCTCGACGAGGAACAGGCCGGTTTCCGTGCGGGCGCTGCGTTTTGCGAGCTTCGCCACCGCGCGCACCCGCGGGGATCGCGGGTTGTCGATCATGCTCTGAGAGTACGACCGTGAGGTGAACACGCGGCGATGAAACGACGAAGGCGCAGAACCTGATGGTTCCGCGCCTTCGGTGCTTGAGCAGCGACTCGGTGGCCGAGCCTGTCGAGACCTACGCTTCGACCTTGGCGTTGACGTCGGTCGGCAGCGCGGCCTTCGCAGCGGCAACGAGACCGGCGAATGTCGCGGGCTCGTTGATCGCGAGCTCGGCCAGGATGCGGCGGTCGACCTCAATGCCGGCAAGACCCAGACCCTGGATCAGACGGTTGTAGGTGATGCCGTTCGCACGGGCCGCAGCGTTGATGCGCTGGATCCACAGGCGACGAAACTCGCCCTTCTTGGCGCGACGGTCGCGGTAGGAGTAGACGAGGGAGTGGGTGACCTGCTCCTTGGCCTTGCGGTAGAGCCGCGACCGCTGGCCGCGGTAGCCCTCTGCCCGCTCGAGAATAGTGCGGCGCTTCTTGGCGGCGTTTACCGCTCTTTTGACACGTGCCATTTCAGTTAATCCTTGTTCTCAGGGTGAAGAGCGGGTTATTTGCCGAGAAGGCGCTTGATGACCTTGGCGTCCTGGGGGGCCAGAACCACCTCGCCGTTGAGGCGACGCGTGAGCTTGGAGGACTTCTTCTCCAGGTTGTGGCGCATGCCCGCGCCCTGCTTCATGACCTTGCCGGAGCCGGTCAGCTTAAAGCGCTTCTTGGCACCGGAGTGCGTCTTCTGCTTAGGCATTTTTTTCCTCTGTGGTGGCCGCTGCGGGAACCGCTGCGGGGGTGGATTCGGGAGCCGGATGCTTAGGCGCCTTCTTGGCCTGGGCCTCGGCTTTCGCATCGGCCTTGTTCTTGAGCGGGCCGATAACCATGACCATGTTGCGGCCATCGATCATCGGAGTGGATTCGACGGTGCCGAATTCCTGCACATCTTCTGCGAAGCGCTGCAGCAGGCGCACACCCTGTTCGGGACGCGATTGCTCGCGCCCACGGAAGAGGATCATTGCCTTCACTTTGTCGCCGGCCTGCAAGAAGCCCAGCGCACGCTTCATCTTGGTTTCGTAGTCGTGGGTGTCGATCTTGAGGCGGAACCGCACCTCTTTGAGGATCGTGTTCGCCTGGTTGCGTCGGGCCTCTTTGGCCTTCTGCGCCGCCTCGTACTTGAACTTGCCGTAGTCCATGATCTTGACCACTGGCGGCTTGGATTCGGGGGCAACTTCGACCAGGTCGAGGTCGGCCTCCTGCGCCAAACGCAGTGCGTCTTCAATGCGGACCACGCCGACCTGCTCGCCGTTCGGGCCGACGAGTCGGACCTCGGGAACGCGGATGCGGTCGTTAGTTCTGGGATCGCTGATGCGTATCTCCTTTGTCGTTTCGGATAATTCACGAAAGCAGGAGACCCAGCCATAAATGACTCAGACACGCAAAACTGTCACCCGATCGCCATTTCTGACCTGCCCGGCTGCGAACAACCCGGCGGAGTGACCTTCTGATTCGCAAGCGAACCTGATGTGTGTACTGACCCGATAACCTGATGATGCGGTCGACGGGTGGGATTTCTCCACTTTCGTTGGCATTGCTGCCGTTCCGGGGATTTGGCCCCGGAGCCCGCATGAGCTTAGCAGAGGAACGCCGCGTGAGCGAGAACGAGCAGTTCGTGGATGTGGATGGTGCCGTGCGCGACATCGGCGACGTGCCCGCGGTGGAACTGATCAACACTGTTGCGGTGCACCTGATGAGCGCGGCCGCCGTGAAGCTCGGCCTTGCCGATGATCCGGATGCTGCGGCCGACATCGACCTGGACGAAGCCCGCAAGCTGGTCACCGCCCTCGCCGGCCTCGTGACGGCCGCCGCAAGCGAGGTCGGCGACCAGCATGCCCGACCACTCCGTGACGGACTCCGCTCGCTGCAGCTCGCCTTCCGCGAGGCCTCGATGATCCCCGACGAAATCGGCAAAGGTCCCGGCGAGAAATGGACCGGCCCGGTCACATAAGGGTCAGGCACGCGGCTCAGCCGACGCGCTCGATTCCCACGCCGATCGAGTCGACGCGTGAGGGGATGTGCGGGTCAGCAGCCCAGCGCTCTCCGAGACGGGCGACCACCGCATCCACCTCGTCCTGCGTCAAACCGTCGTCGATCGACAGCTGCACCCGCAGCTC
>DATMIW010000074.1:0-96003 GCA_035554115.1 Pseudolysinimonas sp. | reverse complement strand
CTCCGTCACCGCCGCCGGGATCAGACTCGGGTCGTCCACAATTGCCGCCGACTGCTCCTTTTCGAGCAGCAGCCCGTAGACCGCCGCCGCGGCGGCGTGACCTGGCTCCGGGGCCCATGACAACATGGGCGGATGGAGCGGATCCCGCGCGAGAGAAATCCAGCGCGTACCCGAGCCAGAATTCTTCGTGCCGCGACAGATCTGATTGCCGAACGAGGCTCGGCAGTGTCGCTGGCCGAGATCGCCGCCGTCGCCGGTGTGACCAAAGGCGGCGTGACGCGCCACTTTCCCAGTCGTAGCGGCCTCCTGGTCGCAGCGTTGAGCGAGGCCATCGAAAACTTCCGCCGTGGCGTCGAAGAACACCTCGACATCACCGAAAACACTCCCGGAAAGCTGACTCGCGCCTATATTCGCGCGCTGTGCGGAGGGAGCACTGACGCAATGCAGTTCTTCGCATCTTTCGCGAGCTGGAGCACGGTGAGCGGGACCCCTGAGCTGGACGCGAAGATCCAGGAAGACTCGGACCGGTGGGAAGCGGCCTTCGCGGCGGACGGGCTCCACCCGGAGAGAGTGATGGTCACGACGAGGGCGGCGGAGAGCTTGGGGGTGGTCCTGGTGCGACTTGGAGATCCGAATGCGGAACATCTCGCTTGGGCACGGAACATTCTCCTCGAGCTGACGATGTCGTCCGGACCTCTGATAGCAGAGGGCACCCCGTTCCTCACACAAGGCGCCCCCACCATTCAGATTGCTCCGAGCTCGACTCGCTGACCCGTGTACTCGTCCTCGTCGATGACGTTTGTCGGCTCAAGAGGCGCATGCTGCACCTTTGAGGTCGACATAGACACTTCTCCGTGCATCTGCGCGCCCAGGAGTTCGCGTCCGCGGGTCTCGTCGACCCAGTCGCGGCGGAAGGTGACGTGCAGGCACAGCGCATCAATGTCACGCGCATAGCGTCCAATGGCGTCGTCTACCGCGAGAGTCGATGAACCAATGACCTGACGCAATTGGTCGACAATGTCGCGCATCTGATGCGAGAGCCAAATCGCCTCGAAGTCGGCGCTGGCAATAACGTCAGGGGGCGTCTCTTTCCCTCCGAGCTCAATCGTCTCGCTGTTTTGCAGGAGGCGGCCGAGCGCAACATCGATCGCCGCGCGGGCGCGCGCCGCGAGGACCTGCACTGTCGGCATGTCGCGGATGAGTTCGTAGGGCATTCCCCACGGCGCGCGACGTGTGACCTTGTCGACGAAGAGCTCGTAGGCGGCGGATGCCATTCCGATCGCCATACCCGCCAGCTCAAGCGCAATGCTGTCGTAGGGGTACTCCTCTGCACCCTCAAGGAAGTCCTCGTCGAACACCGGCATCGTCCGATACTCGGGCACGAAGACGCTCTTGTCGCGACGGATGAAGGCCGTGTTGCTGTTACTTGCCATGAGGCCGGTGACCCTCCAATCATCGGCGACCTCAGCCTCCTGACGAGGGATCAGCGCGAAGCCCCGGATGCTCTTGTCGCCTTCCTGCCAGGTCATCCCTTGCAACATGAACGCCGTGATCCGGATATTGCTTGAGAACGACCAGGAGCCGTAGACCGACATCCCGCCGTCGACCTTCTCGCCAATGCCGAGTGCATGGTCCAGGTTGTAGAAGGCCCCACATGCCAAGGGGCCGGCGTGGTCCAACTCAAAGAGTTCGCGAAGAGCACGCTCGTCCAACCGTGTCTGCGCACGCAGATACCGAACAAGCGAGTTGTTTTGGATGACACCCCATCCAACGGAGCCGTTCCCCCGGCCGAGCTCGTACATTGCTTTCACCCGGTCGGGAATCCTCACCCCGTCGAGACCGCGGAACTCCTCGGGGATATCGATGCGGTAAAGCAGCGCGTCGTTGAGGGCCTCTAGGACGACCCGTGTGGGACGACCCTCCCGATCCATGGCGGCAGCCTGTTCGCGAAGAAGTGGAACCAGAGCCCGCGTCGCTTCGACAAGCCTCGCGCCGGCTTTTTCTTTGTTGGTTGTCATCGGCATTGATGTCTCCTTCGTAACGGTGACGTTTACAATACGTCCGTTTTCTTGAAGATGCCAATCGATTTGCAGGAAAATATCGCGGACCCATAACGCGCGCTCGTGACAATACGTCTGATTTGTTTACGAAACTGCTCGTGATGTAACAGCATTCAGCGCGACGCGTGGCACCATGGGCGGATGGAACCTAAGCCTCGCGAGAGAAACGCCGAGCGCACACGAGCCAAGATTCTCCTCGCCGCAACCGACCTCATGGCCCAACGAGGTTCGGCGGTGTCGATCGCCGAGATCGCCGAGATCGCAGGCGTGACCAAAGGGGGCGTTACCCATCATTTCCCCACCCGCGACGGCCTCCTTCTTGCAACGCTGACCGAAGCGCTCGACAACTTCCGCCAAAGCGTCGAAGCACACCTCGACATCACCGAGAACATTCCCGGAAAAATGCATCGCGCCTATATTCGAGCTCTGTGCGGCGGGAGCCCCGACGCGATGCGCTTCTTCGCATCGTTCGCGAGTTGGAGCACCGTCAGCGGCACCCCCGAACTCGACGCAAAGATCGAAGCAGACTCCGAAGTGTGGACCAAAGCGTTCGCCGCAGACGGCCTACATCCGGAACGGTCGATGGTCACCACGAGAGCCGCGGAAAGCGTCGCCGCGACCCTCGCCCTGGTGGGAATCCCCGATTCCGAATACATCGTTTGGGCCCGGACAGTCCTCCTCGAGATGACAATGACCCCGGGACCCCTCGTGCCCGAAGCCCAGATCACGCCGCCCGCAAGCGCCTGACCACGCTCGCACGCCAAAGGCCCCGCTCCGATTGCTCGGGAGCGGGGCCTTTGATCTGTGGTGTGTTAGGCGCCGACCTTGAAGCGGGCGAATCCGGTCACAGCGATACCGGCATCCTTCAGCACATTGCCGACATTGAGCTTGTTGTCACGGGCGTAATCCTGCTCGAGCAGGGCGACCTGCTTGAAGTAGGCACCGAGACGACCCTCGACGATCTTGGGCAGAGCCGCTTCCGGCTTGCCCTCCTCGCGGCTGATCTGCTCGACGATGCGACGCTCGTTTTCGACATCGGCTTCGGGCACATCGGCCTTGGCCAGGTACGTCGGGTCGGCGAAGGAGATGTGCTGGGCCACGCTGCGAGCGGTCTCGGCATCCGAGCCCGTGTACGCGACGACAACACCAATCTGCGGCGGCAGGTCTTTGCTCGTGCGGTGCAGGTACACCTCGAAGCTGTCGCCGGCGATACGGGCGATGCGACGGAGTTCAACCTTTTCGCCCAGAGTCGCGGCCTGGTCTTCGATCAGGCTTCCGACGGTGCCGGAGTCAACCGAGACGGCGAGTGCCGCCTCCACAGTCTCGGCGCCGGAGTCGGCGAGCGCCGCGACGACCTTCTCGGCGAGGGCGACGAACTTGTCGTTCTTGGCGACGAAGTCTGTCTCACAGGCCAGCTCGATCATGGTGACGGCTGTTGCGCTCTCGGCGACGGCGATGAGGCCTTCGCTCGTGGAACGGTCGGCGCGCTTCGCGTTGCCCTTGGCGCCCTTGAGGCGCAGGATCTCGACGGCCTTCTCCATGTCGCCTTCGGCTTCGACGAGGGCGTTCTTGGTGTCGATCATTCCCGTGCCCAGGCGCTCGCGCAGGGCCTTAATGTCTTCCAGGCTGACGTTGGCCATGGATGTATTCCTCACTGGCTAGAAGTGTGAGCTCGGCAGCCGCTGATCACGGCTGCCGAGCGGGAGTAGTGCGGGTGCCGCTATTTGGCGGCGGAAGCGTCCTCGGCGGGTGCAGCCTCGTCGGCAGGGACCTCGTCGGTCGAGCTTGCCTCGTCGGTCGAGACCTCAGTCGCAACCGCGTCGGCGCCGAGCAGCTCGGCTTCCCACTCGGCGAGCGGCTCGACGGCCGAAACGTTGCCCTCGGCGTCGGGCTTCGAGTGACGCTGCACGAGACCCTCGGCGGCGGCGTCGGCGATGATGCGCGTGAGCAGGCCCACCGAGCGGATCGCGTCGTCGTTACCGGGGATCGGGTACTGAAGCTCGTCAGGGTCGGCGTTCGTGTCGAGGATGCCGATGATCGGGATCCCGAGCTTGGTTGCCTCGTTGACCGCGAGGTGCTCGCGCTTGGCGTCGACAACCCAGATCGCGCTGGGGGTCTTCGTCAGGTTGCGGATACCACCGAGGGTCTTCTGCAGCTTGATGAGCTCGCGCTTCTTGATGAGGAGTTCTTTTTTGGTGAAGCCCTTGGTGGTGTCGTCGAAGTCGACCTCTTCGAGCTCCTTCATGCGCGCGAGGCGCTTGGAGACCGTCTGGAAGTTGGTCAGCAGACCACCCAACCAGCGCTGGTTGACGTAGGGCTGGCCGACGCGGAGCGCCTGCTCGGAGATGCTCTCTTGAGCCTGCTTCTTCGTGCCGACGAAGAGGATGGTGCCGCCGTGGGCGACAGTCTCTTTGACGAAGTCGTAGGCCTTGTCGATGTAGCCCAGCGACTGCTGCAGGTCGATGATGTGGATGCCCGAGCGCTCGGTCAGAATGAAGCGCTTAACTTTCGGGTTCCACCGGCGGGTCTGGTGCCCGAAGTGAACGCCGCTGTCGAGCAGCTGGCGAATTGTGACGACGGCCATGGCCGTTCTCCTTGTTCTGCCTCACCACGCATGCGTGCCTTGGCGTTTCTCAGTTGAATTGCTGCACCGGTCGGTGCGAGCCCTAGTGCCTGGCGCACATCCGCGGTTTTTTGAAACGCATTGCGCAAAACACACTGCGTTTCTGAAACCGACTGAATGGATGCGATGGCCGAAATGGCACGCGAAGTCACCCCACCGAGGTGGGATGCGAGGTCGAGTGTACCAAGGATCGCGGCGGGATGGGGTCGCGGATCCCTGCGAGGCTGCCGCGGGAGCCGGAAGCCAGACGCGCATCCCTCCCCTGGCCGGTTGCGCGCCTGGCCTCCCCAATTCGCTTGCAAGCCGCGACCGTAGGCACCGGATGCCGACACGATGAGCAGCATGTTGTCTTTCGCATCTGCACTGTCCGTGGCTCGTCGCCGCCAGCTGTCGGTAATCCCGTGGATCGCGGTTGTTCGTCGGATTGCGGCTGTGGGCCTCGCCGCCGCACTGTGGGCCTGGCCCGTCGCCGCACCGCATCCGGTCGTGGGGCCGTTCATCGCACCGGCGTCGAGCTATGGGGCAGGGCACCGCGGCATCGACATTGCCACGCCTGCCGGGTCGTTAGTGCGAGCTCCAGCCGACGGTGTTGTGCATTTCGCCGGGGTTGTCGTCGATCGTCCGGTGCTCAGCATTCGGCACCCGGGCGGGGTGCTGTCGAGCTATGAACCTGTTGTCGCGACGGTCTCAGAAGGGGACGCGGTGCATCGTGGCGAGGTGATCGGGACTCTCGAGCCCGGTCACTGCGCGCAACCGTGCCTGCATCTCGGGGCGCGCGTCAATGGCGAATATGTCAATCCCTTACTGTTCCTCGGCGATATGCCTCGGGCAGTGCTTTTGCCGGTGCGCAGGTGACCGGGCTTATGCGCGCGGGTGCGCCATTCGGTAGCTCTCGGCGAGACGCTCTGCCGATACGTGGGTGTAGATCTGCGTCGTGGCGAGACTCGCGTGGCCAAGAATCTCCTGCACGGCGCGCAGATCGGCGCCGCCGTCGAGAAGGTGGGTGGCCGCTGTATGGCGGAGGGCATGTGGGCCCGATGGTCCGGTGCCGGGCAGGTCCTGCAGCAGGCCCGCGACGAGGTGGTAGACCGTGCGGGAAGAGATCGCACCGCCGCGAGCCCCGACGAACAGCATTCCGGTGTCGTCGGTTCGCGCGGCGACCAGGGCGGGTCGCGCGGTCAGATAGCTCTCAAGAGCACGCGCCGCGGGAACGCCGAACGGCACAACGCGTTCCTTATCTCCCTTGCCGTGCACTCGCAGGGTCAGCTGGGATCGGTCAACGTCTCCCTCCCTGAGCCCGACAAGTTCGCTGACGCGGATCGCCGAGGCGTACAGCAGTTCAACGATGGCCAGATCGCGGCGGGCGATCGGATCGTCAGTCGCCGCGCGATCGCTGAGACCAGCGAGCACACCGTCGATCTGAGATCGCGTCAGAACCCGTGGGAGGTGCTGATCGGGCCGGGGCGCCACCAGTCGTGCGCCGGCATCAGCATCTGCGGCACCTACGCGAACAAGCCAGCTCGTGAAGCCTCGCACCGCTGCGGCCCGGCGGCCCAGGGTCGACTTGGCGAGACCTGCTCCGGATGCGCGCCAGAGCCAGTCGCGCAGCAGCTCGAGGTCGATCTGCTCGGTGGTTTCGGCTCCCGTCTGTTCGGCGAATCGAGCCAGATCGTCGAGATCGCCGCGATAGGCACGCAGCGTGTGGTCGCTGAACCCACGGTCGCTGTCGAGATGACGCATGTAGGCGGTTATCGCATCCGGCCATTTCATTGCGGCGCTCCCGTTTCGCCCGCGACGATGCGGTGGGCTTCCTCCCGCGTGAAAGTTGATGTCTTGCTCGAGAACGCTTCGAGCCGCGCCTCGGGCGTCATGGCTGCGAACGCCTGCACGATGACTGGCGGGAAGTCGACGACCTTGGTGCCTTCGTCGAGGGGAATAGCGGAGGTCGTCACGGCCCCCGGTCTCATGTGGACGAGGCTGAGGGTCTGGCCTGCCGCGTGCCCGATGAGGGATGCTGGGTCGGCTCCTGCGTCGATGACGTAGCAACTGCCCGCGGCAACGAATACGGGAATCCCCGCGAATTGCCCCGCAGTTGCATAGTGCAGGTGGCCGCCGAGAATGGCACGGACATCGCGGCCGCGAATGACCTTGGCCAGCGCGGCTTGGTTTCGCAGTTCGAGCAGGGCCATAACTTCGACCGAGCTCGGGATCGGCGGGTGATGCAGGGCAAGCACGGTGCCGTGTGGAGCGGGCTCCGCAAGCTGCTCGGCCAGCCATTCAAGCTGGGACTCTCGGATGTCGCCGTGGTGGTAACCGGGCACGGTCGTGTCGAGCGAGATGATCCGCAATCCGGCGACCTCGTGCACCGCGTCTTGGGGCCCGACGTCTTGGGGGCCGACGTCCTGCGGGCCGGCGTCCGCCGTGGCTTCACCCCGGAGTTCGGCCGCATAGGCGGCACGTACGTCATGGTTGCCCATAACCCACACCAGTTCGGCACCGAGCCGTTTGGCGACCGGCTCCACGAGTTCGCGGAGGCGGCGGTAGGCCTCCGGTTCTCCGAGTTCGGTGAGGTCTCCGGTTATGACGAGCGCGTCGACTCGGATGCCGCCCGACTCCAGGCGCGCGAGCGCGGCGGCGAGCGGTGCATCCGTGTCGACGGTTCCGTAGAGGGGACGAGCGCCGCCGAGGAGGTGGGTGTCGCTGAGATGCGCCACCACGTGGGTGGGGGGCGCGTACTGACCGAACTGGGTCGTCATCCCTTCCAGGCTAGCCGCAGACCTCTATATGTCGGCGGCGCCGGGCCTCATGTGCTGGCGGCTCGATGCCTCATTTGCTGGCGGGGTCAGGCGTCATTTTCCTGCGGCGCCGAGCTTCTCGAGTTTGGCGAACCAGGGCGCCTTGTCAGCGGTTTCGACAGCACCCAACGACAGGATCCGGGTGGGGCGAATCCCCGCCGACCAGAGGCCCGCGCGGATGAGACCTTTTGTCGACTGTGCGAACAGCACCCGGAACATGATCGTGGGCAACGACGAGGTGACGATAAAACGTGAGGATCGTCCCTTAAGCAGCGGCTTGTAGGCGTGGTCAAAGGCGAAATCGTAGCGACCGATCTGCTCGAAGTAGGCCTTGAGCAGCCACGGCGGTCCGCCGATCCAGAGTGGGAACACGAACACTAGGTGCTCGGCCCAGGTGACGTCGTCCTGCAGCGCCGTCACTGTGTCGGGCGGCGTCCCTTCGACATCAAATGTGTTTGTGACGAGGGGAAAACCCGTTTTGGCGAGCTCGACGCGCCGGATTTCGTGGCCACCTTTTTCGGCGCCGCGCACGTAGGCGTCGGTGAGAGCAAAAGCGAGGCGCTCAGGACTGGGGTCGGGATGAGCGTTGATAACGAGTATGCGGGTCATAGAAATTTCCTTTCGGGACAGGCATCTTTGCCGTGGATGCAAAAGATGAGAGGTGCACCCAATCTGACCGTTTTGTACAGCATACGAGGCCACCGCGAATAAGGGAATTACTGTTCTTCAGTCGCTCCGCGAGACACAACTCGGCGAAGCCATCCGGACGCGGTTTCTCGCACCTGCCCGCCGAGCTGGAGCACACCCATTTCGGCGCGAACGCGATCCGTCGCGAGGCCCGACAGCGCCGCGATGCGATCAACACCGTGCGCACTTCGCGCGCTGAGCGCGTCGAGCACTCGGCGACCTTCCGGAGACGGCTCAAGAACCGGAGGCGGAGGCGGATCGGTCGCATGCGACGGCGTTCCGGCGTTTCGACGCGGAGCCAGGCGCACCTTAAGGGTGTCGTCGTGTGCTTCTGCAGGATCGGAACGTGGGGGCGCTTTCGTCTCCATCCCCGAGACGAGTTCCGCCATCTCGTCGGCGTTCGTGACACAGATTGCCTGGTACTCACGTAACAGGCGATGACACCCCGAGCTCGCCGAACTCGTCACCGGGCCGGGCACGGCGCCGATGGGTCGACCGAGGTCGGCTGCGTGCCCAGCGGTGTTGATAGATCCGGATCGCCATCCCGCTTCGACGACAACTGTCGCCTTGCTCATTGCCGCTATCAGCCTGTTACGCAACAAGAACCGCCACCGAGTGGGTACCGTCCCGCAGGGGACCTCGGCGACGACGACACCCCGATCGATGATCCGAGTGAGCAGCTGTTCATGACCGCTCGGGTAGAACCTGTCGAGGCCACCCGCGAGAACGGCCACGGTTGTCCCCTGACTTGCCAGCGCCGCACGATGGGCGACCCCGTCGATTCCGTAGGCGGCCCCCGAGACAATTGCGAAGCCGCGATCCACGAGGCCGCTTGCCGACTCGACTGTCACGTGCTCGCCATAGGCCGTGGCGGCTCGGGCACCGACTATCGCGATGGCCTTCTCGAGCGTCGCAAGATGCGCAGGATTTCCTCGCACCCACAGCACGGGCGGCGAGTGGACACCAAGATCGTCAAGGCCCTCCGGCCACAGCTCGTCGCCGGGTGCCAATAGTCGGCATCCGAACCGCGCCGCCTGGGTCAAGCCGCGCAACGCTGTAGTTGATGACACCCGAGGCGCCCAGCGGGCGAGCGCCTCGGTCCATACCTTCGGTCCCAGGTCTGCCGCGGCCTCGTCCGCATCGCTCACGACATCGAGAAGCTGGCGAACATCGGCACCCGCGGTCACCAATTCAAGAGCGGGGAGAGCCCCGAGCGCCGCGATCAGAATTCCGGCGTCGCGGTCCCCCGGCTCGGCGATACCGCTCCAAGCCGACCGCGCGAACATGTCCCCGATGCGAGCGGGGTCGTCGTGGTTGTCGGTAATCGCGCGGATCAACGGCGCAACTGTTGCGTCGGGCAGTCCAGCGATCTTCATGCTGCTGCCCGCCGGAGAAGGAGCGCTCGCCCTACATGGTCGGCTGTCGGTCGATCTGCGCCGTCGAGGTCCGCGAGGGTCCACGCCAGTCGCAGCACCCGGTCATACCCGCGCATGGTGATTCCTCCACGCTCGAGGGCACGATCGAGTGCCGCGGTTGATCCGCTTCGAGGAATACCCGCCGGGGATCGCAGCCATGATCCCGGCACCTGGGAATTGAGGCGCCACGGCGTTGCCGACAGACGAGCGGCTGCAACGGCCCTCGCAGCTTCGACGCGCGCACGCGCCGAGGCCGATGTGACCTGATCGCGACGATCGTCCGCCATGCGCAACTGCGCCCCCGTGATGCGATGCACCGGCAGTTGAATGTCGACCCGGTCGAGCAGCGGACCACTGAGCCTGCCGAGATACCGCCGACGCGCGAGCGAGGTGCAGCTGCATTCGATATCGCGTGATCCGGCATTGCCGCAGGGGCAGGGGTTAGCCGCGAGAACCAGCTGGAACCGTGCGGGAAACCTCGCGCTGCCCGACGCCCGCGAAATTGTGATGACCCCGGATTCGAGAGGCTGGCGGAGCGCGTCGAGGGCTGTCGGACTGAATTCGGGAGCTTCGTCCAAAAAGAGCACCCCATGCGCGGCACGCGCGGCCGCGCCCGGTCGAATCATGCCGCTACCGCCGCCGACAATGGCCACCGCGCTGGCGGTGTGGTGGGGAGCCTCAAGCGGTGGGCGGCGAACAAGCGCTGCCCCAACAGGCAGCCCAACAAGCGAACGGATCGAACTGACTTCGAGCGCCGAATCGGCGTCGAGATCTGGCAAAAGCCCCGGCAGGCGCGACGCGAGCATCGTCTTGCCAGCACCGGGAGGACCGAGGAGGAAGACGTGGTGGCCACCAGCCGCCGCGACCTGGATGGCCTCCACGGCATCCCGATTGCCGATCACATCGGCGAGGTCGCCCGTTGAATCCGTCTCGTCGACCGGCTGGGGCGCACGCAACGGTTCGACGGGATTGGGTGCGAGGTCTGCGCCATGGAAAATCGCGGCATCACGCAAAGAAGCCACGGGAACAACACGAACCTTCGGCACCAGCGCCGCCTCGTCGGCGTTGCCGTGCGGCACCACGACAGTGTCGAATCCGGCACGCACGGCTCCCAGAACAGCGGGCAGGATGCCCCGCATCGGTCGCAGCCGCCCGTCGAGCCCCAGCTCACCCAGGTGCACCACGCGCGCCACCGACTCGGCTGAGACCACACCATCTGCCGCGAGCGCCGCCATCGCAATGCCCAAATCGAAAGCCGACCCCTGCTTGGGCAACGCGGCGGGCGACAGATTGACTGTGAGCTTGCGCGTCGTCAACGGAACACCGGAGTTGAGCGCGGCCGCTCGCACCCTGTCCCGCGCCTCCCCCAGAGCGGCATCGGGGAGGCCGATCAACACGAACGCCGGAAGGTTGCGAGAAATATCGGCCTCGATTTCGACCATCGCCCCCTCAAGCCCGAGTAGCGACACCGCGTAGGCGCGTCCGATTGCCATCAGAACACCCCCTGCACATGCTCGACAGTCGCCGGCAGGTTCCGCGGCGCAATCACGCCAACGGCGTCGATGCGAATCGCACCAGCCCCTGGATGCGCCTCACACCAGCTGCCGGCGAGGCGTCGCAGGCGCCCCAGTTTCGTTGCGGTGATGGCTTCTAGGGGATGCCCGTAGGCCACGCTCGTGCGCGTCTTCACCTCGACGAACACGACCTCCGAGCCGTCGCGAAATACCAGGTCAATCTCGCCCTGCGGGCATCGCCAATTGCGGTCGAGCACTTCGAAACCGCGGGCCACCAGATGCCTTTCGGCGATCCGCTCACCGCGGACCCCGAGCTCGTCTTTTGCTGCCATGCCGACGATCGTCGCGGGCAGGGCAGACAGCGGGGCGACGCGCATCCCGAAACGGGGTCAAGTACGAGTCGGCCTGGCTGGGGGGGGACCCTGAAACCCGCACAATAGAGCCATGACAGTCTTGCTCGCCGTCCTGCTCTTCGCGAACGCCGCCTTCAACGTGATCGCCTGGCCCAACTTCTTGCGCCGCGTCGCCCGCGACCCGCGCGCGAAAAATGAAGCGGGCAAGGCAACGCCGTTCCTGATCGTGCACATTGTGCTGGTGACGATCGCGCTTATGCTCGCCGCGGCGAGCGTTGTTGCGGGGATTGCGGCGTTGGTTTCTTAGGGTCTCGACAAGCTCGACCGGCGAGGGCGTTACTCGTCGAGGGCTAGTTCTTTGGGCAGCTCGAGGTCTTTGTCTCCGCGCACCTCGACGTTGACGTCTTTGAAGGTGAGCACCCGCACGCTCTTCACGAAGCGGTCGTTGCGGTAGACATCCCACACCCACACGTCGTTCATCTGCAGCTCGAAATAGAAGTCGTGCTCGGTGTCGTGCCGCTCAAGCGTGACCTCATTGGCCAGGTAGAACCGGCGCTCCGTCTCGACAACATAGGTGAACTGCCCCACAACGTCGCGGTATTCGCGGTACAGAGCCAGCTCGACCTCACGGTCGTAGTCCTCGAAATCGTCGTCGTCCATTGTTCGACGAGTCTAGCCTCGCCGGGCTATGCCGGCAGATCGAGAAGCGTCGGCTGTGTGGGGCGCTTCACCCAACTCCACCTGTGCAGAGGGGACACCCCGTGCTGGTCGATCCCGGCATAGTGCTCGGCACTCGCGTAACCCTTGTTCCCGGTCCAGTTGTAGCCGGGGTGCACCGGGTCGGCGGCGATCATCAGCTCGTCGCGGTGAACCTTCGCCATCACCGAGGCGGCGGCCACCGCAGAGCAGTCGCGGTCGGCTTTCACTCGCGTGGTGACGCGCAGGCCCAGGGCCCGATCCGTCTGCTGGAGGGCCGGGGTGAGCCAATCGTGAGATCCGTCGAGAAGCACCACGGCATCCGTCACCGGCACCCCGTCGGCGCGCAGCAGTTCCAGGGCACGGGTCGCCGCGAGCGCCAGAGCCTGGATGATGCCGATCCGCTCAACCTCTTCGTTCGACGAGAGCCCGACGGCGTGAGAGGCCCAGGATGCGACAGCCGGCTGCAACTCCACCCGCCGCGCCTCGCTCAGCAGCTTCGAGTCGCGCAAACCCTCAGGCGCGGTGCGCGTCCCCTCGTGGACGACGCTCATGCCGACCGCCACCGGCCCGGCGAGCGCACCTCGGCCGACCTCGTCGCATCCGATCACGAGCCGCGCTCCGGCGCGCATCAGCTCGCGCTCGACGCGCAGGGTGGGGGGCGCCGACGGCATCAGCCGCCGCCGGTCGTGGTCTGCGGTGTGGGGGAACTGCTCTCGTCGGTCTGATCGGTTCCCGTGTCATTGGCCTTGCCCGCGTCGACCCCGCGGAACACGAACTCGTGATTGTCGAGCCAGGTCCAGTGGTCGGCTGGCCAGCTTACGAGGATCGCGCGGCCGACAACATTGTCGAAGGGCACGAATCCATTGCCCGGCTTATCGCGGTTGTAGCGGGAATCACGCGAGTTGTACCGGTTGTCGCCCATAACCCACAGCGAGTTCTTGGGCACGACGACGTCGAAGGGGTCGTTCGACACAGCGGTGATGCCGGCCGGCAGCTGCAGATAGTTTTCTTCGAGCGGCACCCCGTTGATGGTCATCTGGCCGAACTCGTTGCAGCAGACAACATGGTCGCCCGGCAGCCCAATAACGCGCTTCACGAGGTGATCGTTGCTATCGGGAGCCGTCAAGCCGACCACGGACAGTGCCCAGTCGAAAAATCCCACAATCGGCGGCTGCTGGATAGCCGGCGTGGGATCGAGCCAGTTGCCGGGGTCCTTGAACACGATGACATCGCCGCGTTCGAGAGGGGTGACATCGGGGACCAGCTGATTCACGATGATGCGGTCGTTCTTGTACAGCGTGGGCTCCATCGACGCCGAGGGAATGTAGAACGAGCGGATCAGGAACGTCTTGATGAGGAAGGAGATGATGATCGCCGCGACGATGATGATGGCCACATCGCGCAGAAACCGCGCCGCGCCCCGACGGCGACCACCGCGACGACCGCGCCGGGCGTCCTCGGTATCGACGTCGTCTGCATCGACGGTTTCCGCCTCGGAGTTCTCGGCCGCCAGCCGGTCCTCAATGGTCCGGCGGTCAACGGGGTAGGCCCGCTCACCGGGTGCCTCATGATTCGTCATCCCGGCAAGCATAAGCGCGACTTCGGCTCGCGTAACGCCCTCGACTCGCCGGCTTAACGAGCGATCCCGGCCACCTCACAGGGGACCGGGATCGGAAGATACGGAGACGACTACGCGTCGCGCTTCTCTTTGATCTTCGCCTTCTTGCCGCGCAGTGCGCGCAGGTAGTACAGCTTGGCGCGACGCACGTCACCGCGCGTGACGATCTCGATGTGGTCGATCACCGGGGAGTGCACCGGGAAGGTGCGCTCGACGCCCACCTGGAAGCTGACCTTGCGCACGGTGAAGGTTTCGCGAACCGAGTCACCCGAGCGGCCGATGACGACCCCCTGGAACACCTGGATGCGCGAGCGTGTGCCTTCGATGATGTTGACGTGAACCTTGACGGTGTCTCCGGCGCGGAAGTCCGGGACGTCGGTACGCAGCGATGCCGCGTCGACGGAGTCGAGGATATGCATGAGATTTCGCTCTCTTGCGGCCGCCACAGGTCGAACGCGTGTTAGGTATTCAAGAAAAGGAAGTGGTGCCCCACTGTGACGGTCTCCCCTGTGGCAGAGCCGTGCCAGGCACAATCGATCATTCTGCCATGCGGAAGGTCCTGAGCCAAGCCGAGAGTTCACAGCGCAGGCCGCCGGTAGAAGACAATATGCACATGTCCTCTCTCCGGCCCGCGCTCGTCGCGATTTCGCACGGCACCTCGTCCCCTGACGGGCAGCGCGTCATCGAGGAGCTCGTGGCGGCCGTTGCTGCGGCTCTGCCCGACGTCGAGGTGCGTCTCGGGCACGTCGACGTGCAGGATCCGGATGTGGCTACCGTGCTCGCGAGCCTCCCGGCCGGGCAGCCCGCCGTCGTCGTGCCGCTGCTGCTTTCGGCCGGCTATCACGTCCATGTCGACCTCACGAAGGCGACAGCGGCCGATACGGTCACCCTCACCGCGGCGTTGGGCCCGCACGATTCGCTCGTGGACCTGCTGGTGCGGAGGCTGGAAGCTGCGGTCTCAGACCTCGCCGACCCGGCATCCCGAATCGTGCTCGTCGCCGCAGGATCGAGCGACGCACGCGCGGTGGCTGACTGCCGCACGACTGCCGAGGCTCTATCCGCCAGGCTGGGTCGCGAGGTTTCGCTCGCGTTCCTCTCGGCCGCCGAGCCACGGCTCGACGCCCATGTCGCCGAGATTCGCCGCGACGATCCCGAAGCCCGGATCGTGGCCGCCAGTTACCTGCTCGCGCCCGGATACTTCCAGTCGCTCGCCGAGAAGGGTGGCGCGGATGTGATCACGGCACCCCTGCTCGCTGTCGGCGACGCGGATCCCGCCGAACTTGTGGGCATCGTTCTCGATCGCTACCGCACCGCTTAGGGGCCCGACGGCATCCGAGCAGCCCATAAATGCGTCAGCTTGTGACGTTCCGCGACGAAATGTGACGTAACACTACGCGTCGTGAATCCCGGTGACAGTCCCGGTAGAGCTGCCTTCGTTACCCACGTAATCTCGTCAAGATTGATTGGGGACAGATGACTCTCGACGACACCAAGGTGACGCGCCGCATTGCGGCCCCTCCCGCACGCCCGAACGGGCAGTGGAAGGTCGACGGCACGGCCCCTCTTAATGGCAACGAGGAATGGAAGCAGCAAGACGGCGGCCTCGAAGTTCGTGCCCGCATCGAGAACACTTACGCCGCCGGCGGTTTCGATTCGATCGACCCGACCGACCTGCACGGTCGCTTCCGCTGGTGGGGGCTCTACACCCAGCGCAAGCCCGGCATCGACGGCGGCAAGACCGCGACACTCGAACCGCATGAGCTCGAAGACAAATACTTCATGCTGCGCGTCCGCATTGACGGCGGGCAGCTCAGCACCGATCAGCTGCGGGTTATCGGGCAGATTTCGGTTGACTTCGGTCGGGACACCGCCGACCTGACCGACCGCCAGAACATTCAGCTGCACTGGATCCGCGTCGAAGACGTGCCCGAGATCTGGCGCCGTCTCGAAGCCGTCGGCCTCGGCACGACCGAAGCATGTGGCGACGTTCCGCGCGTTGTGCTCGGCTCCCCCGTTGCCGGCATTGCCGCCGACGAGCTGATCGACCCCAGCGCGACGATCGACGAGATCACCGAGAAGTACATCGGCGACCCGGAGCTCGCCAACCTGCCGCGCAAGTTCAAGACCGCGATCACCGGGCATCCGAGCCAGGATGTCGTCCACGAAATCAACGACGTCGCCTTCGTGGCGGTGCAGCATCCCGATCTCGGCATCGGTTACGACCTCTGGGTCGGCGGCGGTCTGTCGACCAGCCCGCGCCTCGCCGAGCGCCTGGGCACCTGGGTCGCTCCCGAGCGCGTTTCAGAAGTCTGGGTCGGCGTGACGCAGATCTTCCGCGACTACGGCTACCGTCGCCTGCGCAACAAGGCGCGACTCAAGTTCTTGCTGGCGGACTGGGGTGCTGAGAAGTTCCGCGAGGTTCTCGAAACCGAGTACCTCGGCTCGCCTCTGCCCGACGGCCCGGCAGCCCCGCGCCCGACCTCGCCCGGCGACCACGTCGGCGTGCACAAGCAGAAAGACGGCCGCTTCTACATCGGCGTCACACCGTTTGTGGGCCGCGTCTCCGGCTCGACGCTGCTCAAAGTCGCCGACATTCTCGAGGCGAACGGCTCGCAGCGCATCCGTACGACTCCGCACCAGAAGCTTGTCGTTCTCGACATTCCCCAAGACCGGGTCGAGGCCACGATTGCGGCCCTCGACGATGTCGGCCTCTCGGCTCGACCGAGCCTGTTCCGCCGCTCAACGATCGCCTGCACAGGCATCGAGTTCTGCAAGCTCGCGATCGTCGAGACCAAGCAGACCGCGACCGACACCATCAACGAGCTGGAGCGCCGACTCGCGGGCTTCGAGTTGAGCGACCCGATCAGCCTGCACATCAATGGCTGCCCGAATTCCTGTGCGCGCATCCAGACAGCTGATATTGGATTGAAGGGGCAGCTGCTGCCCGATGGTGCGGGGGGTCAAACACCCGGTTTCCAGGTGCACCTGGGCGGCGGCCTCGCGTCGACAACGCGTGACGAGGCGGGACTGGGTCGCACAGTCCGCGGCCTCAAAGTGACGGCCGCAGATCTGCCGGACTATGTCGAGCGTCTCGTGCACCGCTACGTCGAGGAACGACAGGATGGCGAAGCCTTCGCCACCTGGGCCCACCGCGCCGAGGAAGGGTCACTGCAATGACAACGACACTCGCCCCCCGACTGACAACACGCCGCTCCACTGACGAGCTGCGCTCCCTCGCCGAACAGGGTGCCGCGCTGCTCGGGCATGGCGACGGCGAAGCAACAGCCGCCGAGGTGATCGCCTGGGTTGCCGAGAACTTCAGTGTCGACTCCGTGGCCGTCGCCTGCTCGATGGCCGACGCGGTTCTGCCGCACCTGGTCTCCTCGGCCCTTCCCGATGTCGACGTGCTGTTCCTCGACACGGGCTACCACTTCATCGAAACCCGCGTCACGCGTGACGAGGTGGCGCGCGCGCTGCCCGTGCGGGTCGTCGACGTGCTGCCCAAGCAGACGGTGGCCGAACAGGATGCGGCATACGGCGCCAAGCTGTACAGCCGCGACCCCACGCTGTGCTGCGCCCTCCGCAAGGTGGAGCCGCTGCACGACGCCCTGGGCGGATACGAGGTCTGGTTCACCGGCGTCCGTCGCGACGAGGCAGCGACCCGCGCCGACACTCCCCTGGTGACCTTCGACGAGCGCAACGGTCTGGTAAAGATCAACCCGCTCGCCTCCTGGTCCTTTGACGATCTGATCAACTACGCGACCCTTCATGCGGTGCCGGTCAACCTGCTGCTCTCGAACGGCTACCCGTCGATCGGCTGCGAGCCGTGCACGAAGCCTGTGGCAGAGGGCGAAGACCCGCGCGCCGGACGCTGGGCCGGGTTGTCGAAGACGGAATGCGGTCTGCACATATGAGCGCCGCATCCACCGTTTCCGCGACCCCCGTTTCCGCGACGGCGACCCTCGACCACCTGACGCAGCTCGAAAGCGAAGCGATCCACATCATCCGCGAGGTCGTTGCGGAGTTCGAGCGACCCGTGCTGTTGTTTTCAGGCGGCAAAGACTCGGTCGTGGTGCTGCATCTCGCGACGAAGGCGTTCTGGCCAGCGCGCGTGCCGTTTCCCGTCTTGCACGTCGACACGGGGCACAACTTTCCCGAGGTTCTCGCCTTCCGTGACGCGACAGTCGAGCGACTCGGCCTGCGCCTCGAGGTCGCGAGGGTGCAGGACTACATCGACGACGGTCGTCTGCAGGAGCGTCGGGACGGCACCCGCAACCCGTTGCAGACGCGTCCCCTTCTCGACGCGATAGCCGCTGGAAAGCACGACGCAGTATTCGGTGGGGCGCGGCGCGACGAAGACAAGGCTCGCGCGAAAGAGCGCATCCTGTCGCTGCGCGACGAATTCGGGCAGTGGGATCCGCGGAACCAGCGGCCCGAGCTGTGGAACCTCTACAACGGGCGCCACACTGTCGGCCAGCACGTGCGGGCGTTCCCGATCAGCAACTGGACCGAGCTTGACATCTGGCGCTATATCGAGCGCGAGGGCATCGAACTCCCCGGTCTCTACTTCGCCCAGGAGCGCGAGGTCTTCCGCCGCGACGGAATGTGGCGCGCGGTCGGCGAGGTCTCCCAGCCGACGGATGCCGAAACTGTCGAAACGCGCCGCGTGCGCTACCGAACGGTCGGCGACATGAGCTGCACAGGAGCCGTCGAATCCGACGCCACCGACCTCGGGTCAATCGTGCGGGAAGTCGCCCAGACCACGATCACCGAACGCGGGGCCACCCGCGCCGATGACCGGATTTCCGAAGCCGCGATGGAAGACCGCAAGAAAGACGGGTACTTCTAATGAGCTCCTCCTCCACTCTGGACGTTCCCGAGGCCCTGGATGCGCTCGAGGCACCGCTGCTGGCGCGCGCATCCGGTGGGCTGTTCCGTTTCGCGACAGCCGGATCCGTTGACGACGGCAAATCGACGCTCGTCGGCCGCCTGCTGCACGACGCCAAGGCGATCCTCGCCGACCAGCTCGAATCCGTCGCCCGCACCTCGGTCGAACGTGGCTTCGCGGCCGGCACCGGCTTCGACTTCGCGCTGCTCACCGACGGCCTCCGCGCCGAACGCGAGCAGGGCATCACGATCGATGTCGCCTACCGCTACTTCACAACCGGCGCGCGCAGCTTCATCCTCGCCGACTGCCCCGGGCACGTGCAGTACACGCGCAATATGGTCACCGGGTCGGCGACCGCCGACGCCGTCATCATGCTCATCGACGCGCGTGCCGGAGTTCTCGAGCAGACCCGTCGCCACCTCTCGGTCGTGCACCTGCTGCGGGTTCCGCACGTCATCATCGCTGTTAACAAGATCGACCTGCTCGACTACGACCAGGCCGCGTTCGAGAGCGTGGAGCGGGATGTCCTCGCGGCAACTGCGAGCCTGGGCATAGAAGGCGTCCATGTGATCCCGATCTCGGCGCTCGAAGGCGACAACATCGTCGAGGTGTCGGAGCGCACCCCCTGGTACACCGGGCCCAGCCTGCTGCACCTGCTCGAATCCCTCCCGTCGATTGACGAACTGAACATCGGTGACCGCGTTGAGCACGGCTCGAGCGATGACGATCTGCGCTTCGCAGTGCAGCTCGTCATCCGCCCGCAGGGGGGCCTCGCTCCCGGTCTCGACGAGAACGAGTTCCGTGATTACCGTGGTTTCGCCGGGCAGATCTCCTCGGGCAGCGTGCGCGTCGGCGACCGTGTGACGGTGCATCCCTCGGGCGTGCAGACCTCGGTGATCGGCATCGACACCGCCGACGGTGCCCTCGATGAGGCCCGTGCGCCGCTCTCGGTCACCCTGCGCCTCGCCGACGCGGTGGATGCCGCCCGCGGCAGCCTGATCACGCTCGCTGACCACGGCCCGGCCCTCACCCGCGAGGTCACGGCCGACCTGTTCTGGCTCGACGCCCGCCCGGTGCACGCGGGCGACCGCGTGCTGGTGAAACACGGCACGTCCACGGTCGCGGCACTTGTGACGGCAGTCACCAGCCGCCGCAACCTCGACACTTTCGAGAACGAGCCCGCCGACACCCTCGTGGTGAACGACATCGGCCGCGCCGAACTGAAACTCGCCGCAGCCCTGCCAATCGATACCTTTTCAGCGCACCGGCGTACCGGCGCGTTCCTCGTCATCGACCCGAACGACGGGGCCACCCTGGCCGCGGCGATCGTGCCCGATTGACCCAGCAACATCACATTCACATCACTCACATCACTCACAACCCCGGAGGCCCCGCAATGAAACGCCGTACCGCCGCATCCCTCGCCGTCCTTGGAGTCGTCGCAGCGCTCCTCGCGGGATGCGCCCCCAGCGCACCCGCGCCGACCGCTACCGCGACCGACGACACGAAGCCTGCTGCCGAACTGCGTTTGGGATACTTTGCCAATGTCACGCACGCTCCCGCCCTCGTCGGGCTCGAAAAGGGCTTCTTCGAAGACTCGCTTGGCAAGACCAAGCTGACGACCCAGATCTTCAACGCCGGACCGGCGACAATCGAGGCGCTGAGCGCGGGGGCCATCGACGCCGCCTACATCGGCCCGAGCCCCGCGATCAACAGCTACATCAAGAGCAAGGGCGAGTCGGCGGTCATCGTCGCCGGCGCCACAACCGGAGGCGCGGCGCTGGTCGTGCGCGACGGCATCAAATCGGTCGCCGACCTCAAGGGCACAACCCTCGCGACCCCGCAGCTCGGTAACACCCAGGATGTGGCTCTGCGCTCTTACCTCGCCGACCACGACCTGAAGACCAGCATTTCGGGTGGCGGCGATGTCACCATCCAGCCGACCGAAAACGCTGACACGCTCACGCTCTTCCAAAAGGGCGAGCTCGACGGTGCCTGGCTGCCCGAGCCGTGGGTTTCGCGTCTCGTGATCGACGGCGGCGCCCATGTGCTTGTCGATGAGGCCTCGCTGTGGCCGAAGGGCGACTTCCCGACCACCGTGCTGCTCGTCAACAAGAAGTTCCTGGCTGAGCACCCCAAGACGGTGACTGCCCTGCTGAAGGGGCACATTGCCTCCATCAACTGGCTGAACAAGAACCCGAACAAGGCCGGCGCGGTCATCAACGATCGCCTCACCGCCGACACAGGCAAGCCGCTCGCCGACGAGGTCATCAAGCGCGCGCTCACCAAGGTCAGCTTCTCGCTCGACCCGGTCGCATCCACCTTCCCGAAGCTCGTCAAGCACGCAGTTGACGCCGGAACGGGCACCGATGGCGACATCACGGGCCTGTTCGACTTCCGCCTGGTCAACGCACTGCTCACCGAGGACGGTCAAGAGCCGATCTCGGCCGGCAAGCTGGGGCAGGACTAGTCATATGAGCACGGTGTCGTCCGTCGCCCCGAGCGCTGCTGTGTCTGGCGCTGCTGTCTCTGGCGCTTCTGGCCAGACGGCGGGGCCGCTCGCCGAGAGCGAGGTCGCTCCGGCGATCCGTCTCTCGGGAGTCGGCAAGCGGTACGAGGCGACGGCGGCACCCGTGCTCGAAAACGTGACCCTCGACATCCAGCCCGGCGAGTTCGTGTGCCTGTTGGGCGCATCCGGATGCGGCAAGTCGACCCTCTTGAACCTGATCGCGGGGCTCGACAAACCGACAACCGGCAGCATCCGGCTGGAGGGTGACGCGGGGATGATGTTCCAGGAGTCCGCTCTGTTGCCGTGGCTGTCGGCGTCACGCAATGTGGAGCTGGCCCTGCGCTTGCGCGGGGTTCCGCGGCGCGAGCGGCGTGAGCGGGCGCTCGAACTTCTCGACACCGTGAACCTCGCCGATGCCGCCAAGAAGAGACCGCATGAGCTTTCGGGCGGGATGCGGCAGCGCGTCGCCCTGGCCCGTGCGCTCGCGCAAGATCGCAGTGTGTTGCTGATGGATGAGCCCTTCGCCGCGCTCGATGCCATTACGCGCGACCTGCTGCACGAAGAACTTGAGCAGGTGTGGCGGGCGACCGGCCGCACCATCGTGTTCGTCACCCACAATGTGCGCGAAGCTGCGCGGCTCGGGCAGCGCGTGCTTCTTATGTCGTCGCGACCGGGTCGTATCGCCCGCGAGTGGCAGATCGAAGACACCGGACCGCGCCGCATCGAATCCCCCGAGGTTTCGGCGCTCGCCATCGAAATCACCGAACACCTGCGCCGAGAGATCCGACGAAATGCCGCCTGAGACGACGACTGTGACGAACGGTTCAGCGGGGACTCCGGGTACGTCCGAGTCCGATCTGCGGACGCTGTCTGCCGGGCTCGACGCCCTGCAGACCGATGTGGTGACGCAGAAGAGTCTGGGGCGGCGCATTGTGTCTGCGGCAGCGCCGACAGTGGTGTTGCTCATCGGCCTCATCGCCGTGTGGCAGCTTGTCACCGTTGTCGTGAAGCCACGGCCCGACCTCTACCCCGGGCCCTTCGACGTGCTGGGCGCATTCGGCAGCGCGTGGGATTCTGGCCGCATCCAGGAAGCCGTCGCCACCAGCGTCGAACGCGGGGGCTTTGGCTTCCTTCTGGCTCTCGCGATAGGGGCGCCGCTCGGGCTGATCCTGGCCGAAGTGCCGCTGGCCCGTCGCGCGCTGCGCCCGCTACTTTCTGGCCTCCAGGTCCTGCCGTCTGTGGCCTGGGTCCCCCCTGCCATCATCTGGTTCGGAATCTCAGATGCCACCGCCTACTTCGTCGTCATCATGGGTGCGGCGCCATCAATCGCCAACGGCCTTGTGTCGGGCATCGACCAGGTGCCACCGCAGCTGCGTCGCGTCGGACGGGTGCTCGGTGCATCACGCCTTGAATCGGCAATGCTTATCGCTCTGCCCGCGGCCCTTCCCGGCTTTCTCGGGGGCCTGAAACAGGGCTGGGCGTTCTCGTGGCGCTCACTGATGGCCGCTGAAATCATCTCGACCGGCCTAGGCCTCGGCCTCGGCGGCATGCTGGATCAGAGTCGCCAACTCGCCGACATGGCGGGCGTACTTGCCACGATCCTCGTGATCTTGGCAATCGGCGTCACCGTTGAGCTCCTGATTTTCGGACCCATCGAGCGCGGACTACTCCGGCGCCGCGGACTTTACGGGGTGTCGCCGCGATGAGGTACCTCCTATGACCACCGCTGTATACCCGGTCGCCCTTCGGCTCGATGGGCGACTCGCCGTCGTCGTAGGCGGCGGAGCCGTCGCCGCACGCCGCGCGAGCGGCCTGCTGACCGCGGGCGCCGTGGTGACGGTGATCGCACCCGAACTTGCGGTCGAAACCGCCGCGCTGGTCGCCACAGGCGCGGTCACCTGGCGGCAGCGTGAGTATGCCGCGGGAGACCTCGACGGGGCGTGGTTTGTGCAAACGGCAACGGGCATCCGGGCTGTTGACGACCGCGTTGCCGCCGATGCGGAGGCAGCGCGCATCTGGTGCGTGCGCGCCGACGACCATCGCGCCTCGTCAGCGTGGACACCGGCCGTCGCACGACACGACGACGTCACCGTGGCCATCACGGCGGGCGGTGACCCGAGGCGTGCCATGGCCGTGCGGGATGCCGTACAGGCCCTGCTGCGCACGGCCGAGCTCCCGACGCAGCGGCATCGCCCTGCAGCAGGAGCCACGGTCAGCGAGGCCGTACGCGACACCGCGGCGACGAGCACCGCATCCACACGCGTGCGCGAACCCCAGCGCGACGGAACAGTCGCCCTTGTCGGGGCCGGACCGGGCGATCCGGGGCTGCTCACGAGGCGGGCACGCGACCTCATCGACAGCGCGACAATCATCGTCGCCGACCGACTGGGCGCCCGTCCGGTACTCGACGAACTCGCGCCCTCGGCGACAATCGTCGACGTGGGCAAGCTGCCCGGCCACCACCCGGTGCCCCAGGCCGAGATCAACCGGATGCTCGTCACCTTCGCGCAGGCCGGACACCGGGTTGTGCGCCTCAAAGGCGGCGACCCCTACGTGCTTGGCCGTGGAGGAGAAGAGCTTCTGCACTGCCAGGAGGCAGGCATCCAGGTGGAGGTCGTGTCGGGCATTACGAGCGCGATCTCGGTGCCCGCGGCGGCAGGCATCCCCGTCACGCATCGTGGAGTTGCGGCCGGTTTCACCGTCGTGACCGGCCACGAAGGTATTGCCGATGCTCCGGGCGGGCGCGACCACACACTCGTGCTTCTCATGGGCGTCACCGCGCTCGCGCAGACAGCGTCAGCTCTGGCTGCGGGTACGCGCGGCGGCTCGTGCCCCGTAGCGATCATCGAGAGCGGCTACAGCGCCGAACAGCGGGTCACAATCGGGACCCTCGACGACATCGCCTCGCTGGCCGCCGAGCGCTCTGTGAAGTCACCCGCGGTGATCGTCGTCGGGGATGTCGTGCGGCTCAGCCCGCATGCTGTTGGCGAGACCCTGGTCGAGGCTGCTGCCGCGGCATCCGGCCAGTAGGCTCGTTCGATGATCGAGATACGCACGCCCGCCGAAATTGACCAGATGCGGGCCGCCGGCTCATTCGTGGCGAGTGTGCTTGAGGCCACGCGCGACTTTGCAGCGGTGGGCGTCAACCTTCTCGAGATCGACGCTCTCGTGCACAAGATGATCCGTGAACGCGGAGCCGAGAGCTGCTACATCGACTACCACCCGTCGTTCGGCGGGTCTCCTTTCGGCAAGGTCATCTGCACCTCGGTCAATGATGCTGTGCTGCACGGCCTTCCCCACGACTACGTACTTCAGGATGGCGACCTGCTGTCTCTCGACTTCGCCGCCAAGGTCGACGGCTGGGTCTGCGATTCGGCGATCACGGTCTCAGTGGGCACCCCACGACCCGAAGACACGCGACTGATCGAGGTCACGCAGCGGGCTCTCGATGCCGGGATCGCGGCCACAGTCGTCGGGAACAAGATCGGCGACATCTCCGCTGCAATCGGTGATGTCGCCCATGCGGCCGGACTCAGCGTCAACCTGGACTTCGGCGGGCACGGAGTCGGGCGCGAAATGCACGGCGACCCCCACATTGCCAACGATGGTCGTCGCAAGCGCGGACTCCCGCTGCGCGCTGGACTCGTTTTCGCCATTGAGCCGTGGTTCCTGCAGACCACCGACGAGATTTACACCGACGACGACGGCTGGACCCTGCGCTCGGTCGACGGATCACGTGGGGCCCACATCGAACACACGGTCGCCATCACCGACGACGGGCCGCTCATCCTGACAGCGCGGTCGAGCTAGACCGACTCCGACGAGACTATTCGCCGGGGAGTAACTCGGGCCGCACGCGCCGGGTGCGCTCCAGCTGTTGCTCGCGGCGCCATGCGGCGATCGCTCCGTGGTTGCCGCTGAGCAGCACCGGCGGCGTCTCGCGGTCGCGCCAGATGGCGGGCTTCGTGTAGCTCGGGTATTCGAGTAGGCCGTCTTCGTGGCTCTCTTCAACCAGGCTCTCGGGGTTGCCGACGACACCGGGGATAAGACGGCCGGCAGCCTCGATCATCGCCATCACGGCGACCTCACCGCCGTTCAACACGTAGTCGCCGAGGCTCAACTCGAGCACCTCGCCCCGCGTGCGGGCATAGTCGATGACGCGCTGGTCAATGCCCTCATAGCGGCCGCAGCAAAACACGAGGTGCTCGCGGGCGCTGAGGTCGCGGGCGCGCGGCTGACTGAAGAGCTCACCGGCGGGGGTAGGGAAGATGATCGTGGCCGCCGGGTTGGGGGCCGCAGCGTGATCCGGCGCACCCAGGATGGCGTCGAGTGCCTCTCCCCAGGGCTCCGGCTTCATCACCATGCCTGCTCCACCGCCGGAGGGGGTGTCATCGACGGTGCGGTGCCGATCGTGCGTGAAGTCGCGCAGATCGTGGATGCGGATGTCGAGAACCGCATCTTTGCGGGCCTTGCCGAGCAGGGACACGTCGAGCACGGAGAAGAACTCCGGGAAGATCGTGACGATGTCGATGCGCACGGGTTCAGCGTACCGGCGGCCCCTGCCCGTGCCCGTCAGTCAGTGGGCGCGGAGCCTGCAGCCGGATCCTCCGGCTCGTCGGGCAGGTCCTCGAAGAGACCGATCGGCGGGGTGACCGTGACCGTACCGGCGGTGATATCGACAGCGGGCACGATGGCCGCAACGAAGGGGACGAGCACCTCGCCGCGCGTGGGTGTCGCGACGACGAGAAGGTCTTGCGCGGGGAAGTGATCCACGCGAGCGACCTGACCCACCTCGACGCCGTCGCGCAGAACACGCAGACCGACCAGCTGGTAGTCGTACCAGGCGTCGGGTTCGTCCGGCAGCTCCGTCGGGTCTTGATCGACCCACAGGATGGCCTTGACCAGCACTTCGGCGGCCGTGCGGTCATCCACACCCCGGAAGAACGCGACCGGGTGGCTGTTGTAAAACTTCAGCTCGGCAAGCTCGAGAGTCTTGCCGTGCCACGGTGACGAGGTCGGAACCTGGAGCGTGAAAACAGCTCCGGGGCGAAAGCGGCGCTCGGGGTCGTCGGTATAGAGCTCGACCTTCAGCGCACCTTTGAGACCGTGCGCCTTGGTAAGACGTCCAACCCGCACCTGCGCAGAGCTTGGCTTGGGGGCTGACGTGCCGGCGCGCGGAGCCTTGTGCTCGGTCACGCCTCGTCGGTGTCGACGACGTCGACACGCACGCGCGCACCGTCGGCCAAAGCCGTGACGAGCGTGCGGAGAGCTTTTGCGGTGCGGCCGGAACGGCCGATCACGCGGCCGAGGTCCTCGGGGTGCACGCGCACCTCGAGGACCTCACCACGCGGTGAGCTGTTCGAATCCACCTGAACATCGTCCGGGTGATCGACGATCCCCTTGACCAGGTGTTCGAGAGCGGATGCGAGCATATTTACGCCTTGTCGGCTTCGGCTGCGGGGGCCTCGTCGGCATCCGCAGCGGGAGTTTCTTCGGCAGGAGCCTCAGCAGCAGCGTCTTCGGCCGGGGCCTTGTCCGCAGGGGTCGCGACGGGCTCGACCGACGCCGCTTCCTCAGCGGCAGGGGTCTCGACAGGCGCCTCCTCGACCGGAGCCTCTTCCGCCTTCGGCGCGGGCTTCTCGGCCTTCGGCTTCAGCACAGGCTTCTTCTTCTCGTCAGCGACGAATGCAACAGGCGCCTCTTTGGTGCGGATGGTGCTCTTCGCACCCTTCTCGCCCTTGAAAATGCCCCAGTCGCCCGAAAGCTTCAGCAGCGCGGCAACCTGTTCGGTCGGCTGAGCACCGACGCTGAGCCAGTACTGGGCACGCTCGGAGTTGACCTCGATGAACGAGGGCTCTTCGGTGGGGTGGTACTTACCGATCTCTTCGATGACACGACCATCGCGCTTGGTGCGCGAGTCGGCAACGACGATGCGGTAGTAGGGCGCGCGGATCTTTCCGAGACGCTTCAAACGAATTTTGACAGCCACAATTCTCCGATTACATATTTGGGTGGCGAACCGCTAGCCGTGAGCGTGGGGGCACACTCGGCACGAAAGCTCTAAGGAAGTCACTCGCGCCGGATAGAGGGTCGGGCTGCGAATGGCTCGACTGGCTATTCTGCCAGAAAAAGCGGCGATGCGGATACCGGGCTGACATCCGGAGAAACCGCTACTTCCGATACTGCTCCCGCGCATAGGACGAGAACGGGATCGGCGCGACAGTCACACGCACCGGCACCTGGCGGTGGGGCTCGACTGTCCGACGTGGAATCTTGAGGCTATCGCCCCAGATCAGCGTCAGCTCGGTGCCCGGTTCGGCGAACTTCTCGTCGACCACGCCGATCGAGACGAAGCGGCGCTCCGACGGCAGGTACGCCGTCTGCGTGACATAGCCGACGGTGGTGTCCCCGTCGGTGATCGCGTCGAATCCGAGGTACGAGTATTCGGTGTCATGCAGTTCGCGGAATTGCGGCGGAAGCCCCTTCTCGGGGCGAACCAGGTCACCTTGCAGATTGGCGAGATCTTCGTCATCCCAAATGAGACTGATTTTGTGCTTGAGCGGGCGTCCGGAGTCGCGCAGCTTGACGAGCGCGTCTTTGCCGATGAAGTCCTTCTCGAAGTCGATGAAACCGCCGTACCCGGCATCGAACGGGGTGAGGTAGTAGTCCTCGATGTTCTCCGAGTCGAAGCTGCCGGTGACGGCCAGCGAGTCGATGAACTTCGCGGGCAGCCATTCGCGGTATCCACGCTGCGCCTCGCCGAAAATCGCCGGGACCAGAATGATGAACCAGCCCGATTCGACGTTGGTCAAGAAGTAGGCGATCGATCCGATCTGCCGCAGGCCGAATTCTTTCCCCGCGTCGATGATCGCGCTGAGGACATCCATATGGTCTTCGTAGGGGCCGAACAGTTCCAGACCGGGCTGCCCCGCCATCCCGTGCCGGACCGCACGCACGTGGTGGCCGGCAATGTCGAACTCGGTGAGGTGGAAGAACTTGGTTTCGGGCACCGGCGAGCCGATGACCTTCTCGAGCAGTTTGAGGGCGTCCGGGCCCTGGACCTGGTAGCGGTACAGCTTCGGGTCGTCAGTGCGCAGCGGGAAGTACCAGTGGTACGGGTCGTCGACGCTCACCGTGAAGTCGCCGGGAGCCTGTTCCAGGTGGTACTCAACCCACTTCGTGACTGCCGGGTCGGCGACCAGGATGAAGTTCTCCTCCGACAGTCGATTCAGGATGCCGTCGCCGATCATGAAGCCGTCCTCGTTGACGGCGATGAACTGCTTCGCCGACATCGAAGGGAAGTTGCCGAACTTGTTGATCGCAATGCGGTTGAGGGCCGCGAGCGCACCGGGGCCATCGACGAACACATTGGACATGTGCTCTTCAAGATGCAGAAGTGTGACGGACTGACCCCATGCCTGCTGCTCGCTGCGCCAGTCGGTGTATTCCGGCACGAGACGGGTCGGCGGCCTCGGCGGAACCTCGGCAATCTCGCGCATCGCACGGATCGGGTTGGCGGCCTGGTCGAGAACCGACTGCAGGCTTCCGGGACGCTCAGGGGTGACGGGATCTGTCGACACGTGCGGCTCCTTCGAGCTCGATCAACGCTGACCGAGCATCCCCGACGTTATTCACATTACGTATGTACGTCAACAGACATTACGTATGTACGCCAAGAATTCTCGGCGCGGCGCGAAAGGGCAGAACGTTCCCTAGCGACCAAGCATCTTCTGCAGGGCCGCCAGTTCATCGGGGCTCGGGCCGCCATCTGGGCCCGCGGCACCCTTCGCACCCTTGCCGAAGATGGATCCCGCGGCAGCCGGGCGAGCCGCCGCGCCTGCCGCGAGCGCCGCATTCTCGGCGGCACGCTTCGCCGGATTCCCCGACTTGGAGCCCTTCTTCTGCTGCTGTTTGCCGCGCTTGGATCCGCCACCGATGGCGCCGGGGATCGGTCCCACTCCGGGAATCTGCGGCATGCCACCGCGCGCCATGGTCTTCATCATCTTGGCGGCCTGCTCGAAGCGCTGCACGAGCTGGTTGACCTCGGTCACGGTGGTGCCCGAGCCGCGTGCGATGCGGAGTCGACGTGACCCATTGAGCAGTTTCGGTGTCGTGCGCTCCTGCAGCGTCATCGACTGAATGATCGCCTCGGTGCGCGTGATCTCGCCCTCGTCGAAATTCTCGAGCTGCTCTTTCATGCCACGCGCGCCCGGCAACATGCCGAGCATCCCCTTGAGCGAGCCCATGTTCTTGAGCTGCTGCATCTGCTTCAAGAAGTCGTCCAGGGTGAAGGTGTCGGTCGCGAACTTCTCGGCCGTGGCGCGCGCTTCGTCCTCGTCGAAGGCGGCCTGCGCCTGCTCGATGAGGGTGAGGATGTCGCCCAAATCCAGGATGCGGCTGGCCATGCGATCCGGATGGAACGGTTCGAAGTCGTCCAGGCCCTCACCCGTCGAGGCGAACATGATCGGGCGCCCGGTGATCGACGCGATCGAGAGCGCGGCACCACCACGGGCGTCGCCGTCGAGCTTCGTCAGGACAACACCGGTGAAGTCAACGCCTTCCTGGAAGGCACGGGCAGTCGTGACGGCGTCTTGACCGATCATCGCGTCGATGACGAACAGCACCTCGTCGGGGTCGACAGCCTTGCGGATCGCGGACGCCTGCTTCATGAGCTCGGCGTCGATGCCGAGGCGGCCTGCCGTGTCGACGATGACGGTGTCGTGCTGGGTGCGCTCGGCCTCTTTGACGCCCGCCTTCGCGACCTTGACCGGATCCCCGACGCCATTCCCCGGTTCGGGTGCCCAGACGGGAACGCCGGCCTGCTTGCCGACGACCTGCAGCTGTGTGACAGCGTTGGGCCGCTGAAGGTCGGCGGCGATGAGCATCGGGGTGTGGCCCTCTTTGCGCAGCCAGGTGGCGAGCTTGCCCGCGAGGGTCGTTTTACCGGCACCCTGGAGGCCCGCGAGCATGATGACCGTCGGCGGCTTCTTGGCGAATTCGAGGCGGCGCTGCTCGCCACCGAGGATCGCGATCAACTCGTCGTTGACGATCTGCACGACCTGCTGCGCCGGGTTCAGCGCCGCGTTGACCTCGTCTCCGAGGGCCCGCTCGCGCACTTTGCCGGTGAAGTCTTTGACGACCTCGAGCGCGACGTCGGCGTCGAGCAGGGCACGACGAATCTCGCGCACCGTGCCGTCGATATCGGCGGGGGTGAGCTTGCCCTTGGTGCGGAGGTTGCGGAAGGTCGCGGTGAGGCGATCCGAGAGGTTTCCGAAGGTTGCCATAGCGGGAACAGCTTAACCGAGGGCGCCGACACGCGGCTAACCGCGTGCAGCCTCCGGCAGCAACCCAGCGTGTAGCTAACCCGGCGCTCAGGTGGTCTAGGTCAAGATGGACAAATGGTCACATCCCGATCCCATCGTGCACGGCTCGTTACCACCTTGCTCAACGTCACCGTGATCGCGCTGCTCCTGAGCGCGTGCGGCCTGGCCACCGGCCCGGCTCCTGCACCGAGCGCGACAGCACCGGTTTATCCCACCGGCACCTCATCCCACCGCATGTCGTTTGACGGTGCGGAGCGCACCTACCTGATCCACGTACCTGAGGGGCTCCCGTCGACCTCCCATGAACTTGTGGTCATGATGCACGGCGGATTCGGGTCGGCGCTCCAGGCGGAGAAGAGCTACAACTGGGATGCGGCAGCCGACGAGGGCGGGTTCATCGTCGCCTATCCCGACGGCCTAGGCCGCGCCTGGAACGCCGGCGAATGCTGCGGAAAATCGGCACGCAACAAAGTGGATGACGTGGGCTTCATCGAGGCCATGGTCTCCGAGATCTCGGCGGGCCTCGACATCGCCGAGAACCGCATCTTTGCGACGGGCATATCGAACGGCGGCATCATGGCCTACCGTCTGGCGTGCGAGACCGACACCTTCGCCGCTATCGCTCCTGTGGCCGCAACGATGCTCGTGCCCTGCGACAATCCGTCTCCGATTTCCGTGCTGCATATTCACGGTTTGCAGGACACCTCGGTGCCCTACGACGGTTCGGTCGGAACAGGGGCTGAAACTATCGATGGCCCGCCGGTTGACGACGTGCTCGCCTTCTGGCGCGGAATCGACGGGTGCGGGCGCGTTGTGACAACTGCAGCGGGCGATCCTCGGGTGCAGGATACATACCCGGTTGCTGAGTGCACGAGGTTCACGACCGTCGAGTCAATCACTATTGCTGACGCCGGGCATCAGTGGCCGGGAGCCAAATCATCGGAGCTGCGCGACAACCTGGGCGGAGTCCCACCGTCGACGCTGCTGGACGCGACCTCGACGATTGCCGGGTTCTTCGCAGGCCACCCGCGGCCGATGAAGTAGTGCCCCGAATCGCCGCTAGCCCACCAGCTGCTGCGCGAAGACGTGGGCGGTGAACCCGGTGAGGTCGCCGATGCCCTCGCCCTGGCCCACGAGCTTGATCGGGATGCCGGTCTTCTCCTGCACAGCGAGAACGAAGCCGCCCTTTGCCGATCCGTCGAGTTTTGTGAGCACGAGACCCGTGACGCCCGCATGCTCGATGAATGCCTCAGCCTGCGCCAGCCCGTTCTGACCCGTCGTCGCATCGAGCACGAGCAGCACCTCGGCAATCGGTGCGAGCTTCTCGACTACGCGACGCACTTTGCCGAGCTCATCCATCAGCCCACTCTTGGTCTGCAGACGGCCGGCGGTGTCGATCAACACGATGTCGGTGCCCTCTCGCTGGGCGCGCTCCACCGTCTGAAAGGCGACGGATGCGGGGTCCTGCCCCCCATGTTGCGGACGTTGCACCTGTGCGCCAGCCCGTTCCGCCCACGTGGCCAACTGCTCCACGGCTGCCGCTCGGAAGGTGTCGGCCGCACCGACCAAAACGGTGCGACCACGCGTGGTCAAGAACCGCGCAAACTTGCCGATCGTGGTGGTCTTGCCGACACCGTTCACGCCGACGACCAGCACAATAGCGGGACGGTTGCTCAGCGTGAGGGTGGGGTCGAGGCGGGCGAGACGTTCCTCGATTGTTTCGCGCAGCATCCGCTGCAGGTCAGCCGGGTCGGTCGTGCGGTACTTGGTCACCTTGGCGCGGAGCTCTTCCAGCAACGACTCGGTGAGGCCAGGGCCGAAGTCGGCGCTTAGCAGGGCGTCTTCGAGGTCAACCCAGGTCGTTTCGTCGATTGTCGAACGCGTGAACATGCCGCGCAGGGCCGAACCGAGCGACCACGATGATGCCATCCCGCCAGCCTAGCCAAGCGGTGTCCATCAGGAATGAATCCGCGGATAACGCGGGAAGTGCCGCATAAGGACCGGGGTACAAACTCCCCGAACTGGGGGACATGCGGGGGGACATACATGTGCTTACACTGAGCCCACAACGATCGGATCGGGGTACAACCCGAACCGTCCACGTGTCACTCGCCCCAATCGTCGCGAATGACTGAGCAGGAAACAGGGGGAATCGCAATGTCCGCACCAAGTATCCGCATCCGTCGCATCGCTGGCTTCAGCGCCGCACCCGTGGCGATCGTCCTGGCGGGCTTGCTCGTCTGGCAGGGATCGAGCGCCGCCTTCACCGCCAAGACCCAGAACGTGGGAAACAACTGGGCCACTGGATCGGTTTCGCTCTCGGATGACGACCAGGGCTCGGCGCTGTTCACCGTGGCCAATGTGGTACCTGGGCAAGAAGGCACCAAGTGCATCAAGGTCACGTCAACGGCGTCAGTGCCGGGGATCGTCCGCCTATACCAGAGCCGGGTTGCCATGGACGGCCTGGAGCAGTACATCGTGGGCACCCTCCAAAAGGGAACCGGCGGAACTTTCGGTGGAGGCTGCGGAGGCTTCGTCGCCGACCCTGGAGACACGGTCTACCCCAGCCAGGCGTTTGTCACGAGCGACACCCCTCAGAGTTTCGCCCAGGCAGCTGCCAGCGACCTTGACTGGAACACCACGGGCAACGCTCAAGGTGAGACCAAGACCTACAAGTTCTACTGGAAGTTCGACACGACTGGACTGACTCAGGCGCAAATCGATGCCCTGCAGGGCAAATCGATTTCGACGGACTTCGTCTGGGAGTTCCAGAGCAACTAGCCACCAACCAGGGATAGCGACGAAGGGGCCCACCATGTGGCACCCAGGACTCCCCAGCTCTCCGCCCAGCGGCACTCCCGCCGGGCGGGGAGCCCACTGGGGCTGGCTGATCGTGGCAGCGATCGCTCGCGGCTATCTCGTCTTCATTCTCGCCCTCGTCGCGTGTGCTCTCTCACCCCTGGTAGGAGGGCTAAGCGGGTCAGTCGTGCAGAGCGGTTCGATGCGGCCACATATCGATCCAGGCGATGTTGTGCTCACCGCTCCGTTGGCCAAAGATGCCGAGGTTCCCCTCGGCCGCGTCGTCACCTTCGAAGCTCCCGCCGGTTCGGCACACGAAGGTCTCGTGCTGCACCGCATCGTCGCGGTTAATAACGACGGCACACTCGTCACGCAAGGCGACGCCAATCCGCAAGCCGACAGTGCCCCACTCGACCGAGAGAACATCCTGGCTCGCGCCGTCATTCTGGTGCCCTATATCGGACTCCCCTCGCTCTGGCTGAGTACCGGGAATACCCTGCCTTTGGCCGCGTGGGTCGCACTCACGATCGTGGCGCTGCTGATCGAGAGCGCCCGTATCTTGGCCATCCCCGGCAAGCATCGCCTGGTTCGGCCTCGGCCTGCGCGGTCCCCGGCGCTCGCAACATTCGCCCTCCGCGCGGGGCCCTTCGTCACGGTCGCCGCCGCCGTCGCGGTGCTCAGTGTCTCAGTCTTCGGCCAGAGCAGCGCCGGCTTCACCGGCACGACGACATCTGTCGGGAACAACTGGGCATATGCCGCTTCGGGACCGGCCACAAAACTCGCTTTCGCGACAAGCCCCTCCGCATCGACAGGGGGGATCGCATTCCCCACCCAGCCTGTCGTCGTCGTACAAGACGCGAGCGGTCGCACCGCAAACACCACGGCGGCACAAGTGACCCTCGAGATCACAACCCCTGCCGGCGCCGTGCTCAGCTGTGCATCCAACCCACGAGCCGCCGTCGACGGCCGTGCGACATTCGCTGGATGCTCGATAAACAAGAACGGCACCTACACTCTGACGGCCCGCTCCGGCACCCTGACCGCAGCCGTCAGCGCCAGCTTCGTCATCTCGGTCGGCCCCGCGGCACGTCTGCAATTCACGACCCAGCCATCCACTTCTGTGGTCGCGGGAGCGAACCTTGCCACGCAGCCACGCGTCACGGTCCAGGATGCCGGGGGCAACACCGTGACAACCAGCACGGCACCTGTCACCCTGGCTCTCACAACGCCAGGCACCGCGACCCTGACCTGCACAACCAACCCGAGGGCCGCCGTTGCGGGAGTCGCGGTATTCGCCGGATGCCGGGTCAACCGCACCGGCACCTACACCTTCACTGCTACTTCCGGGGCTCTCGCGGCCGCCACGAGCACGGCGTTCACCGTGACGCCCGGCACAGCGAGCAAGTTGGCCTTCTCGACAAGCCCGTTGGACACGCCCGGTTCGGTGCCGTTCAACCCCCAGCCAGAGGTGGTCATCCAGGACGTGAACGGGAACACCGTGACCACCAGCACCGCGTCGGTCACTCTGTCCATCACGGGCACACCGGGCGGAACCACCCTTACTTGCTCGGGAAACCCGCGCGCAGCCGTGGCCGGGGTCGCGACGTATTCAGGCTGCAGCATCAACAAGAAGGGCACCTACACGCTGCGAGCCGTATCGGGCAGCCTCACGGCGGCCACCAGCGCGAGCTTCACCATCGGCTGATCCGGTCCGGCTGCGGCTGCGGCTGCGGCTGCAAGGATCAGAGTGTGTATGCGTTCATCCGCCATGGCCAAACCGACTGGAACCGCGACGATCTTTTGCAGGGTTCCAGCGACATCCCGCTCAACGCTGTGGGACGTCAACAGGCATTCGAGGTGGCAGAGCTGTTGGCGGGCACACCATGGATGCGCGTCGTCAGTTCACCCCTGGCGCGAGCCGCGGAAACCGCGCGAATCATCGCAGACGAGCTGGGCATCCCATACGGTCCCAGCTACGAGGGGCTGACCGAGCGCGACTATGGGTCGCTCGAAGGCAGCAGCGCCCAAGCCACCGCGATCTCGCATCCGGATCGTGAGTATCCGGGCGCAGAGTCCCTGGCCAGCGTCGCCGCTCGCGGCCAGGCCGCACTCGACCGCATCGCTGCCGACTACCCTGTCGACTCTCCCCTCGCCAATCCCGGCGCGGGCCTCGCCGCCGATGGCAGCATCGCCGCTGGCAGCACCACCGACATCGTCGAGGGTGCTGGCGAGGGTGGAGGCGTGGTCATCGTCAGTCACGGCACCCTCATACGAGAAACTCTTGCCGCCCTCGCTCGTCGTCCCGTGGAGAGTATTCACAACGGCTCGATGTCAACCGTTCGCCGAGTGCATGGCACCTGGATCGTGGAAACGGTCAACGGCGAGCCAGTCACCCGGCTGACCGGGGAGCGGCTGGCGCATGAGAGGCTCTCCGATCCGGGCACAGAAGGGACTACGTCCACGAGTCGTGAATGAGCACCCGTTTCCGCCCGGAACAGGTGGCGAGATAAAGCCGACCGAAACGTCGCGAGCAACAGTCGCAGACTCCGGCCCCGCAAGCGCTAGGCGGTCTGAGACTCTGACTCAGAACGCGCCTCTGGCGCCGAACTGGATTCCGGCTCGGGACGACCCTCCGGATGCGCGACCCGCTGCCCGACGACGGCACTAACCCCGTCCTGCCGCATCGACACACCGTAGAGGGCGTCCGCGATCTCCATCGTGCGCTTCTGGTGGGTGATGACGATCAGCTGTGAGGTCGCCCGCAGATCGCTCATGACGGTGAGCAGGCGACCGAGGTTGGCGTCATCGAGGGCCGCTTCCACCTCATCCATGATGTAGAACGGGCTCGGTCGCGCCTTGAAGATTGCGATCAGCAGCGCGACAGCCGCCAGGGAACGCTCACCACCGGACAGCAGGGACAGCCGCTCGATCTTCTTGCCGGCAGGCTTCACCGCAACCTCGATACCTGTGGTGAGCAGGTTTTCGGGGTCAGTGAGGAACAGGCTGCCGGAACCGCCGGGGAACAGCACCGGGAACACCTCGTCGAAGGCGACGCGTGTGTCGTCGAAGGCGGCTGCGAAGATGTCGCGCATCTTGTCGTCGATCTCGTCAATGATCTGCAGCAGGTCGGCGCGCGTTGCCGTCAGGTCGGCAAGCTGATCGGTGAGGAATTTGTGTCGTTGTTCCAGCGCCGCGAACTCTTCGAGAGCCAGCGGGTTGACGCGGCCGAGCTGGCCGAGTTTGCGTTCGGCGGCGGCGAGGCGGGCCTTCTGTTCGGCGCGGACATACGGGACGCCGGCGGTCGGGACCTCTGCGGCGGTCGAGCTTGTCGAGACCGAGGCCTCTGCGGCGGGGGTCTCGACAAGCTCGACCGGCGAGTCCGGGTCAAGCTGCCCGAGCAGGGCACCATCGGCGGGGACGGGGACGTCGGGTCCGTATTCGGCGACCAGCACATCTTCGACGAGACCCAGTTCATCGCCCGCACGTTCGAGCAGCTGCGAGAGATGCAGCTTCTTTTCGTAGGTCTGCATTTCGAGACCGTGCACATTTTCGTTGAGGGTCGTGAGACGTTCACGCAACACACTCTCGTTACGACGCAGTTCAGCAAGCTCCTCATTGTGCTGAGCGCGGCCCGCCTCCGCGGCGGCCAGGGCGACGCGCGCATCGGCCACCGACCTGTCGACGGCATCGAGCACCGCCGGCAACGCGTCGAGCACACTCGTTGCCGCGGCGACCTGATGCTGCCGCAGCACCGCCAGGCGGGCCGACTCTTCGGCGGCGGAGCGCTCGGCCTCGAGCTGTTTCTGCAGCGACGCGACCTGCGCGTGCTGAGCGCGCACCCGCTCCCGCGTTGTTTCGAGTTCGACACGCGACTGGACCTCGGCCGCGCGTGCCGCCTCGAGTTCAAGCAGCAAACCATCGCGAGCCGACACATCGAGCATGGGCCGCGGGGTCGACGCGTGGGCGTCACGTTCGGCGACAGCCCGCCCAACCGCAGCATCGGCAACAGCGACGGATTCAGTGAGCAGCTGCACCGCCTGCGCGAGCCGCTCCCCTTCGGCCGACGCGGCCTCCAATTGCACCCGTGAGCGCCCCAGCGCATCGCTGCGTTCTGCGAGGCGCGCGTCGAACTCTTTGAGCGCCGCCTGCGCCTGCGCCGCATCGATCTGCGCTAGGTCAAGAGCTTCGCGCTTTTCGGCGAGCGCAAATCTGTCGCGTTCGATTGCGGTCGTGACCGTCACGAGCTTCTCCTGTGCGGCATCCCGCTCAGCGACAAGTTCGAGGATGCTGCGGCCGGCTCCCGACCCGCCACGCAGCACATGCTCGGTGAGCAGATCGCCATCGCGCGTGATAACTGTTACGTTGCCGAGCTTCGCGAGCGCCGGCCAGGTGCTGCGCGCGACATCCAGATCGGCGACCACCACGACACGAGCGAGAAGGCCCCGGATGCCGTCGGGCGCCGTTACAAGATCGGCTGCGGCTTCGACTCCGGGCGGCAGCGACCCGAGCGGAGCAGCCCCCGAAGCGTCAGCCACCACGATCTCCACGCGGCCCGCCTCCGATTCACGCGCCGACGAAAGGGCGCCTATCGCCGAGGAGCGGTCATCTGCCAGCACAGCATCCGCGAGCGAGCCGAGTGCGGCCGCAATTGCCGCCTCATACCCGGCGCGCACCTGCATGTGCTCGGCCACCAGGCCCCGGATGCCGCTGGCCCCCACAATCGACCCCGACCCGTCCTTCTGGTCGACAGCAAGCGACAGCGCACCAGTCCGCGCGGCGAGCGCATCGCGCTCCCGCTCGGATGCGTGCAGAGTCTCGCGAACGGCCTCCACCTCGGCCTGCAGGGCGCGAACGGCCTCTTCCGCCTGCTCGACGCTCGTCGCAAGGCCATTGTTTTCGCCCAGCGCGTCGTCAGCTCCCTCGAGAGCCAGCAGTTCGGTGCGGGCTTGTTCGCGACGCTGTTCAGCCGCGGCGAGCGCGCCGGTCGAGCGTTCCAGCTCGGCGTGCGTGGCGGCCCGGCGAGACTCGGCCGCGTTCACCAGACCCGCGAGCCGGCCCTGTTCCAGATCGTGGCTCGAAACCAGGGCACTTTGAGCGCTGATCTCGTCGTCCAGCGAGTCAAGACTGGCCTTCGCCGTCGCAGTCGCTGCCGACGCACGACCCAGCGCCTCCTCGGCAGCGGCGACACCCGAGGCCAGACGTGTGGCCTCCTCACGGGCGTCCTCGATCATGCGCGGCGAAATCGTCGCCGTCATACCCGGCAGCTGACCCTGCTGTCCGAGAAGCGACAGTCGCTGGTTGGCGAGTGTGTACAGCGCGCGGAGGTGGTCCTGCACCTGCTCGAGTTCGTGGGCGACCCGGCGCGCGTCATCCACAGCATCTCCGACCATCGACTGCTCGAGGCGCGTCTGTCGCAGCTTGGACTGGTCGAGCTGCTCATGAAGCACGATGCGCTCGGTCTTGCGTTGGCTCTCGGAACCAGTCAGATCGACGAGAGCCGCCCGCAATTCGACGACCTCGTCGGCGAGCAGCCGGGCCCGCGCATCCCGCACAACCGCTGCGATTGTCTGGGCTTCGCGGGCGATCTCGGCCTGGTGTCCGAGCGGCTTCAACTGACGCCGGATCTCGCCGGCGAGGTCGCTGAGGCGGGTCAGGTTCGCCTGCATCGCCTCCAGCTTGCGCAGCGTCTTCTCTTTGCGGCGACGATGTTTGAGAATTCCGGCGGCCTCTTCGATAAAACCGCGGCGTTCCTCAGGTGTGGCCCGCAAAACCTGATCGAGCTGACCTTGGCCGACGATCACATGCATTTCGCGACCGAGACCGGAGTCGCTCAGCAGCTCTTGCACATCGAGAAGGCGACACGACGATCCATTGATCGCGTATTCGCTGCCGCCATTGCGGAACAAGGTGCGCGAAATCGTCACCTCGGCATATTCGATCGGCAGCGCGCCGTCGCTGTTGTCGATCGTCAGTGTCACCTCGGCGCGGCCCAACGGACCACGGGTGGCCGTGCCGGCGAAGATGACGTCTTCCATCTTTCCGCCGCGCAGAGTCTTAGCGCCCTGTTCGCCCATGACCCAGGCGAGGGCATCAACGACGTTGGACTTGCCCGAGCCGTTCGGCCCGACCACGCAGGTGACCCCTGGCTCGAACGCGAAGGTGGTCGGCTGCGCGAAGGACTTGAACCCTTTGAGGGTCAGGCTCTTCAGATACACAGGCTCTTCAGGTTCACAGCGGCCGGTCCTCCGTCTTTGCAAGCGTCCGTCATTGCAAGTGTCAGTCTTTGCAAGCGTCGGTCTACGGTACCGGAATAAGGGATCAGCTCAGGAGAGGGATCACCCTAGGAGGCGCATCGCACCATGAGCCCGTTCACCATTGCGCGTCTCACCGTTCCCGACTCGCTCTCCGCACCGGGCGGAGCGGAGTTCGCGGCAACTGTCGAGGTTCGCAACGCCTCCGAGATCCGCGCCTACGGTACGCCCGAGATTGGGGTGGATCCGGCCGAGACTCTGTCGGAATGGCACGACCCGCAGGCTCCGCACGCTCTCTGGGCAGCGTGGTGCGACGGCAGGATCGTGGGACGCGGCGTTCACGAGTGGGCGACAGCGGATCCCGAAATCGGCTGGGTCGATGTCGATGTCCACCCGGACTTCGAGGGGCGCGGTATCGGGACCGCACTCACGGATGCCGTCGAAGATTTCGCGGTCACTCTGGGGCAGAAGCGCCTCGTGAGCTACGCCGTGTCTCCCTATGCCGCGAGCAGTGCGAAGCTCGCCGGGGGTCCAGAGCTCGCGGTCTCCGGACGCCCGGCGGCCTCCGAGCTCCCGACGGTCTCCGGGCCCCCGGCGGTCTCCGGACGCCCGGCGGCCTCCGAGCTCCCGACGGTCCGTTCGACTCCGCCTTTCCTCGTGCCGCCGACGGGAGCCGGTTCCATCTCCGCCACGGGTCGCGAAGCTCGCTTCCTTC
Organism: Pseudolysinimonas sp.; assembly: GCA_035554115.1. GTDB lineage: Bacteria > Actinomycetota > Actinomycetes > Actinomycetales > Microbacteriaceae > CAXTSE01. Next base: position 55,754 of record DATMIW010000074.1, on the reverse strand, counting down.
TCGCCCGCGGCTATCGCCTTGAACAGGTGACCCGCGCCAGCCGCTACGCGCTTCCGCCGGATCACGATGAGCTGATGCGTCTGTACGCACTCGCCGAAACCGCGGCCGGACCCGACTACCGGGTGCACACCTGGCGCGGCCTCTCCCCGCACAACTGGCTCGACGATCTCGGAATCTTGCGCACCCGCATGAGCACCGATGCGCCGACGGCCGGTCTCGAAGAACCCGAAGACGTATGGGATGCGGCCCGTATCGCCGACACAGAACGGCGCGAGGCGCTCACCACCCGTGTCACTCTCACCGCAGTCGTCGAATACCTCCCGTCCGGCCGACTCGCTGGCGGGACCTGGCTGACGGTACCCGCTGATCTGAGCCGCGCTGTAAGTCAGGACGACACGCTGGTGCTCCGGGAGCATCGTGGGCGGCGGCTCGGGATGCTGCTCAAAGTCGCGAACCTGCTGTGGCTCACCGAAATCGCACCCGGCCATCCCTCGGTCATCACCTGGAATGCAGAAGAGAACCGGCCGATGCTCTCGGTGAATGAGGCGATCGGGTTCGTGGGGATCGGCAGTGAAGGTGCCTGGCGTCGGGATCTCGTCCCGCAGTAGTGCGCGATTAGCTGGCGTCCCGGTTATCGGGCGTCCCCTTAGCCACCTGTCTCGCTACCCCCGCCGCACCCGTTGACAGTACGCACAGAAATGGGATCCGCGATTCATGAAGGTTTTGCGCACGATCGGACGCCCGCACCGCGGACACGGACGCCCGGCCTGTCCGTAGGCGTTGAGCGAATGCGCGAAATATCCCGATGCTCCATTGACGTTCACGTATTGCGCATCGAAACTCGTACCCCCTTCGGCGAGAGCGCGAGCGAGCACTGCCCGAATTTCTGCCAAAAGCAGCACGGCGCGCGGCCGAGCCAAGCTGTGGGTCGGCTGGTCGTAGTGGACGCGCGCCGCCCAGAGGGATTCGTCGGCGTAGATGTTGCCGATTCCGCTTACGAGCGTCTGGTCGAGGAGTGCGCGTTTGATCGTCGTGTTCTTGGCTGCCAGTTTGCGCAAGAACTCGCGGTCGTTGAACAGGGGGTCGAGCGGGTCTCGCGCGATATGGGCCACCTGACTCGGGATGCGCTCCGCCGCCGCATCCGTGTGCGTGTGCATCGGCGCGTCGGCCACCGCGTCCGTGTCTGTCGGCGCGTCCGCCGAGGTGAGCACGTCCGCCGGAGCCACCAGACGATCGACGGCCATCGATCCGAATATCCGTTGATCGACGAAATCCACCCGCAGTCCGCCGTGCACAGGGTGCTCCACCTCGAGCACAATGCGGGTGAGGCGGCTGCGTTCCGCATCCGGGCTCCGCAGCAGCAGTTGGCCGCTCATCCCGAGATGGGTGACGAGTGCGCGAGCGGGTAAGCCCTGCTCGTCGCTCGAGGTGAGCGGCACCCACAGAAACTTTCCCCGGCGCTGAGGTTCGGCGAGCACTGCTCCGGTCATGAGGTCAACGAAATCTTCGGACGGTCCGTCGTGTCGGCGGAGAGATCGCACGTCGAGCACGTGCACACGCGTGACTGTTGCACCGGTCACGGCGGGGGCGAGTCCCGCGCGAACGACCTCGACTTCGGGGAGTTCGGGCACGATGGGACGTCTATCGCGTGGCGCGTGGGTGCAAAATCGACCACGCGCTCAATGCGGCAGCCATTTCGGCTTGTTTTTTGCTGCTGCCGTCGCCTGTTGCAAGTTCGGGTCCGGTGCCGAGCGACACCGAGGCGTGGAATCGCTTCGAGTGATCGGGGCCGCTGTCGGTGACCGTGTAGACCGGCAAGCCTTTGCCGATGCGGGTGGAGAGTTCCTGCAGGCTGGTTTTCGGATCCATGGCGGCGCCGAATCTGTCCGGGTCGGCAAGTAGCGGCGCGACGAGACGGAGCACCATTGCGGTGGCGACGTCACCACCCTCGGACAGGTAGGTGGCGCCGATGAGCGCTTCTACGGCATCCGCAAGAATCGATGCCTTCTCGCGGCCACCTGTGAGAACTTCACCGCGACCGAGCAGCAGGTGGGTGCCGACGTCGATCGTGCGGGCGATTTCGGCAAGTGCGACGGCGCTGACCAGGCTGGCGCGGCGTTTGGCGAGATCGCCTTCGTCGAGTTCCGGGTTGTCGCGGTAGAGCATGACCGTGACGGCCTGGCCGAGGATCGAGTCACCGAGAAACTCGAGTCGTTCATTGTGCGCGACGCCGCCGTTCTCGTAGGAGTACGAGCGGTGGGTGAGCGCGAGCTGCAGAAGCCCTTCGTCAATGTGTACGCCCAAGGCGCCAAGCAGTACGGAACGATTGGAATTCGCTCCGGTCGCGTTGGCTGTGCCGTTTTCGTCAGCTAGCTCAGGCCCCGTGGTGTCGAGGTCAGGCTTGTCGAGACCAGAAATGTCAGGTCCACGCAGTTCAGCCACGGCAGCCTCGCTGGTGCGCGCCAGCCATGTCCGAGTCGCCCTGAGGGCGAGTCACGAGCCTAAACGTCGGCGACCTTGCGGCCTTTGTACTCCAGGTACAGGGCGGTGCCTGCGGAGTCTTCGACGACCTTGGCGCGGTGCGGAAGGCTGTAGACGGTCTTGCCGTTCTCTACGGTCTTGACGAGGGTCGGCAGGATGGCTTTCCACTGCGACCGACGGGAGTGCGTGTTCGAGCGCGATTGCTTGCGCTTGGGAACGGCCATGATCTTCTTCTTTCGTTGTCGACGCGCGGGGCGTCGCAGGTCTATTCGGTGGTGTCGGAACTCTGGGAGTCCGAACTTTGGGTGCCCGGCGTGAAGTTTTCGAGTGCAGCCCACCGGGGGTCGAGCACTTCGCGCACAGGCTGATCCGGCAGATCCGCCAGCTTCTCGCCCGTTTCCGGGTCGAGTCCAGGGCAGTCCGGCCGGCAAACCGGTTGGAACGGTAGCGCCAGCACCACCGCATCCCGCACGACCGGTTCGAGATCCACGTGATCATCTCGAACCGAATAGTCGAATGCTTCATCAGGAGAATACGCGAAAAGCTCCTGGAATTCGACTTCGATCGGGATGCTCACCGGGTCGAGGCACCTCACGCACTCGCCTGTTGCCGTCGTTTCGACGACAGCGGAGACCAAAATGCCGTCGTGGAGCCCTTCGAGTCGGACGTCGAGGTCGACGTGTGCATCGACAGGGACCACTGCGGCGCCGGCGCCGAACTCTTCAGGGGCTGCCACCTCGAAGCGTCGTTCACGCATCTCGCCGGCCCGGTGCATAATGTCGCGGACATCGAGGTCGTAAGGAGACGTGGGAGTTGACACGAGGTTCGATTGTACGCAGGTGCCGGTGCTGGCGCCCAGCGAATGGGTCAGATCGTGCGTGACGAAATCTGGTCGGTCGAACCCGGCACTGGAGCTGATGGGTCGTCGCCCGTCGCAACGATCCGGTTGTCGCCGTCCACATGCACTACTCGCGGCCTGTAGTTGGCAAGTTCGCTCTCGTCGGCGAGCAGGAACGACATGATGATCACCACGTCGCCCGGATTCACGAGGTGGGCAGCCGCTCCGTTGATGCAGATGTGCCCCGACCCGGCCGTGCCCCGAATGACATATGTGTCGATGCGCGCCCCGTTGGTGACGTCGACCACCTGAACCTTTTCGCCCTCGATCAGCCCAGCGGCGCTCGCCAAATCGTCGTCGATGGTGATCGAGCCGACATAGTGAAGGTCGGCTTGCGTAACGGTGGCGCGGTGAATCTTGCCACCCAAAACTGTGCGGAGCATTCGGGTCCTCTCTGGTGCTCCTCCATTCTGCGCCCTTCCGCAGCCTCGTTTCGCCCGCCCCGCGTTGGCCGACGACGGTCAAGCGCCCGCCGTCTGCCATCGCGGAGGCATTTCGAGGTCAGGCTTTCCTGTGTGTGGCGGTGGCACGGCGAAGAACTTTCCGGCTCGTCGCGTAATCGTCCAACCGTTGTTGTGCACGTTCATATGGTGGAAGCGACACAGAAGCACTCCCCGCGACACATCTGTTCGGCCGTTATCTCGTGTCCATTCGTCAATGTGATGGGCCTCGCACCACGAAGGCAGTCTGTCGCAGCCGGGGAACCGGCATCCACCGTCTCGCGCCGCCAATGCAATGCGTTGTTGATCGGTGAAAAGCCGTTGAGAGCGGCCCAGGTTGAGAACGTCGCCGTTATCGAACAGAACGGGTATGGCTCCGGCGCTGCACGCCATTCGCCGCGCGGTGCCGATTGAGGAAGCCGATGATTGCCCCTCGAGCTGAGCCGCTCCGGCGCCGGTGTTAAGGTCGACGAGCTTGACGTGGATCTGCACCGCCGGGCGACGCTGCGTAAACATACGGCCTGTGTCGGCCGCTCCCGCGATTCGCACCATCTCGACGAAGGCGTCGGCAAGCAGCTGATCTGTCGTACGCGGATCGTCAACTATTGCCTGTGCGCGTTCCTGTGCCGCGGGGTCGACAAATCGAGGTCCGCCCCGGCGGGGGGCGGTTATCTGATCGAAAGCGGCAGTGACGATTGCCGCTGATTCAGGATCGAGCAGTCCGGCGACACGGGTCATGCCGTCGACTTGCGGCGTGAGGCGTAGATATCGCCGCTCGCGCAGCACCTCTTCACGTTCGGCCACGCCTTCTACATCGAGCGCATCACGCATTGCTCGCGCCTCGGCGGCAAGCCTCCGCACCGAAAGATCCGGGGCCGCGACGACGAGCAGCGCCTCCGCCTCTGCGAGAGCGTTGGCGTCTATTGCCTCTGAGGGCGTGCCCAATCCGGTGCGGATAGCGTCGGCGGCAAGGACAGACAGCTCGCCGCTCTCGACCGCGGCGACAGCTGGCGCGGAACTTCCAGTCGCCATCAGGCCGCCGACATGAATCATCGCGTGAGCTTCGGAGGCAGAAACACCCGCGAGGCGTTCGATCAGCTGCTGAGGCGTGCGCACTCCCTCTTTTTGTGCCAGGCCAGCATGCCCGAGCTCTGGAGCCGACCTGCGAGCGATCTCTGCCGCAACCCTCGCGGCACCGCCCGCGACGCGCCTTTGTGCAGCCGCGAATTCGCGTTGGCGCGCCTGCAGTTCGCCGGCAGAAAGCTGCTCGAGCCCTTCAGTGGAGGGCAGGACGAGCGAAACGTCGAGCTCGCGCTTGACTGTCACGCTCGGGAAATTTGCCATGCTTCATCGTATCAAGATTCGAAACTTTGTTCGAGTAAATGTTGAGTTTCAACAGGATGAATCACCTATCAACGCTGGGGAGGAGAGGACGACAGGCCCCATGGGCGATGCTCGTCGCACTCCAACTACCCGGCCCCGGCACCGCTCATTCAACAGGCGTGTCGACGATCGCGATAAACCGGCTGCCCACCCCGTCAAGTTCGCGACGCCGGGTGCCGGGTGCGGCATCCGGAAGCTCATCAGACCCGTGGATGTCGCAGCTGAGATAGGTGAAGTCCGGCCACCATTTCTTGGGCCGGGCCGCCTCCGCGAACCCGCAGATATCGCATCGAAGCTGCACCCACACGGGGCGCTTCCCGGTGCTATTCGAGCGCGACTGGATGAGCCACGGCGGAGGGTTGGTGTCGAGCGCATCGACCTCCGCCTCCGTTAGTGACGTTGGCAGATTGTGCCGCCGCGCCATTTCGAGCGAGATTCCCAAGCGGATGGCCGCATCACGTCGCGCAATCACGCGCGCCTCGCATCCGAGGCCGTTTGCGTCGCCGCGGTGCCAGTTTCCGCGGGCAGCAGCGAGCACATCTGCCGACGGTGGGGTCGCCGCAAAACTGCGGGGTTCACCGCTCGTCGCGATCGCGCTGCAGGAAGTCAGAGACGGGTTTCGGCACATACGGCGTCACATCCCCGCCAAGCGATGCCACCTGCCGCACGAGCGAGCTCGACACATGCGCATGCGCCGGATTCGGCAGCAAGAACACGGTCTCAACATTCGCAAGGTCGCGATTGACAATCGCCATCGGGGTCTCATAAGACACATCGATCTGCGATCTGATGCCCTTCACGAGCGCAATGGCACCGACATCGCTCGCATAGTCGACGAGGAGGCCGACACTCCAGCTGGTGACGATGATGTTGCCGGCCAGCTGGGCGGCATCCACCGAATCCTGGATGAGAGACACCCGTTCCGCAATCGGCAGCAGCGCCGTCTTGCCCGGGTTGTGCACGACCAGCACATGGACTTCGTCGAAGAGCCTGGCCGCCCGTTCGATCACATCGAGATGCCCGAGGGTGACAGGGTCGAACGACCCCGGAACAACGGCGATCCGGCTCATACGGGCCAGCCTATCCGGGGTGGGATGCAGCAGCCCGTGACCAGTCACCGCGCGTCACGACAGCGCACGCTACGACTTCGCGAGAAACGCCCGTTCGACCTCGTCGAGCCGCCGCGCCAGGGCCTGCCGCAGGGCGAGGTGGTCGGCCAGTGTCGGGTCTGACTCGAGCACGCCATGAGCCGCCTCTCGCGCCTCGCCGATCAGATCGCCGTCGCGAACCACCTGCAGCAATTTGAGCGATGAACGCCCGCCGCTCTGGGTCGCCCCGAGCACATTGCCCTCGCGGCGCAGTTCGAGGTCGACCTGCGCGAGCTCGAAGCCGTCGAGAGTGGCGGCGACGGCATCCACGCGTTCGCGGGTGATCGTGCCGGGTTCGGCATATGTCACGAAAAGGGCGAGACCGGGAACTCCCCCGCGCCCGACCCGACCACGCAGTTGGTGCAGCTGCGCGACGCCAAACCTGTCGGCATCGAGCACAACCATCGTCGATGCGTTGGGCACATCGACCCCCACCTCGATCACTGTCGTGGCGACCAGCACGTCGATGTCTCCCGCGGCGAACGCGCGCATGGTCGCGTCCTTCTCATCGGCGCTCATGCGCCCATGCAGGGCCCGGATGCGGCGGCCGGCAAGCTGCGGAAGTTGCGTCAGGCGCGCCAGGGTCGCAGTCACGGAGGCGGGGGTGCCCGGGGATCGAGCCTGTCGAGATGCGGGCGCGGGCTTGGTCTCGACAGGCTCGACCGACGGGGTCTCGACGACCTCGACCGGCGGGGTCTCGACCGCCAGATCGCCTTCTTCCACCAACTTCTCGTCGATTGCCGGGCACACCACGAACCCCTGCCGCCCCTCGGCAAGCTCTTCGCTCAGGCGTTCCCAGACCCGTCCTTCCCAGCCCGGATGCTCGGCCAACCCCACCACATGCGAGGCAATGGGCGTACGACCGGCCGGCAATTCGGCGATTGTGGAGACATCCAGGTCGCCAAAGACCGTCATGGCAACAGTGCGAGGAATGGGGGTGGCTGTGAGCACCAAAACATGAGGCGCCGTGCCCTTCAGCCGAAGGGCCTCGCGTTGATCGACGCCGAAGCGGTGTTGCTCATCGACAACAACCAACCCCAGCTCGGCGAACGAGACGGTGTCGCCCAGCAAAGCATGCGTGCCAACGACGATCGAAGCCCCTCCGCTCGCGGCCGCGAGCATCGCTTTGCGACGATCGGCCACCGGCATCTGCCCGGTGAGCAAAGTGACGCGCAACCGAGCGCTGAGGTCCGGCCCGAGGGTCGCGACAATCGATCGCAAATGCTGTGCGGCGAGCACTTCCGTTGGCGCGAGGAAAGCTGACTGCCCACCCGAATCGGCAACGGTCAGCATCGCGCGCAACGCCACGAGCGTCTTGCCCGAACCGACCTCGCCTTGCACAAGACGGTTCATCGGCGCACCCTCGGCGAGGTCTCGCTCGATCTCCTCGCCCACCCGCGTCTGGTCTCCCGTCAAGGTGAAGGGCAAGCGCTCGGCGAACTCGGCCGACAGCTTCCCCGGCACGCGAGAGGTCGCCGCGGCCGCCCTACGTTCGGCACGCTGGGCAAGCAGGGCGCTCTGCAGTACGAACGCCTCCTGAAACCGGAGCGCGTCCTGCGCGCGCTTCCAGTCGGCGTCGGTCTCGGGTCGGTGCACAAGCTCGAGAGCGGTTGCGAACGGGATGAGTCCGCGCTCGGCGCGAATGTCGGCGGGCACCGGGTCGTCGAGCGCGGGCAGGGTGTCGAGCACGACATCCATTGCCTTGGCCAGCTGCCAGCTCGCGAGGGTCGAGGTGGCCGGATAGATCGGGATCGGGTGCTCGGCCCAGCCTTTCGCAATTTCTGCGCTCGCCTCGGGCCGGGCGTCGTCAGCTTCAAACAGCTCATAGTCCGGATGCGCGAGCTGGCGCGCACCCCGATAGTCGCCAACTTTGCCGGCGAAGATTCCACGCATGCCCGGCCGGAGTTGCTGCGCCCGCCAGGCCTGGTTGAAGAACGTCAGAGTGAGATGCGCCGTCCCGTCGCTGATGACGACCTCGACGATCGAGCCGCGGCGATTGCGCATCGACCGTTCGTTCACGCTTCGCACCTCGGCGACGATTGTGACGTTGTCGTCAATCGCCAATTCACTGAGAGCCGTCAGCTCACCGCGCCGCGCATAACGCCGCGGATAATGCGTGAGGAATTCGCCGACCGTTGTATAGCCGAAAGCCTTTGTGATCGCCTGTCCCGTGCGACCGCCAAGGGCGGTACTCAGCCGCACATCGAGGGGCGAAAGGTCGAGCGAGGTCACAGCACGAGGGTACCGGCGGGCTCCGACGCCGCGGACACGGACGTCGGCGCTACAGCCACCCGCGTTTCTTGAACACGATGTAGAGCACGACACTCGACGCAAGCATGAGCCCGAGCGCTGCGGGATATCCCCACGGTTGATCGAGCTCGGGCATGAATCGGAAGTTCATCCCGTAGATGGCTCCAACTAGCGTGGGGGCGAAGAGGATGGCCGCCCATCCCGAGATCTTGCGGGTCTGGTCCGCCTGGAGGATGTTGGCCGCAGAAAGCCGAGCCGCCTCTTCGTTCTGTTTCTGCCCGACAAGCGAGGCGTTGACGACGAGAATGTCGCGCAGCAACGCGCGAAACTGTTCGATGCGCTCGTAGGCGTGAACCACATGGTCGGCGACATCGCGCAGATATTGCTGCAGCACCTCCCCCACATGCCCGTCGGCATAGCCAGTCGACAGGGTTTCGATGATCCCTATGAGGGGCGCGACGGCCCGCTCGAACTCGATGACCTCGCGGTTCAGTTCGTACACACGTCGCGAAACCGACGGATCGCCGTCGAATACCTGCGTTTCGATCTCGTCAATGTCGTTGGCAATGCCGGCGACAACAGGTGCGTACCCGTCGACAACGGCATCGAGAATCGCATAGAGCACTGCCTCAGCACCCTCGTTGAGTGCCTCTGCGGTGCCTTCCATGCGATGCCGCACGATCGACAGGTCGGGGGATTCCGCATGCCGCACCGTAATGACAAAGTTCGCCCCGCAGAAGACGTGCAGCTCGCCGAACTCGACTCGCTCGGCCTCGTCGTCATAGTGCGCGGCGCGCAACACCATGAAGAGGATGTCACCGTACCGTTCCAGCTTCGGTCGCTGGTGCGCCGTCACGGCATCCTCGATCGCAAGCTCATGCAAACCGAACTCGGCGGCGAGGGTGTCGAGGGTGGGTTTGTCTGGCCGGTAGAGGCCGATCCACGCGAGAGCATTCTCATGTCTGGCGAGCACGTCGAAAGTGCCCTCGAGAGTCGGCGGACTCTCGAGTTTGCGACCGCCGACGTAGACGACATTGTTGACGACGCCGGGTAGGCGGGTGGCGGGAGGTTCAGGATGCACGCGCCGATCGTACGCTTCACACACCTCGCGACAGCGAAGCCTCGCGCGCGACTGCCAACGCCAGCCCGCTACCGTGACAGGCATGACGCGCATCATCTCGGGCTTCGCCGGCTCGCTCCCGCTCACGGTGCCCAAAACCGGCACTCGCCCCACCTCCGATCGTGTGCGCGAGGCGATCTTCTCGGCGCTCGATGCCCGGGGCGCGCTCGACGGTGCGCGCGTACTCGACCTCTATGCGGGATCCGGTGCTCTCGGTCTCGAGGCGGCGTCACGAGGGGCGAGCCAGGTCACGCTTGTCGAAAAGGCGCCCGCTGCCGCGAAGATCATCGCGGCCAACGCGGAGCGCGTCCGCCGCGCCGCCCCACGCGGCGAGGAGCCGACGATCACCGTGGTCACGCAGACTGTCGTGTCTTTCGCAACAGGAACGACCTCGTTCGTTGATCTTGTGTTCGTCGATCCGCCCTACGAGCTGCCAGCCGCCGAGCTCATGGCCGAGCTCGCGCCGCTCGTGCCGCGACTGGCTCCGGATGCCCTGCTCATCCTCGAACGCGCAACCCGCGACCCGGAGCCCACCTGGCCGGCCGGACTCGCGTGCGAGCGCCGCAGCACATACGGCGATACGGCCGTTTTCTGGGTGAGACCGGAACCGCAGGCCTAACGCGGCAGTAGTCCTAGCGCTGCAGTAATCCTGGCGCGCAGACGCTAGTCGCCGCGTCCGTCCCAGTCGGCGTACGGGTCCCATCCCCCGCGGCCGGTGTACGGCGTACCGTCGAGCGACAAGCCTGAGCCCGAGATGACCCGCCCAATGTCCCGAAATCCGGATGGCAGCTCGACATCCGGCGGGAATGTTGCCAGGAGCGCGTGATCCTCGCCGCCCGTCAGGGCGAGCTCCGACCCGATCGCCGCACGAGACAGGTCGACGCACACCCCACTCGCGTCGGCCACCCGCCGGGCGTCGATCGCGAGCCCATCACTCAGGTCGAGCATCGCCGTCGCCCCGGCGCGAGCGGCGGCCGGCCCGTCGGCAAGAGGTGGACGGGGAGTCAGCTGCGCCGCCAAGGCCTCGGGATGCGCCACCCGCAGCTCCGCGACCCGCGCCGAATCGGGTACCCCGCGGTCGTCCACGGCTCGCTCGAACAGCAGGGCGAGTCCCTCGGCGGCGAGCCCGAGGGGACCGGAGACAGCCACCCTGTCACCGGGACGGGCACCTGAGCGGAGCACCGGATCCCGCCCCTCCAGGTCGCCGAAAGCCGTGACGGCGATCACCAGCGTCGCCGACACCGCGAGGTCACCACCGACCACCCCGCAGCCCGGCGCGAGAGCTTCGCACGCCATCCGGAGGCCGTCAGCCAGGTCCTCCAAGAACTTCACGGGAGTGCCGGCAGGCGCTGCGAGCGCAACAACGAGCCCCGTCGGCCGAGCCCCCATCGCCGCAATATCTGCAAGGTTCGTTGCTGCCGCCTTCCATCCCAGGTCGGCGGGGCGCGACCAGGCCAAGCGGAAGTCGGGGCCGTGAACCATCGTGTCGGTTGTGACAACGAAGCGACCGTCGGGCGCCGCGAGCACCGCGGCATCGTCTCCGGGACCGATCAGGGCGGCGGCGGCATCGGGCAGCCGCGGAAAGATGCGACGAAGAACGGCCGCCTCGCCGATCGAGCAGAGCGTGGCGGGCGAGGTCGCCGGTGCCGTCGCGTGGGGCGCAACGCCGAATTGCTCGATCCCAGGCTCCACGACCTCAGGCTGCTCAGTCTCAGACTCCGACATGCAGCCCACGCTAGCCTGAAGCTGATGTCACGCTTTCCGCTTGCCCTTGGTCTCGCCGTGCTCGCACTCATCGCGCTGACCGGGTGCAGCCAGATCATCCCGATGACCGCGGCGGATGACGCGAACAACCCCGGATGCGCCGCCGTCATCGTGAGATTGCCCGACACCGTGGGCGATATGCCGAAACGCGAGACCGACGCGCAGGCGACGGCCGCATGGGGAAACCCGGCGTCGGTTCTGGTGCGCTGCGGAGTCGAGGTGCCCCGCGCATCCACTCTGCCCTGCATCGAGCTGGAGGGAATCTTCTTCCTCCGCGACGTGAGCGACAAGAAGTTCTGGAAATTCACGACATTCGGCCGCGACCCGGCCCTCGACATCGTCGTCAGCCGGAAAGCGTTCACGAGCCCCGGTATTCCGCTCAACGACCTGCTGAACGCGGTGTCGTTCCTGCCGCCCAACGGTCAGAAGTGCACGAGCACCGACGACACGGTGACGGGTCAAGACATTGACCTGCCCCCGGTTCCGACTACCGCTCCGTCGCCAACCCCAGCTGGATGAGCTCGTCGATGAGCTCACCGTAAGCAAGTCCACTGGCCTGCCAGCAGGCGGGGAACATCGAGATCGGCGTGAAGCCGGGCATCGTGTTGATCTCGTTCACGACAAACTCGCTGCCGGTGAAGAAGAAGTCCACGCGCGCGAGACCCCGCCCGCCGATGGCCTCGAACGCGTGCGCAGCCGTGCGCTGCAGTTCGGCCAGCTCCTGGTCGCGCAGCTCGGCGGGGCACACCAGTTCGACTCCTGGAGCGCCGTGATATTTGGCCTCGAAGTCGTAGAAATCGCGGCCCGTGACCACGATCTCCCCCGCAACGCTCGTGCGGGTGGGTCCGCCGTCGCGGCCTTCGAGCACAGCGCATTCGACCTCGCGGCCGACCACCGCCGCCTCGATCAGAACCGTTGAATCTTCGGCGAATGCCACCTCCAGCGCCGCTTCGAGTTCAGACCAGTCGCCAACCTTGCTGACCCCGACGCTCGACCCGGCGCGCGCCGGCTTCACGAATGCGGGCAACCCCAGGTTCCGGATGCGGCGCTGCCACAGTTCCGGATCGCGCGCAATCTCGCCCCGGCCCACCCGCACCCAGGGGGCCACCTGCACACCCGCGCTCTGCAGCACGGTTTTGGTGAAGTGCTTGTCCATGCCGAGAGCGGAAGCCAGCACGCCGTTGCCGACGTACGGCAAGCCGATCAGTTCGAACGCCCCCTGCAGAGTGCCGTCTTCACCGAAGGGGCCGTGAACGATCGGGAAGGCGATATCCACGTCACCCAGTGAGCGGATCGTTCCGTCGGCCTCGGTGACTGTGAACTCCTGCGTCAGGGTCGACTCCGGCAGGTGCACGCGCGTGCCGTTGTCGTCCAGGATCGGCAGGGTCTCCCCGAGTGCGAAAGCTGCCACCTCGTCGGGGTGACGCAGCGTCAGGGCGCCGTCGGGGGTGATCCCGAGCAGGATCACCTCGTAGCGGTCGCGGTCGATGGCACCAAGCACGCCGCCCGCCGTGGCACAGCTAATGGAGTGCTCGGAGGAGCGACCCCCGAAGACGAGGACAACACGGATCATGGACTTACTCGCCTTGGGGGTGTGTGGAGTCGGTGGTGAGATGCGGCGCTATATCGCGCGGATTCAGCGTACCGGCCAGCACTTCGGCGACCTGAGACACGATCGGCATCTCGACCCCCTTCGACGCCGCCAGCTCAAGAATCGGCGCAACGGAGGCAAGACCCTCGGCCGTCTGATTCATCTGCGCGATGACCTCGTTGAATCGATAGCCCTGGCCGAGCAGGCGGCCCGCGGTGTTGTTGCGCGAGAGCGGGGATTCGCACGTGGCGATGAGGTCGCCCAGACCGGCCAGCCCGCTGAGTGTCTCCGGCTTCGCACCGAAGGCGACGGCGAAATCCGTCATCTCGACCAGGCCGCGGGTGATGATCGACGCCTTCGTGTTCTCGCCGTACCCAACGCCATCGACGATGCCGATCGCGACCGCGATGAGGTTTTTCAGCACCCCACCGAATTCGGTGCCGATGACATCGGTGTTGACGAAGGAGCGAAAGTACGGGTTCGTCGCGCGCAGGGCGACAGCTGTCGCGGTTTCAAGAGATGTTGACGACACCACCGCTGCCGTCGGCTGCTCTTTCGCGATTTCGAGGGCGAGATTCGGCCCACTGACGACAGCGATGCGCGCCGGATCACAGTCCAACTCCTGCTGGATGACCTCGCTCATCCTGTCGCGCGTGCCCTTCTCGACGCCCTTCATCAGCGAAACAACGAGCGCATCAGCGGGGATCAGCTCGCGCATAATGCGCAAATTTTCGCGCAGGCTCTGAGCCGGAACGCTGAGGAAGATCTGCTCGGCACCCTCAATAACGTCGGGCAGCTTCGCGCTCGCCGAGATGCCGCGCGGAAGATTGATGCCCGGCAGATAGTCGGAGTTTCGGCGACTCTGCATGATTTCGCGAGCCAACTCGTGTCGGCGTGCCCAGATGCCCACGCGGGCGCCACCATCGGCGAGGATCTTCGCGAAAGTCGTGCCCCAGGCTCCCGCTCCGAGTACGGCCACGTGCGCTTCGCCGATGATCGGCAACTGCATCGTCTGGATCGGCGGCTCAGACGGCGCCGTATTCGCGGGTGACGTGGGGATCGGCTTGGTGGCCGGATCGGTCGCGGCAGTGGGATCGGTCACGTCGTCATTCTGTCAGGCTGACTGGGTGCGCCCCGTGACCCCGCCCCGCGCCCCAGCTTTCGTCACCGAGTTCTTCGGCGGCGTGGGGCTCCTGCTGCGCGGATTCGCCCTCTGGCGCCGCCGACCGGGCCTGATGGCACTCGGGCTGGTCCCCGCCGTGATCGTGGCCGCCGTCTTGCTCGCGACGCTGATCGCGCTGGTGCTGAACCTCGACGCGATCTCGGCGTTCCTGACCCCCTTCGCCGATGGCTGGCCGGTCGAGGGTCGCCGCCTGCTGCGGATATTCGTCGCCCTCGCGATCCTGATCGGAGTGATCGTGATCGCGGCCTTCGGCTTCACCGCCCTCACCCTCCTGGTCGGTGAACCGTTCTACGAGAAGATCTGGCGCGAAGTCGAAACGGAGCTGGGTGGCATGCCCGCCCGAGTGGAGCCCGGATTCTGGCGCACGGTCCGCGATTCGGTGCGGCTGGTTGGCCGGGCCGCACTCACCGCCGCGGGCATGGCCGGCATCAGCCTCATCCCGATCGTCGGCGCACCCGTGGCAGCGGTGCTCGGTCTCTTCCTGTCGGGTCGACTCGTCGCGCTCGAACTGACAGCACGCGCGCTCGAAGCCCGCGGTATGACGGCTCTCGAACGGCGAGAGTTGCTGCGCAGCCACAGTCCGCGCGTGCTCGGGTTCGGCGTGGCGGTGCACCTGTGCTTCCTGGTGCCGGGCGGCGCGATCCTCGTCATGCCTGCGGCTGTCGCCGGGGCGACGTATCTCGCACGGCACGCCCTCGACCGGCGCAGCCCGCCGACCGAGTAGCCGCCCCGTCGGTCGAGCCTGTCGAGACCACCCCGCTCCAGCAACCTGCTCTAATTCAGACGGCCAATGTCCCGACGCCAGCCAAGGGCACGTGCGATTCTGGAAGAACTATCGGCTACGCATCATTCGAGGTTCTTGAGTACCTCTGCCGCAATCGTTCGCAGTGCAGTGGCCTTGTCGGCCGAGTAGGTGTAGCCGTCCACCGCGCCCTGCGGGTCAGGGTCGTTCAACGTGAGACGGATCCAGTTGTGATCCACGACGAGATCCGCCGTGCAGGTCTGTACACCTGGACGACAATCGAGCCAAAACTGAGCTCCGGATGCATCGCCGGCCATGTCCTCACGTTCACCGCTACGCATTTCACGCCACGCCCACTCACCGCCAAACCACGCCGTGAGCGAGCCGGGTCCAGAATCTAAGTCCTTATACGCCCAGGTACACACTGGAACGACAAAATGGTCATCGAGTCCAAGAGTCATATCCGCTTGTGGCCCATCCCGATACACGAAACTATCCACCGGTTTTTCAGATTCTGTGGCCGCCGCTACAGAGGCACCAGAAACAATGTTTTCGCAATCCTTGGGAAGGGGCGGGGTGCCGCCTGGCGGAGACCAGGGACTGTTCGCGGGTTCAGCAGCAGCAACTTTTTGGGCGATCTGCGCGATCAGAGGGCGCGTAGCAGTCTGCAACTCCACCTTCGAGGCGTATTCACCACTCGGCACGCTTTCGAGGAAAATACTGACCCAGGCGTCGCCTGCAAAGCCGTTGTAAATGCAGCCGTCATCAAACGAAGGCTCGACCACAACATTAAAGGAGCAGTAGTACTCCTCTGTTCCTTCCTGAACCGTGGAATTCTTCCGGTACCTGTCCCATTTTGCGGCGGCATCAGCGCCCGGGAGAACCTCGACAGTGGCTGCAATACGAGGGGACGCGTTATTGAACGCGTGAGTGACGCCATTTGACCACACACACCGGAGCCCACCGAGCTGACGCAACTGCAATGTGCGCATCGGCTGAGCATCTGGATCGTCTCCACGGAGCCCTTGAGGGGTCACGGCCCCCACAAGGTACCGGCTGATGTCCGACGCCGACGCCAGGTCGCTGCAAGCGATGTCGAGAAGGGGCTGAGGAGCAATCACGGGGTCTGCGGAAGGGGAAGGATCGGCCGAGTTGGAAGGCATCGGCGCGGGCGTGGGCACGCAAGCTGCCGTTGTCACCACAAGTCCGACGGCCAGCACGAGTGAAATGAAGAAGCGAGTCACACTCGTAGTATCGCGTCCTACTTCGCCCGGTGCGGAGGAAATCATGTTGCGAGATGATCTCGATACGCACGCGCCACTTGGTCTCGACGGGCTCAACCGGCGGAGTCGCTAGTCGCGGCCGAACTCGGACTGGCCGTGGTCGGCCGGGTCCCAGCGTCCGGCGGGAGCCTTCTCGCCGCGTAGCTGTTCGAGCAACCGGGTGATCTCTTGCATCACGTATTCGGTGGCCTCGGCGAGCGCCTTCGTGTCCTGATAGCGCCCTTCCCACCGAGACAGGTCGAGGGGCTCGCCAATAAGCACGTCGATCCGCTTGCGCGGAAACAGGCTGAGCTTCTTCGACCAGCGGGGCAGCACCTTCTGCGAGCCCCATTGCGCACACGGGATCACCGGGAGGCCGTGCTGCAAAGCCAGCCGCATTGCGCCGTATTTTCCGCGCATCGGCCAGAGATTCGGCTCACGCGTGAGGGTTCCCTCGGGGTAGATGACCAGCGCAAGCTGCTTCTCGATGAGTTTCGATGCGGCGGCCAGAGGCTCCGTACCACCGACGGCTCGCTCGACCGGCACCTGGTCGGTGGCCGAAAACGCCCGGCCAATGATCGGCACCCGGAACAGACTCGCCTTCGCCAGGTAGTGCGGCACTCGACCGTGCTTCCAGAGCGTGTAGGCGGTCACCAGCGGATCGAAGTCGGTTATGTGGTTCGCGGTCATGATGAAGGCGCCCGACCGGGGGATCCGCTCCGGATGCTGGAAGCGAAACTTCGCCAGGAGCAGGACCAGGGGAATAACGATGGCACCCCAAAAGCGCCAGGTCAGGGTCTTCTCGCTGCGCTTTCGCCTGCTTCGCCGATCGCCCACCGGCGGCGCCCTAGCCGTCGACCGTGAAGTCGGCGCCGAGCGCCTCGAGCTTGTCGAGGAAGTGCTCGTACCCGCGGCTGATGATGCCGAGGTTGGTCACGCGCGAGGTGCCCTCGGCGGTCAGAGCCGCAATGAGATGGCTGAACCCGCCGCGCAGGTCGGGCACGCGCACATCAGCCCCGTGCAGCGGCGTCGGACCGGTGATCACGGCCGCCTGCTCCAGCTTGCGACGTGGCACCCGGCGACTGACCGACTCGAGTCCGTCGTTGTACACGACGATATTGGCGCCCATCTCGATGAGAGCGTCGGTGAACCCGAGACGGTTCTCGTAGACGGTCTCATGTACGACCGACACGCCCTCCGCCTGCGTGAGCGCGACAACGAGTGGCTGCTGCCAGTCGGTCATGAAGCCGGGGTGCACATCCGTCTCGACCCGCACTGGCGTCAGGGGCCCCCCGCGATAGAACCGGATGCCGTCTTCACGCACATCGAACGCGCCACCCGCTTTGCGGAACACATTGAGGAACGTCATCATCTCTTGCTGCTTGGCGCCCTGGACGAAAATGTCGCCGTCGGTCGCCAGCGCAGCCGAGGCCCAGGATGCCGCCTCGTTGCGGTCGAAAATCGCCCGGTGCGTATAGCCGGTGAGCTTGTCGACGCCCTCGATGAAGATCGTGCGGTTGGGTTCCATCCAGATGATGGCGCCCATCTTCTGCAGGATCGCGATGAGATCCATGATCTCGGGCTCGATCGCGGCGTTCTTGAGCTCGGTGACGCCCTTCGCGCGCACGGCGGTCAGCAGCACCTGCTCGGTCGCGCCGACCGAGGGGTACGGCAGTTCGATGTTCGCGCCGTGCAGACCGTCGGGGGCTGTGATCCGGATGCCCTCATACGACTTGTCGACGACCGCACCGAAAGCGCGCAGCGCGTCCAGGTGGAAGTCGATCGGACGGTCGCCGATGCGGCAGCCACCGAGGTCAGGGATGAGCGCTTCGCCTAGGCGGTGCAGCAGCGGCCCGCAGAACAGGATCGGAATGCGGCTCGAGCCCGCAAGCGCGTCGATTTTCGCGAAATGGGCTCGCTCGACGTTGGTGGGGTCAAGCCGCAGCTGGCCTTCGTTCGGAGAGCTCACGGCAACGCCGTACGCCCCGAGCATGCCGGTAACCACCCCGACGTCGCTGATATTCGGCACGTCGAGCAGAAGGCTGGGCGTTTCGCCGAGCAGCGCCGCAACCATCGCCTTCGTCGCCAGGTTCTTGGCGCCACGCACGTGGATGCGCCCGACCAGCGGTTTGCCCCCGTGAATGACGATGCTGTCAGCGGTCATGCCCACGCGACGACCAGAATCCTGAGCGTCTTGTGCGAGCGCGTTCGCGGCTGAATCCACTGAAATACCCATTGCCTGTCGAAAGATCTTGCCGGGTGTCGGCGAGGTTAGCGGACGGGAAGCGTCTTCGGCCGCCAGCTTTCGCGAGTAGCTTCGAACTCGGTGATGCGCGCTTCATCACGAAGCGTCAAACCGATGTCGTCCAGGCCCTCGAGGAGCCTCCATCGAGTGTAATCATCGATTTCGAACGGGACCACGAGGTCGCCAATCGCGACAGTACGTGCTAAGAGATCGACGGATGCCGCCACTCCCGGCTGCGCCTCGATGGCCGCCCAGAACTGCTCGATCTGCGCTTCAGTGATGGTTCCGGTCAGCAGACCCTGCTTGCCCGAGTTGCCGCGGAAAATGTCCCCGAACTTCGGGCTGAATACGGCCTTGAAGCCGTAATCGCGCAGCGCCCAGACGGCGTGCTCGCGGCTCGATCCGGTGCCAAAATCGGGGCCGGTAAACAACACGGTGGCACCCGCCGTGTACGGCTGGTTGAGCACGAAATCGGGGTCCTTGCGCCACTCGTGGAAGAGCGCGTCGTCGTACCCGGTCTTGGTGACCCGCTTGAGGAACACCGCGGGGATGATCTGGTCGGTGTCAATATTCGAGCGCGGGATCGAGACCGCCGTGCCCGAGAACTGGCTGATCTTGTCCATTAGCTTGCCTCCTCGACAATTGAGCCACTCCCGTTGATCGAGCCAGTCGAGATCGAGGGCGACGAGCTACCCGCGGCGCTGGTCTCGACGAGCTCAGGCGAGATACCCAGATCCCAGGGCGACGACAGGGTGCCGCGGATCGCGGTGGCGGCTGCGACGAGCGGCGAGACCAAGTGGGTGCGACCGCCCTTGCCCTGCCGGCCCTCGAAGTTGCGGTTCGAGGTCGACGCGCAGCGCTCCCCCGGAGCCAGTTGGTCGGGGTTCATGCCCAGACACATCGAACAGCCCGCGAAACGCCATTCGGCGCCGAACTCTTCGACGATTTTGTCGATGCCTTCGGCCTCGGCCTCGAGGCGCACCCGAGCCGAGCCGGGCACGACCATGACGCGCACGTGATCCGCTTTCTTCTGCCCTTTGATGATGGAGGCAAAAGCCCGCAGGTCTTCGATGCGGCTGTTGGTGCACGACCCCATGAAGACCGCGTCGACGGCGATCTCTTTCATGGGAGTGCCGGCAGCGATGTCCATGTATTCCAGCGCGCGCTCGGCCGCGGCGCGGTCGTTGGGGTCGGCGAAGTCGGCCGGGTTGGGAACCGACTCGCTCAGCGAAACGCCCTGGCCGGGGTTCGTTCCCCACGTGACGAAGGGCTCCAGCGTGTTCGCGTCGAGGAAGATCTCGGCGTCGAAGACGGCGTCATCGTCGCTCGCGAGAGTGTTCCAGTAGGCGACAGCGGCATCCCAGTCGGCACCCTTCGGAGCGTGCGCGCGACCCTCCAGGTAGTCGTAGGTGATCTGGTCGGGGGCGACCATGCCGGCACGGGCTCCCGCCTCGATCGACATATTGCAGATCGTCATGCGACCTTCCATCGACAGGGACCGGATCGCGCTGCCGCGGTACTCGA
Source organism: Pseudolysinimonas sp. (assembly GCA_035554115.1). Classification (GTDB taxonomy): domain Bacteria; phylum Actinomycetota; class Actinomycetes; order Actinomycetales; family Microbacteriaceae; genus CAXTSE01. Next base: position 35,723 of record DATMIW010000074.1, on the reverse strand, counting down.
TCACGTAGCCCTGCCCGCCACCGGTTCCGATCTGCGCGATGACCGCCAGGATGATGTCCTTGGCTGTGACGCCGGGGCGCAGCTCACCTTCGACTGTCACCGCCATCGTCTTGAAGGGCTTGAGCGGCAGCGTCTGCGTGGCCATCACGTGCTCGACCTCGCTCGTGCCGATGCCGAACGCCATCGCACCGAATGCGCCGTGCGTGCTCGTGTGGCTGTCACCGCAGACCACGGTGATGCCCGGCTGGGTCAGGCCGAGCTGCGGGCCGACGACGTGCACGATGCCCTGCTCGACATCGCCCAGCGGATGCAGCCGGATGCCGAACTCGGCGCAGTTCTTGCGCAGAGTCTCGATCTGGGTGCGGCTAGTGAGGTCGGCAATCGGCCGATCGATAGCGAGAGTGGGCGTGTTGTGGTCTTCTGTTGCGATCGTGAGATCGGGGCGCCGGACCGGGCGGCCCGCCATCCGGAGCCCGTCGAACGCCTGCGGGCTCGTGACCTCGTGCACCAGGTGCAGGTCGATGTAGATCAGGTCGGGTTCGCCGTTGTCGCCCTTGGCGACCAGATGGGCGTCCCACACTTTTTCGGCCAAAGTTTTGGCCGCCGTGCTTGTGACCATCGGGGTGTTGCTCATGGATCTGTCCTTCTGTTCTTCGTCGGATCGGCCCCCGCGCTGCTCAGGCACAGGCTGACTCCGCGACGAGGAAGGCCGGAAGTTCAGGCCTCGTCGCGGCGACGAAGAAGGAGGCGCCGTTCGATAAGCATGTGTCGAGGGTACACCTGCGGGGCGAGGGCCGCTCGGGCTGGGCGGTCAGGGGCGGAGGGCTTCACGACGACGATCGACACGCAGCTTGACGACGCTCGCGACAACCGCCACTGCCATCGAACCGACGATGACCCCGAGCGAGACGAAGGTCGGGATCTCGGGCGCCCACTCCACGTGGTGACCGCCGTTGATGAACGGCAGCTCGTTCTCGTGCAGGGCGTGGAAGAACAGCTTGACGCCGATAAACGCGAGGATGAAGGCGATCCCGTACTTGAGATACACGAGCTTGTCGACAAGGTCGCCGAGCAGGAAGTACAGCTGCCGCAGACCCATCAGCGCGAAGACGTTGGCAGTGAACACCAGGAACGGCTCCTGCGTGATGCCGAAGATCGCCGGGATCGAGTCGAGCGCAAACACCAGGTCGGTGGTGCCGAGTGCGATGAACACGATGAGCACGGGAGTGAAAACCCGGCGCCCTTCGACGTGTGTGCGCAGTTTCGACCCGTCGAATCCATCGGTTATTGCAATGTGGCGACGCAAGAAGGCGATGAGCTTGTTTTCGGTCTCTTCTTCGTCGTCGTGACTCGTGAACGCCTGGTTTGCGGCCGTGAAGATGAGGAAGAGGCCGAACAGGTAGAACACCGCGCTGAATTGCTCGATGACGACGGCTCCGATGAGGATAAAGACTCCCCGGAACAGCAACGCCAACAGGATGCCGACCATCAGGATCTCTTGCTGGTACTTCCGAGGCACCGAGAAGCGACCCATGATGATGAGGAAGACGAACAGGTTGTCGATCGACAGGCTGTATTCGGTGAGCCAGCCCGCGACGAACTGGCCGGCGTGTTCGGCATCGCCCAGCGCGAAAAGCAGAGCCGCGAAGACCAGGGCCAGCAGAACGTAGAACCCGATCCACACTGCCGATTCGCGAGTCGACGGGATATGCGGGCGACGGTATGCGAGGAAGATGTCGGCCCCGAGAATAAGCGCCAATGCAATGTAGGTGCCGATCTCGAACCAGAGCGGAATCTCGAAGTGCATGGCGGCCTTTCGGGGCTGAGGGGTTGACGGTAAGCCGAACGTCTCTCCCGCACGCTCACCCCGGTCTCACATACTCGCCGGCGTAACGTGGTCGCGACCGGGGCTTCACCTTTGGAGCCCGTGATGACGGCCGCGACGAGGTGGGATACTCCCCTTCGCACTGCCTATCGTAGAGGTACGCCCCGACCCGAGGAGACCGAGACGTGACCGAAACCACGACCCAGCCATACCGCCCACAATCACGATGGGTGTCGGCCGTCGGCCTCTTCATCTTCTTCAGTCGCTGGCTGCAGGCCCCCCTCTATGTCGGCCTGATCGTCGCCCAGCTGATCTATGTCGTGGTCTTCATGGTCGAGCTCGTGCACCTGGGCGAAGAGGTTGTGCACCAGTGGCCGAAGATCGAAGAGGCCACGATCATGCTCGGCGTGCTCGGCCTGATCGACGTGGTCATGATCGCGAACCTGTTGATCATGGTCATCATCGGCGGGTACGAAACTTTCGTCAGCCGCATCCGGATCGATGGACACCCCGACCAACCCGAGTGGCTGTCGCATGTGAACGCCAATGTGCTCAAGGTGAAGTTGGCGATGGCCATCATCGGCATCTCGTCGATCCACCTGCTCAAAACCTTCATCGAGGTCGGCGACCTGGGCGCGGGCACGTCCGCCAATGTGACGGGCAACACCTACACCGGTGAGGGCGTGTTCTGGCAGGTCATGATCCACCTGACCTTCATTGTCTCGGCAGTCGCTTTGGCCCTGATCGACCGCTGGTCGCTAAAAGCACGGAACCCGGCTACCGTGGCCGCATGAGCGACGATCTGCGTGAAGCGGCCCGCAAGAACCTCAAAGCCCGCAACGATTTCAAGGTGATGCTGGCGATCTTCGCCGTCGTCACGGTGATCGTCATCGCGATCTGGGCGCTTACGGGAGCCCGTGGATATTTCTGGCCGGCGTGGCCCATCTTGGGCATGTCGATCGCAGCTGTCTTCGCAGGTCTCGACGCCTACGGTGTCACGCGCAAGCACATCACTGAGTCCGATATCGACGCGGAGATCGATCGCATGACCAGAAAGCGCAGCGGCGACAGTGCGGGCAGTACTGACGACATACCTCCCGCTAGCTAGTGCCGGCGAGGCCGTAAGGGCGTAACGACATGTGCGGACGATTCGCCATGGACGAGAAGACGAACGACCTCATCGAGGCGTTCGTGCTCGATGGCAACGACTTTCGGGATTGGGTGCCGTCGTTCTCGCTTGCTCCCACCGACACCGTGCCGATCATCCGCGAACGGCGCGGCCGCCTTCCGCGCAGCAGCGTGACATCGGTAATGTTGGGGTGCGGCTCTTAGAGGTCGTCACCCACTTGCACGGAGTCGTCATGACGCAGCGCCAAGCCATCCTGTCCCTCATCGTCGATTTGTGGGGAGGGATGCATCCCGGCGCCTGGCGCGACGAGAACGCCCCCGCCGATCCGGCCATGGATCTCGACCGCGTGATCGCGATGGTGAAGACCGCCGAGCGCGGCAAATTTCACACCTTCTTCCTGGCCGACAGCCTCGCTTGGGGTATCGAGCGGGATCCCGAAGTGGTCTCCCGCACCTCGAACGTCACCAGATATGAACCGTTCACCCTTCTGTCTGCGCTCGCAATGGTCACCGAGAAGATCGGACTCGCGCTCACCGTGAGTACGACCTACACCGAGCCGTACAACACGGCGCGCATGCTGGCGTCTCTCGACTACCTCTCGAAGGGACGCGCCGCCTGGAACATCGTGACCTCCAACAATGAGGCGGAGCCGAACTTCAACAACTACTCGCTCAGCCGTGAAGAGAAGTACGAGCGCGCTGCAGAGTTCGTCGAGGTCGCTCGCGGGCTCTGGGACAGCCTCGACGATGACGCGCTCCTGCGCGACAAAGAATCCGGCGTGTTTTTCGACCCCGCCAAATCGCACTTCCTCAATCACGTGGGCAAATACTTCTCAGTGGCCGGGCCGTTCAATATCGCCCGTCCACCGCAGGGCCACCCCATCATCGCGCAGGCCGGCGCATCGCCCGCCGGGCTCGAGTTCGGCACGAAGAACGCCGACGTTCTGTTCACCTACGCGCTCGACCTCGAGCCCGCTCAGGCGTTTTACGAGTCGGTGAAGAAGCAGGTCGAATCTCAGGGCCGCCACCGCGATGATGTCAAGATCCTCAGCACCCTGGTTCTAGTTCTCGGCCGCTCCCAGGAGGAAGCGGACGCTCGGCTCGCGCACCTCGACTCCCTGGCCGATCCGCAGATCGGGATCGAGCGTCTCAAAGACATCATCGGCTACGACCTCACCGGCTACGACCTCGATGGGCCCGTCCCGGAGATTCCCCCCACCCAGACCGGCTCCCAGTCGATGCAGGATGCCTACCTGGGTCCAGCGCGGGCCCAGAACCTCACCGTGCGTCAACTCGTACAACTCGCGATGCGATTCGACGCTGTGGCCATGACTCCGGAAGCCGTGGCGGACCACATCCAAGAGCGGATCGAGACCTTCGCGGCCGACGGCTTCAACGTCACCTTCGGCGACGCGCATGGCTCGCTCGAGCTGTTCGTTGACGAGGTCATCCCGCTCCTGCAAGAGCGCGGGGTCTTCCACACGGACTACGAGGCGGCGACTCTGCGTGAGAACCTGGGGCTCCCGCGGCCGGTGAGCCGCTTCGCCTCGTAGTCCCGGAAGCTACTTCTTGGTCATCGGTGAATTCACCGACACGACGGCGCGGATCTTGACCTGGCGGTGAGGCGCGACGAACGGGTTGCCTACGCCGCCATCCGGGTCGCCCCAGGTGATCTCGACCTCGGTGCCGTCGACCGCGGCATCTCGGTCGATGGATGCCAGCGACACCCACGCGCCGAGGTTGGCCGTCCACCCGTGGATCTGCGCAAAACCGACAAGCTTGCCGTCGGCGCGCACCTCGTCGTAGGTGTCCATGTTCGCGGCGAGCTCGATCTGTCGAGCTCCCTGGTCACCGTCCATCAGGCTGCTCGCGAGCAGCTTCTGGGTGTCTTCGCGGTTCCACTCGAGCCAGACCTTCGTACGGCGGGGCTTCTCAAGTGACGCCTCGAGTGCGGCGCGGCCGATGAACTCGTGGTCGAACTTGACGATGCGCTCGTAGCCGAGATCCCACGGACGGGCGTAGTAGTCCTCGATGTTGTCGGAGCGGAAGCTGCCCCGGATCGGAATCCAGCGCTCTTCGGAATCGTCCGGAAGACTCTCGCGGTACGCCTTCGACTGAGGCTCGTCCCCCCAGATCGGCGGCATGGGAATCGGGATCCAGCCCGACTCAACCAGCGACGAAAGGTAAGACGTCGCGCCTCCGCGGAGCATGCCGAACTCTTCGCCGGCGCTGATCAACGCCTCGAGAACGTCGGGACCTTCTGCGTACGGGCCAAACAGTTCGAGCCCGGTGTTGTCGTTGCCGGGAACACCGGCCATCGTGTGGTTGAGCGCCGTGACCTTGTGGCCGGCGATTTCGAAGGTGCCCATACGGAAGAACTTGATCGGGTCGATCGCTTTGCCAACGGCCTTCTCGATCACCTGAAGGGCCTTGGGACCCTGCACTTCGTAGCGGTACATCCGCTTCGGCACGGGGCCTTCGAAGCCGCCGTTGTCTTGCACAAAGGTCACGTCATAGTTGCCGAGCTTCGCCTGATACTTGATCCAGTTCAGGCACGGCGTGTTGCCGACGATGACAAGCTCGTCATCCGACAGTCCGAGCAGGATCGCGTCACCGATGACGTAACCCTGTTCGTTGACAGGGACATACTGCTTCGCCATTCCAGCACCGAAATTCGCGAAACTGTTGACGGCCGTGTCACTGACGAGACGGACGCGATCCGGGCCCGTGATGTAGAGGTCGGTCATGTGGTAGCTCTGGTCGAACAGAATGGCGCTCGTGTGCCAGGCAGTCTGTTCGTCGACCCAGTTCGTGTACACCTTCGGGTAGGGCATGGCCGTGTTGTAGTTCGGCGCGGGCTCCGACAGGAGTGCCACCGGCGATTCGGCAGCCTGGAGTTGGTCGTTCAACGTCATTGTTTGGGCCTTTCGTAGGGGTTTTAGATGTTCCAGAGGGCGGGTAGATGGGTCGCGGCGCGAAAGCCGTATCCGGAGACCTCCGACGGCAGATCGGGGTCAGGCCGCAGGCCGGGCAGAGTACGCACGACCTCTTCGATCATGATCTGACCGAGTTGCCGAGCCAGGAAGTTGCCGGAACAGAAGTGCTCGCCGAATCCGAAAGCGGCGTGGGCCTGGAGCATGCGGTGCATGTCGTAGCTGTCCGGGTCTTCGAATTGCTCCGGGTCACGGTTCGCGGCGGCGATCAGCACGGTGAGTGAACTGTTCGCGGGGATGGTCACGTCGCGGATCGTGACCTCGCGCCGGGTCGTCCGCGAGATCCCGCTGACCGGCGACAGCCACCGCAGCCCCTCGTTGAATGCCGCACCCGCATACTTTTCGGGGTCGGCCACAAGCTCGGCAAGCTGCTCGGGGCGGGTGAACAGGCCGTAGAAGGCATTGGCGACCGCGTGGCCCGGCTCCTGGAATCCGCCCAGGATGATCACCCGGAGGGTGGGAGCCAACTCGTCGTACGTGCGCGGATCGTCCTGGCCGACGTGGACCATGTGCGAAATGATGCTGTCGTCGGCCTCGGCGGTGACGGCGGCAATCTTGTTGCGCAGATAGGCCTCGATCTCGACCAGCACATCCGCCTCGGCACCGTCCCGCGTGGCGTGACCCGAGCTGAGCACCTGGAACCAGCGGACCAGGGTCTCGTCATCGACATCTTTCATGCCGAGCTGGTTGCCGACAATGCGCACGCTGATCTGCTCGAACAGCTCCGTCGTCAGGTCAGCTTTGCCCTGTGGCCGGATGCGCGCGACGTACTCGGCGACAATCGGGCGGATGGCCGTGTCGACATAGCTCGAGATCGCGCGCGGTCGGATACGGGTGTCGATTCCCATCCGCAGTGCCTTATGCGCCGCTCCATCAAGCCGAAGGATGTTGGGGGCGCCAAAGAAGTCTTCGTCGGCCTGGCGGCCCGGCGCCACGTCGTCAGAGATTGCGCCGAGCTGGGCGCAGTCGTCCCAGCGCGTGATGTACCACTCGTCGAGATCCGGAACGTGCACGATCGGGGACTCGGCGCGCAAACGCGCGAAAATCGGATAGGGATCCTCAGACAGCGCCTCGTAAGTGAGGGTCGACAGGTCCAGGGGGGCGCCAGCGGGTGCGGATGACGGCATCGTCTACTTCTTCCGTGAAGGGTTTCCCCCAGCCTGGCCGGACGGGACACTCCCCACATCGTGGTTAACCCCGATGCCCCGGGCTGCCCTCCCGCGCGATCCATGCCGCGATCTGAGCGCGGGACTGGACATTGAGCTTCGCGAATATGTGCTCGATATGCGTCTCGACAGTGCGCAAGGTGATGAGCAGCAGGCGGGCGATCTCTTTGTTGCTGCGCCCTTCGGCTATCAGCACCGCGATCTCTCGCTGGCGCGGGGTCAGCTGGGTGACGGCGCGAGCCGCTCCGCTCGGTGATGTCGGGCTGACGGCGATCGCCTCGCGCAGCCATCCGAGCGCATCGCGCAGCGTGAACGAACCCTCAGGCCGGAAAGCCTTCTGGAACTCGCGCGCCCCGAGCGCCGCGGTGGCGGCGCGCACCGCCTCATCGTGCAGCTCTTTCGATCCCCACAGCAGGGTGGGGAAGTTGACCGTCATCCGGAGCGAATCGGCAACACCGAGCACGCGCGTCCCGACGGAGGGATTGCCATATTCGACCTCGTACCAGGCAGCGACTTCGAGGCACATTGCCCCGGCGTAGAGGTCGTTGATCTCGGTTGCAGCCTCTATTCCGTCAAGAGCCAGCACATATGCCCGATGACGGTCACCGTCGCGCCATGAGGTGAGCGCAAAGGCCCACAGGGTGAAGTTCTTCAGCCACCTTTCGCCCCGGCGTTCACACAGAGCTATTGAGCGTTCGCAATAGTCATAGGCAAGCTTCTGGTCGCCGGCCAAGGAAGCTGCTGCCGCCAAAAAGGACAGGGTGAATACCGTCTGGCCGTCGTCTCCATCCGCATCGCCGTTGGCGAGAGCCTGCTCAAACAGGCGTCGCGCCCTCTCTCCGTCGCCCGCATACAGCGCAACGAGGCCAACAACGCGATCGAGTCGGGCACGAGCTCCCGGTGAGCTTGCGGCGACAGCCGGGAACAGCTCCTCGGTGTCTTTCAGAAGACGCTGCGCGCGAGTCAGGTCGAAGGTCGCGGCCAGCCAGGTCATCGTCCACAGGGCGGCGAATCGAATTTCTGCGGACGGTGCACTCACATCGAGCGCGGCCTGTATCCAGTCGACGGCCTTGTCGGCACGTGACGACCACGACCAGAAGGGCTCCAAAAGGCAGAGGATCTCGACAATCTGGCCCTCGTCGTTCGGGTCGCTCACCGTGAGGAGCGGCTGCAAGGTTTCGACGCTGTCTTCGATCTCGCCAAAAAGCGCGGCCTGGTGGGGACCAAACCAGGTGTCGGCCACATAGCGCGCCCGCCCCATCCACCAATCGCGGAGGCCGGCGCGTGCCGCCGCTCTCACTTCGGCAGCCCAGGGCGCTGTTGTGGTGAGGGCCGGCAACCGGAAGAGAGCCGGGACGAGAAAGCGGATGCGGTCGGGCGCTGACTGGCGCACGACGATACCGTGCTCCAAGAGTCGCCCCACCGCGTCTTCGGAGTCGTCGACACCCGCGGCGGCTAACACCCGGTTCGCCTGGTTGATGTCGAAGGTTCCGGTGAAGATCGCGAGAGCTGTCCACGCCCGCTGCTCGGCGAGCTCCGTATCGAGGTAGGTGCGCGTGCCGAACTCGAGCAGACGATCGAAGGGGCCCGATCCCCCGGCGCGAGGATCCGCTTCGCCGTCTGCCGTCCGCCGCAAAGCTGCTGTGATCTCCGACACAGTTCGAGTCTGGGACGCGAGGGTCGCCAACGCGATCGCCTCGGTATTCCACCCCAGGTTGTCGAGTAGTTCGGTTATTGCTGCATCGTCGGCGGCGTCCTCGCCAATGCCGGACGCCCTGCGGAAATCCGCATGGAGAGCACCACGATCGCTGAGCACAGATGCCACCGTACGCAAAGCGCGGCTACTCGGCGAGTCGCCGGCCCGCGCGCTCTTCGAGCAGACGCGCCGCCAGTAGTTCGCCTGCGACCGGACCGAAGCTGTCGACCGTGTCCGCGTAGACGCGAGTGACAGCCGCCGAAAGCTCGAACGGGGTCCGGGTTTCAGCGGAGAGCTCGCCGAGGATCTGCAGCTGTTCAAGCACGCGGTCGATCCCGAAAGTCGCGTAGTCGTCGCCCACCAGAAGGGCGGATGCATCGTTCTCGAGGAAGGAACTTGCCCCGGCACTCTCAGCCAACAATTCGCGCAGCGTGGCCGGATTGAGCCCCCGCGCCTGACCGAGCAGCAGCGCCTCCGTCACCGCAACAACTTGACCGAACCAGAGCAGGTTCGCCAGCAACTTTGCGGTGTGAGCATGGGCGACGTCCTCGCCAAGCAGATGGATGCGCGTTGCCGAATCGCGAGCCAGGGCCTCGAGGACTGGTGCGACCCGGTCGCGTCCCGCGGAATCCCCCGCCACTGTGAACGCGAGACGTGTCTCGGCCGCAGCCGCCGGTCCACCCGCCATCGGCGCCGCGACCGCCACACCACCTCGGCTCGTCACCTCGGCGGCCAGAGTCGTCGCGAGTCGGGGGTCATTGCTGGTGAGGTCAAGCCAGACGGTGCCGGGGCGCAGGGTGGCGAGGGCTCCGGCTGGGCCGGCCAGGGCATCCCGAAGCTGGTCGGGGCCGCCGACAAGGCTGACGAGAATCGTGCTGGATGCGGCGAGCGCGGCTTCGTTGTCGACGATCGTCACGCCACGGTCGGCAGCAGCCGCACGGGCACCAACGATCGGGTCAAACCCGTGCACCGTGTACCCGGCGGCGAGCAGATGCTCGGCGATCGGCAGACCCATGCGACCGAGGCCGAGGATGCCGATCAGCTCAGTCATGACGCGCTCGATGCCGCCTCGGCGTCGCCGCGCCACGTGGGATGCTCCGGCACCCAACCGGCTGCCCGCGCCTTCGCATTCGAAATCGCACGTCCCGCGATCGGCGGCTCATTGCCGACAAGGTGATAGGTGCCGTCGGGCCAGTTGATGGCCTTTACCGTTGCGGTGACAACGTCGTCGATGTGGACGAACGGCGAGGTTTCGGGGGTATCCCCCGGCAATGCGCTCGCGTCGGGATACCAGGTACCCGGTCCGTAGAGCATCCCGTATCGCAGCACCGTCGCGTGCGGCAACTCGCGCACCTGACGCTCCATGTCGTCGACGGCGGTGCCGGGCTCGATCGCATCTTCTTCAGTCGCGGGCGCGCCTCCGTCGGGGAAGACCCATGCGATGCTCTGCGCGATCATGCGATCGATTCCCGCCGCGCGCGTCGCCGCCACCAGGTGTGCGGTGCCCTCACGCCGGATGCGCGCATTGGCGTCGAAATCGCGGGCCGACAGATCGGTGAGCTGATGCATCACCAGGTCAGCACCCGAATGATCGAGGGTTTGTGCCAAGCGCGTCGTGTCGTACACGTCGGCGATAACCCCCTCGGCACCCAACGTCACCATGCTTTCTAATTTGGCCGGGTGACGGGTGGATGCGATCACGTCGTGGCCGAGCAGACGCAGCACCGGAATGAGACGCAGGCCGATCACACCAGAACCGCCGGCGAGGAAGATGCGCATGATGCCTCCGGGGTGCGAGGTGCGGGGTCGTGGGTGGCGGAGAGCCGAAGAATCAGATTACCGCCGCAGTACCTCCGGGTTCTGCGCACTAAGCCGTTCTCCGCTGAAGCTTGTTGCGCACCCAAAGAAGTGGAGCTTGCGCGTCACGGAAAGCTCTGGATGGGTCAGACCATCCAGCGAGCGCTCGCCGCGTCCGTAGTCGCGGACGTAGCGGTACAACATCCGATACTCCGTCGGATCGGAAATCAGGATCCGACCAGCTATGGGTAACACAAGGCTGAGATATACGTCATACAAAGCACGCAGAACGGCGTTCGGCGGCTGGGTGACCTCAATGAAGGCGAACCGACCGCCGGGTCGCAGAATCCTGACCAGCTCCACCCCCAGTCGACGAGATTGCTCTTCATCTAAGGTCTTCAGCCCGTACGCACACACCACCGCATCGAATCCTTCGGTCGCCAGGGTCGAACTGAAGATGTCGTCACAGTGGATGACGACACTGCTTCCGAAACGGCGCTCATTCTTCTCCTGCGAATGGCGAGTCATCTCAGGCGAGAAATCTAAAGCCTGTATCCGAGCTTGTGGAAAGCGTCTACGCACCTGCCCCCAGGTCTCGCCCATCCCAGACATGAGGTCGACGACATCGCTGACTTCGGATGGCCGCGGGATGAGCTGCATGAGGTTTCGCCGCCAGCGTGACGAAAAGCCGAAAGACATGATGATATTCATCCGCTCGTAGGAGCGGGACATCCGATTGAACAATGCCCGAACATATGCGGCGTTGTAGATGGATTCGTCGAGCACCGGGTCCATCGCTACACCGTAGTGCCGGAGCAGCTATCGAGGTGGATGCGAGGTGAGCTACGAGTTCGGGGATGCGCCGGAGGATTGTTTGTGGGGCGCATCCGTGTGACGGGGCGTCTCAGAGTTCGAGTGCGTGTCGGACTCGGTCTCACCAGGGTGTGACGTCGTGCTCGGCACCGGGTGATCGGTCGGCTCGGGGTGGTTCGTCGAGTCCGGGTGGTCGGTCGGGGCCGGACGGTTATGGCCGGCTTCCTCAGACGGACCCGGCACAGGCGCCTGGGGCGGCGCCGTCGATGCGGGGGGCGGACTCGCTGGTCCAGGAAGGAGCGCCCCGACGACGGCCTGCGCCACCTGTCCCGTCGCCGCGCGCACGTCCGGACTCGCCGCCGCCGTGGTCGCACCAGCACCGACGAGGCCCGCGACGACCAGCGTTGTTATCGCGAGACGACGGCGATGCGCCGCGGAACGTCGCGGACTCGTCACAAGCAGAGCGGACAACTCTGCCGACGGTAGTGGGCGCACAGATGTCGAGGTGTGCTGCAGCTCGGTGAGGAGTTCCCGAAGCTGGGCATCGTCGGCCATACCCGTCTGCGACAGGAGCTGATCGATCGGGTCAGTCATGGGCGTACCCCTCACCGAGAGTCTGACGAAGAGACTCGAGGGCACGACGCTGGAGCTGCTTGATCGCGCCGACCGTCTTGCTCATGACCTGCGCGGTCTCATCGAGTGAGAGCCCGCCGATCACGCGCAAGATCACAGTCTCACGCTGCTCTGCGCCCAGCGTGTGCAGCAGGGCGAGCGCCCCATAATCTCCGATGTTCTCTGCGGCAAGGTCCTCTGCCGAAGGGGATCGGCGCGGATCGGCTTCCGCCTCGAACGGGACGCTCATCGGACGTGTGGCCCGTGCGCGGGTGTGGTCGACGAGGCGCGCATGAGCGATGGAGAACGTCATTGTTCGCACGCCGTCATCACCTCCCGTGATGTTTTCGAATTTCTGGTACAAAGCGAGGAAAACCTCGTTGGTCACGGCTTCAGGGTCGTCCACTCCGTGCGACCGCAGGTAACCGAAGACCCGTGGAGAAAGCGAGTTGTAGGCGACAGTGAAGCGCCCCGCAATAGTTTGATCGCGAGAGCGATCCGACGTGTCGCCTACCAACCCGACTTCTTCCTGAACATGGTCGGGGCGAACTGGGAACACCGGTTCGCCCCGACCGCGGACCGACCAGAATCAGGCTGGCATAGTCCGCTGAATGCGTCGTCAGTGGCCGTGCAATTCGGATGACTCGCTGCCATGGTCAGAATCGGACTCGCCGCGCAGCGATGGCACCTTGGACTGCGGCGCTAGCTCAGACAGCGAGTCGAGGTCATCCCCCTCGGTGCCCTCATCGCCCTCTGCGTGCGCAGCAAGGATCGGGGCGCAATAGTCGGTGATGTCACCGGCAGATTGCGAGGCGTCGAGCAGTGCCGAGTAGGCGACAGAACCGCTATTGAGTCCCCCCGCCGTGTATGCAGTGCACAACCCGAAAGCAGCCGAACCGGTCGCGTCGGGTCCCTTCGTTGCGGAGGGGGTCGGGTCCTCTGTCGGGGTGGGCGTAGGCGTAGCTGTCTCATCCGGCGCCGGTGTCACCGTGGGTGTGCTCGTCTCCGAGCTGGGGACTGGGGTGGCTGGCAGCGCTCCGTTTGCGGCTGCGGCGGCGCCGCCTCCGAGCGCAACAAGCGAGAGGGCGGCTATCGCCACCTTGGTGCCGAAAGCGGTTGCGACTAAAGACATACGTGTACCTCCAGATTGTGAAACGGGCGAGCCCGATGCCTGTGTGGCGACGGACCCACCCACGTCATCGTTCGGCGGCGCGAAAAGTTACGCGGTCGGCAACCGAAACACTTCGAGCGGTTGCGGAACCCGCACGTTCCATCCCAGTTCGTTCTGGATTCGCACCCGCAATGCGTCAGCGCTGTCCGCGTCGCCGTGGGTAACCAGAGTGAGCGAGGGTGGGGCGACCGCACCCCGCATCCACTCAAGGAGCAGGTCTGCGTCGGCGTGCGCCGACATCGACTCGAGTTGCACGACCTCGGCGCCAATGGGAATGTCGCGGCCGAAGACCCGGATCGAGCGTTCGCCGTGGGCCAGCGCGCCGCCGCGTGTGCCTCCTGCCTGATAGCCGGTAAGGACGATCGCGTTCTTCGGGTCGGGGCCGAATCGAGCGAGGTGATGCAGCACCCGACCTCCGGTCAGCATCCCGCTGGCGGCAATGATGAGCATCGGCCCGTCTTGCTCGTTGAGCCAGATCGATTCGTCCACCGTCCGGATGAGGTGGATTGTCGAATCCATCTGCGCAACATCATCGGGCGAGAGGCGCAACTCGTCCAGGTGCTCGGAGTAGATCTCGCCTGCCTCGATCGCCATCGGGCTGTTGAGAAACACCGGGATGTCGGGGATCGCGCCAGCATGCTTGAGGTGCGAGAGATGGTAGGCGAGGTTCTCGGCTCGTCCGACGGCGAAGGCGGCAATGACCAGGACGCCACCGCGCGCGGCGACGCGATTGATCACCGCGGCTAGTTCAGCTTCGGCATCGACCTTCGGATGCGTGCGGTCGCCGTAGGTGGACTCCGTGACGAGCACATCAGCAGACTCAAGGGGTATGGGCGGGCGCATGATCGGATCGTCATTTCTTCCCAAATCGCCGGTGAAATGCAGCACCGTCCCGGCAATGTCGAAACGGATCTGCGCCGCACCGACGATGTGACCCGCGGGGATGAATCGAGCGCTTACATCCGGGAGGAGCTCGATGTCGTCGCCGAAACTGCGACCGCGGAACGAACGGAGCGCCGTAAAAGCATCCAGCTCTGTGTACAGCGGGCGAGGATCGGCGTGGCGCGACGAGCCGCGACGTCGGTGGGTGTCGGCTTCCTCCTCGAGTAGCCGTCCGCTGTCGGGCAGGAGTATTCGCGCCAGGGCGACGGTTCCCCTGGTTGCGTAGACCGGGCCCGTGAAACCATCACGGACGAGTGCTGGCAGGTAGCCAATGTGATCCAGGTGCGCGTGGGTGATCAGCACGGCATCCAGCGATGCGGGGTCGACCGGAAAGGGGAGCCGGTTTCGTTCCCGAAGCGCCTTGTAGCCCTGGAACAGGCCACAGTCGACCAGCACCCGGCCTGAGTCGGTGCTGATCAGGTATCGAGATCCGGTGACGGTATCGGCGGCACCCAGCACCTGAAGGGTTGCACTCATGCTGCCTATTTTCCTCGCGAACTGGGCGAAGAGTCGGGCATCTGTTGGGCGGCCTTGCATTCATGGTGAACATCGTCGCGGGCCGCGACAGGGCGCGTGAGGGCCGAAGGCCCCTCGGGCAGAGATTCCGTGACCTTCTCAGGCAACCAGGAAATGCCAGCCAGCCACCACCAGAACAGCAGGATCGTGACCCTGGCTGACCGGGTCGACATGACCTCGTCGAGCAGAGACTCCGCTGGGAGCAGTGCGGTGGGGCGGCGGCGGCCGATGAGAGTCAAGGCGATGGCTGCCGCCAGCAGGAGCACGTACACGCTCACCGTCACGACCCGCATCATGATCGCCTCCCCCTCTGCACCAGCACGAGGCCACCCAACACCCACACAGCTATCAAGGCGAAGCGACCTGGTCCGGCCACAAGTGGCTCAACCAGCGCCGAGATGGTCGGATGCCGCGCCTCTCCCGACGCGGTCAGCCGTCCGGTGAAACACCCTCCGGCTCGCCTTTCCCGTGCTGCCGCGGTCGGCCCCACCCCACGCATAGGGCAGGACCAACAGCCCGATGACGACCAGAACCGCCCTGGTCGGGGTGCTGTGAAGCGGGAACATGACCACGAGCAGCGCTCCCGCGACGCCGACGGCCGCTGCAACGCGCAAGCGCAGACGCATCCGAACGGACACTCGCAGAATCCCCGAATCGGCCAGGATCAGCAGTCCCGCCGCGACCCCGAATACGGTTCCATCGAAGGGGGCGTCGCGATAGAACTGAACCCACGCGGTGATTATCAGCACGAGGATCCAGGCCTCACTCACGGGAAGCCGTGATGCCTTCACGTCGATACTCCCTACTGTCGGGCTCGACGTACTGGTTTCGGTCATCGCCCGACGCGCCTACACGCCCATCCTCCAACGCCCGACCGCAATACCCCAGGGCACAAAGTCCCGCGCCGGGCATCAGCCGCCGTCACGCACGAAAAAAGCCCTGGACAACCAGGGCTTTTCGATTGGTGACCCCAACCGGATTCGAACCGGTGTTACCGCCGTGAGAGGGCGGCGTACTAGGCCGCTATACGATGGGGCCGTCACGACAACCGTACGAGTATGCCACACCCGCGAGGGGCGACAAAACTGACGGATGCGCGTTAGCTGACGGCGGGCGCCAACACTCGCAGTGCCCCTGGTCGCACCTCGATATCTATGGGCAACGGCGCGAAACGATCACCGTCGGCGTACGCGACGACACCGGGGGATTCGATGCGCACCTGCTTCACCTTGTGCACATTCACGCGCGGGTCCCTCAGGTGATTGCCCGAGAACACGCTCGGGAAGATGCGCATGAAGGTGAACCGAGACAGCGGCTGCACCACGAGCACGTCGAGCAGCCCGTCGTCAAGCAGGGCCGTCGGGGTGACTTTCATTCCGCCGCCGAGTGACTGGCCGTTGCCGACGCACACCAAGCTGGCGCCGGTGGTGGTGACCACCCCATCCATCGTCAGCGTGTATTCGATGCGGCGCAGCTTGGCAAGCTCGAGCAGCAGGGCGAGCGTGTAGCGGCTGGCGCCTTTCGGGCGGTTCATATTGTTCGCGCGCTCGTTGACGAGGGCGTCGAATCCGGCGCTCATCATGCAGCCAAACCAGCGACCTTCTCCGTCATCTGAACTCGCGTATGCGGCGTCGATGGTGCGCGGCGGCCGGGTGAGCGCTTCGTCGAGGGCAGCGATTGCCGCATCCACATCGCTGTAGGGGATGCCGAGCGCGCGGGCCATATCGTTGCCGGTTCCCGTCGGGATGAGGCCGAGCGCAACCGTCGTACCGGCCACCATGTTGACGCCGAGGTTCACCATGCCGTCACCGCCGATCACGACGAATGCGTCAGGTTTCGATGCGATCTCAGCGTGCGCTCTCAACAGCAGTTGTTGGAAGTCGGGCTCGAGCAGCATTGTCACGTTATGGCCGAGAGCGCGCAGCTTCTCGACGGCGGCCGGGCCGACCGCGCGGTTCTTGCCGAATGACGCGTTCGGGTTGACGGCGACGATGATGCGCTTCGTTTGAGCGGGATTCGCGGAGGTTTCGGGTGCTGACACGGTGGCCCTTCGGTGCGCCGGTTTGCCTCAGATTAGTCGGTGCACCGTGCTTCCCGGCGTTCGCCTTCGCCCCCGTTTCGAGGGCCCGGCTTAGGCTCAACGCGTGCACGAACCGCCGTTCCGTCTCGTGGCCGATCCCCCGGCCGACGAGCTACTGGACGCCGCCGCGGCATCCCACGGAACTCGCGTCGGCCTGTCGGGCCTGCTCGCCGAGCGAGGCCAGGCTCTGCGGCGCGCATGGGTTCGCGGACGCGCGACGGTCGGGGGATATCGCTGGCGCACCCGCGACAACCACGACCGCACGTGGTGGCCTCAGGGCATCGACGTCGGTTCGCACGACGGCGGCCGCGTTGTTCTCGTCAGTTGGTACGCGCAGCCGGTGCGGGGCATTGAGCAGGGCGTGCGGTTGTCGGTCCTCGACCTGCGGCGGCCTCGCCGAGCGCGGTACCACCACGTGCTGCTGGTGGAGCCGGTGCGAGATGCGGCAGGCGACATCCGTCTCAATCCCGTCGTCGTGCACGCCGGCGGCATTGCCTGGGTCGAGGGCAGCGTCCTCGTCGCGGACACCTTCGGCGGGCTGCGCGAGTTTCGGCTCAACGAGCTGTTGCGGGTCAGCAACCCGGTATTCGGGTACGAATTCGTGCTGCCGCAGCTGCGGCGGGTGCGGGCCGTCGAGGTGTCCGAGCCTCGGATGCGGTTCTCCTTCGTGTCGATCGAACACGGGTCGCCGCATCCATATCTGGTAGCCGGCGAGTACCGCAACGAGGGGGTGGGCGACCGACTGGTGCGGTTTGAGCTGGACGGGGAGTATCGGGTGATCGCGAGTGGCGCCGAGCCCGACGTGGTGCACTCCCCCGGACTTTGGCGCATGCAGGGCGTATGTGTTGTCGACGGGGTTTGGTACGTGACGACGAGCAACGGCGAGTGGACGGGCGGCGACCTCTGGAGCGGCACCCCCGCATCCGGCACCGTATCCCTCGCCGCCGGAACAATGACCCGGCACCGCCACGTGCTGCCGGCCGGGCCGGAGGACCTCGCGCACGACCGCTCGACCGGGCGACTGTGGTCGCTCAGCGAATGGCCCGGCCGCCGCCGCGTTTTCGCGATCGATCCCGCTCGCCTGGGTTAGCGCCGCTGGCTTCAGTGCCTCGGAATACGGCCGATCCAGCAGTAACCGCTCGAAATTTCGTGTTTGTCAGCATTTTGTGCCGGATCGGCGGGCCGCCCGCGCTCAGACCCGGCCGCCTAGGGGAGAGCTGGCGCCACCGGGCAGAGAAGCATGCGTATCCACGAGCCGTGGATATAGGCCCGTCTGTGCCCGGATTCGCCCGTGCTCCCCGTGCACCTCTGCCGGCGCGCCTACTGCCAGCGGAGGTGCGGGCGGTACGCCTATCGCCGGAATCGCACCCGCCGCAGCAGTTGCGCGTTGAGCGCCACCACGATTGTCGACACCGACATGACGGCAGCCCCGACAGCTGGCGGCATGAGGAACCCGACTCCCGCCAACACCCCCGCCGCGAGCGGCAGTCCGAGCACGTTGTAGCCGGCCGCCCACACGAGGTTTTGCCCCATCTTGCGGTAGCTCGCCTGGCTCAGCGTGATCATGTCGGCCACCCCACGCGGGTCGCTGGATGCCAGGACGACACCCGCAGACTCGATGGCCACATCCGTCCCAGCCCCGATTGCCATCCCCAGGTCGGCGCGAGCGAGTGCGGGCGCGTCGTTAATTCCGTCGCCGACCATCGCCACCGAGGTTCGGCCTCCGTCTTGCAGGCGCACCACGACGTCCGCTTTCTCTCCCGGCAGCACTTCGGCGAACACTTCGGTGATGCCGAGTTGGCCTGCTACCCACTGCGCGACCCCGTGTCCGTCACCGGTGAGCATCGCGACACGCACGCCACGTTCCTGCAGTAATGCCACGGCCTCCGCCGATTCGGGCCGGATCACGTCGGCCAGCGCGAAGGCGGCAAGCGCCTGATCGCCGTCCAGCAGATAAACGACCGTCGTGCCAGCGGCTGCCCCCTCGTGACCGGCGGCGTCGAGCGTCGGGTCGAGCGGGATCCCCCGCTCCCCCACCACACGCGAGCTCGCCACGGTCAGTGTGCGGCCCGCAATCACGGCCGACGCACCCCGCCCGGCGAGCGCAGTGAACTCGGACGACTCGGGCACCTCGATACCACGCTCGCGTGCCGCCGCAACAAGCGCCTGCGCTACCGGATGCTCGGAGCGCGACTCGACGGCCGCGGCGAGCGCGACCACGTCAGATTCCACGGAACCGGGTGCGACCACGACGCGGCTGAGCCCCTGCCGCCCTTCGGTGAGAGTTCCCGTCTTGTCGAACAGCACGACTTGCACGGTGCGGGCCACTTCGAGGGCGGCACGTTCGCGGATCAGGATCCCGCGGCGCGCCCCGATTGCCGTTGTCAGTTGGGCAACCAGGGGGATCGCGAGCCCAAGTGCGTGCGGACACGCGATGACGAGCACTGTCACGACACGTTCGAGCACGAATGCCGGGTCGTCGGGACGGAGGAGCACCCAGACGACCGCGGTGACGACCGCCGCCACGAGCGCAACGTAGAACAGCAGTGCGGCCGCCCGGTCGGCGAGTAGCTGTGTGCCCGACTTACCGGCCTGTGCGTCGGCGACCAGTTTCATGACGCCCGCGAGCGCGGTGTCGTCGCCGATGCGTGTCACCTCAACGGTCAGGGCGCCGGTGCGCGAGATGCTCCCGCCGACGACAGCAGAGCCAGCCATCTTCGCGACCGGTGCAGATTCTCCTGTGAGGAGGGATTCATCCACTTCGGAGGTGCCGTCGACTACGACCCCGTCGACGGGCACGGCCGCGCCCGGGCGCACGATCACGTGGTCGCCGACCGCCAGGCGCGCGACCGGAACGGTCATCACATGGTCGCCATGCACAAGTTCCGCCTCATCGGGCAGCAGTTTCGCCAGCTCACCGAGAGCGTTTTGCGCGCCCATGATGGCGCTCATCTCGATCCAGTGGCCAAGCAGCATGATCGTGATCAGGGCGGCGAGCTCCCACCAGAAGTCCATGCCGGGAAGACCGAGCGTGACGGCGAGCGAATACCCAAACGCGACAACGATCGCGAGCGCGATAAGGGTCATCATTCCGGGAGCCCTGGAGCGCAATTCGGTGACAGCGCCGCGAAGGAACACACGCCCACCCAGCAGGAAGATCACGGTGCCGAGCACCGCCGGAATCCATTGGCTACCCGGGAAACGCGGGCCGGCCAAACCCAGGATGTCTTGCAGACCGGTCGAGAAGACCAGTGTCGGCAGCGTGAGGACGAGGTTCGCCCAGAAGAGCCGCTTGAAGACCTGTGGGTCGTGCCCTTCGTGCCCGCTGTGGTCGCCATGGTCGTGCGCGCTGTGGTCGTGCCCGCTGTGGTCGTGCCCGGCGGTCGAGCCCGGCGAGACCTCGGTGGTCGAGCCTGTCGAGACCCCGTGGTCGTGATGCTCATGCCCGTGATGCTCGTGCCCCGACATCATGCCCCCCGGTTCTTCTGCAGTTCGTACACGTTCAGCAGTTCGGCGATTGCCGCATCCCGCTGCGCCCCACCCTCGTCGAACATGTGCGAGACATGCGTGCGCAGATGGTTCTCGACGAGCAGCTTGTTGAGGCTCGACAGCGACTTCTGAATGGCGAGGGTTTGCGTGATGATGTCGACGCAGTAGTCCTCAGCCTCGATCATTTTCTCGATGCCGTGCAATTGCCCGGTGAGGATGCGGGTGCGGTGCAACGCCCGCCTCTTGATGTCTTCGATCATGCGAGTCACTATACCCCCCAGGGGTATCTCGCGCAGGTAGTCTCGCCAGATGAAGGTCACCAAGCACGAGCATTCCTGTCTGCAGCTCACCATCGCCGATGAGCACCTCATCATCGATCCCGGCATGTTCCTCACGCCGTTCGACTTCGTCGGTGTCGTCGGCGTCGTGATCACTCACGACCACGCCGACCACTGGACCCCCGAACAGCTCGCCCGCATCATCGAGGCGAGTCCGGATGCGACGATCTACGCCCCCGCCGACGTGGCGGCAGCCGCCAAGGACTTCACGATCACGGTGGTGAAGGACGGCGATGAAGCAGAGCTCGGCCCCTTCTCGCTCAAGTTCTTCGGCAAAGAACACAACGCGATCCACGAGAGCGTTCCGGTTCCGGAAAATGTCGGCGTCCTCGTCAACGACGAGCTCTACTACCCCGGCGACTCGTACACCGTCCCACCCGTTCCGGTGCCCACCCTGGCTGCACCGCTCGGGGCACCGTGGCTAAAGATCGGCGAGGTGATGGATTTCATCCTTGCCGTCAAACCCCAGCGCGCGTTCTACGCCCACGACATGACGCTGTCCGTTGCGGGCAAGAAAATGCACGTCAATCGCCTCACCTGGGCCACCGAGAAGAACGGCGGCGAGTTCCACGTGCTCGAGGTCGGCGAGAGTCTGGACCTGTAGCTCTCTCGGTCGTCCGCGTGCATACTTAGGTAATGCTTACCTACATTGCCGAGGACATTGAGCGCGACGCACGGCCCGCCTACCGTCCTTTTCGGGTGACTGTCGGCCGTGTCAATCGCCTGAGCACGGTGTTCACCCGCGTCACCTTCCGTGCCGATGAGCTGCAGTTTTTCGGCACCGACGCCCTCGACCAGCGCCTCAAGCTCATCTTCCCGATCGGAGATCCCGAGCTCGACGCGCCCGCGCGGGCGATCTTCGATGACCCGCAGGTGTCAGCCGAGGGCACCTGGTACGAGCGGCTGCGCGAGCTCCCCGACGAGGTGCGCCCCCCTTTCCGCACCTATACGGTGCGCGCCATCCGGCCGATCGAGCGAGAGCTCGACATCGATTTCGTCGTGCACGACCATGCACCGGGCGAAGCCCCAGGACCCGCTGCAGCGTGGCTTGCCGACGCGAAGGCCGGGCACGAACTCGTCATCGTCGGCCCGGATGCGCGCAGCATCCACTCGGCGGCCGGCATCGACTGGCACCCCGGCGACGCACGCGAGGTGCTGCTTGCCGGAGACGAGACCGCTGCCCCCGCGATCGCCGGCATCCTCGAAGCCCTCCCCGAGGGCGTGACACCCCGCGCCTTCATCGAACTGCCGGATGCCGCGGCAGCTCCCCCGCTCATCCGCAATTCCGAGCTGGTCACCTGGCTCACCCGTGGCAACGCCGCCGTCGGAACCACCCTCGAACCCGCCGTGCGCGCCTGGGTGTCCGAGCATCCGGATGTCATTGCGCCCGCCCTCGCGGTCGCGCCGGTCAGCGCGGAAACACGCGCCGCGCTCGACGCGGTCAACGTCGACAGCGAGCTGATCTGGGACGCGCCCGCCGGTGATGACCGCGGTGAATCCGCAGGTTTCTACGCCTGGATCGCCGGAGAATCTGCCGCCATCAAGTCCCTGCGACGCTTCCTGGTGAGCGAGACCGGCATCGACAGGCACAGCGTCGCCTTCATGGGCTATTGGCGGGCCGGGCAGGCGGAGCGCCAGGGATGAAGATCGTCGTCGCCCTCATCGGCCTCGTCGTGATCGTCTTCGCCAGTCTCATGCTCGGCACGCGACCCATCGCCCCGTCGACAGTCATCGAGGCGCTCGTGTCGCCGATCGCAGGCAATCACGACCATCTCGTCGTGCGTGAGCTGCGCGTGCCACGCACTCTCATCGGCCTGTTGGCGGGTTCCGCTCTGGGGCTTGCCGGGGCGCTCATGCAGGGCGTGACGCGCAATCCCCTCGCTGATCCGGGCCTTCTCGGAATCAACGCGGGCGCCGCCTTTTTTGTCGTGCTCGGCATCACGTGGTTCTCGGTCGGATCGATCGCCGGACTGGCCGGCTTCGCCCTGTTGGGCGCAGCCGCCGCCACAGCACTCGTCTATGGCGTCAGCGCCCTCGGTCGCGACGGGGCCACCCCCGTGAAGCTGGCTCTCGCCGGCGCTGCCATTACCGCAGCCGTCACATCGCTCACAACTCTCGTGCTGCTGAGCGACCTCGACACCCTGTCGCGCTTCCGTTTCTGGACCGTCGGCTCGCTCACCGGCCGAGACCTCGGCAACTCTGTCCCGCTGCTCATCCCCCTCGCCCTCGGGCTTGTTCTCGCGCTCGTGACCGGACCCGCCCTCAACGCGCTCGCCCTGGGCGACGACCTGGCCCGCGGGCTCGGGCATCGGGTCGCCCTCACGCGCATCATCGCGGGCATCTCCGTGCTGCTGCTCTGCGGCTGCGCCACCGCACTCGCGGGGCCCGTGGTGTTCGCGGGATTGGCGGCCCCCCATATTGCACGGCGTCTTGTCGGCGGGGACTACCGCCGCATCCTGCCCCTTTCGGCGGTGCTCGGCCCGGCCCTCCTGCTGGTGGCGGATATCGTGGGTCGCCTCATCGGCGGAACGGGCGAGATCGAGGCGGGGCTTGTCATCGCCGTCCTCGGCGCCCCGCTGCTCATCGCCCTCATCCGCCGCAGCCGCGTGGTGTCGCTGTGAGCGCCGGGCTCGCCGTCACCATCGAGGTCACCGACACCTCGGCGCACGCCCGGCAACGTCATCGCTCGCGACGCCGTGCCGCCCTCGTGATCGCGGCCCTGCTCGTGGTGCTCCTCGGCGGCTCGGCTTTGAGCCTGTCGCTCGGCACGGGACTCTCACTGCCGCGGCTTGCCTCCACGCTGCTCGGGGCGGGGGATGCGGGGGACGAGTTCCTGCTGTTCCGGCTGCAGGTGCCGCGCATCCTGCTCGCCGTCGTTGTGGGCATCGCGTTCGGAATCGCCGGAGCCCTGCTGCAGGCCGTCGCCCGCAATCCGCTCGCAAGCCCTGATCTGCTCGGCATATCAGGTGGCGCGAGCGTCGGCGCAGTGGGAACGCTTCTGCTGCTCGGGGCGAGCGGTCCCGCCGTCGCTCTCGGGGCCTTCGGAGGCGCGGCCGTTGCCGCAACGGCTATCGCCCTGCTGGCCTGGAACCAGGGGATCACGGGCTACCGTTTCGTGCTCATCGGCATTGCCATCGCCTTTCTCGCCAACGCCGTCGTCAACTATCTGTTGACCCGCGCCCAGGTGCAGCAGGCGCAGGGCGCGCTCGTCTGGATCGTCGGGAGCGTTGCCGGGGCGAATCTCGCCGATGTGCTGCTCGTCGTCGCCTCGTTTGCGATCCTCCTGCCGCTCACGGTCGTGCTCGCGCCGCGCCTCATGCTGCTGCAATTCGGTGATGACGCGGCGCGGTCATGGGGCGTTCGCGCCGACGCCACACGCATCGGCGGGCTCGCGGTGTCTGTCGCGCTCGCCGCAGTCGGGACCGCCGTGGCCGGCCCTGTCGCGTTCGTCGCCTTCGTCTCCGCGCCGATAGCGCGTCGCCTCGTCGGCGGCGAGCTCTCCCTCGCGACGAGCGGGCTCACCGGCGCGGCACTCGTCGTCGTGGCCGACCTCGTCGGTCAACATCTGCTCCCCGGCGGCCTGCAGGTGCCGGTCGGAATCGTCACGGCCGCCATCGGCGCGCCCTATCTTTTGGGCCTTTTGGCCTTGTCCAATCGCCGCGGCAGAGGAGCCTGATGTCAGCCACTACGCCCGCCCCACCCACCACTCACCACCGCAGCCACGACCTCCGGGCAACGGCGCTGACCCTCGGCTATGACGACCGCGAGATCGTCCATGCCGTCGACCTCACCATCGCTCCCGGTCGCGTGACCGTCTTGGTCGGCGCCAATGCCTCGGGCAAGTCGACACTCCTCCGTGGGATTGCGCGGCTGCTCACTCCACGCTCGGGCACAGTGACCTTGGACGGGCGAGATCTGGGATCGATGCCCCGCCGCAGCATCGCCCGCGTGATCGGGCTGCTGCCGCAGCAGCCGCTCGCCCCCGACGGGATCACGGTGGCAGACCTCGTCAGCCGCGGCCGCTATCCCCACCAGGGATGGATACGCCGGTGGAGTTCTGGCGATGACGAGCTCGTTCAGCAGGCACTTCACGAGACCGACACTCTCGATCTCGCCGATCGTGGACTCGACGAGCTGTCAGGCGGGCAGCGCCAGCGCGTCTGGATCGCGATGGCGCTCGCGCAGGATCCGGACATCCTCTTGCTCGACGAGCCCACGAGCTACCTCGACATCGCCCACCAGATCGAGGTTCTCGATTTGGTGGCTCGGCTCAATCGGGAACGCGGCACGACTGTCGTCATGGTGCTGCACGAGCTGAGCCTGGCCGCGCGTTATGCGGACGAAATGGTGGTCATGTGCGACGGGAACATCGTCGGGCAGGGAACACCCGGCGAGGTGCTGACGGAGGCGACGGTGCGCGAGGCCTTCGGGCTCGAGTCCCGCATTGTGCCCGATCCCGTGACGGGCACACCTCTCGTGGTTCCGATCGCTCGCGCACTTCAGTTAGGATAGCCTCACCTAACTAATTGGAGGACCCGTGGCCCGCTCCCGCACTCGCCGCATCATTCCCGTCGTCGCAGCCGTTGCTGCCGCCCTTTCCCTCGCCCTCGCCGGCTGCTCCGCACCGGCCGATGCGAGCTCCGACGGTGCCATCACCATCGAGCACACCTTTGGAAAGAGCGTCATTCCCGAAACCCCGAAGCGTGTTGTGACGATCGGATGGGGCAGCGCCGACGCGGCGATCGCCCTCGGCGTGATCCCGGTCGCCATCCCGTTCCAGAGCTACGGCGGCGACAAGAACGGCGTGCTGCCGTGGATCGCCGAAGCCCTGAAGAAGGACGACGCCAAGACGCCGACGATCCTCCCCGACTCGGGCGACGACCCGCCCTACAAAGAGATCGCCGCGGCCAAGCCCGATGTGATCCTGGCGGTGCTCTCGGGCATTACCAAAGAGCAGTACGACCTCCTCTCTGACATCGCCCCCGTCGTGGCCTACCCGGGCGAGGCCTGGGCTACTCCCTGGCGTGAGGTGATTGACATTGTTGGAAAGGCCCTCAATCGCGAGGATGCTGCCGCCAAGCTCCAAAAGAGCATCGACTCCAAGATCAGCGCCGCAGCCGCTGAACATCCGGAATTCGCCGGGAAAACTCTCGCGGCCGTGTCCGACTCCGGCGGCACCTTCTATGTCTACAAGGACGAAGATCCGCGCGTCGAGTTCATGCTCGACCTGGGCTTTGTCAGCGCCCCGGCAGTCAACACGCTCGACACTGACGAGTCGACCTTCTACTTCACGCTCAGCTACGAGAAGCTCGACCAGCTCGACGCCGATGTAGTTGTCAGCTACGCCGCCACGCAGGACGAACAGGATGCCTTCCTGAACTCCAGCTATGCGCAGCTGCTTCCCGCGGTCAAAAACGGCACGGTCGCGGCCGTGACGGGCACCGAGTTCGTCGCATCCGTCTCGCCGCCCACGGCGCTCTCGCTGACCTGGGGCCTCAACGACCTCGTCGCAAAACTGGCCGAGGCCACCAAGTAGCTCCGCCGGTCGAGCCTGTCGAGACCAAGCCCCGGATCTCGACAGGCTCGATCACCGGTCGACAGGCTGGACTATCGGACGGCGCGCCGCCCGCGCAGGTCGCGCCACACGAGCTGCCCCACCGCGGCCGCTATCAGCACCGCGAACAACACGGCTGCCACCTGCGGCGGCATGACGAACGCCACGGCGACGCCCCCCACCGCGGCCACCGTCGCCGCTATGCCCATCACGAGGCCGTCTCGCACCCGGACGAGCCCCGCGCGCCAATTCGACACGCTGCCGGTGACGGCCGTCGGAATAATCGCCAGCAACGATGTGCCTTTTGCCACCAGGTCGCTCGCGCCAAATAGACCGACAAGCACCGGAACCATGATGATCCCGCCACCGATACCGAACAGGCCGGATGCGATGCCCATGACAAGACCGAGCCCCAGCAAAGCGAGGCCAACCCCGAGAGTCACCTCGATATGCGTGCCGCGCTCCGGCACCTCAAAGAGCAGGCGCACGGCGACCGCGAGAAGCAGGATGATGAACATCCACCGCAGCCAGCCAAGCGGCAGAGTGCGCAGCAGTTTCGTGCCGATCAGTGCGCCGCCGATCCCGCCGACGGCGAGAAGCAGGGCCGCGAGCGGCTCGACCTCTCCGTTCGCGAGGTAGCTCAGCGATCCGGCGATCGAGGTCGGGACGATTGCGACCAGCGAAGTAGCAGCGGCCTGTCGTTGGTTGAGCGAGGTGAACCACAGGAGTAGCGGCACCATCACAATGCCGCCGCCGACGCCGAATGCACCGGAGAGGAATCCGCCGACTGCGCCGATCAGAAGCAGGATCACAATGCGACGTGCGGGCGACGATGAGGCGGCGCCTTTCGACGAGTCGCTGGACTCCAATCCCATACTTGAAGCATAGGTCGATGGACAGTTGGCCTGAGACCAGGCGGTGCCGCCGGCCGTAGACCTGCCATCCCGACTCAAGCTCTCCGACCGGAGGTCAACTTGGCGACGCCGCGATGGCGCCGATGACCTGTCCAAGCCATTCGCGTGCCGCCTCGACATCCGGAACGACGGGCGTTTGGCCGTCGACTACAGTCTCGGCGCGGGCGTCGGTGTAGGCGAGCGCCCAGCCGTCCATCGGGCGCAGCGGGAGCGGTGGCCAGGCTTGCTGGCCTCGCCAGTCGAAGGTGCGAATGCACAGTCGGCGGAGGCTCGGCAGATCGGGGCTGGCGTTCCAGAGCAGCTGGAGATCGACCAGATCGTGCGCACGGACATAGGCGGGGTCGGTCACGGCGTGAATCTTCTGTGCGATCTGGTACTCCAGATCGACCAGTTCGACGGGATGGAGTTCTCCGAAGCCAAAGTGGGCGCCGAACTGCACGAGTTCCCGATCGATCTCCTTCCGCATGTGTGCGTGAGGATCGATCTCGGGATCGGACACCTCCACATCCAGCGCGCCCCAAGCGCCGCCGAGGAACGCGATCGACACTCGGTACGGGTGCATCACGTACTCAGGGCGAACGAGCCCGGGATCGTGGAGCTTCGCGGCCCGCACTGTCGCGGTGAACGCGACACGATCAGGCGCTTCCGGGTTGCGGAGCTGTGCCCCTTTCGACGGTGGCACCGCCCCCCAGCCCTCCGCCAGACGTGCCCGAAATGCGCGCTCGAACTCTTCACCGCGGGCGCGAGTCGACACGTCGAGATCCGAGGTCGCACGCGTGCCGCGTTCCCCGAAGCGCAGCTTTACACCCATGCCGCCCTTGACCGCGACGGCATCGGGGAGCATCTGCGACACGATTAAGGTGCAGAGCATTGCCCGCGCACGCGCGACCGGGATGCCCAGATCTGCTGCAAGCTGCGAGAGCCGGTCATTGAGCTGGGTCACGTTCAGCGGCGGAGTCACTCCGCTCACGCCGACGCTTCCTTCTTCGAAGCGACGTACCGCTCGCTTATCAAGTCTCGCCGCAGCGCTTCTTCAACCAGGGTTTCCCAACGGTCAGGCGGAATCCGATGCTGCATGTCTTCTAGCGCTCGCCAGACAGTCGTAGCTGGAATGCTCTCGTAGCGAATGAGGTCTTCGTCGGCGACGTCGGGTCGGCTTTCCAATTCCATCCACCCCGGCAGCACGCGCCGTACACGACGATGGGTGCCCACCCGTATCTTCGGCGGGTTGAACTGCCCAAGATCGAAAAGATTCAGCACCGATTCACGATGCAGGAACGCGCCAGCACCGGCCAGAGCAACGGCGATCGTCGGCTCAGTGAGCGGTGTCGTCGGCACCTCACGGTGCTTATAGACACCCTGCCCATAAGCCCGAAGCGCACCTCGCGCGGCAAGCTTTCGCACTTCAACGGCGGGCACACCTGCATTCTCAGCTTCTGCAACGGTCACCACGCCATTGCGAGATGCGGCAATCTCCCACAGCTCGTGTCGATAGCCCACAAGGCCACCTCCTCGTCAATACTGTACCAAAAATAGTACGTTATTGACAGACATAGCTCGCAGCCGTTCGCGCCAGGCCGGAAGCCGCCGCCCTGGTCAAACTCCCGTGCCACGCCAAATGCCTGGCATCGCTGAGGCCCAGAACCGCCGCAGCGAGTTATTCATGATGGCTGGGGTACCTGGACTCGAACCAAGAACAACTGAACCAGAATCAGCCGTGTTGCCAATTACACCATACCCCAAGAAAAACCCTGGTCAGACCTGGTTTTCCGGAACTTCGCCTGCCGCGTGGCGGCTGCGGAGCCGTCGTCCAGCATACGGTACTTCACCGCGCCCCGACGACGGCCGCCGCCAGCTGTTAGCCGAGGTGGCCGGTGAAACCTGCAGCGCGGTTCGCGGCCGCGAGCAGCTTGGACGCCTTCTGCGTGCGCTCCTCGTTGTTCTCCCCGGCGCGACGTGCCGCGAAGATAGCGGCTGAGCCGATGTAGCGGATCGGCTCCGGCTCCCAGCCCCGCGGGTGCTTGCGCACCCATGGAAGGGCCGTCATCTCGGTGTCCTTCTTCAGGATGAGGTCACGCAGCGTACGGCCGGCCATATTCGACGGCACGACGCCCTCGCCCACATAGCCGCCGCCCCATCCGAGACCCGTGGAGTGATCCACACCCACCGAGGGAGCCCAGTCGCGCGGGGCGCCAAAGACGCCCGACCACGAGTGCGCGATCTTGACGCCCGCAAGCGGCGGGAACAGCTTGATCAGCTGACGGTAGTAGTGCTGCTGTAGCTCTTCTGCCGGCTGGTGGTCGTCAGAGGTGGCCGAGCCGAAGCGGTACGGCACGCGCGGGTCGTCGCCGCCGATCGTGATGCGGTGGTCGGAGGTGTGCTGCAGGTGCAAGAAGGGGTGCTCGGCGAGCACCGTCTCGCGCTTGGCCCAGTTGATCTCTGACCAGAGAGCATCACTGATGACCTCGGTCGCGATCATCGTCGTGTGCACGGGGACGATCTGGCGCTTCTTGCCATCGATCCAACCCGTGTATGCCTCGGTGGCCCGGATGACGAACTCGGCTTCCACAAGACCGCGCTCGGTAATCGCACGGCGCGGTTCAATCGACGAGACGCGCGTCTGCTCATAGACGGTGCCGCCGAGCTTCTCGACGGCTGCGGCGAGGCCCTGCACAAGGCGGGCCGGGTCGATGCTCGCGCAGTGCGAGTTGAACTTGGCGCCGAGCAAGTTGGCGGCGTTGATGCGGGCCACGGCATCCGCCTGCTCGAGATAGACCGTGTCTTCGGCGGTGAAGCCGAACTTGCGGTCCTCTTCGACGCTGTGACGGAAGTGCTCCACCTCGAGGGGGGTGCGAGCCAGCATGAGTACGCCGTTCTTGGCGAACTTGCACTCGATGCCTTCGCGAGCGACAGCAGTGCCGATCTCGTCGACACCGTTCTGCACGGCACGCTCCATGCCGATGGCGCCTTCGCGGCCACCACGCTTGGCCCAGAACTGACGCGAGCCGACGATCTGCGAAATCGCCGCTCCGCCATTGCGGCCAGACGGGCCGTAGCCGACGAACTTGGCCTCGAGCAGGACGACCTTCAGGCCGGGAGCGCTGCGCAGCAATTCGTAGGCCGTCCAGAGACCGGTGTATCCGGCTCCGACGATCGCGACATCAGCCTTGATCGGGCCGGGAAGGGGATCGCGGGTGGGGATGACGGCATCATCGCCGTAAATCTCCGCGAACCAGTGGGAAATATCTTTAGCGTGGTGGGACATGCCGCTTCTTCTCCATTGAAATTGTGGGCCTGTAACGCACTCGAAACCTACCAGGCACTACGTCCTAAGACGAGCGATCGCTCAAGAACCTCAGCCGCCGGTACGGTAGAAGCGTGACCCTCGCGATAACCTCCCGCCGTCGGCGCTGGGTCATCGTGGCGGTCGTGGGCGCGGTAGCTATCGTCGCCGCCGTGCTGATTGCCCGCGGACTTCGTGATTCGTCGAACACCGCCGCATTCTTCGCCGCCTTCCCCGGTGTCACCGAGCTGCCGATCGACGCCCCGGTCGGATTTCCCGCCTGGCTCAGCTGGTCGCATGCGCTGAACGCGTTCTTCCTCGTGTTCATCGTGCGCTCAGGGCTGCTCGTGAGATCGAAGGTGCGGCCACCGGCGTTCGTAACGCGTACGGCAGGGCCAAAGTCGGCATCCCGTCCTCCGCAGCGGCAGAGTCTGCACGTCTGGTGGCATCTCGTCGTCGATACCCTGTTCGTGCTGAACGGCGTGTTCTATCTGGTGCTGCTTTTCGCGACCGGTCAGTGGGTGCGCGTCGTGCCGCTGGGCTGGGATGTGGTTCCGAACGCAGTCTCGGCCGCTGTGCAGTACCTGTCCTTCGATTGGCCGGTTCACAACGGATGGGTGCACTACAACGCGCTGCAGCTGCTGTTCTATTTCGCCACGGTCTTCATCGCCGGGCCACTCGCGCTTCTCACCGGACTGCGTCTCGCACCCGGCTGGCCCGCAGGCCCACGCTGGGCCGGCATCAACCGCGTCTTCTCAGAGGGTCGCGCCCGAAGCATTCACTTCGGGGTGTTGGTCTACTACATCGGCTTCACCGTCATCCACGTCGTCCTGATCTTTGCGACGGGTGCCCTGCGCAACCTCAACCACATGTATGCCGGGCGCGACGACGAAACATGGATCGGCGCGGCCGTCTGGGCCGGAACTTTCGTCCTCATGGTTGTCGGCTTCCTCGTCGTCACCCCCCGCCTGCAGAGCTGGATTGCACAGCTCGGCAACGATGTGCGGCGCATGCCCACGCCCCCCGCGGCGCGAAAGTAGGAGACCGTGCACCGACTCGTTGACGAATACCTTGAGCGCTTCGACGCGGCTGCGGCCGCGACGAGGCTCCCGGATGGGCGCCGTGTCGGGCTGCGGCAAGAGATCGTCGACAACCTCAGCGCCGCGATCCCGGAGTCGGCGACCGACGCCGCCGCCGATCAGGTGCTGGCAGGCTTCGGCACTCCCGCCGAAATCCTGGAACAGGAACGGGATTCGGCCGACGCCGAGCCAGTCGGGTCGCCCCAGTCGCGCGCCCGGGTTCTCACCACGGGTGCCGTCGTCATCGTTGTGATCGCCCTGCTGCTGGCCGCAGTTCTGCCGCTCGCGCTCGCCTTCGCTCGCTGAGCTGCCCTGGACTTTCGCCCGCCGAGCCGCGCCGACCGTTCTGCAGGACTTCTGTGTTCTGCAGGACGTTCTGACCTGCCAATGTGTGACTGCAGGACTAATCTCCTGCAGAACGCAGCAGGGTAACCAGGTCCAGCCGATCCGGACCACAAGGGTCGCCGAATGGGCAAAAAACGTTCACTTCGGGGCGTGGCGTGGCTGATCCGGGCAAATCCGGCCCCATATCCACGAGCTGTGGGCATAGGGGCCTATCTGCCCGGATTTGTCCAAGCTCGTGGGCGAGGTCTCGATACGCCGCTTTGCGGCTACTCGACCAGCGCGGCGCGGAAGCGAGCGAGGCGGGCGAGCGTCGACGCCTTGCCGAGAATCTCCATGGACTCGAATAGCGGCGGCGAAACCCGGCGGCCGCTGACGGCGGTGCGCAGCGGGCCGAAAGCGATGCGCGGCTTGAGGCCTGCCCCGCCTTCTTCGGCCGGGCTGAGGAGTGCCGCGCGCAACGCCTCTTCGATCGACGCCGTCGACCAGTCAGTGAGCTGGGCCAGAGCAGCCTCTGATGCGTCGAGCACCAGACGCGCCTCGGAGGCATCCTTCGGCAGCGCGTCGTCGTCGAAGCTCAGCTCGTCGTCGGCCGTGAACAGGAACCCGAGCATGCCGGGCGCCTCCCCGAGCAGGTTGATGCGCTCCTGCACGAGCGGTGCAGCCTCGCGGAGAATCGCCTGCTGTGCGGGAGTGGGAGGCTGCGCAACGAAATCGGCCAGGTACGGAACGATCCGCTCGGTGAAATCGTCGAGCTGCAGCATCCGGATGTGGTCGCCATTGATCGATTCGGCCTTCTTCAGGTCGAAGCGGGCCGGGTTGGGGTTGACGTTCGCGACATCGAAAGCGGCCACGAGTTCGGCCGGCGTGAACACATCCCGGTCGGCGGCGAGCGACCAGCCGAGCAGTGACAGGTAGTTGAGCAGGCCTTCCGGCACGAATCCGCGATCCCGGTGGATGAAGAGGTCGGCTTCGGGATCACGCTTCGAGAGCTTCTTGTTGCCCTCACCCATGACATAGGGCAGGTGCCCGAAGCGCGGCACCGCATCGGTGACGCCGATGTCGATCAGCGCGGCGTACAGCGCGACCTGGCGCGGGGTCGACGACAGCAGGTCTTCGCCGCGAAGCACATGCGTCACCCCCATGAGCGCATCGTCGACAGGGTTCACGAAGGTGTAGAGCGGGGCACCGTTGGGCCGCACAACGACGAAGTCGGTCGTCGCACCGGCGGGGAAGGTGATCTCGCCGCGCACCAGGTCGACGAAGCTCAGCGCGGCATCCGGAACCCGCAGGCGGAGGGCCGGCGAACGGCCCTCGGCGCGGAACGCGGCCCGCTGCTCGTCCGTCAGATCGCGTTCGAAGTTGTCATAGCCCTGCTGCTTGTCCCGCCCGTTGGCGAGGTTGCGCGCATCCATCTCTTCGGGCGTCACATACGACTCGTAGAGATGGCCGCTGGCGGTCAGACGCGCGATCAGCTCGAGGTAGATGTCGGTGCGCTGCGACTGCCGATAGGGCGCGTGCGGTCCGCCTTTGTTGACCCCCTCATCCCAGTCGAGACCGAGCCAGGTGAGCGCGTCGACGAGCTGCAGGTAGCTCTCTTCGCTGTCGCGCGCCGCATCGGTGTCTTCTATGCGGAAGATCAGCTTGCCGCCTGTGTGCCGGGCATACGCCCAGTTGAACAGGGCCGTGCGGATCAGCCCGACGTGCGGCGTCCCGGTGGGTGACGGACAGAACCTGACGCGAACATCGGATCCGGTGGCTGACGAGAAGGGGAGGGAAGAGTGGGTGCTCATAGCCTTAAAGGGAGTCGCGATTGCGGGCCGGGTTGGTCAGGGTGCCGATGCCTTCGATCGTGATGTCGACCGACTGGCCGTCAACAAAAGTCCCGAGACCCGAGGGGGTGCCGGTCATGATGATGTCCCCTGGCAGCAGGGTCCAGACGTCGGAGATGTAGGCGATCAGCTCGGGGATCTTGTGGATCAGATCTTTCGTGTTGCCGTGCCGGCGCAGCTCACCGTCGACGAAGGTTGTGATCTCGAGGTTCGTGGGGTCGAGATCGGTTTCGATCCACGGTCCGATCGGCGCGAAGGTGTCATACCCTTTCGCGCGCGACCACTGGCCGTCAGCGAACATCTGGTCGCGAGCGCTGACATCGTTGCCCACCGTGTAGCCGAAAACGTAGTCCGCCCAGTCGGCAGCGGGCACCTGTTTGGCGATGCGCCCGATGACGATCACGAGCTCGCCTTCGTGCACGATTCGACCCTCGACCGGTGGGATCTGAATCGCATCCCCGGGACCAATAACCGCCGTGTTCGGCTTCAAGAAGATCAGCGGATTTTCGGGAGCGTCGATCCCCGCCATGTCGGCGCGGTGCTCGGCATAGTTCAGGCCGACACAGACGACTTTGGATCGCGGAATCACCGGAGCGAGCAGGCGGGCATCCGCGAGCGGCACCCGCTCCCCCGTCGGCTCGAAGCCCGCGAAGAGCGGATCGCCGGCGAGCACGACCAGGTCGTCTTCATCCACGATGCCGTACCGGGGATCAGCCCCGGCGACGCTAAACCGGGCGACCTTCATGCGGCGGGTTCATCAAGACGCAGCATCCAGTTGTGACGGTCCTCAGCGCGCCCGTATTGGATGTCGGTGAGCTCTTCGCGCAGCGATAGGGCCACACTGTGGTCGCCCTCCGGCATTGTCAGCGTGCCCTCGGCGCTCTTGAGCTCGCCGATCGGCGTGATGATCGCCGCCGTGCCGCAGGCGAAGGCCTCGATGATCTCGCCCGAGGCGACGCCTTCCCGCCATTCGGAGATCGATACGGGTCGCTGTTCAACGCTGTACCCGCGGTCTCTCGCCAGTTGCAGGATGGATGCCAGAGTCACCCCTTCGAGGATCGAGTCGCTTTCCGGCGTGATGAGCTTCTTGTCGCGGGTGACGAGCACCACATTCATGCCGCCGAGTTCTTCGAGGTAGACGCCCTGCGCATCCAGGAACAGCACCTGCTGACAGCCCTGCTCATAGGCCTCTGCCTGGGCGACGAGCGACGACGCGTAGTTGCCGCCGGTCTTCGCCTGGCCCATGCCCCCGTGCCCCGCACGCGTGTACGTTGTCGACAGCCAGATCGAGAGGGGCGCGATCCCGCCGGTGAAATAGGCACCAGCCGGGCTGGCGATCAGGTAATAGTTGACCTTCTGCGCGGGACGCACACCCAGGAACGCCTCTTTGGCGAACATGAAGGGACGCAGGTACAGGCTCGACTCGTCCCCGGACGGCACCCAATCGCCGTCGACCGCCACGAGGCGACGGATCGAGTCGATGAAGTATTCGGTGGGCAGCTCGGGCAGGGCAAGGCGGCGGGCCGAGCGCTGCATGCGGGCCGCATTCTGGTCGGCACGGAAGGTCCAGATCGAGCCATCGGCATGGCGGTAGGCCTTCAGCCCTTCGAAGACCTCTTGCGCGTAGTGCAGCACTGCCGCGGCCGGGTCGAGGGTTATCGGCCCATAGGCCTGCACTCGCGGGCGATGCCAACCGCCGCGTTCCGACCAGCAGATGTCGACCATATGGTCGGTGAAGTATTTGCCAAATCCGGGGTCAGCGAGGATCTCGGCGCGCTTCTCGGGGGTCGCCACCGCGTCGCTCGGGATGGTCTGCCAGAGCAGATCCCGAGGTGCCATGGGGAGGAGGTTGATGGTGGTCACAGTGCGTCCTTCGCGAAGTGGTGGATCTAGTCTGCGCTCTCACGAGCACTGCTCGCACGCGCGGCAATGGCGGCGCCGATCTCACCCGTCGACCGCGCCCCCTGCACACCTGTGCCGGCACGGTCCACCAGGTCGGCGACGACCGCCGTCTCGATCCTTCGGGCCGCATCCGCCAGCCCGACATGGTCGAG
Organism: Pseudolysinimonas sp.; assembly: GCA_035554115.1. Lineage (GTDB taxonomy): Bacteria > Actinomycetota > Actinomycetes > Actinomycetales > Microbacteriaceae > CAXTSE01. The sequence goes on along the minus strand of DATMIW010000074.1, from coordinate 99 downwards.
CAGCAGTGCCGCCGAAAGGATCGCCGCCGTGGGGTCGGCCTTCTGCTGCCCCGCGATGTCGGGAGCGGAACCGTGTACCGGTTCGAACATCGAGGGGAA
>DATMIW010000073.1:0-13767 GCA_035554115.1 Pseudolysinimonas sp. | reverse complement strand
CATCCCACTTCTGGCTAAGCTGACACCGTGAACCTGACGCCGAGCATCACCTGGGGTATCGCTCCCGTGACGCTTCGCCGTGCGCGCCGACTCGAGGCGACGCCGCTGGTCTGATCTCATCAGTTCGTGTCGTCGCCGCCCCGGCTCCCCGTCCACGAACTCTAAGGTTGACCCATGCCACTTTCCGTTGCCGTCGCTGGTGCGAGCGGCTACGCCGGGGGCGAGCTGCTGCGCCTGCTGGCCTCGCATCCCAAATTTGACGTCACAGTCGTCACCGCAAATCAGAACGCCGGCCAGCCGCTGGTCGCACTTCAGCCGCACCTCGTGTCGCTGGACCACCTGACACTCTCGGAGACGACGCCCGCGATCCTCTCCGGTGTCGATGTCGTGTTCCTCGCCCTGCCGCACGGCATGTCGGGCCCGATCACCGCGCACCTGCCTGACGATGTGCTCGTCATCGACTGCGGGGCGGATCACCGCCTCACCGATCCCGCCCAGTGGGCTGCCTATTACGGAGGCGAATACCGGGGAGCCTGGACCTACGGCCTGCCCGAACTGCCCACCGGCCCCTCAACCCGGCAGCGCGAGAACCTCGTCGGGGCGACCCGGATTGCCATTCCCGGCTGCAATGTCACCGCCGTGACTCTCGGGCTCGCTCCCGGTATTGCATCGGGCGTTATCGAGCATCAGGACCTCGTGTCGGTTCTCGCGGTGGGCACCTCGGGTGCGGGCAAGAGCCTGCGGCCGGAGCTGTTGGCAAGTGAGATCGCCGGTTCGGCATCCGCGTATCAGGTCGGCGGCATCCACCGGCACAACCCGGAGATCGTGCAGAACCTCACGGCAGCCGGGGGAGTCGACGTCACCATCTCGTTCACGCCGGTGCTCGTACCCATGTCGCGCGGCATCCTTGCGACATCAACTGCGCGGCTTGTACCAGGCGTATCTGCGACCGAGGTGCGCTCGGCGTGGGAAACCGCGTATTCGGGCGAAACTTTCGTGCGCTTGCTGCCCGACGGCACTTTCCCCCGGACCGCGGACACGATCGGAGCCAACACGGCCCTAATCGGGATCACCGTCGATGAACGGGTCGGACGCGTTGTCGCGGTCAGCGCGATCGACAACCTCGTCAAGGGCACCGCCGGGGCAGCCATCCAGTCGGCGAACATCGCCCTGGGCTTCCCCGAAGGCCTTGGCCTCTCGTTGAACGGAGTCGCACCGTGAGCGTCACCTACCCCGCCGGCTTCGAAGCGGCGGGCGTTGCATGCGGCCTCAAGTCGAGTGGTGACCGGGATCTCGCGCTCGTCGTCAATCGCGGCCCGCAGCTTGCCGCTGCCGCGGTATTCACGAGCAATCGCGCCCAGGCCAATCCCATCATCTGGTCGCGTCAGGTCATTGCCGATGGCACTGTCGCGGCGGTCGTCCTCAATTCCGGCGGCGCCAACTGTTTCACCGGCAGCGAAGGCTTCCAGACCACCCACCACACCGCCGAAGCAGTGGGCAGCGCACTCGATGTGTCCGCGGGCGACGTTCTTGTGTGCTCGACGGGCCTGATCGGCGAGCAGCTCGATCGGGCGCGGTTGCGGGCCGGGGTGAACGCTGCTGCGGAAGCCCTGTCAGCAGAGGGCGGCACGGATGCGGCAACCGCGATCCTGACCACCGATAGTCACGCAAAAACCGCCACGCTTGCCCGCGGCGGGTGGCGCCTCGGCGGGATGGCGAAGGGTGCGGGAATGCTCGCGCCCGGTCTCGCCACGATGCTCGTCGTCATTACGACCGACGCCGATCTGGATGCGGAGACGCTGGACGACGCGCTCCGGGCGGCGACCCGGGTGAGTTTCGATCGGCTCGACAGTGACGGCTGCATGTCGACCAACGACCAGGTCACCGTGTTGGCGAGCGGAGCATCCGGGATTTCGCCGGATTCCGAGGACTTCACGGAGGCGCTCACGGAGCTGTGCCGGGATCTCGCGCTTCAGCTGCAGGGCGATGCCGAGGGCGCAAGCCACGACATTGCGATCGAAGTCGTCGGAGCCGTTTCCGAAGACGACGCCGTCGAAGTCGGCAGGTCTGTCGCGCGCAACAACCTTTTCAAGGCCGCCGTGTTCGGAAACGACGCGAACTGGGGTCGGGTTTTGGCCGCAATCGGCACGACGAGCGCCGATTTCGACCCCTATGCGGTCGACGTCGCGATCAACGGCGTGCGGGTGTGTTCGAACGGTGGGCCCGATCGGCCGCGGTCGGATGTCGATCTCACGCCGCGCGCCGTTCATGTGTTCATCGATCTGAAGTCCGGCACCGCCGACGCCACAATCTGGACCAACGACCTCACGCACGACTATGTTCACGAGAACTCGGCGTACAGCTCATGAGCGGCGATCTCGACAAGCTCGATCACCGGGGCGGCCTCGATCAGCGTGCGCAGGACGCGCAGGTCAAAGCGGGCACCCTCATCGAGAGCCTTCCCTGGCTCAAGCGGTTCGCCGGCGAGATCATCGTGGTCAAGTTCGGCGGCAACGCGATGGTCGACGACGAGCTGCAGCGTGCTTTCGCCGAAGACATGGTCTACCTGCGGCACGTCGGCATTAAGCCGGTGGTCGTGCATGGGGGTGGACCGCAGATTTCCGCCATGCTCGACAGGCTCGGCATCGAGAGCGAGTTCGTCGCCGGCCTGCGGGTGACGACTCCCGAGACGATGGATGTCGTGCGCATGGTGCTCACGGGCCAGGTCAGTCGCGAGCTGGTCACCCTCATCAACGAGCACGGAGCCCTGGCATCCGCGATTTCAGGCGAGGATGCCGGCCTGTTCCAGGCGACCCGGCGCGGTGCCCTGGTGGATGGCGAGCTTGTCGACATCGGACTCGTCGGCGATGTGACGGCCGTGGATCCGTCAACGGTTCTCGACGAGATCGCGGCGGGGCGCATCCCGGTTGTTTCGTCGATCGCGCCGGATTCTGAGACAGTCGGCCAATCGCTGAATGTGAACGCCGATTCGGCCGCGGCATCCCTTGCCGTTGCCCTCGGCGCCGCGAAGCTCATCGTCCTCACCGATGTCGCCGGCCTCTACCGCGACTGGCCCGACCGGGAGTCGCTCGTCTCGGTCATCACAACAGCTGAGCTCGCGGAGCTCTTGCCGAGCCTCGAGAGCGGCATGATCCCGAAAATGACGGCATGCCTCGAGGCGGTTGAGGGTGGCGTCGCGAAGGCCGCAATCATCGACGGTCGCCGCCCGCACTCGATCCTTCTCGAAATCTTCACGGACGCCGGAATCGGCACGGAGGTGATTCCCGCATGACCGACTCGACGGCACCCGACTCGACTGCACCCAACCCATATGTGGATCGCTTCGGCCGCGTCATGATGAAATCGGCACCGCTACCGCTCGCGATTCTCGAGCGGGGCGAGGGCGCCTACGTCTGGAGCACCGACGGAACGCGATATCTCGACTTCCTCGCGGGAATCGCGGTGAACGCTCTCGGGCACGCACATCCTGCATTCCTGGATGCCGTGACCCGGCAGGCCGGCCGGCTCGCCCACATTTCCAATTACTTTGCGAGCGCCCCGCAGATCGAGCTCGCGGAACGCCTCACCCGCCTGTCGGGCGGCGACAGGGTGTTCTTCTGCAGCTCCGGCACAGAGGCGATGGAGGCCGCGGTCAAGCTGGCGCGTCTCACCGGCAAGCCGCGCATCCTCTCCCTCGAGGGGTCGTTCCATGGGCGCACGATGGGGGCACTGTCCCTGACCGGCAAGCGCTCGCTGCAAGAGCCGTTCGAACCGCTCCTACCTGGAGCCGAACAGATTCCGACAACTGTCGAGGCTCTCGAGGCCGCGCTCGCAGAGGGTGGAGTCGCTGCCCTTGTTGTCGAACCCATTAAGGGTGAACTCGGTATCGTCGACCTGCCCGAGGGGTACCTCGCCGAAGCGCGGCGTCTGACCACCGAGCACGGCGCGTTGCTGATTCTTGACGAGATCCAGACCGGTGCGGCGCGGACAGGGAACTGGTTTGCGTTCCAGGGCGAGGGAATGCTCGAGCCCGGCACCCTGCCTGATGCGATTGCGCTGGCAAAGGGGATCGGCGGCGGTATTCCAATCGGCGCACTGGTGACATTCGGGGCGGCGAGCGACCTCTTCCAAAAAGGTCAGCACGGCTCCACTTTCGGTGGGAACCCTCTGGTGACGGCCGTGTCCAACGCGGTCCTGGGCGAAATCGAATCCGCCGGCTTGGTCGAGAAGTCTCGTCTGCGCGGCACGCAGCTGCGTGCCCTCGTGGCAGGGCTGAATTCGCCGCTCGTCACCGACATCCAGGGACGGGGTTTGCTGGTCGGAATCGGCCTGACTCACCCGGTTGCGGGGCTCGTTGCGAGCGAGGCGTTTGCGCGCGGGCTCATTGTGAATGCCGCAAGCGAGGATCGCGTCCGGCTGGCGCCCCCGCTGATCATCGGTGACACCGAACTTGCCGAATTTGCCGAGAAGTTCGCTGCCACGCTCGCGGCTGTCGAAGCAACAGTCGCTCTTCAGGAGGCCCGCGCATGACCCGCCATTTCCTTCGCGACGACGACCTGACCCCGCATGAGCAGGCCGAGATCCTCGACCTCGCGGTACGCCTCAAGGCAGACCGCTGGAGCGAGAAACCGCTCGCCGGCCCGCAGACCGTCGCGGTGATCTTCGACAAGACGTCCACGCGCACGCGTGTCAGTTTCGCCGTCGGGATCGCCGATCTGGGTGGGAGCCCGCTCATCATCTCGACGACAACCAGTCAGTTGGCGGGTAAAGAGACACCCTCCGACACGGCGCGGGTACTGGAGCGCATGGTGTCGGCAATTGTCTGGCGCACCTACGCCCAGAGCGGGCTCGAAGAAATGGCGGCGGGAACCCGTGTGCCGGTCGTCAACGCGCTGAGCGACGATTTTCACCCGTGCCAACTACTGGCCGATCTGTTGACCATTCGTGAGCATCGCGGAACCCTCGCGGGGCTCACCGTCGCGTTCTTGGGCGACGGGGCAAGCAATATGGCCCACAGCTATCTGCTTGCGGGAGCGACGGCGGGTATGCATGTGCGCATTGGGGCACCTGCCTCATACGCACCCGCGGCCGAGGTGGTGCACGCAGCAATAGCGCGTGCGGATGAAACGGGCGGGTCCATCACCGTCACCTCCGACCCCCGCGAGGCCGTCGTTGGCGCGGACGTGGTGGTCACCGACACCTGGGTGTCGATGGGCAAAGAAGACGAGAAGGCCGAGCGGGTTGCGACCTTCGGTGGGTTCCAGGTGACGACGGATCTGATGGCCGAGGCCGCATCCAATGCCCTGTTCCTGCACTGTCTCCCCGCCGAGCGAGGTTACGAGGTTGCCGCCGAGGTGATCGACGGCCCCGCAAGCGTCGTTTGGGACGAGGCGGAGAACCGCTTGCACGCCCAGAAGGCGCTGCTGGTGTGGTTGCTTAGGAAAGCCGCGACATCAGATCGGGATCGCTGAGCATCACAGAAAATATCGTCGCCCAGAAGATGATGGCGGCGATGACTCCCACCGTGAGCGGCACCCAGAATGCGATCCTTCGTGTGACGAGCAGGAAGATCGACAGCCCGACCGCAACAAGGTAGAGGCCGATGTGGCTGATGAGCAACACGGCCGACGCTGACCCAACAGATCCGTTCCATCCGCTTATACCCTGCTGCGAGAGCGCTTGATCGAAGACCTGATCGACAAGGTCTGGGCTTGAGAAGAGGAAGCCATAGATCACGCCAAAGAACATGCCGACTAGACCGATCACCAGGAAGACGCAGGTGAGAACCAGGTCCCACACCCGACGCCGTCGACCTGAGGGATGCATCGGCGCGAGGGGCTGGCCGTACGCCACGGGCTGCTGCGGTGGAACGTATCCAGGGGGAGCAATCTCGCCGTACTGAGGAACGGGCGGAGGCGTGGGATCAGACATGCGCTCAACAGTACCTGTCGCGTTCCCTGGGGGGTATGCCGCAGGAGCCCGCCTTTCCGCGGCCCTAGACTGGCTGCGGAAAATACGGAGGAAAAACACCATGGCAGAACGCGTCGTCCTCGCCTATTCAGGCGGACTCGACACCTCGGTTGGCATCGGCTGGCTTCGCGATGCGACAGGCAAAGAGGTCGTGGCTCTTGCGGTCGACGTCGGTCAAGGCGGCGAGAACATGGATGACATCCGCCAGCGCGCTCTCGACTGTGGCGCTGTCGAATCGATTGTCGTTGACGCGAAAGACGAGTTCGCCAACGACTTCATCGTTCCCTCCCTCAAGGCCAATGCGATGTATCAGAAGCGCTACCCGCTGGTCTCAGCACTGAGCCGGCCGCTTATCGCGCGCCACCTGGCTCGCGTCGCTCGTGAGCTCGGCGCGGACAGCGTCGCCCACGGATGCACCGGAAAGGGCAATGACCAGGTGCGGTTCGAGGCCGCGGTGGCTGCTCTCGCGCCCGAGCTGACTAGCATCGCGCCGGTTCGTGACCTTGCGCTCACGCGTGACAAGGCAATTGTCTACGCCGAGAAGAACAACTTGCCGATCAAGCAGAGCAAGAAAAACCCGTACTCAATCGACAAGAACGTGTGGGGGCGTGCGGTCGAGACCGGGTTCCTCGAAGACCCGTGGAACGCTCCCATCGAAGATCTCTATGAGTACACCTCTGACCCGAGCATTGATGGCGCTGCTGATGAGGTCACCATCACCTTCACGCAGGGTGTGCCGACAGCCATCGACGGCATTGCGGTCACCCCGCTGCAGGCCGTCGAACAGCTCAACACCCTTGCGGGCAAGCACGGTGTCGGTCGTATCGACATCGTCGAAGACCGTCTGATCGGTATCAAGAGCCGCGAGGTCTATGAAGCTCCTGCGGCCCTCGCCCTGATCGCCGCACACGAAGAACTCGAGAACCTCACGCTTGAGCGCGGCGTTGGCCGCTACAAGCGCGGTGTCGAAGCCGAATGGGCGGGTCTCGTCTACGACGGCCTGTGGTTCTCGGGTCTGAAGCGCAGCCTCGACGCGTTCATCGATCACACGCAGGAGCACGTCTCCGGCGACATCCGTCTGTCTCTGCAGGCGGGGCGCGCCACAGTTACCGGTCGTCAGAGCAGCGCGAGCCTGTACGACTTCTCGCTCGCCACCTACGACACGGGCGACACCTTCGACCAGTCGCTGGCCAAGGGCTTCATCGATCTGTGGGCGCTTCCGTCCAAGATCAGCGCGAAGCGGGACGCCGGCCAGTGAGCCTCTGGGGCGGTCGCTTCGCTGACGGGCCGTCGCCCGAGTTGGTGGCGTTGAGCCGTTCCACGCATTTTGACTGGGAGCTCGCGCCATACGACCTCGCCGGATCCCGTGCCCACGCCCGCGCCCTGAGCGCGGCAGGTTTCCTTGACGCGACCGAGCTCGAAAGGATGCTCGCCGGGCTTGACGCGATCGACGCGGGCGTGAGCGACGGATCCATTCGCCCTCTCGAGACCGACGAAGACGTGCACTTCGCCCTCGAACGCGAGCTTGTCGCGGCCGTCGGTCCTGAGCTCGGGGGCAAGCTGCGCGCGGGGCGGAGTCGGAACGATCAGATCGCGACGCTTATCCGGCTTTACCTGCTTGACCACGCGGCGACGATCCGGCACGGTCTCGTGCAGTTGATCGACGCGATTGCGGCGCAGGCGGGTGCGCATCCGGATGCGGTCATGCCGGGTCGCACCCACCTCCAACACGCCCAGCCGATCCTGCTTGCGCATCATCTTCTTGCTCATGCCTGGCCGCTTGTACGCGACCTCGAACGCCTGCGCGATTGGCGAGTGCGGGCCACCCGCTCGCCCTATGGCGCCGGCGCGCTGGCCGGGGGAGCACTCGGACTCGATCCGTCCGCCATCGCCTCTGAGCTCGGTCTCGGCGAACCTCTCCCCAATTCGATCGACGCCACCGCAGCACGCGATGTTGTCGCCGAGTTCGCCTATATCTCCGCGCAGATCGGAATTGACCTCTCGCGTTTCTCTGAAGACCTGATCCTCTGGGTCACTCGTGAGTTCGGTTTCGCACGCCTGCACGACGCTTTTTCGACCGGTTCGTCGATCATGCCGCAGAAGAAGAATCCGGATGTCGCCGAGCTCGCCCGAGGCAAGTCCGGTCGCCTTGTCGGTAACCTCACCGGCTTGCTGACAACGCTCAAGGGTTTGCCTCTCGCCTACAACCGGGATCTGCAGGAAGACAAGGAGGGAGTCTTCGACTCTGTGCGCACCCTCGAGGTGCTGCTGCCGGCCTTCACCGGCATGATCGCCACTCTTGAATTCGACGAGGCGCGCATGGCCGAGCTGGCCCCGCAGGGCTTCTCGCTCGCAACCGATGTTGCCGACCACCTCGTTCGCAAAGGAGTGCCGTTCCGCGAGGCGCATGAAATTGCTGGGGCGCTCGTGCGGTTCTGCGAAGAGAACGGGCTCGAACTCGACCAGCCCACCGACGCCGACTATGCCGCGATCGATCCGCGTCTGACGGGCGATGTACGCGCGGTGCTCACGGTGGCGGGGTCAATCGCCAGTCGATCGGGCGTGGGCGGAACGGCTCCCGAACGCGTGACCGAACAGCTCGCGACGCTGACCGCCGCAGTTCGCAATCTGATCTGAGGAGCGAAGGTGACTCTGTCCGGCGGCAAAGATCGTCAGCAGCGTGCCGAGGCGGCGCGTGCCGCACGACAGGCGCGCCACAACGCCACGGCATCGAAGCGTCCATGGCTGCTTCCGGTGGTCGTCACAGTGGCTGTGCTCGCGCTCGTTTATGTGATCATCGTCTCGATCGCGCGCGGCAACCTCTTCGGCTGATCGCACTGTGACCATCGACCTCTCGGCGCCGTCCGTCGAGGTTGCGCCACAATTGCTCGGCGCCATTCTGCATGGCAGGGGAGTGTCGCTTCGCATCACCGAGGTCGAGGCCTACCTCGGCGGCAGCGATCCCGGTTCCCACGCCTTCCGCGGCCCGACGCCGCGCAACGCCGTGATGTTTGGACCGCCCGGCCATCTCTACACCTACTTCACCTACGGCATGCACGTCTGCGCCAATGTTGTCTGTTCCCCGGAGGGCACGGCCACCGCGGTGCTGCTTCGCGCCGGCGAGATCGTGTCTGGGCTCGACCTGGCGCGAGAGCGCCGACCGACGAGCAAGCGGCAGGCAGATCTCGCAAGCGGACCTGCTCGCCTGTGCGTTGCCCTGGGGATCGACCTTGCCGACAACGGGGTTGATCTCGGCCACGGAGCAATTCGGCTCGAAGTTGGACACGACCCTGTTTCGGCCTCGCTCATCGACCAGGGACCACGCGTCGGTGTCTCGGGTCCAGGAGGATCGGAGGACTACCCGTGGCGATTCTGGATAAAGGGCGACTCCACCGTCTCGCGATATCGCGCCAGCCAGAGGGGGCGACGGCCCGTCGCGGATTCTCTCTCAGGCCCGCGCTGGTAATCTGAGCCCGTGACGCAACAGAACGATTCATCCTTCGACAGCGTCTGGGACGAGCTTGTATGGCGCGGTCTCGTTCATGTGTCAACCGATGGCGACGAGCTCAAGCGTCTGCTGGCCGGGGATCCCATCACCTTCTACTGTGGCTTCGACCCGACGGCCCCGAGCCTTCATCTCGGAAACCTCGTGCAATTGCTCACGATGCGCCGCATTCAGCTTGCCGGTCACAAACCGCTGGGCCTCGTCGGGGGATCGACCGGACTGATCGGTGACCCTCGCCCTACGGCCGAGCGTCTTCTCAACACGAAAGAGACTGTCGCCGAGTGGGTTGAGTCGCTGCGGGCGCAAATCGAGAGATTCCTCTCATTCGACGGTGACGCGGCTTTTGGCGGCGCCAACGCAGCTCGAATCGTGAACAACCTCGACTGGACGGCCGATCTCAGCGCAATCGACTTCCTGAGGGATGTCGGCAAATTCTTCCGCGTCGGGTCGATGCTCAAAAAGGATGCGGTCAGCGCACGCCTCAATAGCGATGCGGGAATCTCTTTCACCGAGTTCAGCTACCAGATCCTCCAGGGATACGACTTTCTCGAGCTCTACCGCCAGCACGGTTGCGTGCTCCAGACCGGCGGAAGCGACCAGTGGGGCAATCTCACGAGCGGCACTGACCTCATCCACAAGGCCGAGGGCGTGAGTGTTCACGCGTTCGGCACCCCCCTGATCACCAATTCCGACGGTACGAAATTCGGCAAGAGCGAGGGCAATGCCGTCTGGCTCGACGCCGAGCTCACGAGTCCTTACGCGTTCTACCAGTTCTGGCTCAACACCGACGATGCAGATGTCATCAGTCGTCTAAAGGTTTTCACCTTTGTGCCACGCGAAGAAATTGAGCGACTCGAACGGCAGGTCGCCGAAGAGCCATTCCGTCGAGAATCGCAGCGACTGCTCGCCGGTGACGTCACGACTCTCGTGCACGGCGCCGAGGCCACCGAATCGGTTATCGCGGCGTCCGCCGCACTGTTCGGCAACGGTGACCTCCATTCCCTCGACGAGTCGACCTTGCGCGCCGCGATCGCCGAGCTGCCCACTGCGGCGTGGTCAGGGGCGGAGACCGTGGCTCAGCTCCTCGTCGCATCCGGATTGACGACCAGCTTGGGAGAGGCGCGCCGTGCGATCGAGCAGGGCGGCGTCTACCTCAATAACGAGCGGGTGGATGACGCGGCAGCAGTCGTCGAGGCCTCGTACCTTGCTGGCGGTGCTGCCGTACTTCGCCGCGGAAAAAAGACTTTGGCGGGGATCCTCCCCGCCTAATTCAGCGCGCGCGCTCGAAAGCTGAGGACTTCGGCTCTATGGGTGCTTTATGCTCGGCCTGAGGAGGGCTTTGTGGATTCGGAGAACGATGTGACGGGCGACGACGAGCTGGCGCGGCTTCTCGCAGCTGCGGCTCCGCCGACCCCCGGCGCCGCGGCGCCCACCTTGCCCCCCGTCCAGTCAGCCCCGCCAGCGCCGAGTGCGGAGCCGGCCGCCGACACCGGTCCCGCCTTCTCGAGGACGTCGTATCTGCCCCCCGCCCAGGATGGCGCGCAGCCGCCGCCGGCGCGACATGCAGCACCGCCGACCGCGCCCGTCACGACGGCGCCACCCGCAGCCAGCTCAGGCGCCTATACGCCACCACCGAGCTCTCCGGCGCCGACAGCGGCACCGCCGCCTGGATTCGCCACGGTGTCTCCCACGCAGGCACCCTCACCAGAGCAATATGTTGTGCCACCGCCAGTTTCGGCCGCTCCGCCGTCCGCGCCCGTAGCGCCGCCGGCCCCTGCCGCACCGCCCGCACCCGTTGCGCCCCCGGTCGCTGCTGTACCGCCCGCGCCTGTAACGCCCCCGGTCGCTGCTGTACCACCCGCAGCGGCGACTCCGCCGACTCCTGTGGTCACTCCCGCAGTGGACCCGTACCTTGCCCCACCGCCGGCTCCGGATCTGTTCGCGCCGCCGCCCGCGCAGGTGACGCCCGAAGTCCCTCCCGCCTTTGCGCCGCCACCTGCGGTCGAGCCCGAGTGGCCCGCGGCGTATGCACGGCGAGAGCCGGAGCAGGCAACCCCATCGCAGGTCGACGGGTCATATCCGGCGCCGCTAACTCACTCGGTACCGCCAGCACAGTCAGCGGAACCAGAAGACCTCGACCAATTCGCCGCGTTGTTCGCCGACACCGGCCCCGCACCTGTCGTGGCTGAGCCAGGTGGCACCCCACCCGTCCCCAGCGAACACTCAATTCCTCCCGAGCTCGTTACGCCTCAGGAGGTCGCGGCGCCCTCGTTACCCGACACTGTTTCCCCGGGCGGCCCGGCGCCCACGGGCCCGGCTGAGGCTTCACCTGCCCCACCCTCGGTAGATCCCCCGCCCGCGACCCAGCCTGTAGTCCGGGCTCCGATAGATCCGGATCCGGCGGTACGGCTCGAACCTAGCCCGACTCCGCTGGGCAGATTCGACCTTCCCGATCCCGTCGATACGGACGAACTCGCTCGCTCGACCGTGCGCGAAAAGATCACTTTGGTCGCCGCGGTTCTGTTGCCACCATTCGGTCTCGTTGCCGCGATTGCAGCAGCTGTGCTCAGCCGGTCCCGGCGAGGCTGGGTGATTGGCCTCCTGAAAGCCGCAATCGCGCTGGGGATCATCACCACAGTGATCGCAGTGTTCGGGGGAGTCGCCGCACAAAAGGCGATCGAGGCCCAACGGACCCACGCTGCTGTCGAAGCAGCGAGCGCCAAGTTCTGCGCCACGATTGCCAAGCAACCGGACATGGTCGAAGCGCCCACTTTCGGATGGCCAAAGCCGGCCGCGTCGATTCCCGATTCGATTGCGGCGATGCAGGCATACGCCGACAGATGGGCGGCCCTCGCAAAGGTGTCGCCGAAGGGAATCCGAGCCGACGTGCAACAGATGTCGGCGGCGGCTACGCAGGTCATCGAATCGGTGACCGTTTCGCGGACTGTTGATGACGCCGGCAATATTGCCGTTATGACACAGGCGGCCTCATCGACAGCCATTCCGCAATGGGCTGACAACTACTGCTGAAAGGCGCGACACGCCCGGGATGCGCCCAAATTTGGCAGCCCTCGTCCGGTCCCGTAACGTAATCACTCGTCACCCCAAAGGTGCGGGAGAGTCGCAGACTTCCCGGCCTCAAGAGGGACAAACTTCCAGATCACAACTCACGCCTTGCTGGTGTGCGGTTGTAGACCTAGGATAGGAAATCCACTCGGGCTCGGAACTTCGGTTCCCCGAAGCGTCTTCTGACGCGGCAGAGCCCAAGCGACATTCGGTCCGCAAGATCGAAATCGTGGTGGTAGGATAGAAAAGTTGCCCCGAATCCAGCTCGAAAGAGTGCGAGATTCTGGTGCGCCCGATCCTTGAGAACTCAACAGCGTGCACTATGTCAAATGCCAAATAACCTCGACGGTTGATTTCGATCAGCCGGAAGAGATTCCTTTGGATTGATTGATTGTCAGTAGACGATCTAACAGTCAGATCAAACTCGTCACAGCCCACTCGATTCCCGAGCAGCTGTGACAACAGATGTGCGCGGCGACTTCGGTCGTCGTTGCAATCAAACATTTACGGAGAGTTTGATCCTGGCTCAGGATGAACGCTGGCGGCGTGCTTAACACATGCAAGTCGAACGGTGAAAGAGGAGCTTGCTCCTCTGGATCAGTGGCGAACGGGTGAGTAACACGTGAGTAACCTGCCCTTGACTCTGGGATAAGCGTTGGAAACGACGTCTAATACCGGATACGAGCTTCAGCCGCATGGCTAGGAGCTGGAAAGAATTTCGGTCAAGGATGGACTCGCGGCCTATCAGGTAGTTGGTGAGGTAACGGCCCACCAAGCCTACGACGGGTAGCCGGCCTGAGAGGGTGACCGGCCACACTGGGACTGAGACACGGCCCAGACTCCTACGGGAGGCAGCAGTGGGGAATATTGCACAATGGGCGCAAGCCTGATGCAGCAACGCCGCGTGAGGGACGACGGCCTTCGGGTTGTAAACCTCTTTTAGTAGGGAAGAAGCGAAAGTGACGGTACCTGCAGAAAAAGCACCGGCTAACTACGTGCCAGCAGCCGCGGTAATACGTAGGGTGCAAGCGTTATCCGGAATTATTGGGCGTAAAGAGCTCGTAGGCGGTTTGTCGCGTCTGCTGTGAAAACTGGAGGCTCAACCTCCAGCCTGCAGTGGGTACGGGCAGACTAGAGTGCGGTAGGGGAGATTGGAATTCCTGGTGTAGCGGTGGAATGCGCAGATATCAGGAGGAACACCGATGGCGAAGGCAGATCTCTGGGCC
>DATMIW010000072.1:0-3579 GCA_035554115.1 Pseudolysinimonas sp. | reverse complement strand
GAGGTCGTCGAGCACGACTGTCGTGAGGTCGGCATCCATCAGTGCCCGAACGACGTGGGAACCGATGTAGCCGGCGCCGCCGGTGACGAGCCAGGTCATGGGGTCAGGTTAGCGGGGGAACCTGGCTGAAGCAGATAAGGGGCCGGGCACGGACGTGGTCATATCCAGAACTCGTCGACGAAGGCCCTCGCCTGCCCGGATTAGCCGCGCGCAAGTCTTCTCGAGACTGCGAGCTCAAACGCGACAGGTATCGTGGTCGCGTGGAACGCCGGTATGAGCTCGATTCTCTGCGCGGTCTCGCGGCGCTGTCGGTGCTGCTCTATCACGCGCTTGCCACGAACTCATCGACTCTCGCCGCGGGGTTATCCCTTCACCCGGTTGACGGCATGTTGGCGAACTTGCTGGTCTACTCGCCCCTGCACGTCGTATGGCTCGGCGGCGAGTCCGTCTGGTTTTTCTTCGTCCTCTCGGGATTCGTGCTGACAAAAGCCGCAACACGACCGGCGTTCATGTGGGAGGCCTACTTCCCAAGCCGAGCCCTTCGGCTATACCTGCCAGTGTTTGCAGCTGTGGCTCTGGCCTGGCTTACATACCTCTACCCCCACACCCTGCAGCCGGGAATGGATCCTCTGCTTCCTGTCGCTTATCCCCCGTCACATCTGTTGAGCGATGTGACGCTACTGGGCGGCACCTCGACATCGTTAGGGGTCTTGTGGTCGCTGCAGTGGGAGGTCGTTTTTTCCTGCGCATTACCGATCTACCTGTTGGTCGGTCGACGTTGGCCGGTGATAGGTGGGCTAGCTAGCTTGGTCCTCTGCCTAGCCGGGTGGTGGTGGAGCAATCAGGCCGCAATGTTCCTCCCGATGTTCCTGATCGGAGTCGTACTTGCGTCGAAGTGGGATCGGATCTCCAGTGCTCTCGCGTTCATGTCGTCCGGCCGCCCCTGGACCCATGTAGTGGGTGTTGCCTCGCTGGTGGTGGCGTGGGCAGGACTTTCGTCTTACTTTTTGCTGGGTCCCTGGCTGGGCACTTCCGCTCGTGTGGTCACGGTTCCGCTCGCACTTGTGGCGATCTCTGCCATCATCTGCTTGGCGCAAACATGGCCGCCGCTGCAGAGACTGTTGTCAGTGCGCCCGCTGACATTTCTCGGGAAGACCTCCTACAGCCTTTACCTGGTGCACTTGCCACTCGTGGTGCTCTTCGCCTTCGCGCTCTCGCCAGGGCCGCTGTCAGCCGTCATGGGTTGCGTTGTCGCCTTTGGAGTTGCGATCGGCTTCTACTTCGCTGTCGAAAGGCCGGCCCACCGGCTGTCGCGCCTGGTCGGCGCACGGGTGCGCGATTCGAGCCGGATCGAGACGGTGGTCGCTGTGAGTATGCCTGCCGACAGGCGATAGTCTCTCGGGGCAATCAGGCGCTGGCAAGAAATAGAAATCCATTTCCCGCGACGTGCACTCTCGCCTCGTCGCGTATGAACACTGCGCCGCCTGGACGCACAGTGTACGAGTCGTCACCCTGCAGACGAATGGTTCCCTCAGCAGCAAATGCAATCCCCGGCCCACCCTGCAGGTATAGATCGACGCCGAGCAATGCCGCCCCGGGAGTTACAACCGTGAGCGTGAAATCGGGTACGTCTGGGCGGAACACCCGCACCCCCGGCTGCACCTCGTCCGGGTGGAAGTACGGTGCGGGAAGCGGGCGGAAATCGAGAACGCTCAGCAGCTCGGGCACATCGACGTGCTTGCGAGTCAGGCCGCCCCGCAGGACATTATCGGATGCCGCCATTACCTCGATGCCGGTTCCCTCGAGATAGGCGTGGATGTTGCCGGCCGGCAGGAAGAGGGCCTCGCCTTGCCGCAACTCCAGGGTGTGGAGGAGCAGCGAGATGACGATGCCAGGATCACCGGGATAGCGCTCGGCAAGAGTGCGTACCGTGTGCCATGACGGGTGAACAGCACCCCCTGCGGCGGCGGGATTTGCGGCAGCGGCGCTCACTTCAGCGATCAGCTCATCCACGCCTGGCCCGCGCGTGATGAGCCATTCGAACGTGGGGCGGAGAGCCGCGTCGTCCGCGAGCCGGGAGTGAAAGGCAGCGAGCGCGGGAGGGAGGGAGCCTTCGGGGCCGGCTGCCGCATCCAGAACTTCGCGCGTCTCGGCTACCGGCCGGAAGCCGCTGAGAGCGCGGAAGGTGTCGCTGAGCGCGTAGATGAGCTCGGGCTTGTGGAAGGGGTCACGGTAATTGCGAGCCGGGTCATCGAGAGGGATGCCAGCCGCGTTCTCGCGCGCGAATCCGGCCTCCGCCTGCGCGGGGCTCGGGTGCGCCTGCAACGACAGCGGCGAGGCGGCAGCCAGAACCTTCATGAGAAACGGCAGGCGTCCGTCGACAATGTCGGCAAGTGAGCCCGATCGGTCGAGGAGTTGCGAGGGCGACCCGTGATGCGCTCCGAGCCACAGCTCCGCCTGCGGGCGACCCGTGACCTCCGTGCCCAGCAGTTCCGGGATCGCGGTCAGCGAACCCCACGCGTAGTCGCGCGGCGTATTGGTGATTCCGACGAACATCGCGCGGGTTCTCCTGGCTTCGTTTGCACCAAAGTACCAAGCCCGTGGGCGCCTGACGCGCTCCCGCGTACGCTGACCATGCCCATCCGAGCGACAACGGAGCTATCGATGACCTTCACTCCCCTCCCCAGCGACTTCTACGGCTTTGAGGCGCTCCTCACGGACCCTGAGAAGGAGCTGCTCGCTCGCCTGCGCGAGTATCTCGAGACCGAGATCCGGCCGATCGTCAACGATCACTGGGCACGAGCTGAGTTTCCGATGCAGCTGGTCGATGGTCTCGCCAAACTGGGACTGTTCGGAATGCCGTGGGCCGAAGTCCGCCCCTTCGAGAATTCCGCGGTCTTCCGCGGCTGGGTCGCGCTCGAGTTGGCACGCGTGGACGCGAGCGTCGCCACGCTCGTCGGAATGCAGAACGGGCTCGTCATGGGCGCCGTGGGCGTTGGCGGGTCGGACGAGCAGCGCGCCGAATGGCTGCCGAAGTTCGCGAGCGGCGAATGGCTGGGCTGCTTCGCCCTGACCGAGCCGCTGTCGGGGTCGGACAGCGCCCGCGGCCTGCGCACCACGGCGACCCGCGACGGCGATGGCTGGGTACTCAACGGAGAGAAGCGCTGGATCGGCAACGGCACGATCGCGAGTCACGCCATCGTCTGGGCGAAATCGACAGAAGACGGGCAGGTCAAGGGCTTCCTCGTTCCGACGTCCTCTGCCGGGTGGTTGGCCTCCAAGATCGAGAACAAGCAGGCGTTGCGGATCGTGCAGAACGCCGACATCGTGCTCACCGACGTGCGCGTGCCCGAGGAGAACCGCTTGCAGAAGGCGGACTCGTTCCGCGATACCGCGGCGGTGCTGCGGCTGACACGCGCCGAAGTGGCGTGGGCTGCGGTCGGCAACTCGGTGGGGGCCTATGAAGCCGCGGTTGCCTACGGGGCCAAACGCGAGCAGTTCGGCGAGACCATCGACAACCACCAGCTCATCCAGGAGCACTACGCCCGGATGCTCGGCAACATCACCTCGTCGATCGCG
>DATMIW010000071.1:0-68143 GCA_035554115.1 Pseudolysinimonas sp. | reverse complement strand
GGGTTCGATTCCCGTCATCCCCTCCACTTAACCGCCTAGCCGCTACACGCAAGCGGTCGTTCTCGTCGGGAATATCGTGACGCGCCGATTCGGCGAAATATCGGGGTACAAGCCCGTCCCCGCGTTTAACCCGACAAATACCCCGCAAGACTCTGTTATCCCCCGAAAAGCTATGAGCCTATTGGGGAGGGTTAAGAATTTATTTAACCCGCAAGACCCCCCGGACGGGGGGAAGCGTCCCCCAAAGAGAGGACATACAGTCGATTCTGTCGCCACACCCGAAGGATCCCAGTCCTGTGACGACACCCACCCCGGCAAGTACATCCCCCGCAGGAGCCCCACAATGACAGTCGTACCAACTTCATCTCCCTCGCCCGCAGGCTGGTACCGCGACCCACTAGGAATTCCCCAGCTCCGGTGGTGGAACGGTATCGGTTGGACCAACGACATCCAGGAAGAGCGCACCGAGCTCCACGCCTGGGATCGTCAACTGATCAGCGCGTAGCTCTCGACACGCTCGACCAGAGGGTCCTGCTCGGGTGCTGCGGAGCGGCCACGATACACCGCTCTGCGGCACCCGACCGGCAGTCCTTCAGCGGGCTACAGCCGGCGGAACGCTTCGCGAAACTCCACCAGCGCTAGCGCTGGAGCCAAGCGAGCACCGCAAGCACGCGTCGGTGATCGGTCCCCGAATCTTCAAGCCCTAGCTTGCCGAAGATCGCGGTGACGTTCTTCTCGACGGCCCCCACGCCGATGACGAGCGCGCGACCGATCGCCGCATTCGTGCGCCCTTCGGCCATCAGCTGCAAGACATCCCGTTCGCGCGCGGTCAGCAGCTCAAGGGGATCGGTCCGCCTGCCGATGAGCTGGGCAACAACTTCCGGGTCGAGCACGGTGCCACCCTCGGCGATGCGATCAACCGCGTCGATGAGGTCACTCAGCGACGCGACCCGATCCTTGAGCAGGTAGCCCACACCGCCGCTGCCCGCCCCCAGCAGCTCCTGCGCGTAGGCAACCTCCACATACTGCGACAGCAGCAGGATGCCGGTGCCCGGCCGCTCGCGACGCAAGCGGATCGCTGCCCGCACCCCCTCATCCCGGAATGTGGGCGGCATCCGCACGTCCAACACGGCGAGGTCGGCCAGATCCGCCGCCGACGCCGCGAGAAGCGCATCAGCGTCGCCGTATGCTCCGACAACCTCGTGGCCGGCCTCGGTCAACACCCGAACGAGGCCTTCGCGCAGCAGCACAGAATCGTCGGCGACTGTGACACGTAGCGAAGGCACCACGCCAGGCTAGAGGGGCAGCCGCACCAACACCACGGTCGGGCCGCCATCCGGGCTCGTCAGATCCAGGATGCCGCCGAGCCCGTGCACGCGCTCCACCAGCCCCGCAATCCCATGCCCTTCAACTTCGGCGGCGCCACCGTGCCCGTTATCGCTCACGGTGAGCACGAGCGATCGCGTACCGCTGCCGCCCGCGCTGCCGCCCGCGTCTTCGGAGACACCCTCAACGGCAACCAGCACCGTCGCTGTATTCGCGCCGCTGTGCTTCGCCACATTCGTCAAGGCTTCCGCAGCGATGAAGTAGGCGTTCCTCTCCACCTCGGGCGGAACCTCCATCCCCTCGGGTAGCTCCGACGTCACATGTGTCGGCACGGCAGCACGCACGGCAAGCGACTCGAGAGCGGCAACTAGGCCGCGGTCCATCAGAATCGGCGGCGCAAAACCGCGGGACAGCGCACGCAGCTCGTCGAGCGCATCCTTCGACTGCTGCATCGCCTCATCCAGCAGAGCACGCGCCGCCGCCGGGTCGGTATCGAGCTGTCGGTCGGCGGCCGCCAGGTCCATCTGCAGACGAACGAGTCGCTGCTGAGGCCCGTCGTGGATGTCCCGCTCCAGCCGCCGAAGCGCGGTGCCTTCCGCCGCGACGGCCGCGCTCCGCGAGGATGCAAGGCCGCTCACCTGCTGACGCAAGGATTCGCTCGTCCAGGCCGACAGCATCCCCCGAGCAATTTGGTGGTGCACCCAGGTCAGGCCGCGCGTGATGAACGGCAGGGTCACCGCGAAGATCACACCGGTAATAAGAAAGAAGATGCTGTCGCCGGTGCGGGCATCCATCTCGGTCACCCTGCCGGTGAAGAATTCGGAGGTCACGCCGAAGAACGTCCAGCCGCGATCACCGAGCGGGATGAACCGCTGCCAGAACCAATAGCTGAGGCCACCCAGGGCGGTGGACGTCCAAACGATCGTGATCGACCAGGTGACGACCCCGACGATCGGGTTCACGACCATCGTGTGCAGAAGGTAGAGCCAATAGTGGCCGTCGATGACGGGCGCAAACAACTTGCCGAACCAACGGGCACGGGGAGCGGCGCGGTCCCAGGCCGGCGCAGTAATCGCCGGGAACCCGGCGGCACGTAGACGCATCAGCTCGAAGATGCCGAACCCTCGCGCAACATAGAGCGCCGCCAGCGCGATGAAGATTCCCGCGATCAGCACGATCATGCCGATGCCCGTGAAGAAGAGGGTCGCGGTGATCGTCGTGCCAGCGATGAAGATCGGCAGCACCGGGAGTAGGAAGCCAAGCTCGCGGGGAACCCCCGCCCACAGTCGGGCGTATGTCGGGCGCCGAAGGGAGTCGCTCGGCGGGGTGATGATGGTGTCGGTGGTGGTCATGGGCTCGTTCTCCATTGTGACGCGCGGGCTTCGTGGGTGCCGAGCAAGGTGTCGGACGGTCTGTATCGAGCCTCGCGATCCGTTGCTGCCAGCGGCATCCGGTGCACCGCCCAAAACGACGGGGGTTACCCCCTCCTTTGCCCCAAGAATCAGCGAATTAGCCCAGCCTCAGCTTGCTTGCGAAACATTTTCAGCTGAGTACCGTTGAACCCATTAGTACCCCTAAGGAGCGAATTATGACCGATGTGAAAGCCGTCCCCACCAGCTCAATCGACCCCGACGTGACCTCCGGCGTCGCCCAGTTCCTTTCCCCCGTCGTCATCAACCTGCAGGCTCTTGCCGTTGACGGCAAGCAGGCGCATTGGCACGTTCGTGGTCCGAACTTCCAGGCCGTGCACGAACTGCTCGATGACGTTGTGGATCACGCCCAGGAGTACGCCGACACCGCAGCCGAGCGGGTGGTGGCCCTCGGCCTCCCCGTCGACGCGCGCATCGGCTCCGTCGCGGCTAAGACCACGACCCCAGTTCTCGCAGAAGGCTTCCAGCAGGCCGAGGCGATCATCGTGCAGGTCATCGAGTCGATCGACGCGACCCTCAAGCATGTCCGCATCGCGATCGACGAGCTCGCCGAACTCGACGCGGCCAGTCAGGATGTCGCCATCGAGATCGCACGCGGCCTCGAGAAAGACCGCTGGTTCCTCTTCGCGCACATCGCGGCGTAAGCGCTGATCGAGCTTGTCGAGATCGAGCGGGTCTCGACACGCTCGACCGACGGGTCTCGACCGGCGGGCTTAGGCCTGGTCGACCGGGCACCAGTAGAGGCGTCGGCCACCGATGTCCTGCATTGCAATAGCGGCTCCGCAGACGCGGCACGGTTCGCCGGTGCGGTGATACACCCAGTGCCGGTCGTCGCGTGATGCCACGGCGCGGGCATAGTCTTCGGCATCCAGATCGTCCATCGTCATCATCTGGCCGGTCTCGACACCGATCGCGAGCAGATGCGCCCAGTCGCGCCACAGTTCGCGTACAACGTCCTCCGGCAGCTCCCGCCCCGGCGTGAACGGATTGAGCCGCGCACGGAACAGCAGCTCAGCGCGGTAAACATTTCCGATGCCGCTGATCACCGACTGGTCCATGAGCAGCAATGCGATGGCCGTTGGCTTGCGGCGCACGGCATCCACAAAGCGTTGTTCGCCCACGGCGGGGTCATCGACGAGCGGATCCGGCCCCAGCTTCGCAATGGACGCGGCCGCCTGCTCCGGCAATTGCACCTCGCACGCGGTCGGCCCGCGCAGATCGGCGACGGCACGCTCGGTGAGCAGGCGCACACGGACGGCACCGATCGGATCCGGCGGAAAGGTGCCGGCGCCGTCCGTATCGTCAGGACGGAGGGACTCGCTTTCCGCCATCCGCAGCCGGGTCAGTCGCGGTGCCCCGATGGACGACAGGGATGCCTCGCCCTCGCCACCGCGCATAAGACCCACCTCGCCCGCGAAGTCCCACGCACCATAGAGCCCCAAGTGCACCCGCAGCCACAGCCCGTGGTTGAACTCCAGGAACAGCTGCTTGCCGACAGCGCGCGCCAGCACAATCTCATGGCCGTCGAGCTGAGCGGCCCCGCTGGCGAACCGCCCCTGCGGCGAAGTCACCGTGACAGGAGTGTGGAGAAAATGCTCGCGAAACTGCCGCGCAATGCGGTGAACGGAATGACCCTCAGGCATGCCTCTAGGTCCTAGACGATCTCGTGGCCCGCGATGGCACCCGTCGTCTCGTATTCGGCGAGCTGAGCGATGCGACGCACGTGACGCTCCTCGTTCGAGAAGGGGGTGGCAATGAACGCGTCGATAAAGCTGACTGCCTCTTCGAGCGAATGCTGCCGAGCCCCGATCGCGATGACATTGGCGTCGTTGTGTTCGCGGGCGAGCTGCGCGGTGGCGAGGCTCCACACCAGGGCGGCACGGCATCCGGTGACTTTGTTGGCAGCCATCTGCTCGCCGTTGCCCGAGCCGCCGAAAACGATTCCCAAGGCTTCGATGCCGGCGCGCTGATCGGCGACGACCCCGCGGGCCGCGTTGATGCAGAAGCTCGGGTAATCGTCGAGCGGGTCATAGCTCGTGGGGCCATGGTCGATGACCTCGTGCCCCTGCGCGGCCAGATGGTGCTGCAGATCGGTGCTGAAATCGAGTCCGGCATGGTCGGTGGCGAGATGGATGCGCACCCGGCCAGTCTATGAGCACCCGTAGGCTGGAAATCCGGCACCGGATCGCGTGCCGCAGCCAAGCAGAAGGAGTCGCCGCGTGCCCGGAGAGAACCTCACCCGCTTCGAAGCCCAGCAGCGTGCGACGGTCGTCGTAACCGAGTCGTACGCGATCGAGCTGGATGTCACAACGGGTCCGGACATCTTCCGATCGACAACGACCGTGACATTCGCGGCGACGGCTGGCGCCAGCACCTTCATCGATGCGATCACCTCTGAGGTGCACAGCATCACCCTGAACGGGTCAGCGCTCGATCCGGCCACAGTGAGCGACGGAGTTCGTATCCAGCTCGACGATCTTGCCGAAAGCAATGAGCTGACTGTCGTGGCCGACTTCGCGTACACGAACTCGGGCGAAGGCCTGCACCGTTTCGTCGACCCGGTCGACCAGGAGGTGTACCTCTACACGCAGTTCGAGGTGCCCGACAGCCGCCGCGTGTTCGCGGTGTTCGAGCAGCCGGATCTGAAGGCTACTTTCCAGTTCACGGTAACGGCACCGGCCGGGTGGAGCGTGGTGTCGAATTCGCCAACGCCGGAGGCGGTGGTCTCGACAAGCACGACCGACGTTGCGACGTGGGCGTTCGAAGCAACGCCGCGCATCTCGAGCTACATCACCGCTCTCGTTGCGGGGCCGTATGAGTCCGTGCGATCGGAACTGACCAGCTCGAGCGGTCGCGTGATCCCCCTCGGCATTTTCGCCCGCAAATCGCTGTTCGCCCACCTCGATGCCGACTACATCTTCGACATCACGCGCAAGGGCTTCGCCTACTACGAAGAGAAGTTCGGCTACCCCTACCCCTTCGCCAAATACGACCAGCTGTTCGTGCCGGAGTTCAACGCGGGTGCCATGGAGAACGCGGGCGCCGTCACCTTCACCGAGACCTACATCTTCCGCTCGAAGGTGACCGACGCGATCCGGGAACGTCGGGTCGTCACGATCCTGCACGAGCTGGCCCATATGTGGTTCGGCGACCTGGTGACGATGACGTGGTGGAACGACCTGTGGCTCAACGAGTCGTTCGCCGAATGGGCGTCGACGATCGCCACCGCCGAGGCCACCGAGTGGACCGAAGCGTGGGCCACCTTTCAGTCGATGGAGAAGAGCTGGGCGTACCGGCAAGACCAGCTGCCGTCGACGCATCCCATCGTCGCGACGATCACCGATCTCGAAGACGTGCAGGTCAACTTCGACGGCATCACCTACGCCAAGGGCGGCTCGGTGCTCAAGCAATTGGCCGCGTGGGTCGGTATTGACGCCTTCTTCGCGGGGGTGGGCGCCTACTTCCGCACCCACGAATACGGCAACACCGAGCTGAGCGATCTGCTCGCCGAGCTCGAGACCACAAGTGGTCGCGAGCTGAGCGAGTGGTCGAAACTGTGGCTCGAAACCTCGGGCGTCAACACCCTGCGGCCCGAAATCGAGACCGACGACAACGGCCGGATCACGGCCTTCCGCATCCTGCAGACGGCCGCCCCCGACTACCCCACCCTTCGCCCCCACCGCCTCGCCGTCGGTTTCTACGACCTCGAGGGCGGGGATCTGAAGGGCGGGGACCTCGACGGCGCGGGCAAGCTCGTGCGCACGCACCGCCTCGAGCTCGACATCGACGGGGCCGCGACCGAGGTGCCCGAGCTCCTCGGCCATCAGAAACCCGACCTCGTGCTCGTCAACGACGACGACCTGGCGTATGCCAAAATCCGTCTCGACGAGGCCAGCCATGCCACCGCTATCGCGCATCTCGCCGATATTGCCGACCCGCTCGCCCGCGCGCTCGTATGGGGCTCAGTGTGGGATTCGACGCGGGACGCCGAAGTTGCTCCCAGCGACTACGTCGACCTCGTGCTCGGCAATATCGCCACTGAAACCGAGTCGACGACGATCCGCCTGTCCCTCGGCCAGCTGCTGCAGGTCGCGCGTAGCTATGTCGCGCCCGAGAGGCGCGCCGCGACGATTCAGCGGGTGGGAGACACGCTCTGGACCCTGGCTCAGGATGCCGCCCCTGGCTCCGACGCTCAGTTCCAGTTCGTGAAATTCTTCGCCGCCATCGCCTCGACCGCCGACCACGCCGACACCCTCACCGCGCTCCGCTCCGGCGAGCTCGCGCTCGACGGACTCGAGATCGACACCGACCTCTCGTGGGAACTGCTCGAGGGCCTCGTGCTCCTCGGCTACGCCGGCGAGACCGAAATCGCGGAGGCCCTCGCCGCCGACAGCACCTCCAACGGTCAGCAAGCCGCGGCCCGCGCCCGCGCCACGACGCCCACGGCGAGCGGAAAGATCGCCACCCTGCGCGCGGCCATCGACGACGTGTCGATCTCGAATGTCGCGTTGCGCAATATGGGGCTCGGCTTCCAGCACGTCAACGACCCCGAGGTTCTTGAGGCGACCGTAGAGACCTACTTCGACGCACTGGTCCCGATCTGGACAGCGCGCAGCTACCAGATGGCGTCCTACGTTTTGCAGTTCTTCTACCCCGGTCCCCTCGCATCGCGAGAGCTGGTCGACGCAACGCGGGCATGGTTGGATGCCAACCCCGACATCCCGGCGCTGCGTCGCCTGGTGATCGAAAACCTCGCCGGCGTCGAGCGGGCGCTGGCCGCCCAGGAACGGGATCGCTAGAGTCATTCCATGAAGGAAATCTCATGATCGAGGCTATGGGGCTCACCAAACGCTACGGCGCAAAAACGGCGGTTGACGACATCAGTTTTGTCGTTCGACCCGGCCAGGTCACCGGCTTCCTCGGCCCCAACGGTGCGGGCAAGTCGACAACTATGCGACTCATCGTCGGTCTCGACCGGCCGAGCAGCGGATCCGTCACGGTCGGCGGCCGACCGTACGCGCAATCCGCGGCACCTCTGCGCGAGGTCGGCGTCCTTTTGGATGCGAAAGCGGTCCATACGGGACGCAGCGCCCGCGGCCACCTGCTCGCCCTCGCGGCCACCCATGGCATCTCGTCCCGCCGTGTTGACGAGGTGATCGAGCTCGCGGGGCTGCAAAGCGTCGCCAAGAAGCGCGTCGGCGGGTTCTCGTTGGGCATGGGTCAGCGGCTCGGGATCGCGGCGGCGCTTCTCGGAGACCCGGCAACACTGATCCTCGATGAGCCCGTCAACGGCCTCGACCCGGAGGGTGTCATCTGGGTCCGCACGCTCACCCGGCAACTCGCCGCCGAAGGTCGGACAGTGTTTTTGTCATCACACCTGATGAGCGAAATGGCACAGACGGCCGACCACATCATCGTGCTCGGCCGTGGAAAAGTCATTGCCGACTCCCCCGTCGCCGAATTTCTGGCGAACGCGTCGGGGGCCGCGGTGCGGGTCCGCAGCCCTCATGCCGACTACCTCGCTCCGATCGTGCAACAGCACGGTGCAACTGTTGTCCCTGTGGAAGCCGGACTCCTGGAAATCAGCGGGCTGACCGCCCCGCAAATCGGAGAACTCGCAGCGCCTGCGGGCATCATCCTGCACGAACTGACGCCCATCGGCGGATCGCTCGAGGCGGCCTACCTCAGCCTCACCCAGGATCAAGTGGAATACCACTCGCAGGGAGTCCCCGCATGACCGCCACTACCGTCGCGCCCGATCGCTCACAGCTGTCACGTCTGAGCTTCGGCGGCATTATGAAGTCCGAGTGGATCAAACTTTTCACGCTGCGGTCCACGATCTGGTGCTACGCGATCCTGATCTTCTTGAATGTCGCCCTGGGCCTGTTGATCGCCGCAACCCTTACCCCGTCGCTGGTGGGTGGCGGCAATTCGCAATTCTTCTGGGTTCAGGCCGCAACACTGGGCATCGGATTCAGCCAGTTGGTCACGGTAGTGCTTGGCGCACTCGTCATAACCGGCGAATACGGCACCGGCATGATTCGCTCGACTTTTGCCGCAGTGCCTGGTCGGGTGGCGGCGGTGTTCGCCAAGGCGCTGGTCTTCGCACTCGTCACCTTCGTCATCGGGCTGATATCGATTGTCGCGACGGCCCTGCTGAGTGCCCCGCTCCTCGCCGCTAACGGACTCGCTCCGGATGTCACCGACGGCACGGCCTGGGTCGCCATGATTGGCGCCGCCGCGTACCTTGCGCTCATCGGAGTCCTTTCCCTGGCCATCGGGGTGATCATCCGCAACAGCGCGGGAGCTATCGCGTCGGGTCTCGGGCTCGTCCTGGTGGCCCCGGCGGTGCTGGGGATCATCGGCGGAATCACCCAGGCGGCCTGGATGCAGAACGTTGTGGCCGTGCTTCCCACCTCAGCCGGCAGCCGAGTGTACGCGTACGAGCTCGCGGGGTCTGACTCACTGCCCTTGCTGTCGAGCGACGGCGTCCTGCACTTCGAGCCGTGGCAGGGCGGTCTCGTGCTCGTCGCCTGGGTTGTCGTTCTGGGCATCCTCGCGACGGTGCTGGTCAAGAAACGCGACGCCTAGATGCGGTGGGAATCGACAGATTCGATATCGTGCGCGCGGGACGTGTACAACTAAAGCATGGGCGCTCTACATCTCGGTGGGCAGGGCGTTGTCATCGATATAGAAGACCACCTGCTCCATCACATTAAATTGGTCACCGTGGCAAAACTGCGTCGCGACGAACCGTTCCTATTGTCATGGCAGAACCCGCCCGAAACGCCTGGTCGACATTCGGTATGGATTCATCGCGAAGCCGATATGCACTTCGTATTTGACAATTCGGAACCTCCGCACACTGACCAGAAGTTGCTCGATGTTCTCAGCGTCGATTCACTGAAGGCGCTCGGACTCGAGCTCTGGCATTTCAGCGAGCATGACACGGAGACCGGCCAACTTCGTCTGTTGCCGTCCAAATAAGAACTCACCAAGGGGGACGTTGTGGGAAGCCTGTTTTACGGGGCGCGTCAGTACAAGGTCGATGACCGGCTCCTCGCCCATTTTCAGGTGCTTATCAGCCTGAAACTTCGGCGAGACGAGAACTTCTTCCTCAGCTGGTCGAAAGGCGCCTCAGAGGGCGGTGGACGCCACTCCATCTGGATCGATAACGGCGTACCTATCGCCTGCGAATACGACGGAAGTCGGCCCGCCGCAATTCAACGGGAATGGGTGGAGGCGATGGCTGAAGCTGCCGGGTCGAGCCTCGGACTCCACGTCACAGACGATGGAGAATTCCAGCCCCTGTAGAGGCCGCGGTAGAGGCCCCGGCAGACGACCTTTACGCTCTTCGACGGCGTCCGTCAAGTGCGTTGTTCCGCCAGCATCCGTGCTGCACTCTGAGGTGATGTTGCGCTTTCAATATGCAGGAAGCTCTTTTCTCACAGGCGACGCAATTGCCGAAGCGGTCCTCGACCTGGGCGCGACTCTCGCCCGCGTGCAGAGTTCCACCTATCTCGATGTTCCAGGAATCACCAGCAAAGGCGTGCGGGGTATTTTTCGGGTTCTCCTCGGTCCTGCGAGCCAAATGCTTCTCGAGCCGACTCTCGACCAGAACGAGCTGGAAGATCCCGACTTCGTCGCCCAGGTGCGGAGCAGAATCGCCCAGCTCGAAAGGACCCCTCGCGCGCTGCCTGTGAACACTCCGCCGTCGACCTATATGGAGTTCGATCAGTAGGCGGCTCTCCGGCTCTTCCAGCCGAGCCTCGGTAGGCTCAGGGCACTATGGATTTCAGCAGCCCCGGCGCCTTCTTTGCGTCCCTGGACGCGTTTTTTACATCACCATGGGGTAAACCCCTCCAGGTGCTGGTGATCATTCTGGGTGCGATCCTCGTCCGCGTCATCTTGCAATTCCTTATCCGACGCGTCGTCAACCGGGTCGTCACCGGCATTAAGAAAAAGCAGAATGTCGACGACACCCAGGCGCTCATGGCGTCGCCGCTTCAGGCGGTCCGCATCGTGCAGCGCACACGGGCCCTCGGCGGCGTGTTCAGCAGTGTCGTCACGACGGCGGTCGTGATCTGCTCTCTGGTCCTCATCGTGTCGATTGTTGCGCCCGAGGCGACGGCTGCGTTCTCTCTCATCACCGCGGCGCTCGGCGCCGGTCTCGGCTTCGGCGCCCAGAACCTCGTCAAAGATGTCCTGAACGGGCTGTTCATGGTGGCCGAAGACCAGTTGGGCGTGGGCGATGTTGTCGACCTGGGACCGGCGACGGGCGTTGTCGAGGCGGTTGGCATCCGGATCACCCAGATCCGCGACGTCAACGGCACCCTCTGGTCGGTGCGCAACGGCGAGATCCTGCGAGTAGGCAATCTGTCGCAGGGGTGGTCGCGCGTGATCATCGACCTCTCGATCCCTTATGACGCAGACGTCGACCAGGTGCAAGAGCGGATGCTGCACACGGCCGTCGCGATGCGTGACGAAAGCAAATGGAAGCGCCTCATTCTCGAGAAGCCCGAAATCTGGGGGATCGAGTCGATCTCGGCCGAAGCCATTGTGATCCGCTTGGTCGTCAAAACCCGTTCCGGTTCAAAAGACGATGTGGCGCGCGAGCTTCGCGGGCGGCTTAAGCGCGGACTCGACGACATCGGCGTCAAGCTGCCCAAACTCAACTCGATAGTTCTCGCGGGATACGAGGGGTCCGCCTCCGTGCGCGGAGCTCGTCCGCCCAAGACCGACAAGGTGCCCACTCAGGCGCCGGCGTCGAAAAAACCTGCAGCCTCGACCACGCGCGTGCCGATCAGTGAGGTTCCCGCACCCCCGAAAGACCCCGGTCGGGCATTCGGCACCGAAGAGAGCAGCGAATGAGCGACCTCACTCTGCGGATGGGGCAAGGCGGAGAACCCGTCGGCGGTTCGTTCTGGGCCGCGGTTGGCGGCCGAGCCACCTTCGAAAAGCTCGTTCGCGCGTTCTACGACGGCGTGCGCACGGACGAAGTTCTGCTGCCGATGTATCCCGAGCAGCCCGATCTCGAGGGCGCGATCCAACGGCTGACCGGATTCCTCGAACAGTATTGGGGCGGGCCCGGCACCTATAGCGAGCAGCGCGGGCACCCGCGGCTACGCATCCGCCACATGCCCTTTGCGGTGACCCCAACCGCCCGCGATCACTGGCTGCATCACATGCGCGCCGCGGTGGACACCCTCGATCTCAGTCCCCTGCACGAGGCAATGCTGTGGGACTACCTCGAACGTGCGGCGCACGCGATGGTCAACTCGCCCGAAAGCAGCTAACGGCAGCCATCGCCTCGTCAGCGCGGGTGATCGTGCTGCGTAATGCCCTGCAGAATTCGATATTAGAACTGCGTGTTCTGATATTGTTGTGCCGGCGGATGTTTTTTCGGGCTCATGTGTCCGATAAACGGACGCGATACCACCGGGGCAGTCGAGGAACTTGTTCCCCGCCAGCACTCAGGCCGCTCAAAGGAGACTCGTCATGGCCGATCAGATTGCGCCTACCGACACCACAGCACAGGCGCGTGACGCCAATCGCACGCTGAACACACCGCACATAGTCGGCCTCATCGTCGGCGCCGCCACCCCGCTCGCGGTGCTGGTAGGAACCATTCCGCTGGGCCTCGCATTGGGAGGGCCCTCGCTCGGTCTGACCTTCCTCGCCGCGGGTCTTGTGGTTCTGCTCTTCATCGTTGGCTACGTGAAGATGGCCCAGCGCATCTCGCGTCCCGGAGCCTTCTACAACTACATTTCGCGCGGACTCGGGCGTCCGATCGGAGTCGGAGCGGCCATGATTGCCGCATTGGCATACCCGCTAGGGCTCATTGGGGCCTTCGCCATCAATGCCGTGCTGATTCAGGGAATGATCCAACAGCTTTTCGGGGTCACAATCGCCTGGCAGATCCTGCTGCTGATCTCCGTCGCGGTCGTCGGAACCCTGAGCTATCTCGGCATCGACCTCAGTGCCGGTATCGTGTTCATCATCGTGATCATCGAGGTCACCGTCGTGACAATCCTGATCATCTCGATCATCGTCTCCAAGGGTGCCGGCGCTTTCCCGATTGAAGCGCTCTCCCCTCATGTGCTGACCGTCGGCCAGGTTTCTGTCGCGTTTATCTTCGCGTTCCTCTGCTACCAGGGCTTCGAAGCCGGCGCGATGTACTCGCCCGAGGCAAAGAACCCCTCACGCACCGTGCCCCGCGCGCTCTATGCAGCAGTGATCGTCGTCACTGCCACGTTCTTTCTCGCCACGTGGGCTCTCACGTCCACGACAGGAATCGAAGGAATGCAGGCGAAAGTAGCCGAGATCGGCATCGGCGGCTTCGTCTTCGCGACAGTAAGCGACTATCTGGGGCCGTTCGGACTCTTCATCTTCTCGGTCGGCACCCTGATGTCGATCCTCGCAATTGAGATCTCGATCGTGAACTTCATGTCTCGCTATCTGCGCACCCTCGCCGCCGAAGACCTGCTGCCGCGCTACCTCGCGCGCAGCAACCGCTTCCGCTCGCCCGGCGCCGCCATCATTACGCTGCTCGCCCTCGCCTTGGTTGTCATTTTTGGTGCCTCGCTGATCGGACTCGACCCGCTTACCCAGGTGTCGTCTGTCGCGTTCGGCATCGGAGCACTGTGCAGCACAGTGTTGATGTTGACCGCGTCGATCGCCGTGATCGCGTACTTCCAGCGCCTGCCTCGATCGGAGCGAAACCTCTGGACGACATTGATTGCCCCGGCGATCGCGTCAGTTCTGCTCCTGGGGGCACTCATCGTGCAGATCACCGGATTCAGCTACATCACCGGGTCGCAGGAAGGGTGGACAGGCTTCCTGCCGTGGGTGGTACTGATCGTGCTGGTGAGTGGAATCGGTTTCGGCGTATGGATTCGCAGGTTCCGACCGCGCACCTATCAGGATCTCGCGGCCGGCGACTCGGCAGAAGAGGCCGCCGCACTGCGTGAGATCCGCGTCCAGGCGCATGCCGAAGAGAAAGCCGCTCGGCGTTCTTAGCCAGGAGATCCCGGACTGTCCGGGCCGTTTCCGGTGCCGTTTCGCGCGTCGGCCTTGTTAGCGCGACAGCGTCCAGGCTTTGCGTTTCACAAGGACGTGACCGCGCTCGGTTGTGAGGCGGGTCCACGGGCCGGTTTCGTAAATCCGCACCGTCTCGTCGCCGAGAAAACCCAGGCTCAGCGCGGCGAAACCTGCGCCTGCCGGCACATGTTCGAGCCCGGCAATGGGCCGACCCCAGATCTCAGACCGCACTTTTCGCACGATCTGCTCTCCGGCTCCCTCGGGCACTGCCGTGGACACCTCGTCGATACCGTTGCGCGCAGCCGCGTCGAGAATCGCGTCGTTCGTGCCGTCGAGTGCGAGCCATCCGCCCTTCGGGGGTGAGATGGCGGCCCACGTGACGGTATTCACCTCGATCGGCAGCGAAATTGTCACCGGGGCCTCGGGGGTGTCGAGTCGCTGCGTCTGCGCTCGCTCAAGCCGCTGCAGCAGAGAGCGGATCGGCACGACCGCATCGAAAGCGGTGTGCTTGTCGTCGGTCTTGGCGAGGGCGACAGTGCGCAGCCCCAGAACTGTTGGACTCTCGTCGAGCAGCCCCGCCGGGTACAGGATCGCCGTATAGACGGCGAGAACCCCGCCTCCAGCGATCAGCCGAACGGACCCTTCTTCGACCCGTGCGGCGCGCGACAAGTAGACCTGCAGGTCATCGAGAGCTGGAGAATCGGCGAGGGTGAAGAGGCTGCTCATATGTGCTCCCTAAACTACAGCCCATGAGCAGCCCCCTTGACGGCCTTTTAGCAGCGCTCGACCTCGCCGACACGGGGGCCCGCACCTCCGAAGACATCTTCACGGGGCCCAGTCAGCGGATGCCCGGCGGCCGCGTATTCGGCGGGCAGGTCCTCGCGCAATCACTTATCGCGGCCATGCGCACAACAGCCGAGGACCGCGTCGTGCACTCCATGCACGGCTACTTCCTGCGACCGGGCGACGCCGAGCAGCCGATCACCTTCTCGGTCGACCGCATCCACGACGGCAGATCCTTCTCCACCCGGCGCACGCAGGCGTACCAGGGCGGTCTCCCAATCCTGTCGATGATTGCGTCGTTCCAAGATCGGGACGAGGGCCTCGAGCACCAGATCGACATGCCCGCCGGCCTGCCCGACCCGGATTCGCTCCCCAGCACCGCCGACATCCTCGGCGGGATCGACAATCCCGTGGCACGCTTTTGGGCAACGGAGCGGGCTTTCGACATCCGCCATATTGACGCGCCGATCTACCTGCAAGCTGCGGACGAGAAGGTCGCGCATCAGGCCATTTGGATGCGCGCCGTCGGCCGACTGCCCGATGACCCCAATCTGCACCGAGCTGCCCTCGCCTACGCGAGCGACCACACCATTTTGGAACCGATTCTGCGTCGGCACGGGGTCTCGTGGGCCACCCCCGGCATCAAAGGCGCAAGCCTCGATCACGCTATGTGGTGGCACCGTGACGGACGCGTCGACGAATGGGTGCTCTATGTTCAGGAGTCGCCAAACGCGATAGGCGGACGCGGGCTGACCTTCGGCCGCATTTACGACCGCAGCGGACGCCTGCTCGCGAGTGTCGCGCAGGAGGGAATGATGCGGGTTCCTGCGCCGTAACGTCGTGTAGCGCTACGAACGTGCGTGACGCGACGAACGCGCTGGGCTACGGACGTTTCGTGAATGCGACAGGTGCTTCCAGGTACTCTCCCCAGGCCGCCCGCTCGCGGTCGGTGATCCGGCGTGGCTTACCGGTTGCCGTATCCACGAGTACCACGGTGGTTGACGCCTTTGCGAAGACGGTCTGCGGGCCGTGGCTCGCGTCTCCTTCGAGCGGCGAGCGCACTTCGTAGCAGACGTCGAGGCTTGCACCACCGAGGCGCCCGATCCACAGTTCCACGTCGAGGGGCTCGCGCAGATACGGGATCGGCGCCAAATATTCGACCTCTTGCCGGGCGACCAGGGTGATGGTGCTCGCGGCACCCATGTCGGCGACCGGAGTGTCCGCGTCGTTCACGCCATCGACCCGCAGGTCACCGCTCCCCCAGAAAACCGAGATGCGCGACTCTTCGAGAAGGGTCAGCATCGCAGCGTTGTTGACGTGCCCGTAGGCATCCAAGTCGCTCCAGCGCAGCCGGATCGGAACGTGAATGCGGGACATGATCAATCCCTCGTGAGCTTGCGGTACACCGAGCGGTGCGGCTTGGCAGCGTCGGCGCCGAGACGGGCAACCTTGTTCTCTTCGTAGGCTTCGAAGTTGCCCTCGAACCAGTACCAGTTCGCCGGGTTCTCTTCTGTGCCCTCATAGGCCAGGATGTGCGTCGCGATCCGGTCGAGGAACCAGCGGTCGTGGGTGATGACCACCGCGCAACCGGGGAATTCGAGCAGCGCGTTCTCGAGGCTCGACAGGGTTTCGATGTCGAGGTCGTTGGTCGGTTCGTCGAGCAGCAGTAGGTTGCCCGCCTGCTTCAAAGTGAGCGCGAGGTTGAGGCGGTTGCGCTCACCACCGGACAGCACACCGGCTTTTTTCTGCTGGTCCGGCCCCTTGAATCCAAACTTCGAGACGTAGGCCCGTGACGGGATCTCGACCTTGCCCGCAACGATGATGTCGAGCCCGTCGGAGACGACCTCCCACAGCGTCTTATTGGGGTCGATTCCGCCGCGATCCTGGTCGACGTAGCTGATCTGCACGGTTTCGCCGACCTTCAGCTCGCCACCATCGAGTTGCTCGATGCCGACGATCGTCTTGAAGAGGGTCGACTTGCCGACGCCGTTCGGGCCGATAACACCGACGATGCCGTTCGGCGGGAGCGTGAAGCTGAGTCCGTCGATCAGGGTGCGACCGTCGAAACCTTTCTGCAACTTCTTGGCCTCGATAACGATGGATCCCAGGCGCGGGCCGGCCGGGATGACGATCTCTTCAAAGTCGAGCTTGCGCGTGCGCTCGGCTTCGGATGCCATCTCTTCGTAACGGGCGAGGCGCGCCTTCGACTTGGTCTGGCGGCCTTTTGCGCTTGATCGCACCCATTCGAGTTCGTCCGAGAGGCGTTTGGCGAGCTTCTGGTCTTTCTTGCCCTGGATCTCGAGACGCGCCGCCTTCTTCTCGAGGTAGGTCGAGTAGTTGCCTTCATAGGGGTAGAGGTGACCACGGTCGACTTCGGCGATCCATTCGGCGACATTGTCGAGGAAGTACCTGTCGTGGGTGATCGCGATGACGGCACCCGCGTACTGCTTGAGGTGCTGCTCGAGCCAGAGCACGCTTTCAGCGTCGAGGTGGTTGGTGGGCTCATCGAGAAGCAGCAGGTCGGGCTTCGACAGCAGAAGTTTGGTCAGCGCCACCCGCCGCTTCTCACCACCGGACAGGTTGACGACGGAGGCGTCACCGGGCGGGGTGCGCAGCGCATCCATCGCCTGTTCCAGCTGTGAGTCGAGGTCCCATGCGTTCGCGGCGTCGATCTCTTCTTGCAGGGTGCCCATCTCGGCCAGGAGGGTATCGAAGTCTGCGTCGGGCTCGGCCATGGCGAGCGAGATCTCGTTGAAGCGCGCGAGTTTGCCCATGATGGGGCCGACTCCCTCTTGCACGTTCTCGAGAACGGTCTTGGTCTCGTCGAGCTCGGGCTCTTGCATGAGGATGCCGACCGTGTAGCCGTCTGAGAGCCGGGCTTCGCCATTGCTGGGGGTGTCGAGGCCCGCCATGATCTTGATGATCGTCGACTTACCCGCCCCGTTGGGGCCGACCATGCCGATCTTCGCTCCCGGCAGGAACGACATCGTGACGTCGTCGAGGATCAGCTTCTCTCCAACGGATTTGCGCGCGCGGACCATGGAGTAGATGTATTCGGCCATGAGCCCCAGTCTATTTCGCGCGCCGAAGCCGGATCACCAGTCGATCGGACGGGTGGTACCGATCAGGCATCGGCCGTCGTCCATCGGGGCGGCGACGAGGCTGGCGTAGCCAACGTTTCCCCACTGCCCCAGCAAACAGCTGCCATTGACTTTGACCGAGAACTCGATGTTGTCGGCTGCATTGTTGCTTGCCGTCCGGTCAGGTGTCAGCTGCATCGCCGTCTTGGTGAAACCGGCTGCAACGAGTGAGTCGATGAACGCGCGACCGTTGAGCGTGCCACCTGCGTCGATGAGGGCCGTGTTGACCTTGTCGAAATACGCCTTGTTGTCGGCGGCGCTGCCGGTGAGGTCAAGCTTGGCCGGTTTCGGTGTGGCGCTTGTTCCGGGTGGTGCCGACGCGCTTGCTGTCCGTGTCGGCGCGGGAGCAGGCGCTGCCGGGCCACACGCAGCAAGGGAGGCCGCTGCCACCACGCCGATGAGAGCCGCGAGTGTGAGGCGCACACGTCGTGAGGAACCGAGCGGTGTCATCCGGATCCTCTTTCGTCGACGACCGCGCCTGCAGCGCGACGTGAACGATTCTAGGCCGCCGCCTAGAACGGGACCGGGATGGTGTCGTCGGCGAGGACAGCAGCCGGGGATGAGTCCTCGGCTGAGTCGGCGGGCCCAGCAGGAACTTCGCGGGTCGCCCATCCCTCGGAGGCCGCGTCGCCAGAGGCTTCAGCACCCGCCTCAGCCTCGGCGACGACGACCGTCGTCGAGCGCGTGAACGAGGCGGTTCCCCAGCTGAGGTCGTGGCCGATCGCATCCGCATCGATTTCCACATTGGTCCCCGAGCGCTCCCCCGCCTCCCAGTCCCGGATGCGCAGCCGGCCTGCAACAAGAACCCGCTGCCCCTTCTGCAGCGACGGTGCGACATTGAGCGCGAGCTGCCGGAACGAGGTGACGGTGAACCAGTTGGTGTCGCCGTCGATCCATTTCTGCTGGGCGCGGTCGTATCTGCGCTGCGTCGACGCCATGCGGAACGACGTGATCGGCAGGCCTTCTCCGGTAACGAGGTGGCGGGGAACTGTTGCGACGATTCCCGTCAGGGTGATGGTGTCGGACATTGCTGAACTCCTCTGCGGTGTCTCCGGCACGGCGCGCCGGAGACACCATGGTGCGTTCCATTCCGAGCGGCTGGGGCACCATGCGAGCAAGACGGGGACAGCACGAAACTGCCCAGCTTGGGGAGGACCGAGCGAACGCCGCCTCAGTGTTCGCGGAACTCTGGCCAATCAGCGCCCGGATGCATGCTCGCGTGAATCGCGCTTTTCGCCGTTTCGAGGCTGGGGTATGTCCCGCGCGCCTCGGCGTCGTCGAGTAGTCGGACGGTGAATCCATCTTCAGATCGGGAAATGGATCCGATTGCTCCAGCCGGGCCAAAGGCCACCCATCGCTGGTCTGCGGTTGTACGGTCGCTCATCGTCGAGTTCCTTCCTGCATAAACATTCAGGTGAAAACAACGGTACGCCGACTCTCCAGCCGTATAGCGAAAACCCAGCAAGCGTCCAGGCTGACACCGCGGGGCTGCGCTACGCCGAGAGGACGTAGGGCCCGTAGGACGCCCGGATCTTGTTCACTTTCGGCTGCGCGACGGCGAGGCAGTATCCCTGATTCGGGTTCTTTGCGAAGAAGTCCTGGTGATATTCCTCGGCCTCGAAGTACTCGCCGAGCGGCTCAATGGTCGTCACGATGCCGCCCTCCCAGTAGGAGTTCGCCCGATCACGCGCGGCCTCGAATTCGGCCTTCTCAGCGTCGTCCCGGTAGAACATCGCCGAGCGATACTGCGTGCCAATATCCGCCCCTTGGCGGTTGAGCTGACGCGGGTCGTGCAGGGTGAAGAAGACATCGAGAATCACCTCTGCGGGAATGACGTTCTCATCGAATGTGACGGCCACCGCCTCCGCGTGGCCTGTCGTTCCCGTGCAGACAGCTTCGTAGGACGGATGAGGAACTGTGCCGCCTGTGTACCCCGAGACAACGGCGGTGACGCCCTTGAGCGTGCGGTAGACCGCGTCAAGACACCAGAAACATCCGCCGGCAACCACGAAAGTTCGCATGGATCACACCATACGACTCGTACACAGAGCCCGCTCGGATCGCATCTGGTTTCGTGCTCCTCGGGAATGTCGGTGGTCGAACATACATTCGATCCATGGAACTACTCGAGCTTCCCACCGCGCTCCCTCTGACGTCTGCCCCGCGCGGGCTCACCGTCGTGCCTCGGCGTGGCGCCCTGTGGCGCGTGACGCGTGCTGACGGAGTCGTGCTGGGCTACGTCGAAAAGGTGAGCGACGGTGGAGGCGCGAGCGGAGGCGGCACTCGCTTTCGAAGCAAGCGTCTCCGAGAGCGCGCCACAGGATTCCATATCATCGGGGACTTCTGGTCCGCCGATGACGCGGTCGATGCGCTCCGCCATCCATAGCCAGACATGGGAACAGTTTCTGCAAGTGTTCGTGAGTCCGCGTGCCCCTGCGCGGTTTCGGCTCCGACTCGACGTAAGGTGCCGCCATGCAGTGGTGGAATGATTTCGTAACCTGGCTCTCATCCGACAACGGACAGCGCATCGTGACGGGTGTGGTGCTCCCGTTTATCGCGATCATCGTGGCCGCAATCATCGGCGCCGCTATCGGACGCGGTGCAACGCGTCGCCTGGTCGACGACCGGGCTCGCGAGACCCGCGCCAACGCGGTCGCCGCACTCATCTCCGCAGGACAGTCCGCAGCGCGCTGGGACAGTCTGTCGTCGACGGCCAAAGAGCATTCGGAAACGCTCGCGGCCGCTGCTGACGTCTCTGTGCGGTTGCTTCCCGTGGCCGGAGCTGGCCTTGCGGCTGACTGGGCTGACCACCAGCTCCGCGACATGCGCACGAACTCAGTGAGCTACAGCTTCCAGGCAGACCAGACTCTTACCGAATACCGGGACCGACTGATCACCTGGCTGCACAAGCCCAACCGCGCCAAAAAGATCTTCAGCGACGACGTCGACCGATGGAAGTACGAGACCGCTCAGCCCGATCCGGTATTGGTCGACCAACAGCGATGGGCCGATGAACAGTTCGCCGCAACTATCGCAGGCAACGCCCCCACCGAAGCAGCTCCTGCAGCTCCTGCAGCACCTGCCGCCCCGGTCGCGCCGACCGCCCCCGCAGCATTCGAGGCAGTACCCGTCGCACCCGGCGGCCCGACGGACCCGAACGACCCTTTCGCGCCTACGAAGTAGACGGACGCCGGATCGAAAACTGTGCCCTCGGCAGGAATCGAACCTGCGACAAAGAGATTAGAAGGCTCCTGCTCTATCCGCTGAGCTACGAGGGCGCACATCCAGGGTATCGCAGGGGTCCCCGGCAAGGCCGTTGCCATGCCTGCACGAGACTGCGTCGCACGCCACCGATAAGCTCGCCACATGACAGCCTCCCCTGACGTCCTGGTCTGGATCGACTGTGAGATGACGGGCCTCGACCTAGGGATTGACGAACTCGTCGAGGTGGCCGTTGTCGTTACGAATTTCGACCTGAAGCCCCTCGACGCGGGGTTCACGATCGTAATCAAGCCCGACCCGTCGGCACTTGCCAATATGGGCGAGTTCGTACGGAACATGCACACCGAGAGCGGCCTGCTCGACGAGATCCCGAACGGCGTCACGCTGGCAGAGGCCGAGTATGAAATTCTCGAGTACATCCTGAAGTTCGCCCCCGAGACCGGAACAGTTCCCATCGCGGGCAACTCCATTGGCACCGATCGTGCCTTCCTCGCCAAATACATGCCGCGTGTCGACAGCCATCTGCACTACCGCAGCGTCGACGTATCGTCGATCAAAGAGCTCGCCCGCCACTGGTACCCGCGCGCCTACTTCCAGTCACCCGCGAAACACGGCGGGCACCGGGCGCTGGCAGACATCCTCGAATCCATCCGTGAACTCGACTACTACCGCTCGATCGTGTTCGTACCGCACCCGGGACCGACGAGTGATCAGGCGCAGGCCGCATCCACTGTCGCAGTGGAGGCGTGGGCGCCTCGAGTGCCGTAAGATGGATGGGTTGCTTCGGCAACGCATGGTGGTTGTAGCTCAGTTGGTAGAGCGCTGGCTTGTGGTGCCGGATGTCGCGGGTTCGAGTCCCGTCAGTCACCCTCAGATAAGTAGGTCCGCTTCGATGAGAATTGATTCGAGAAGCCCTTATTCAACGGGCGCGGTTTCGACAGACACGGTTTCATCAGATACCGATATTGACCTGAGCCACCGGGTCACCGTGGAGCTCGACGCAACCTGGACGACCACCGTGTGGAACGACCCGGTCAACCTCATGACGTACGTCACCCAGGTGTTCCGTCGATACTTCGGTCACTCCGCCGAGGAGGCGGAGCGCCTCATGTTGCTTGTGCACAACGAAGGCCGTGCTGTCGTCGCCACGGGTCCGCGCGAAGAGATGGAACGGCACACTGAAGCGATGCACGAGTACGGGCTCTGGGCGACAGTGACACGAGCCGACTCGTGACATCGATCGAGATCGACGGCGCCGAGATCCGGGTCGAGCTGAGCGAACTCGAACACCGACTCCTCACCACCTTGCTGACCGACTACACCGAGCAGGTGGACGGTGATGGTCTTGCCGTGCTGTTCCCGAACGCCTACCCCGACGATCCGGATGCCGCGGCCGAATTCGCCCGCTACACGCGTTCCGGCCTGGTCGACCGCAAGACCGCCAATGCGGGGATCGTCGTGCGCGACCTCGCGACCGGCGCGAACATCCCGACTGGCATGCGGATCTCGCTGACCGCCGAAGCCTTCGACACGTGGATGCCGATTCTCACCGACCTGCGGAGGATTCTGGCCGACCGTCTGGGGATCGAGCACGACGATGATCCCGTCGACGAAAGTCCTGTGGGGGACGTCTACCAGTGGCTGGGCGAGCTGCAGTGGAGGATGCTCGAGGCCCTGGACACCGTCGCGATAGGCGACGCGCCGCAATGAGTTTCGAGCTCGACGCCGCCGAGTTCGAGCGAATCGTTATCGACGAATTGGACGCGCTGCCCGATGAGATGGTCGACGGCCTCGAGAACGTCGTTTTCGTGACCGAGGACCGGCCCGAGGACGGGTCGCTCACCCTGCTCGGGCTCTACCACGGCACAGCCCTCACCGACCGAGACGTGTACGGATTCGGAGAGCTACCCGATCGCATCGTCCTGTATCGCGAGCCCCTGCTGGCGATCTGCGACAGCGAAGACGAACTGCGTGACGAGATCCACGTGACTCTCGTGCACGAGATTGCCCATTTCTACGGGATCGACGACGACGAACTGCACCGCCTCGGCTGGGGTTAAAGTCGACTATCCACCTTGTGCACGGTCCAACGCGTGGCCAGAGTATGACTGTGAACAAGCTGCTCATGCTCCCCGTCCCCGCAATGCTGCTGCTTGCGCTCGCCGCGTGCGACCCGGGAAGCACTCCCGGGAGCACCCCGACCGCCGCGGCCCCGGTGCTCACGGGTGCTCGCTGCCTTCCCGGTGAGTGGACCGCCGACCTGGACGACCTTGCGACCCAGATGGCCGCCTACTTCGAAGAGAAGGGCACAGGTCAGGATCTCGTTGGCACCGCTACAGGCATCGAACACGCGAAGTTCACGGCCGATAGAAAGGCCACCGCAACAGACAATGCGACTCTCGTCTTCACCGGAACCCGAAACGGCTCGCCACTGACGATAACGACGGTACGAGCTGGCGGCTTCACCTCAGACTGGACCCTCACCGGCCACACCTTCATGTTCTCGAACTTCAGCGCCCCGAACTACTCGATCACGACAACCGTGGATATCAACGGGACCAGTACGACTCTTCCGACAAGTCAGACCGAAGCGGCTCGCGACAACGTCGCAATCACCACCACCTGCACCGGTGATGTTTTGGTGCAGAAACCCGAAGACAGCCCGTTCACAACGACCTGGCACCGGGACTGACCGGACCCGCCGCCTTAGATCGGGATTCGCGACGCGTCGACAACAAGGTCGGCGGTGAGGTCGGGCCTCTCCCGTGCGAAGAATGTGGCCTCCTGCGCGGCCCAGCGATCCCAATACGGTTCATAGGCATCGCCGTCACGGGCGATAGCCCGACGGTGGCGCTCCGGTTCGGCGAGTTCGAGCCACACACCGAACGTCGCAAGGTGGCGCGCAGCCCGGCTGAGTGATCCGGATCCCTCGATGACGAGCGGCAAGGTGGGATCGACCTCGACCGACCCAGCGGGGCGATCCTCTTTCCAATCCCATCGCTGCCATCGGGGCGTGTCCGTGAGCAGAGAGTCGGTTACCACTGTGCTAGCGGCTTCGAGGCCGTCCCAGCCGGGATACAGGTCGTCGAGCCGGATGAGGTGCGCGCCCAAACGCTCGGCCACAGGCACCGCCAGGGTCGACTTCCCCGACCCGGAACCGCCGTCGATCAGCACGATAGGACGAGCGATTCCCGCCTGGCTCGCCACGATTCTGTCGACAAGCTCGGCGAGCGACTCGGGATCTCTGCGCTCAGCCAAGGACGAAGTTCCAGGTTCCGGCGAACATCGCGGCCGCCACCGCCGCCCCGGTGACGAGGATGCCGATCCCGGCAAGGACGAGGTCGGCCCGACCAAGACGCGAGGGGCGTGCCCAGGTGCGCCGGACATCCGATCCAAATCCACGAGCTTCCATTGCCGTCGCAAGTTTGCTGCCCCGCCGCACAGCGATTACCAGGAGCGCGAACGCCTGACTCGCAAACCTCCGCAGGGCCCCCCGATCGGCAACCCCGCGGGCACGGCGCGCCTGTGCGAGAGCGTGCCAGTCGTCAACGAGAAGGCCAACCAGGCGAAGGCCCGCGAGCCCCCCAAGGACAAACCTGGCGGGTAGGTGGAGCAGCTGACCGAATCCGTCAGCAAGGTCTGTCGGATCGGTCGTTGCGAACAGCACGATGCCGGGGACCCCGATCGCAATCACACGCAGAGCTATAGCCGCGGCGAGAAGCACTGAGCCCTCGGTAATCGTCACTGGCCCCAGAGGAAGGAGAGTCGCTCCCGCATCCTGACCGTACAAAGCGGTGGTGATGCCAGCCAAAGCGGCCGACAGCCAGATCGGCGCGGTGCGCAGCACGAGCTCCCTCGCTCGCAAGCCGCTCAGAGGTAACAACACGGCGACAAGAACGCAGGCAACCCCGGCGGACACGACATCGATCGACAGCACGAGGGTCATGGCAATGAGGAGAGCGACGAACAGCTTCGTTACGGGGTTTACCGATGCCGCAACGCTGGTGCGGATGTCGGGCGCGACGAGGCTCATGCGCGCACTCCCGCGGTCGGCAGCTCGAGCCGCGAATCTGCGATGGCTGTGATCAGTTCTGCGTCATGGGTAACGGCGAGCAGGGACGAACCCGCACGCAATAGCTCGGCGAAGAGTTCGACGAGCTCAGCCCAGGTCCGTGAATCCTGCCCGAAGGTGGGCTCGTCGACCACAAGCAGAGCCGGATTGGTCGCGAGAGCTGTGGCCACCGAGAGCCTGCGTTTTTCGCCTCCGGACAGCGTGAACGGATTGGCGTCGGCAAGAGCGTCGAGGCGCAAGCGGGTCAATAGTGGATCGATTCGCCCCTCTATCTCGTCAGCTGAGAGCCCGAGCGCGCGCGGCCCCACCGCCAGTTCGTCGCGGACAGTCGCCCTCAAGAACTGGTGCTCGGGGTTTTGGAAAACCGTGCCGATGCGGGTGAGCAGCTCGCGGGAGCGCCAGCTAATTGGCGAAGGTCCGACTGCACCTCCGCCGCACCCCGACAGCGCATTCTCGGCTCGGAGTCCGCCCGCAAGGGGTGGCAGGAGACCCGCGAGGGTCAGAGCCAAAGTGGACTTACCTGCTCCATTTGGTCCCGTGACGACTGTCGCTGTTCCCGCTGTGAGGGCCGTATTGAGCGATTCAGCGACGGGGTGGGCGACCTTCTGCCCGAATCCCCGCCGGCCGACGGCCAGCTCCCGAGCTGTCAGCAAGGGGCTCCCAACCGCCTGCCCCCAGTCGTGCGCCGGATGCCGCGGCGGGTGCCCCGGAACCCAGACCCCCCGCTCGGCGAGCGCCGCGCCGTGCTCCCCCAACACGGCGTCGGGAGACCCGTCGGCCAGGATTCCACCTCCCGGTTCGAGCACGATCACGCGCGTGACCAGATCGACCCAGGTCGCGACGCGGTGTTCGACAACCACCAGAGTTGCCTCGGTTTGGGCAACTACTCGCTGCACGGCATCCCGAACTTCGGTGATTCCATTCATGTCGAGGTTGGCCGTTGGCTCGTCGAGGAGCAGCAGACCAGGCCGCATAGCCAGAACGCTCGCGAGCGCGAGCCGCTGCTTTTGGCCGCCAGAAAGCTGCGAGGTCGGATGCCGCAGCGGCACTGTGAGCCCCACAGCATCGAGAGCCTCGGCCACCCGCCGCCAGATCTCGGTGCGCTCAACTCCCAGGTTTTCGCATCCGAACGCGACTTCGTCGCCGACGCGCGCCAGGACGGTCTGGGCGTCCGGATCCTGAAGAACGAGGCCAACCCGACCTCGCGACCGGCTCGGTGCATCGCCGTCGAGAGTCAGAGAGCCTCGCTCGTCCCCCTCCTCGTCACCGCCGAGGACGCCCGCGAGACCTGCAAGCAGCGTGCTCTTGCCGGCGCCCGACGCACCGAGCAGCAGGATGCGCTCTCCGGGTTCGATGTGCAGGTCGAGGCCCGAAACGGCGTCGGAGGTCCGGCCGGCGTGACGCCAGCCCCAACCGGTCGCGCGGACGCGGACCCCCCGCTCTCGGTCGATCAGGAGCCCGTGCGCCCCGAGGCGAACCGTGACAGCGCACCCGTTGCCGCGAGGCCGCGCACGGCGAACCAGCTCAGCAGACCGACAAGCGCCCCGGACGCGATAGCGCTTATCGCGTAGACGACCTTTGCTCCCGCCTCGAGGGCGGCAATGCTTGAGAAGTTGGTGTCGAGAATGGCCACCGCAACTCCCGCTCCGGCACCGGCGAGCGGCGCGACCCAGATCGCCCAGGCCCGGTAGAACAGCAGCGCAAACACAATTTCCGCGCCGAGACCCTCAATTGCGCCCCACAGCAGGGTCTCCCATCCCCACTGCGTGCCAATGAGAGCAGACACCACGGCTGCCACGAGTTCGGTGAAGATTGCGGCGCCCGGTTTGCGAATGACGAGCCCGCCGAGGACGCCGGCGAACAGCCATCCCCCCGCTAGCAGACCGGATAGTCCGGGCAAAAAGGCGAGCCCCAGACTCAGGGGGCTCCAGGCGAGACCCCACGCCCAAAAGA
The DNA here is from genome assembly GCA_035554115.1 of Pseudolysinimonas sp. Classification (GTDB taxonomy): domain Bacteria; phylum Actinomycetota; class Actinomycetes; order Actinomycetales; family Microbacteriaceae; genus CAXTSE01. Next base: position 41,177 of record DATMIW010000071.1, on the reverse strand, counting down.
TGACACCGGCGGCAACGCCGAGGACGCTCGCGATAACGATGTCGACAACTCTCCAGCGAGTCGGGCGAGATGCACGCGTAGTGGACGTTGCAGAGGATGTTGCAGTACTCATTTCGTGCCTTTCAGATGAAATGGCACGGGTTTCAAGAGGCCTCCCTGCGCCGGCATGATCCGGATCAGGTTCGACGGTCGGAGCGTTGTTTCGCTCCCTCTCAGCCCGGCATACCGGACTCCCGTGTTCGAGGTCAGCCTAGCTGGCGTGCAGCATTCCGCCCAGTCAGACTGCGGGATCGTCGGTGAGATGCTGACCCGCTGCGTCGGTAACGCATGCTTCCAACAAGCTGAGGAAGAACTCTTTCTCGCGCCGAGAGAGAGGCTCGAGGAACCGCTTCTCCGCTACGCGAAGCACCTCCTGACATCTGTCTACGAGGTCAAGCCCTTCTTGTGTCAGTTCGACGAGGAGCCGCCGACCATGGCTCGGGTCGGGGGTGCGTTGGATCAGACTCCGCTCCTCCAGAGTGGTCAGAACCTGGCCCATCGCCTGAGCCGAAACGTACGCCTTGCGGGCGAGATCGGCAGAAGATCGCGGCTGGCCGTCCTCCCAGATGATCGCGAGCGCCGTCCACTCGGTCAGGGTCAGGCCCTGTTCTTGAAGCAGCGCGGCGGCATGGATATGGAAGCGGCGCTCAGCGTCAAAGATGAGCCCCGGCAATCGCGGAGGCGCCTCATCCGGGGTTTCGGAGGCGTCGGAGGTCATGACGGTCAACCTACCCGAGTCTCCTCGAGGGGCGAGATCCCGCGCGTTAGTTGCCGTCCGCATGGCGAAGCTCCTCGAGATGAGAAGTTTCCACGTCAATGAGCCGACCATCGACATAGGCGGTGGGCCGTGGAGCGGCGGGACGAGCGGCGGAGCGGCGGGCTCCGAATTGCGCAAGCGTTTCGTGTCCGGGCAGTTCGCCTCCTGCCCAACGGGGGCGACCGCCGCGGCGCATCCGGGGAATCACCTGCTCGGCAAAGAGAGCCAGTGACTTATCCGCAAGCCACTTCGGTTTCGTTCCCACGTTCATCGCGAGCACCACCACACCGGCACCCATCTCGTCGAGGTATTCCGTCAAGGTGTCTGCCACGGTCTCCGGCGAACCCGCAACCACCCAGCCATTCTCGACAAGCTCGTCGTAGGTCAAGTCGGTAAGAGGCTTCGAGCGGTACCCACCCGCCATGGAGCGACGTAGGGACTCTTCGCTGACATAGCCGGGGGGAAAATTGTCGTGCCACGGAGACTTGAAGAAGTTCTGGTACTGCCAGAGGTCGTGAGCCTCTGTTTCGAGGCGAGCCTGCGCATCCGTCTCTGCGACATGCACAGCAACCACCAGCGCCGCCTGGCGCCGATCCATCTCGTAGCCCTCCTCCTCGCAAAACTCTCGAAGACGCGCGATGTTTGCGATACGAGCCGGGCGAGGGGACAGAGTTCCCTGATAGGTGTAGCGGTGTTTTGCCACCAATCGCAGCGTCTCAACCGACCCTCCGCCGGGAATGAAGATTGGGGGGTGCGGCTTTTGAATGGGCCGCGGCCACAGATTGACATACGGCACATTGAAGTACTCCCCCTTCCATTCGAAAGGCCCGGGCCGGGTGAGTGCGGCCATGAGCAGATCGTGAGATTCGAGGTACCTCTCGCGGGCTTCAGCCGAGTTCATGACGCCCAGCGAATGGTGTTGCATTCCGTGGCCTAACGGCAGCCCGAAGAGCAAGCGCCCGCGGGTCAGAATGTCGAGGTTCGCGATTTCTTCTGCAAGGCGCACCGGAGTTCGGTAGGCATTGATCAGCGGCCCCACAACCCCGATCGTGATGTTGTTCGTTCGCCCTGCCAAATATGCGCCTGCGAGCATCGGGTTGCCCCAGAGACCGATCGGCCCATTGTGCTGTTCGCTGACAATGGCCCCGTCGAAACCCAGCCGCTCAAGCGACACGAACTGTTCGAGTTGGTCTTCCATGACCTTTTGCCCCAGGTCACTGTCGTAATAGTCGTTCGGCAAATCGATGTAGTTCGACTTGCGATCGTCGGCGCGCGGAACGTTCGGGTACGCGCCGTCGAGGATGACATGGAAGTCGTAGTCGTTCATGCGTCTCCTTATGAGGCAGTGGTGTGTGCAGCGATAGCCGCCGCGACAACGTCAGGCTGCTCCAGAGCCACAGCGTGGGAGCTGGGTTCGCCGGGACGGCCAGGAATGGTGTGAAGGGTCGAGTGCGGGATCAGCTCCGCGAATCGCGCAGCACTACTCGTCGGCACAACGCGGTCATCTTCGACGGCGAGCACGAGAGACGGTGCCGAGATACGGGCAAGTCGGTGATCAAGTCGGATGTCGTATCGCGGATTCCAAGAAAGTCGCGCCGTTGGGATCCCCTCGGCAAGCGCGCGAATCGCATCCTCGGGCGCCCCCTCCTGATCGAGGAACTCGGCGTAACGCTCATCCCGCCCGTTGAAGAGCGCGCTACGGAACTCGTGGTCGAGCATGCGGAAGACATCGATGGACGGTGTATCGACAAGCCTCACCCCACTGGGTGCGATAAGTGTCACGCTCGCGAAGCGACGCGGATAGTGCAGGGCAAGGTCGGCTGCTGCCCATCCCCCCAGGCCGTGGCCCACGAGGTGCACCCGGTCGACGCCCATGAGATCGAGGAAAGCGTCGTAGTGCAGCACGAGGTCGTCAAATGTTCGGATCCAGCGCGGAAGCGGACTGTCCCCGAATCCGGGATGCTCCGGGGCGATGACGTCGTGAATCCCGGCCAACTGTTCCAGCATCGGTTGCCAAATCCGCGTCGGCCCGAGGCCGTGCAAGAAAAGCAATGCGTCTCCGGTGCCGCGGCGACGATACGCCACCGAGGTGCCAGCCACGTCAACAAATTCCGGCGCTGTGTAGTGAGGCCAGCGATCTTCACTCGGTGATTTTTGGTCAGTCATGACATCCTCATTGTTATCAATTGCCTTGATAGTAGAGCGAGGCAGTCTCGACGTCAATCATTATAAATAGGAGTCTTGACAAGACCGAGCTGGCTACCTATGTTTCAGGTAGCTTGATAATAATCGCTAGCTTGCGAGCCATTTTCGAGCAGGTGTATCCCCTTCGGAGACGGCAACGTGGCCCATCTTGAGTTCCATGCAACCTGTGACGTCAGCTATACGGCCCTGCCTGCCCTGGCAGACGGTCAGACGCTCACCATCGACCTTCCGACCACCTACGGGCGGCCCGAGCGCTCCCGTCGTGTGCTCGATGAGATCCTGCAGACCGTCCAGCTCCTCGAACGCCTCGGCTTCGACGGAGCCACCCTCACGGAACAACACGGCGGTGCGGTAGGAATTGTCGGGAACGCTCTTCAGGCTGCCGCCTGGGTTGCGGGACAGACGTCCGGTATCCGTATTAATGCGGTCGGCCCGATTCTCAACGCGTATCTGTCGCCTGTACGGATGGCTGAAGAGGTGGCATTCGCCGATCTGGTTTCACGCGGCCGACTGTCGGTGGGACTTCCTCTCGGCGTCGGATCTCAGTACCACTCCTATGGGATCCCCAACCCGGCGCAGGCACGCTCGCGTCATCGTGAAGCCCACGACCTGTTCATTCGGGCCCTTACCGACGACGGCCCTTTCGCGTGGAACGGCGACCACTTTCATGTGCCGCACGTCAACCTGTGGCCCAAGCCGGTGCAGACGCCGCATCCGCCCATCTGGATTCCCGCAGCGGGCTCACGCGAGTCGCTCGAGCTAGCTGCCGAGAACCACTACGTGTACCAGACCGTCTTCGTGCCCTGGGATCTGCTGCTGAAGAACACCGAGCTCTTCCGCCAGCTATGCCGCAACCACGGCTATGAACCCCCGCGCGAACAGATCGCCGCATTCTTTCAGGTGTATGTGGCGGAGACCGATGAGCAAGCCCGTCGCGAATACGAGCCGATGCTGCTCTGGCAGTACCAAAATGTCTTCAGCCACCCCTTTGCCGACTCCTTCCCGCCGGGATACCAGTCAGAAGCCGGACTCCGTGGCGTACTGGGCGGTGGATACCGCAGCGAAGATGCCGACCCCGCGAAAATGACGTGGGAGCGCCTGATCGAAGAGAACTGGCTCGTCGCAGGCTCACCCGAAACTGTGCGTAAACGCCTCCTCGACCTCACCGACCAGCTCGGTGCCGGAGCGGTCGTGCTCGACACCTCGAGCCTCCCGCTCTGGCAAAAGGAAAAATCGCTGACCCTACTGGCCGAGGAGGTCATCCCCGCGTTCCGAGCACCGGACGGCGCGCCCATCTGGTCGCGAACTCCCCCCGTCGGCCACTCGAACATCGTCGAGGCCGTTGCACGCGAAGGAGGCACTCTCGGTCGCCCCTCCGTGACATTGCCGGATCTCGGCACGGTCGATGCCTTCACCGCACCGACGATGGCGCGGCCCTCATGAGACTCATATTCGTCGGATTCGGCATGCACGGACGACGGATCGCCACCCTCGCGGCCGAGCGAGGCCATGACGTGGTCGCGATTGTCGATCCTGCCCTCGCGGGTCGCCCCGTCACAGGGTTCGCATCATCGGATCATGCCCGCGCCGACGTCGCCGAGCTCGCGCCAGATCTGACAGCTGACGCCGCCGTCGTCACCGCGCCCGTCGACCTCGCGGGCCTCGAAGAAATAGCCCGAGAACTGCTCGCTCGCGGTCTCGATGTCGTCACCATCCATCCGGACGCATTCGATCCCCCGCGCGAATGGCGCGAGCGCCTCGACTCCCTCGCCAAGCAGCACGGAGTTCGGATGCTCGGCACCGGCGTCCAAGACGTCTGGTGGGTGCATGTACCTGCCGTTGCGGCGGCCTCGATGGCTCGAATTGACTCGGTGACGATCACCCATCACGTCGATCTCGATTCGCTCGCCGTGTCTGTCGCCCAGCATCTCGGCGCGGGATTGCCGGAGTCGGAGTTCGTGCGCCTTCGCGACGAAGTGCTGTCTCTCGATGCTCCGGTACTCGGCGGACCGCTGCGAGTCTTAGCCACGCGGCTGGGCCTGACGCCCGGCGAAATTGAGCGAGACATCCGGCCAGTCACGAGAGATGTCGCAACGGTGTGGCGATCAGCCGACCGCACCGTCGAGGCGGGAGAGCTGGTGGGCTTCTCCGAGACCTCCATCGTTCACACCTTGGAGGGCGTGAAGCTCCGCGGGACCATCGTCACCGCCCTGCTTGACGAGGGCGCAACCACGGTCGACGAAGTTACCATCTCGGGCGATCCCGAGCTTCACCTCGAACACCGCCCATTTCCGGGTGGCCGCATCACAGATGTGGTGCCGGTCGCACGACTCGAGGACATCCGGGAGGCGGCACCCGGCTTCCATACGGCGGCATGGCTCCCGCCTGCTACATACCGGCACCCGGCAGACAGGCCCGCCTCCCGCGAAACGGAGCGACAGAAATGACCGAGACCCAAATGACCGAGACCCAAGCTTGGCCGCACTACACGCCACCGTCGCGCGTCCTAGTACATGACCTCGACGTCGCGTATCGGCGCGCGGGGAGCGGAGAGCCCCTTCTCTACTTTCATGGCGCAGCTCTCACTCGCCGCTGGCTTCCCTTCCACGACGCGCTGGCCACCCGCTTTGACGTGATTGCTCCGGAACACCCCGGATTCGGAGACACGGCTCGACCGGCATGGCTTGCCGACTTCCGCGATGTCGTGCTGCATTACCGCGACCTGCTCGACACCCTGAAGCTCGGGAAGGTCCACCTGGTCGGCCATGGATTCGGCGGCTGGCTCGCCGCGGAGTTCGCGGCCGTCTACCCCGAACGTCTCGAATCGCTGACGCTCATCGCTCCCAGCGGCCTTCGACCGCAGGACGAAGACGGTGACGTTGTCGACATCTTCCGTCTCGAACCCGAGCAAGCGGCCGAGGCCATGCTCGGGCCTGACGCGGCTCGCTGGTCCGGAATTTTCGATGAGGGTGACCCGATCGAGCAGGCAGTACGCGCCTATGCGGAACTCACGACAGAGGCATTGCTGAGTTGGAACCCCCGCTATGACCTGAAGCTCGAGCAGCATCTGCCGCGGATCAGTGTGCCGACCCGCGTGCTGGTGCCACAGCACGAACGGATGCTCGCCGCATCCATCGGTCGCCGCTATGCCGAACTAATCCCCGGTGCGCTCCTCACGCGCGTTGAGGGAGACGACGTCGACACCGAGCATCTCCTCATCCTTCAAGAACCACAGAAAATCGCCGACCTCATCCACCCCTTCAACCAGACAGGCAAATAAACAGATGACACACCGCACTATCCAGGACCTCCTCTCCTCGGCTCCGGATCCCGTCCGCGCGCTGCGCAGCGTTCCTTTCACGCTGCCGCTCGTCATCGATGGGCTCACCCCGCAGTTCACCAACTGGCGCAGCGAGCAGTCCGCCTGGCACGACTCGGCGGCCCTGATGGACCAGTCCCACCACATGTACGACCTGTTCGTGAGCGGTCCGGATGCCGAAAAGGCGCTGAGCCGTTTGGCCGTGAACTCCTTCGTCGGCTTCGCACCCGGAACCGCTAAGCAGTTCATCGCGACCAACGCCGACGGGCACATGATCGGCGATGGCATCCTGATTCGCCACGGCGAGCAAGACTTCCAGCTCATCGCCGACGTGCCTGTCTCGGTGTGGACTCAGTACCACCTCGAACACGGCGATGACGACTTGACGCTGGTCGTCGACCCCAGCACGCCTTTCCGCGATGGTGGCAATCCTGTCCACTACCGCTACGAGATCCAGGGGCCCAACGCACTTGCGATCCTGGCTGCAGCGACAGGCGCGGAAATCCCGCCCACACGCTTCTTCCATGTCGCCGAGATGACGATTGCCGGCCACACCGTGCGTGGCCTGCGACACGGTATGGCAGGCAAGCCGGGCTTCGAGCTCTTCGGCCCCTGGGAAGAGGGTCCCGAGGTCTGGGCCGCAATTGCCGCGGCTGGCGAAGCGCACGATCTTCACGAGGTCGGCTTCCTCGCCTACTGGACGGCGAACCTCGAATCGGGATGGTTCGGAAATGAAGTTCCCGCGTTCTACAGCGGAACGGGAACCGAGGGATTCCGCGAGTGGGCGCCAGCCGACATCGTCGGCTCTTTGGGCGGCAGCTTCGATTCGGAGAACATTGAGGACTACTACGTCACTCCCTTCGACATCGGCTACGCCAACTTTGTCGCCTTCGATCACGAATTCATCGGCCGCGAAGCTCTCGAAGCGATTGCCGACACGCCTCCCGCGCTTCAGAAGGTGGCTCTTGTCTGGAACGACGAAGACTTTGCCAACGTGTTTGGCAGCATGCTTCGGCCCGAAGAGGGCCTGGCGCCTCAGCCGATTGACATCAATGACGCCGGCTTCAGCGCCTATGCGCTCACGCACTACGACTCGCTCTTGGTCGACGGTCAGCACGTCGGCTACAGCGTGCAGTACGCATACCTCGCACCGCATCGCAGCTTCGTCTCGCTTGCGGCGATCGCGCCGGAGCATGCGGAGCCCGGGACCGAGGTGATCCTGCTGTGGGGAGACAGCCTCACAATTCCTCGCGACAACGTCGAGCCTCACCGCCAGGTGCAGATCCGCGCGACAGTCGCACCTTCGCCGTTCGATTCCTTCGCTCGGGATCGCTACCGCAAATAACCCCTGCAACACACAACCTGATTGGAGACTCAAAGATGAGTTACACACATAAATCCAAGATCGCCGGTGTGACAGCTGCCCTCGCGATCACGGCCTTGACGCTTGTCGGGTGCGCCGGGTCGTCGACAGACGACCCGGCCGGCGGCCCGGTCAAAGGCATCGCTTTCCTCGCCGGTTCACCGGATGCTACCTACGTCGTGGCCGAACGCGAAGGGATCACGGAGACCGCCAAGGCCGCCGGATACAAGGTCGACTCGTTCTCGGCCGACTACGATCCCGCGCGCCAGCAATCGCAGTGCGACACGGCGATTTCTAGCGGCAAGTATTCGGGAATCATCATCATCCCTGTTTCGGGCCCCACCGCTGTTCCGTGTGTGACCCAGGCTGCGGCCGCTGGCATCAAAGTAGCCTCGCTGGACGTGCAAGTCGGCCCGAAGCTGGGGGCCACAGGCATCCAGACCAAGGGGATAGTCGCGCAAATCTACGCCGATCAGAACACCCTTGTGGCCGAACAGGCCAAGCTCGTCCTCAAGGCTTGCAAGGACGCAGCCAAATGTGTCATCGGAGCGGTCACCGGCGACCCCGCCTACCCTGACCAAGCTGTGGCGCGTCAGGCATGGCGCGACCAGGTCGCGAAGCACCCCTCTCTCGAGATAGCGGGCGAAGTCGAAGGCGGCTTCAGTAACGCCGACGGCGGAATTTCTGCCACCCAGTCACTCCTGCAGACGGCTCCCGAGATCAACGTCATCGTCGTCGACGACGACGAAACCGCTACAGGAGTGGTCGCCGAGCTTGCGCGTCAGGGCAAATCGGACACGGTCCAGGTGATCGGAACGGGGGGAACCGCAGCTGCGCTGGAGCGCATCACGAAAGGCACCCAGTTCGCGACAATCGCCTATATTCCGAAGGAATCGGCGATCAGGGTCACGAAGATGCTTCTGACCGCCATCGGCGGCGGCAAAATCGCCACCCCGTCGTTGGACCTCACGGCTGTCACGAAAGATGGCGTCGCGGTGACCCGGAGCAACGTCAGCTCCTTCCTGCCCGGCTACTGATTGCACAGGGCGGGCGACCAATATGCGTCGCCCGCCTGCAGTCAAACGAATACCTCCCCGAGGACAGTCGTGACACTCCTAAGTAGCTCAACCGAACCGGCCCCAACGCGCACACCCATGCTCGAGTACCGGTCGATCGAAAAACGATACGGCGGCGCAGTGGCGCTTGCCGGCGTATCCCTCACCCTCGAGCCAGCGCGCATTCATGCCTTCGTCGGCGAAAACGGCGCCGGCAAATCCACACTGAGCAAAATCGCGGCGGGCGCCGAGCAACCCGACGGAGGCGAAGTGCTCATCAACGGAGAGGCGATGAGATTTCGCTCCCCTCGAGAGGCATTGGATTCCGGCGTAGCCATGGTGCATCAGGAGATCTCGCTCGTGCCGACCCTCTCCGTGTTCGACAACATCTTCCTGGGATCGCGCGGAACGCAAAAATTGCCGGAGCTGCGGGCGCGCTTCCGCCGTCTGCTCGATGACTGCGGGTCCGATCTTGACGGGCACCTTCGGGTCGACACACTCCCGCTCGCCGATCAACAGATGGTTGAGATCATGCGGGCGATGGCCTACGACGCACGGATCATCATCCTCGACGAGCCCACGGCGCCCCTTACCCTCCTCGAGTGCGAGCACCTCTACGCCACGCTCCGACGACTCCGTGACGGAGGTACAACTATCGTCTTCGTCTCGCACTACCTCGATGAAGTACTCGAACTCGCCGATACCGTGTCGATCTTCAAGGACGGCAAACACGTGCGCTCGTCTCCGGCGGCGGCGGAGACGGCCGATACCCTCATCAGCGGCATGTTGGGGCGTGAAATCAGCTCGGTCTATCCGGACAAGCGCAAAGCAGGCGCATCCGAGCCGGTGCTCGTCGTCGACGATTTCGCCGGAGGAGTGGTGAAGGGCGCAAGCCTGGAATTCAGGCCGGGCGAGATCGTCTCTGTCTTTGGACTCATCGGCAGTGGACGTAGCGAACTCGCGCGGCTCATCGTGGGTCGCGACAGGCGAACCCGTGGCAGCTTGCATCTGGAGGGCGAGGAACGAAAGTTTCGATCGCCAGCTGACGCAATCAAGGCGGGCGTCGCGTATCTCTCTGAGGATCGCAAAGACGAGGGGTTGTTTGCCTTGCGATCAGTGCGCGAGAACCTCACCATCGCGGCCCTGCCGTACCTGAACCCCTTCGGCTTGATCCACTCGAAGAAGGAGAAGTCCTTCACCTACGACATCGCTGAGCAGCTCGAGCTGCGGCCGCTCGACACGGAGAAGGCATCCGGCGACTATTCGGGCGGCAATCAACAGAAGATCGTGTTCGGACGCTGCCTCGTCCGAACACCCAAAGTTCTTATTGCCGACGAGCCGACCCGAGGAGTTGACGTCGGTGCACGGCTCGCTATGTATCAGCTGCTAGACAATCTCGCGCGCAGCGGAGTTGCTGTGATCGTCATTTCCAGCGATATCGACGAGGTACGGGGCCTCGGGGATCGAATCCTCGTCATGCGGCACGGTCAGATCTGTTGCGAACTGCCCGCAGACGCGCCCGAAGACAGCATCGTGTCTGCCGCATTTGGCACTTCACCCGAGGGACTCACATCGTGACCATTAGTGCACCCGACCCGACGGTCGAATCCATGGACGCATCTCCAAAATTACGAGCCCGATCGCTCGGGTCGAAGATCCGGGACTTCGGGATCCTGGGCGCGATGCTCATCCTGATCGTCGTTTTGTCTCTCACGACCGATTCGTTTCTTTCCGTGCGGAACTTGCTCAACATCCTTGAGCAGTGGTCGCCGATCGGGATCATGGCCGTGGCTGGAACGCTCATCATCATTGCTGGCGGATTCGACCTCTCCGTAGGTGCAGCGTTCGCACTTTCCGGGGTAGTTACCGCCGTGGTTGCCCAGAACGTTTCGCCGCCCGTCGGAGTGCTGGCTGGCATCGCGTGCGGCGTTCTCCTTGGCCTCATCAACGGGCTGCTCTCGACGGTCGGCCGCATGAATGTGTTTGTCGTGACACTGGGTACGTCGATTGTGTACGCAGGTTTGGGAGCCGCCGTCACGGGTGGTGCGGTGCAAGTCGTCACCGACCCGGCATTCGGTTTCGCCCTGCAAGAGATTTTCGGGGTGAACGCGATGATCTGGGTGTTTCTGGTCGTCGTCGTCATCCTGACTTGGGTGCTGACTCGCACGAACCTAGGCCGGTACCTGATGGCTGTAGGCGGCAAAGAAGAGGCAGCGCGACTGGCCGGTGTTCGGGTGACCCGCGTTCACATCATGGTCTTTCTCATCTCGGGTGCCCTCATCGGCATCGCAGCCGTGCTCTTCGCAAGTCGGAGCCTCAGTGTCAACGCGGTCTCAATGAACGCGGTGGCCTTCAACGTCTGGACCGCGATGCTGCTGGGTGGCAACTCGATCAAGGGCGGCGAAGGAGCCATCTGGCGAACGGTGGTGGGTGTGATGCTTCTTGCCCTCATCGGCAACGGATTCGATCTGCTCGGCATCGCGCCGCTGTACCAACAGGTGGTGACCGGCGTAATCCTGCTCGGTGCAATCGCTTTGGACACCTGGACTCGGCGGGCGCGATGAACTCTCGGCGACTACTTACACCTCGACTCGCACCCTCAGGAGGAGCGCGTGGCTAAAATCACCTTTCACCAGCCGGATGGCTCGCTCGACGTGGTCGAGCCGCCGCCAGGGACCTCGATCATGCGGGCAGCCCTAGGTCACCCCGTAAAGGGCATCATCGGCGAATGCGGCGGCAACTTGATGTGTGCCACATGCCACGTTTTTGTCCGTGAGGAGTTTGTCGATGGGCTCCCTCCTATTTCCGAGGACGAAGAAGACATGCTCGAGTGCACCTCCGAGCCGCGCGATGAGCGTCGCTCGCGGCTGACGTGCAAGATTCTGGCCGATGTCGACTTCGACCTTGTTGAAGTCGACATCCCGAGAACCCAAACTTTCTAGTCCATGAGCACCGTCATTGTCGGTTCAGGCCAGGCCGGGCTTCAGGTCGCCGCAACGCTTCGGCAAAACGGCTACGACGGGCGCATTGTCCTGATCGGTGATGAGCCATCCCTGCCCTACCAGCGGCCTCCGCTCTCGAAAAAATATCTACTCGGCGCTGTCGATGAGGCGGAGTTGTTGTTACGGCCCGCCACGTATTACGCAGAGAACGCGATCGAATTGCGCACAGGCGAGTCCGTGGTGTCCATCGACCGGCGCGGGGCCACCGCGACAACGTCGTCGTGCGAGAGCATCGACTGGGAGAACCTCGTGATCGCGACGGGCGCACGCCCGCGAACTCTCGGCATTCCGGGCGAAGATCTCACCGGAGTCTTCACATTGCGGTTGCTGACCGATGCCGCCGTGATCGCCGAGCGACTCCCGAGCGTCACGGATGTCGTGATTGTCGGCGGCGGATTTGTGGGCCTGGAATTGGCGTCCGGCTTCCTCGACCTCGGATTCCGTACTACGTTGCTCAGCGGCTCTCACCGGCTGATGGACCGCGCGGTCAGCCCCGAAGTCTCCACCCACTTCGCCACGCACTACGTCGACCGGCGACTTGATCTGCACCTCGGGGCGCGGGTGACCGAATTCCTCGGCGAAGACGGACGCGTCATGGGTATACGTACCGCAGATGGCCGGATATTCGACGGACAGTTCGTTGTCGTCGGTGCGGGAGTCGTACCGAATGTGGAACTTGCCGCAGAAGCGGGCCTTGACGTTGACAATGGCATTGTCGTCGACAGTTCGCTCCGGACCTCAGACGACCGCATCTTCGCAATTGGCGACTGTGCGCGCTTTCCGAGCATCCATGCCGGGATGCCGTGGAGGCTGGAATCGGTACAGAACGCCACCGATCAGGCGAACCATGTTGCGGCCGAGATCCTCAGTGGGACTCGTCGCGAGTACGCCGACCTGCCGTGGTTCTGGAGCGACCAGAAGAACCTGAAGCTTCAGATCGCCGGACTGGCAGCCAATCCGCACCGCACCGCGGTGCTCGGCGACCCACACACGAATAAATTCTCGGTCGCGGTGTTCCGCGACGACCGCCTTGTAGCGGTGGAGTCCGTCAACAAACCCGCCGACTACCAAGCTGCGCGTCGGGTTCTCGGCCGCAAGATGATCCTGAGCTACGACCGAGTGACCGCCCCGGGATTTGAACTAACTAGTGCGAAGGAATAGGTGCCCAGCATGAACTTCATCGACAACGTCACCCTCGAGGAGCTCGAGGCAGACCCCTATCCCTTCCTGGCGAGAATGAGAAGGGAAGCGCCAGTGGCGTTCCTCCCGCTCAGCGACCAGTGGATCGTCACCCGTTGGGACGACTGCGAAATGATCGGGAACGACGCCACAATCGCCGAGGCATCCGACCCGGTCATGGAACAGTTTTTCGGGCCAAGTATCATCACCGCCCGAGGCGATAGACACAAGTGGCTCCGGAGAGGGATCGACACCCCTCTCAAGCCGCGTGCGGTTAAAGGTTTCATCGACGGGTACGGCCGGACTGTTGCTCGCGAGTACGTGCAACGGCTGCGGCCGCTTGGTCGCGCGGACGCTACCGGTGAACTTCTCGAGCTCGTCAGCGTGCGCGTTATAGGAAATGTTCTCGGAATGAAGGATGTGCCCGATGACACCCTCCAGTACTGGTTCCACTCGCTGAGCAGGGGGCTTACCAATCTCGGCGACGATCCGGCCCTCAACGAAGAAGCCGATTCCGTCAAGTCCGATCTGGACGCATACATGGTCGCGGCGATCGATCGCCTCACCCGGGAGCCCGACGAGAGTGGGCTGTCTCAGATGATTCACGCGAGCCTCAACGGCACTCCCCCTCGGACCTTCAACGATCTGATCGGGTCGATCCGCGTCATCATCCTCGGCGGTTTCCAGGAGCCCGGACACGGGGCCGCGGCATCGCTGTACGGCATGTTGAGTCATCCCGGACAGTTTGAAGGCGTAAATGAGGATCGGGAGGCGAACATCCCGCTGGCCATCCACGAGGGTTTGCGCTGGCTATCTCCTTTCGGAGTCACCGGGCGCCGGTCTATTCAGGACATCGAGGTCGGGGGCACTGTCATCCCGGCTGGTTCGCGAATCGCTCTCTGCTGCGGCTCGGCGAACCGCGATGAAACCCGGTACGACGACCCCGACACCTTCGACTTCCGACGGCCTCAGGTAGCTCACGCCGCATTTGGCTGGGGTGAACACTTCTGTTCCGGACACTTCATTTCTCGTCAGCTTGAGAGGGTTGTGCTCGAGGAAGTGATGACCGGTCTTCCGGGGCTGCGTCTCGACCCGGAGCATCCCGCGGAGCTGTGGGGCTGGCATGTCCGAGGCGTGAAGAGGCTCCCGGTCGTCTGGGATCGGTGACGTCCTCGCTATATGGGAGGTCGAAGAGACGAAGTCAACCCCCCGCAGGGCACGACCGAGGCAGGGCCGCTGTGCCGTAGCGTCGGAGCGTGAATATGTGGCCCGGCTCTGCGTACCCCCTGGGAGCCACATTCGATGGCAACGGAACGAACTTCGCGATATTCAGCGAGGCGGCAGAGAAGATTGAGCTCTGCCTCTTCGATGAGGACCGCAGAGAAACCCGTGTCGAGCTGAGCGAGGTCGACGCGTACGTTTGGCACGGCTTCCTGCCGGGCGTGCAGCCGGGCCAGCGGTACGGGTATCGGGTTCACGGCGAATGGAACCCGGCGGCCGGCCTGCGCTTCAATCCTGCGAAGCTGCTGCTGGATCCGTATGCCAAGGCGACGAGCGACGCCATCACCTGGGGTCAGTCGGTGTTCTCGTACGACTTCGACGACCATGAGGCACGCAACGACGACGACTCGGCCAGTTCCATGCTGCTCGGCGTTGTCGTCAACCCGTTCTTCGATTGGACCGGCGACCGCCCTCCCAAAACCCCGTACAACGAGACCGTGATTTACGAAGCCCATGTGAAGGGGCTCACGGCACTGCATCCTGACGTTCCCGAAGAGCAACGCGGCAGTTTTGCGGCGGTCGCGCATCCCTCGGTGATCTCGCATCTGCAGCGCATCGGGGTCACCGCGATCGAACTGCTGCCGGTGCAGGAGTTTCTGCACGACAGCCACCTCGTTGAGCGGGGCCTGCGCAACTACTGGGGCTACAACACCATCGGCTTCTTCGCACCGCACGCCGGGTACGCCTCGAGCGGTGAGCTCGGCCAGCAGGTGCAGGAGTTCAAAGCCATGGTGCGCGAACTGCACGCGGCTGGCATCGAGGTGATCCTGGATGTCGTCTACAACCACACGGCAGAGGGCAACCACCTGGGGCCCACGGTCTCCATGCGCGGAATCGACAACGTTGCGTACTACCGTCTGGTCGACGATGACCGCCAGTTCTACCTGGACTACACGGGCACCGGCAATTCGCTCAATGTTGGCAATCCCCACGCCCTTCAACTCATCATGGACAGCCTGCGCTACTGGGTGACCGAGATGCATGTCGACGGCTTCCGCTTCGATCTGGCGGCGACTCTCGCGCGCGAGTTCTATGACGTTGACCGGCTGAGCGCGTTCTTTGAACTCGTGCAGCAGGATCCGGTCGTGTCGCAGGTGAAGCTCATCGCCGAACCGTGGGATCTCGGCCCCGGCGGCTACCAGGTGGGCAACTTTCCGCCGCAGTGGACGGAGTGGAACGGTGCCTATCGCGACACGGTTCGGGACTTCTGGCGTGGTGAGCCGTCGACCCTCGGCGAGTTCGCCTCCCGCATCACCGGCTCGTCGGATCTCTACGAGCACACCGGACGGCGACCGGCGGCCTCCATTAACTTCGTCACCGCACACGACGGATTCACCCTGCGCGACCTGGTCTCGTACAACGAGAAACACAATGACGCGAACGGCGAAAACGGCAAAGATGGCAGCGATGACAACCGATCATGGAATAGCGGAGTCGAAGGACCGACAGACGATCCCGACATCTTGCAGCTGCGCGCCCGCCAGCAGCGGAATCTGCTTGCAACCCTGCTGCTCTCGCAGGGGGTGCCGATGGTGCTGCACGGCGACGAACTCGGGCGCACGCAGCAGGGCAACAACAACGTCTACGGCCAGGATTCTGAGATCAGCTGGGTGCACTGGGATCAGGCGGATGCGGGCATGCTCGAGTTCACGGCTGCAATCGCGCGATTGCGGCGCGAGCATCCGACGTTTCGCCGCAGTCGTTTCTTCGACGGGCGCCCCGTGGTGCGCGGCGAAGGCGAGCCGATACCCGACATCCTGTGGCTGCGTCCCGATGGCACCGCAATGAGCCCCGAGGATTGGGAGTCGGGGTTCGGGCGCACCATCGGCATGTTTCTTAACGGCCGCGGCATCCGCGACAAAGACGTGCGCGGCGAACGCGTTGTCGACACCAACTTCCTCGTCTACCTGTCGGCCCATGACGGACCAGTCGACATCCAGCTGCCGTCATCTGAGCATTCGGAGCGCTGGGATGTCGTGGTCGACACCCACGGCGGCGACGTCGACGGCACACCGCTGGAGGCCGGCGACTCTTTCGTGCTCGGCGCCCACGCATTCGCGGTGCTGCGTGAGCACAGCGCCGCCGAAGCTGTCAGCGATAGCACCGTCAGCTCCACCCTGACCGCGCCGGTGTCGCTGTGACCCCCGCACCGCGGTCGACGTACCGTCTGCAGCTGTCGAAAGATTTCCCGCTCGCGCGTGCCGCTGAACTTGCCGACTATCTGCACGCACTGGGCGTCGACGGGTACTACCTCTCGCCGATCCTGCAGGCCACGGCTGGGTCCTCCCACGGATATGACGTTGTCGATCACGGTCAGGTGGATGCCGACCGCGGCGGTCGCGCCGGGCTCCTCGCGCTTTCTGCCGCAGCACGCGTCGCCGGACTCTTCGTCCTCGTCGACATTGTGCCGAACCATGTGGGCGTTGCAGCGCCGGAACAAAACACCTGGTGGTGGGACGTTCTCGAGAACGGCCGCGACTCGCTGTATGCCGACTTCTTCGACATCGATTGGGAGGCCGGCGACGGTCGCCTGCGCATTCCGGTTCTCGACGAAAGCATTTCCGATGCGATTGCCGCAGGTGATCTGCAGCTGCGCCATGGCGAACTGCACTATTACGACCATGTGTACCCTCTGGCCGCGGGCAGTGCCGACGACGGTGCCGCAGTCGACGCGGTCCTCGCGCGCCAACACTACGAACTGATCGAATGGCGTCGCGCCGACTCTGACATCAACTACCGCCGCTTCTTCGCCATCAACGAGCTTGCCGGCATCCGGGTCGAAAATCTCGATGTCTTCGACGCCTCGCATCGCGAGATTGCCCGCTGGTTCACCGAAGGACTCGTCGATGGACTCCGCGTCGATCATCCGGACGGCCTCGCCGATCCGGGCGGCTACCTCAATCGCCTCGCCGATGTGACGGGCGGTGCCTATGTCCTCGTCGAGAAGATCCTCGAGCGCGGCGAAGCCCTTCCGCCGTTTTGGGCGACAGCAGGCACCACCGGCTACGACGCCCTCGCCGATTTCGACCGGGTACTCATCGATCCCGCAGGCCAGCGTGCCCTCGAGCGCGTCGACTCACGCCTGCGTCGGGGCTCGATGATGCCCTGGGTCGACCTGATTCACGACACCAAGCGTTCGATCGCCGACGGCATTCTGCGGGCAGAGGTCGAGCGGCTCGGCCGCGAGCTACCGGAGGTCGACAACGCCGCGGATGCGCTGGCGGAACTTCTCGCCTGCTTCCCGGTCTACCGCAGTTACCTTCCCTTCGGTGCTGAGCACCTGGCGGCGGCACGAGCGGATGCCGTCGCCCGTCGCCCCGACATCGCCCCGGTTATCGAGGCTGTCGCCGGGGTGCTCGCCGACCCCACCCACCCTGCAGCGATCCGGTTCCAGCAGACCTCGGGCATGGTTATGGCGAAGGGCGTCGAAGACACCGCGTTCTACCGGGTATCGCGCCTCGTCTCCCTCACCGAGGTTGGTGCCGACCCCGACGAATTCGCCATCGATATCGCCGAATACCACCGCCGCCAGCAGCTGAGGCTCGCCTCGTACCCCACCTCGATGACGACCCTGTCCACCCACGACACCAAGCGCGGAGAAGACACTCGCGCACGAGTGTCGGTGCTGTCAGAGATCGCGCATGAGTGGTCGGAGTTCATCGCGCGACGGAGGCGCGACTACGCGCTCAACGACGGTGCCCTCGAGAACCTGCTGTGGGAATCCATCATCGGCAGCTGGCCTCGCGATCGCCACGCCCTGCACGCCTACGCGGAAAAGGCGGCGCGCGAAGCTGGCAGCGCCACGAGTTGGTCGGATCCCGACGAAACGTTCGAGCAGCGGCTGCGGGCGCTTGTCGATGCGGCCTTCGATGACGCAGAGGTCGCGGCCGACATCGACGAGATCGTCTCTCGCATTCGGCAGGCTGGATGGTCGAACGGTCTGGCCCTGAAACTGCTGCAGCTGACCGGCCCCGGCGTGCCCGACGTCTACCAGGGCAGCGAACTGTGGGAGCACTCGCTCGTCGACCCCGACAATCGTCGACCCGTCGATTTCGCCGAGCGCCGTCGCCTGCTGTCGTCTCTCGATTCCGGAGACCTTCCCCGCATCGACGCCACAGGTGCCGCCAAAATGCTGGTCGTCACCCGCGCTCTTCGGGCGCGACGCGACCGTGGGCACCTCTTCACCAGTTATATGCCGCTCCCGGCATTTGGCGGTGCGGCCGATCACCTTATCGCCGTGGACCGCGGCGGGGCTCTCGTGCTCGCCACCCGACTTCCTATCGGGCTCGCCGCTCGTGGCGGCTGGGGCGACACCATCGTGCACCTGCCCGCGGGGCCTCTGCGTGACGAGCTGACCGGCGAGGTGTTCGACGGGGGCGAGGTGCCCGTGGCCCGACTCTTTGCCCGCTATCCGGTCGCGCTGCTCATGCCCGACAGCCGCCCGTGATTGCACGCGTGTGGGCGCCGCATGCCACGCGCGTGCGTCTGCTCTCCGACGGCGCGGAACGCGAACTCGCACCGGACCCCCACGGCACCGGATGGTGGAGCGACGACCGCGAACTCGCCACGGGAGCACGGTACGGATTCCTGCTCGACGACGCGACGGATCCACTCCCCGACCCCCGCGGACTGCGCCTGCCCGACGGGGTTCACGGGCTGAGCCAGGTCGTCGACCCCGGCCTTTTCGGCCGAACGCACCCGTCGTGGAGCGGCCGCGAGCTCGCCGGAAGCGTGATCTACGAGCTGCATATCGGCACCTACACCCCTGCCGGCACTCTCAATTCGGCGATCGCCCGGCTCGACCACCTGGTGCACCTCGGGGTCGACTTCGTCGAGCTGTTGCCCGTCAACTCCTTCAACGGCGCGCACAATTGGGGCTACGACGGTGTCGCCTGGTTTGCGGTTGATGAGACCTACGGCGGCCCTGAGGCATATGCGCGATTCGTCGACGCATGCCACGACAGGAATCTCGCCGTCCTGCAAGACGTCGTCTACAACCACCTCGGGCCGAGCGGCAACTACCTGCCGCACTTCGGCCCGTATCTCGCTGACGAGGGCGGTAATACCTGGGGGTCCAATGTCAACCTGGGCGACCCGGAGGTGCGTCGCTACATTCTCGACAACGCGCAGCTGTGGATGCGCGATTATGGCGTCGACGGACTGCGGCTCGACGCGGTCCACGCCCTTGTCGACACGACCCCGACTCACCTGCTCGCCGAGCTAGCCGAAGAGACGGCCGAGCTGGAGACGCGGGTGGGGCGACCTCTCACCCTGATCGCGGAATCCGACCTCAATGACCCCGTCATGTTCCTCCCCGCCGAACGCAACGGTCATGGCCTGACGGCGCAATGGAACGACGACTACCACCACGCCGTCCACGTGGCACTGACCGGCGAGACCCACGGCTACTACGAGGATTTCGCGTCGCTGGCCGCTCTCGCGAAAGCGGCGACCTCCGGTTTCGTGCACGATGGCGGCTACTCCACCTTTCGGGGTCGTGAGCACGGGGCGCCCATCCCCTCAGACGTTGAACCGTGGCGTCTCGTGACCTTCTCACAAGACCACGATCAGATCGGCAACCGGGCTGCAGGCGACAGGCTGACACACGGCCTTTCGCCCGAGCGACTGGCGATCGGTGCCCTGCTGACAGTGGCGAGTCCGTTCACGCCGATGCTCTTCATGGGCGAGGAGTGGGCCGCCTCGACGCCCTGGCAATTCTTCACGGCCCACCCCGAGCCCGAACTGGGTGAAGCCGTGGCAACAGGCCGCATACGCGAATTTGCGCGCATGGGATGGGATCGGGAGGTCGTTCCCGACCCGCAGGATCCGGCGACATTTGAGAGGTCTCAGCTCGACTGGTCAGAACTCACCGAGCAACCGCACGCTCGCATCCTGTCGCTGTACCGCGAACTGATAGCCCTGCGGCGACGAGAGTCGGCGTGGACTCTCGCAACTTTCCGCGACCTTTCGGCGGACTATGACGACGAAGCGGGCCGCTTCAGACTGCACATCGGCGAGCTGCAGGTGGCGGTGAATCTCGGATCCGGCACATGGGATGTCGCTGGCAGCGAGCTGTTACTGGCCACCTCGGAGCGCGTGACGGCTCGCCCACTCGGCGTGCGCTTGCCGCCCGACACGGGCGCCATACTTCGGACTTAGCCGTACGTTATCTGAGCAATTCCCTCGACCCTCTATCCCTTTACGAGGAATGGGTGTGTTATAGGGGGAGACAGACACTTCTAGGGTGGTGAGGAGCTGCGATGACGATAACCAACATCTCTCCGATCAGCGTGACCGAATTTTCGGACACCGTTCACCGGGTTAGAGAAGGCGCGACCACTGTCGGCTTCGTGCGGGTCTGCGACACCGTGTACGTCAGCCTGCTGGGGGAGAACTACAGCAAGGCGGTCGAGATCGGGCAGTCACTCGACTTGCCCACTGCGGTCGCGATGCTCAGCCAGACGCACCTCTAAACCATCGGCTCGTTGACGTGCGCTTTCATCCATGCGATGGGCTCGACCGGGTCTCCGCCGTCGGGCAGGATGCCGAAGTGCAGATGCGGACCGGTGCTCGCGCCCGTGCTGCCGACATGACCGATCACCTCGCCGCGTAAGACCTTGTCGCCGGCTGCAACGGGAACATTCTCGGCCTGCATATGACCGTAGACGCTCTGCACCATCTTGCCGTCGACGATGTGCTGAATGATCACGTGTTGGCCGAGTGCTCCTGAGTACTCGGACTCGACGACGACGCCGTCTGCTATCGCCTCAACGGGTGTGCCCACGCCGGGAAGCAGGTCGACGCCGTGATGCGATCCCTCGCGGAACGGCTTGCTAATACGACTCGACGGGTCGACGGGCCATTGCAGCGGCGTGAACACCGTGACGCCAAAGGTGTCTTCACGGGTCGACGGCTGTTCGGCCGAGGCATCAACGGCGAACGACTGTCCGCCCGCGACCGATACACGGTGCTCGGCGGGCGCGGCATACGCCGGAAGCTCTTGAATGCTCAGCGTGATGAAACTGATGGCGGCTGCGGCAATGGCCAGACGACGCCTGTTGAGGCGCAGGAAGCCGGGCCCATAGTGAGACGAAACGGCGCCGCCACTCGGGCGCTGCTCCCGGTGGCTTGAGTCCGCACGGTGCCTCGAGACCGACCGACGGACCCCTGCCTCTTCGCGGATCCGTCGTCGAGATCGTGCCGCAACCCGATCAGTTCGGGGCGAATGCACAAAAGAAGAACGTCGGGATGTCACGAAGAGAAAAGCACTTCCTGGTCGAGCACGGGTGTCGGGCTAGGTCTGGTCGGGCAGAGTCTGTCGGGCGCAGCTGGTCGGGCACGTGCGGACGCGCGGAAGCGCGTCAGGGGGTCGAACGCATACGGGTAAGCAGCGAATGACTGCAGCCATCGTGCAACACCAGTCTGGAAAACCCCTGGCAAACATCAGTCTCACGCCAGCCGCGCTCGGGGCCACGCGGCCTCTAGAGTGTCGGGATGAGCTCGAACCCGAAGCCCAGCACGCTTCCCCATGGTGCGACAGCGAAGTCGTCAATCGACCTTTCGAAGCGTGACCTGACCCTCGATCTGGCCCGCGTCTTCTGCGTCCTGCTGGTCGTCGTCATCCATCTTCTCGAGGTCGGGGTCGGCACGGACGCGACGGGGACCCTCTCGGTCACCCGCCCTCTCGAAAAGCAGTTCTGGTTTACGGGCGTGACCTGGGTCGGCCAGATCATGCCCCTGTTCTTTGTCGTG
Source organism: Pseudolysinimonas sp. (assembly GCA_035554115.1). Lineage (GTDB taxonomy): Bacteria > Actinomycetota > Actinomycetes > Actinomycetales > Microbacteriaceae > CAXTSE01. Next base: position 19,225 of record DATMIW010000071.1, on the reverse strand, counting down.
GGAGGCTTCGCGAGTCTGACCGCGTGGCGAAGCCTGCAGCGCCGCGGAGGCGACGGACGGGATTATGTGACAGCCCGCATCCTGCGACTCGCGCAGCCCGCCTTCCCACTCTTCGTCTTCTTCGTCGTGGTCATCGGCGCCGCCGTGTTGATCGTGGCTCCAGCTCTGGGCGTTGATCGAGGCCTCATCGACGCGATAGTGGGCGGTGCGGGCTCGCCGCTGTGGTTCATTGCGGCATACGGAATATGCCAGGTGTTCGTGCCGGTTTTGGCGGGGTGGCATGCTCGTGCCCCCTATCGCACGGTGCTGGTGCTGTTCGCGGCCGTGATCGTGGTCGATGCCTTGCGCTACGGCACCGGGATCCCGCAGATCGGCTACGCGAACATGTTCCTCGTGTGGCCCCTTGCGCAACAGTTCGGCTTCTTCTATGCGGACGGCTGGTTCGACCGTCGACCCGCCTGGGTACTCGTGCTGATCATGCTCGGCGGTGTCGCTGCTCTCGCGCCTCTTTCGCTCATCGGTCCCTACGACACCAACATGCTGGTGAACCTCAACCCGCCGACGCTGCCTCTTGTGTTCCTCGGTCTGTCACAGGCTGCATTCCTCCGACTGGTCAAGCGACCGCTCACCTCCGTGATGCGCACGCGTGGAGCGAAGGCCGTGGTGTTCCTGGTCGGCACACGACTCATGACGATCTACCTCTGGCATTTGCCGCTCATCATTACCTTCGCCGGGCTGTCGCTGCTCATACCCGGAGCCAGCCCGTCACCGGGAAGCGCACCCTGGTGGTGGTCTCGCATCCTCGTTTACGTGCTCGTGCTCGCGGCCCTGTTCGCGCTGTCGCTTCTCGTCGGCCGCTGGGAGGTGCCCCGCGAGCTGGGAGGCACACCCCCACGGGCGTTCATCGTGCTGGCGAGTGTGCTGACTATCGTTCCGCCGTTCGTCGAGGTCGAGTACCTGCTGAACCTGCCCATCGCGGTCGCCGGCGCCCTCGGAACCGGCATTGCGATCCTGATTCTCGGCCGCTGGGGCCTGCGCTGGGGAGCCCGCATCGCCGACGAATTCGAGCCACGGCTGGCGACACCCAACGGCAGTCCGTCCGCTCCTCTCCGGAGCTAGAAGGTCCGGAGCTAGAAGAAGTCGCCGCCGAAATCCGAGGTGAAGTCGCCGAGGGCGGAATCGGTACCGGTCACATCTGTGGCCGCCGCATCGGTGCCAGTCACGTCCGAATTCGCTGAATCGGTGCCGGCTGCATCAGCATTGGCCGCACCCGAGTCTGCATTGCCGCCGTCGGAGCCCGCGGCGTCCCACGGGAGGAATGCGCTGACCAGGGCCGATCCGACAACATAGCCCGCAACGCTGCCGAGCAAGGAGGCGCCGAGCATGCTTCCGAAGCTCGGCCCCGCCAGCGCATTTTGCAGGCTTCCCGGATTGCGCATCTCGGTACGTGTCGCCGCACGGGCCAGGGTGGCCGGTTCGCTGGACAGGGGTCGCTCTCCGGTGCCGGCGCCCTTGCTCAGCTCTTCGTATATGAGAGCGCGCTGCTCGTCGGTGAGTTTTGCAAAGGCCTCGGCATGCACCTGTTCGATCGTCTCGGGGGGCGCGGTCTGGAGCAGATAGCGATAGCGCGCAAGTGCCCGTTCGTCCTCGCTCGGCGCCCGGCGAGGCGCGGCGGGAGCGGGTGCCGCGTCATCGGCTCCGAACAATCGATCTAGGAATCCCATGCTGTGTGTCCTCCAATTCGCCACGGTACGTCGGCGGACTGGGGGGTGACTGAGCGTGTGCTGAGCGGTGACTCACTCGAAGCGGAGCATGCCCGTCACCAGCAGTTCGCGAATCTCGGGCAGAAGCTCGGCCGACAGATCGGTCTCGTCGACCTCCACAAGGCCGGCGACTGCCGAGATAATCGCCCCGAGCTGCAGTTCGCCGTCGCAGGCACCGACAACGGCCGCGAGTCCGGTGCCCGCGCGCACCTCGCGCCGCAAGCCGCCGCCCTGCCGCAGAGTGATGACCGTGGGGTGTTCCTGGCCCGGCCAATGGCTGCGCTCTTCTGTGACATCGGGGGCGACGGTGAGCCGTGCGGCGGCGAGAGCGCGATCGTCGAGCGCGCGCTGCGCGTCGTGGGCGGCGAGGGTGGCGGCCACCTGCGCTCCGAGACCGGACCCGGCGGTGCCGAGCGCCGCATCCACCCGTTCCAGCCGGTGCAGGCTTCGCACGCCGCTCAGCGGTCGACGCAGCTGAAGGTAGCCGAAGCCGATGCTCTCGACTCCGCGGTGCTCGAAGTCGTCGAGCCAGGCCCCCACGAGTCGCTCGAAATCGGCGGCATCGGTGCGCGTGCCCCCGTCGCGGATCCAGGTCTCGGCGTAGCGAGCCGGATCGGCGACCTCGCGCTCGATGACCCACGCGTCGAGGCCGGCGGCCTGGGCCCGGGCTCCGACCGCATCGAGGCCCGGAGATCCGTGCCGGTATTCCCAATTGCCGAGCAACTGAGCGACTCCCCCGGGCTCAAGATGGTCGCCAAGGTCGGCGATAAGAGCAATCAGCAATCCGTCTCCCACAGCTCCCCCGTCGCGGTACTCGTATTCGGGAACATCGGCACCCCGCGGGGTAATGACGAACGGCGGGTTCGACACGATGCGGTCGAAGGTCTCGCCCGCGACCGGCTCGAAAAGGCTGCCGAGACGGAATTCGATTGAGTCCACTCCGTTGAGTGCCGCGTTCAGCCGCGCGAAGTCGAGGGCGCGCTCACTGATATCCGTCGCGACGACGTGCTCGGCCTCGCGCGCCAGATGCAGTGCCTGAATGCCGCATCCGGTCCCCAGATCAAGCGCCCGCCCGATGTGCCCAGGCATGATCAACCCGCTGAGAGTCATCGAGGCACCACCCACGCCGAGGACGTGATCGGTGCGCAGCACTCCGACGGCAAGCTCTCCTAGATCACTCGCAATCCACCACTCGCCGGCCCCGCGTGCGTCAAGAAAGGCGTAGGGGCGCAGGTCGACGAGCGGATAGAGGTGCCCGGCCTCGCCGCGCCCCTCGACTTCCGCGCGCTCGAAGAGCTCGAGCCCGATGGCGCCGTCAACGCCGAGCGTGGGGAGGGCGCGCGAAAGGTGGGCCTCGCTGACGGGCAGCCCCAGGATCCAGGCCGTTGCGAGGGTGGCTGTCGCACTCTCGAGCTGCGCGAGTCGACGCCGGGCCGGCACCCGGTTTCCGCGTTCGAGAGCGGACCCCGCCTCGGGCCCCCAGAGCGCCGTCAGCCCGTCGACCGTGTATCCCGCCGCCGTCAGGTCAGCCCGCAAGGCGGCAATCGCGTGCGGATCGCGCTGTGTCATGAGGCGCCGAGAACTGGGTCAGAGCGAAGCGGATTCGCTATCTCGTCGCGACCGAGCCGGGCGACAAAGATCACCACAACCGTGACCACAGGAGGTGCCAACCCGGCTAGCAGGAAGGTCGGGGCGAACCCGATAGCTTCGCCGATCGGGCCCGCGAGGGCCATAGATACCGGCATGAACACAAGAGTTGTAAAGAAGTCGAGACTCGAGATGCGCCCGAGTAAGGCCGGCGGCACGCGCCGCTGGAGGATGGTTCCCCAGATCACCTGGGCCACGCCGAAGCCGACGCCCACCGTGAACACCGCGAGCGCCATGACCCACAGCTGGTCGGTCACGCCAATCACGGCGAGCGGCGCGGAGGCGAGACCCCACGCGATCAGCATGACGGTGAGATATCGACGCGGTAACCGCACGGATGCGACGACGATCGAGCTGATCGCGCCGCCCGCCCCGAACGCGGCCAGCACAAAGGCGAACTCCGCGGCACCCCCGCCGGTCTGTTCTGTCACCGCGAAGGGCAACAGCACCTCGATCGGACCCATGATGAAGAACACGATCACGGATGCGCTCAGCAGACTCGCGAGCAACCACCGTGTCTTCGCGATGTAGCGCACACCCTCTCGAAGGTCGACGACGAACCCAACAACCGGGTGCCTCTGTTGCTCGGCCTCATCGAAGTCACGCCGCACACGCGTCGGTCGCAGAAAGAGCAACCCCGCCACGGCGAGAGCCTGCGCGACTCCCACAATCGCGAACGCGAGGGCAGGAGATGCAACGGCGACAGCCGCCGCGGCGACCACCGGGCCGAGCGCCTGCATGATGGTCGGCCGCAGCATCCCCTCGATGCCGTTGGCTGCCAACAGCTCGTCGGCGGGCAGCACGGATGGCAGCAGCGCTGAATAGGCGGGATAGAAGAAGCCGTCGGCGAGGCCGAGAACCACCCCGGCCACGGCAAGATGCCACACCTCAATGTTGCCGGTGAGGGCCAATGTGGCAATGACCACGATCGTGACCGTCTTGGTGGCCTCGACGGTCACGAGGATTCGCTTTTGCGGTACCCGGTCGGCGACCACCCCTCCGAAAACAACGGCGACCAGAATGCCGACCGCCGCTGCTGTCGCAATAAACGAGAGCTCAATCGGGCCACCACCGAGCGCGCGGACCTCAAAGACGACAGCGACCAGCCAGGTGCCCGCACCCAGCATGGACAGCACGAGCGCGACCGTCAGGATGCGATATTGCCCGATTCGGAAAGGGCGGAGGGCAGGGGGAAGACGGCGCCGATCAGCCATGCAGAACGGCAATGATGTTTCGGGCAGGGTCGGTAAACCAGGCGATATCGGGACCACGATGGGCGGCGATCCCGCGCAGAATGCCGCGCTCGTCGTGGGGCATTCCCTCGTAGCGCTCGAGCTCAATGCCAGCGGCCTCCAGCTCATCGACAGCAACGTCGATATCGGGCACCTCGAGATAGAGCGCGGTGTAGCTCGCCGGTTCGTGATTCGGCTTGGGGTAGATGAAGACCACCGTTGTGCCGAGATGCAGCGTGAGGCCGTTGCCGTTTTCTTCGTGGCGACAGTCGAGACCCAGCGTGCCGCTGTAGAAGGCGAGCGCCGCATCCAAATCGTCTACCGAGAATCCGCTGTATCCGCCTGAGATGGCAACCATGAGGGTCTCCTTCGATTCCGGTTGATCGATTCCAATGCGTCTTGTGTACGCTGTCCACAATGTCACACGCACCCACGCGCGTCCAGCGCTCAAGCTATCGTCATGGCGACCTCCGACAGGCGCTGCTCGAGGCCGGTGTCGAGCTCGCCCGCGCAGGGGGTCCGGATGCGGTTGTGCTGCGCGAAGCGACCCGTCGCGCCGGAGTGTCCCCCAACGCCGCATACCGACATTTCGCCGATCGCACGGCCCTCGTGAATGCCGTCAGTGACAGTGCCCTCCGCAGCGCAGCGGCCGCTATCGAAGCGGAATGGGATCGCACGCCCGCCTCGCTCGATGCCGTCACGCAGGCGCACGCCCACCTGCGCGCCGTCGGGGTGGGTTACCTCCAATTTGCCCGTGACGAACCCGGACTCTTCCGCACGGCCTTCACCGTTCCGGCCGACCTGGCCACGGCGCTCAGCCCCGACAAAGCCGGCCCGGGCGGACGCACCCCCTTCGAGCTGCTGGGGGTCGCGCTCGACGAGCTGGTCGCGGCAGGGGCCCTGCCCGAGGAGCGCCGCCCCGGTGCCGAACTCCTTGCGTGGTCATCGGTCCACGGCCTGGCGATGCTCTTTCTTGAAGGTCCGCTGCGAGATCTTGATGACGACAGCCTGACGGTCACGGCATCCCGTCTGATCGACATGGTGGACCGCGGCCTCTGACCGCGTGCGCGGCGCGCTTAGGCTGGAACGCAGCATGAAAGAACTGACCGAAGCCGACATCCGGGGCTGTCTTGTGAACGCCGGCCCGGAGGATGCCGCGACCATGCCTCTCCCCGGGCTGCACGAAACCGTCTGGGGAGACCGCGAATACCTCGGCTGGCGCGACCCCGGCTCCCCGCAGCGCGGCTATCTCGTGTATTGGCGCGGCGAAGAGCCTGTCGGGATCGTGCTGCGCGCCTCAGATGTGCGCTTGCGTCCCGGAGCGGCCGTCTGTTCGCTGTGCAATACGCCTCAGCCCGCGACCCAGGTCACCATGTTCAGCGCGGCCCGCGCGGGCAAAGCGGGAGAGCGTGGCGATTCGGTGGGCACTTATATCTGCGCTGACCTCGCCTGCTCGCTACTGATTCGGATCGCGCCCCCGCAATACGAAATGCTGCCGTCGCCCACCGAGGTGATCGCCCGCCGCGCCCAGGTGCTGAGCACCCGAGTCGACGCATTCGTCGCTCGCGTGCTGCAGCACAGCTAGAGCGATCACGGGCCGTGCCGCGAAGCGGCCGTTGGCCGAAGCTAGTCGGTCTTCCCGAGAAGGTGGAACGGAATCGCGAGTGACACGGCAACCGCAAGGATGCCGGACCCGAAGACCGCCAGACGGTACTGCTCCTCAACAGCGAATGCATAACCGAAGAGGAGGAAGGAGCCCACGAAGAATGCGAGCGCGACCAGGAAGACGAAAACCTTCATGCCCACAGCCTAGCGAGGGGTGAGCGACCTCCTGAGCAGGTCTCGACGCGGTCCCATCTGAGGGTGTGGAATGAACCATGCCCACTTTCACCACAACGCTGCTCCTCCAGGGAAACAACGTCGGCATCGAAATTCCGGATGACGTTGTCGCCTCGCTCGGCGGCAAACGCGTGCCGGTGCTCGTCACTCTCCCCGGCGGATACAGCTACGGCAGCACAACCGCCGTCATGGGTGGCAAGAACCTCATTCCCCTGTCTAAAGCGCATCGCGAAGCCGCGGGTGTTGCGGGCGGCGACACCGTTGAGCTGACTGTTGAACGCGACGACGCCCCGCGCGAAGTCGAGGTGCCCAGCGACCTGGCCGAGGCTCTCGCCGCTGACCCGGTGGCAGCCGCCGCATGGGAGGCCCTGCCTTATAGCCACCGCAAGGAACATGCCCGCTCAATCACGGAGGCGAAGGCCGCCGAGACACGCGCTCGGCGCCTGGAGAAGACTCTCGCACTGCTCCGCGGCTGAGTCGCTCTCGGGGAATCTGTCCCTTTCCTGGGTATTCGCTCCATCGGCCTCAAGCCGTGCCACGGTCAATGCATGAGTGACAACGATGCCAGCGAAACCATCCGGAAAATACTGAAAGCGGCGCATTATGCGCACGTCACGACCCGGTCATCCGGGCACGCACTGCATAGTCGACCGCTCGCGATTCTCGACCCCGAGAACTTCACCAACACGCTGTTCTTCTTCACAGAAGACCCGAGCCCCAAGACCGCCGACATTGCCCATCATCCCGAGGTCAATGTGGCTGTAGGCGACGGCAAAGGTCATCTGTCGTTCAGCGGCACCGGCAGTGTTGTGCGGGATGCGGCACTCATTGAGAAGTTCTGGAGCCCCTGGGCCGAATCCTGGTTTGACAGCGGCCCGACAGACCCGCGGGTCGCGCTCCTCCGCGTCGATGTGTCCACAGTCGAAATCTGGGATGCCGCCAGCCCCGGCGTCGCTAACGGCGTTCTCACCCGCGCCTCCGCAGACCTTGTGACACATCGCATCGTCGAGGTGTAACCCTCATACTGTCCCCCTTAAGCCCCACAACGCGGGGTACCCCGAACCCATCAGGGGGGACAGACTGGTTGTCCGGCGTGACCCCGAGCGCCGCACATCAGGAGGTTCCCCGTGGCAGCCGACGTGGCCGCGCACGAGGCCGCTCGCCAGCGTGCCCTGGCCGACGAGCTGGCCCGGCGTGCCGGACTTGCGACAACAATCGCCCGCGCATTCGAGCAGGCCCCTCGCGTTCGTACGCGGCTCGCCCAGACCCTTCTCGAGCTGGAATCCCTCGGCTACGCCCTGCTGACTGACCGACAGTGGCCCGGATCGCGTGACGCAACAATTGACCTCGTTCTCGTCGGACCCGGTGGCGTCATCATCGTCGAGGCGAGTTCGTGGCGCGCCGCCCCGACCCCCAAGACAGAGACCCCCGAGACAGAGACCACGGAGGCCGCCGAAGCCACCGATCCTCGGGACGCCATCGCCCGCCTGGCCGACCTCGTCTATTCCACCCAGCGACTGCTCGCCGAAATCGGACTCGCAGCAGGCGAGGTACGCGCGATTGCGGCATTCGCCAGCCCCTTCGTCCCCCGCACCACACTTTTTGGCGTCCAGATCCTCAGCGAGGCGGCTGCCGTCACCGAAATCGCTCGCCTCGGTCAGCGTCTAACACCCCTGCAGGTCGCCACGGTTCGCAATGCCCTGGCCGAGTACTTCCCGCCCGCCGAGTCCACCCCGTTCGAGGTGGATGCCGCCACCCGCCCGCCGATTGCGGCATGGGAGAAGGAGACAACCGGCATCCCGACCCCCGGTGCTCCCCAAACGGAGCGGCTCACCGCTGAGCAGGTGCGCATGGCTCTCTCCGAAGGCCTGCAACGAGCGCCTGTCGACGAGTGGATGACGTTCCTGACCCCCGAGCAAGCTCAGCTCGTGCGCACAAGTTTCGCCGGCCCGTCCCGCATCAGCGGCGGCGCAGGTACCGGAAAATCGGTCGTCGCCCTGCATCGCGCCGCCTACCTGGCCCGCTCCACCGGAGGGCGTGTGCTGGTCACAAGCTATGTGCGCACCCTGCCGAAGCGACTGCGAGCGTTGATGGAACGCCTCGCACCCGATGTCGCCAACCAGATCGATTTCCGTGGCGTGCATGAGTTCGCCCGCGACGTGCTCACCGAACGCCACGGTCCCCTCGATATCGATGCGACGACTGCTGACCGCATCTTCAAAGATCTGTGGAACCGGGACGGAAAAGACGGCGAACTCGGCCGACTCGATGCGACGCCCGGCTACTGGCACGACGAGATCCGTCACGTGCTGAAAGGCCGCGGCCTCACCGACTTCGGCGCATACGCCGAGCTGCCGCGCCTCGGTCGTCGGCGGCAGCTCACCACGCCGCAGCGTGCTGAGCTCTGGAACCTGTATCACCGCTACGAGGCGGCCCTGCACGAGCGCGAGATCTTTGACTGGGAGGACGTGATCCTCGAAGCCGAATCGTCTCTCGCATCCGAGCCCCTCACGAGCTATGCCGCGGTCATCGTCGATGAAGCGCAAGACATGTCGTGCTCCATGATCCGGATGCTGCACTCGCTTGTCGGCGATCGTCCGGATGGTCTGACCCTCATCACCGACGGGCAGCAGACCATTTACCCCGGCGGCTACACGCTGGCCGAGGCGGGCGTCGACATCCAGGGTCGCTCGGTCGTGCTGGGGAGCAACCAGCGCACAACAAAGGAAATCGCCCAGTTCGCTGCAGGTCTGCTCGCGGGCGACCTCACCCCCGATATCGAGACCGTCGTGACCCAGGTCACACCCCCGACCGTCGAGCGCGAAGGAAACCCGCCGATCTACACGGTGTTCCCCGCGCGCGCCGCCCATGATCGCGCGCTCGTCGAACACATTCGACGGCTCGTCGCCGAAAGCGGCACCTCGCTCGGCGACATTGGAGTTCTAGCTCTGTACTCATGGCACGCGGCCGAGGTAGCCGAGACCCTCGCCGAGGCCGGCATCGCCTCGATCCTGCTCAAGGACTACGACGGATACCCCGTCGAGGCTGTCAAGGTCGGCACCATCAAGCGGGCCAAGGGCCTGGAATTCGCGCAGACCCTCGTTGCGCGCACTCCGCCGCACCTGGTCACCGCGGGTGTGGTCGACCCCGACGAGACCGCGGCCGAACGTCGGGTGTTGCAGCGGCGCGAACTGTATGTCGGCATGATGCGGGCCCGCGACGGGCTCTGGGTCGGCGTCGCATAACGTCGTGCTACGGCGCGTGGCGAAGGCCGGTTCGCGCGCCGCTACCATCGAAATCATGCCTCTCGTTCCCACAGCCCCCGAGGCGCAAGCTGTTATGTCACACGATGGCCTGCACATCGCCACCTACGATTTCGCCCGACATTCCGAGCTCGACGAGAACGCTCCGGTCGTCCTCGCGGTACATGGTTTCGCATCCTCTGCTCTCGCCAACTGGCACGCGACGGGGTGGGTCCGCGAGCTGGGCCGCGCCGGATACCGTGTGATCGCCATCGACCAGCGCGGTCACGGTGCGAGCGACAAGCCTCACGACCCCGCCGCGTATTCGATGAAGCTGCTGGTCGACGATGTGAACGCCGTGATCGACACCTATCTGCTCGACGAGATCACCTTCGTCGGCTACTCGCTGGGTGGGCGTGTCGGGTGGGCCTCGTCGCTCGAACTGACGACGCACATCACCAAAGCTGTCCTCGGGGGGATTCCCGACGGCCTCCCTCTCACGAGTTTCGATGTGCCCGCCGCGCGAGCGTACATCGCGGACGGAACCCCGGTCACCGACCGCATGACCAACGCCTACCTGACGATGGCCGGAGGCGTGCCGGGCAACGATCTCACGGCGCTCGTTGCGCTTGTTGAGGGGATGCGGCAGGGCTCCTCGCCGGACCCGGAAAATCCGCCGACGCAACGCATCCTGTTTGCCACCGGCACCGAGGACTCGATTCTCGAACGTTCCCGAGCCCTTGCGAACGCGGCACCGCTGGGCGAGTTCTACGAGATTCCCGGGCGCAACCACTTCAACGCCCCCACCTCTCGCGAGTTCCGCACGCGCGCCCTCGAGTTCCTCGCGTCGTAGCTCTCGGGGTTCGGCGTTTTCGGGGCAGCGTCCGGGCATCTGCACCGTTCGCGATCTGCAACGATAAGCAGGTGACACAGGCGAACATCTCGGGAGACGTCGCCCTCGCACGTGGCCAATCCCATCCGCGGATCGGTTGGGTTCCCGCACCGCGTGTCCGACTCCGCGGCACGACGACTGTGCCGGCCTGGCTGTTCCTGTTGGCCGGCTATGTCGTGGCGCGCATCCTGTCCACCGGTTTCCTCGCCGGGATCTGGGCTCTCACGCACAACTCGTCGATTGCGCACTTCGACGATCGCATCAACGACAACAGCTTCGCCGGGTTTCTCTCGGCATGGGATGCGGCGTGGTACCGCGCACTTGCCCTGCACGGGTACCCGAGCGAACTGCCCCTGACGCCCAGCGGCGACGTGGCCTACAACACCTGGGCGTTCTTCCCCGTCTTCCCGTGGATTGTTCGCGGCGTCATGGCCGTGACCGGGCTCGAATTTCTGGCGGCGTCGATCGCTGTCGCCGTCATCTGCGGCGCCCTTGCCACCCTCGCCCTGCACCGGATGCTGATCCAGCACTTCGCCCCCCAGCAGGCTCTTGCCGGTGCTCTGTTCTTCGCGTTCGGGCCGCTCAGCTTCCTGCTGCAGCTCGGATACGCCGAAGGGCTGTTCCTCTTCCTGATGTTCTGCGCGCTGGCGGCCCTCGTGTCGCGGCACTATCTGGTGATGCTGCCGTTCGCGTTGGTGGCGTCGGTGACCCGCCCGGGTGCGATCGCGCTGGCGGCGGCCCTCGGCATCCAGGGCATTGTGCGCTTGGCGCGTCGGCAGCGCATTTTGCCCAGCGAATGGATCATCGTCGGCAGCACGATCGTGTTGATCACTGCTGCGACCCTGATGTGGCCGATCCTTGCCGCGCAGGTCACGGGCAACCCGAATGCGTATTTCGAGACCGAGCTATCGTGGTGGCGCGACTTCATCGGGCCGGTCGCGTTCGTGCCGTTCACGCCGACGTTCCTGTTCTATGGCGGCATCTTCGGGTGGGCGGGCGTTGCAGTGGTCGTTGCGGTCGTGCTGGCCGTGGCGTTCTGGTTGACCCGCCCGTCCACCCGCCGGCTCGGCGTCGACATCTGGACCTACACCGTCATGTACATCGTGTACCTGCTGGCGGTGCTGCTGCCGACGCAAAGCCTGCTCCGGATGCTGCTGCCGCTGTCCCCGCTGCTCGGGCATCCGGGGTTGTCGGCTACACCGCGTCGGCGCAAGCTGACGTTCTGGATCGGGCTCGGGCTGCAGCCTGTCGCGATCTTCTGGCTGTGGGCGGTCTTCCCCCCGTAGCCGTAGTCTGGGCCGCATGTCTGAACCCCGCGTCGCCGTGTACATCGACTTCGACAACGTCGTCATCTCGCGTTACGACCAGATCTTCGGCGGCGGGCAGTTCATCAAAGACCGCGCCCGCGTGCGCGGCGTTGAGAAGCCTCCAACCGAGGCGATTCTGCAGCGACTCGAAGACGCCCGAGTGGATGTCGGCGCGATTCTCGACTACGCGTCCAGTTTTGGGTCGATCGTCGTCAGTCGCGCATACGCCGACTGGTCGGCAGCGGCGAATGCCCGCTACCAGCGCCAGCTCATCGACCGCGCCGTCGACCTGACCCAGCTGTTCAACACGGCGGGAACGAAAAATGGAGCCGACATCCGGCTGGCCGTCGACGTGGTCGAAGACCTGTTCCGGCTCGAAGATGTGACGCACATCGTGATCGTGGCCGGGGATTCGGACTACATCGCTCTCGCTCAGCGGGCCAAACGGCTAGGGCGGTTCGTTGTCGGGATCGGCGTGGCCGGGTCCACCTCGCGCGCGCTCATCGCGGCCTGCGACGACTTCAGCGACTACGACGCACTGCCCGGCGTTGTGCCCGCAAAGATCACGAAGAAGAAGGACCCGTCGGTCGAGCCTGTCGCGACCACCCCGCCGGTCGAGGGTGCCTCCCCGCCGGTCGAGCCTGTCGAGACCAAGCCCCGCCGAGCTTCATCCCCGACAACCGAAACCGCCAAGCCCGCCACCGGATCCCGCCGCGCCTCCCAGCCCGTCAAGCCCCTCACGCTCGACCCGCACAACCCGTTCAGTCACGCCGAAGACGATGACGAGCCCACGACGGATGCCGCCGCTACCGACCTGCTGATCCGTGCCCTCCAACTGATCGACGCCAAGAACGACGAAGAGTGGCAGACCAACGGTGAAGTGAAGGGCCAAATGCTGCGGCTCGATGCCGGATTCAAGGAGCGGCCGCTCGGGTTCCGTTCGTTCAGCGAGTTCCTCGACTCGCGTTCCGACGTGATCGACATCAAGCCCGACAGCACCGCCAACGACCGTCGCCTCCGCCTGAAGTAGCGCCCCTCCGGCGCTGCCGCCGGTTGAATGGCCGCGCCGCGGCGTATCGAAAGCTGTGGAAAGTCGCCCACGGATCCGGCACCCTGCTCTAGCGTCGAACGCATGAGGATTCTCCCCCTCGGCCTCGCCGCCGCTGCGCTAGTGCTGACCGGCTGCGTTCAGCCCAGCCCGAGCCCGTCGTCTCCGGCGCCCAGTGCGACCGCCGTGTTCGCGTCTGAGGACGAGGCCCTTGCGGCGGCAAAGGCGGCTTATGAGAAGTACCAAACGGTAACCAACGCGTTGGGCAACGACGGCTGGAAAGACACTTCCCAGCTCGCTTCAGTCGCGAGGAGCGCCGCCCTACGCGACGAAATCAAAACCGCATCCGAGTTTGCTGCGAAGGGCTACGTGCTCGTCGGTCAATCGTCCTTTGATTCCATGCGACTCCAGAGCACTGACTATTCCGGGAGAGGAAAGGTGGTGTTGACGGTGTATGCGTGTGTCGATGTCTCGGGGACTGACGTTCGTGATGCGACTGGCGCTTCAGTGGTGCCGGCTAACCGAGATTCGCGCGTGCCGTTCGAGATCGATATCGATAATCACGACGACGGCATCCTCAAAGTCGCAAGGAGCGAGGCATGGTCTGGCGAAGACTTCTGCTAGTTCTCGCACTCTCGATGACCTTGATGGGAGCGGCCAACGCGAGGCAAGAGGGATGCTCCCAGGCCGCCGTGACCGTAAGCTGCCCATCCGCGTCACTCGGGGGCGGCGCCGCGAACCTTGGCGCTACGCAGACGACCCCCGGCACGCCCGGCAAGCAGGGGTTCACCCGCCCGTCGACCTCGGGCTCCGCACCCTCCGGTCCACCGGTCATCGTCAAATGCATGGAGGTCGACCCGGCGCTCTGCTCCGCTCCACCTCCGCCCGCGGTCGGCAGTTCGCCGATCACCCTCGCGGACATCGCGTCGTTCATTCCACAAACCCCAGCGCAGGCGATGGAGCCCGGCGGATGGACCGTCGTCGGCCTCGACACCAACTTCTACTCGACCATTCGCGCGCACAACATTGACGGAACCCTGCTCGGGCAACCCGCAACCGTGCGATTCACCCCTGTCGCATTCCGCTGGGATTACGGCGATGGCAGCACCGCCACGCGCACAACCTCCGGCTCTAAGTGGGCTGCGGCGGGCATCCGAGAGTTCGATCCCACCCCGACCAGCCATGTGTATGAGAGGACCGGCGACTACACGATCCGACTGATCGTGAGCTACTCCGCCGCGTACCGGATAGGAGCGTCAGGCTTCGTCCCCATCGCCGGCACTCTCCCGGTGCCAGCCAACGACCTCCAGGTGCGAGTCGGCACCGCCAAGACCGTCCTCGTCGAACGCGACTGCGCCGCCGCGCCACACGGCCCTGGCTGCTGAAACGAGCCGCGAGCTACTCCGCGTCGCCCAGAGCTGCTTCAAGCCGCTCAAGTTTGCCGGTCAACTCCCCGGTGTAACCGGGGCGGATGTCGGCCTTCAGCACCAGCGACACCCGCGAACCGAAAGCGCCCACCGCCTCCGTCGCCCGTTTGATGACACCGAACACCTCATCCCATTCACCCTCGATCGTGGTGAACATGGCGTCGGTGTGGTTCGGCAGCCCACTCTCGCGGACGATCTTCACGGCGGCAGCAACCGCATCGTGCACGGAGGCATCGGCCTCGCCGGTTCCACTCGGGGCAACAGAAAAGGCAACAAGCATGAATCGAAGCCTACGGCTCTCGCCCCACGTCGGTGGGGAGCGATACGCTTCGGGCACCCAGTCAAGGAGGACACCATGAATGCGCCGTCCATCAACTACATCGCCGTCATCCTCGCCACCCTGTCGAGCATGATCGTCGGCTCGATTTGGTACACGCCGAAAGTCTTCGGCAATTACTGGATGAAACTGGCCGGCGTCACCCCCTCGGGCAAGGCGTCGGATGCGGTGCGGCCCATCCTCGTGACCGTGGTCGTCAGCTTCGTCACGGCCTGGGTTCTTGCCGGTGCGGCCGACATCTCGTTCGAGTTCTATGGCGGCAGCTTCCTCGCCAACGCCCTCCTCACGGCGCTGATCCTCTGGGCGGGATTCACCGCAGCGCGCTTCGTCACGCACGACCAGTTCGACAATCGGCCGTGGCAGCTGACGGTGCTCAACTCAGCGCACGAGTTGGTGACCGTTCTGGTCATGGCGCTCATCATCGGAGTCTGGCCGGCCTAACCCCGCCGGTTGAGTAGCGCGAAGCGCGTATCGAAACCAAGCCCAAATGTGTACGCTGTCCACATGGCGCGACTGACGTACTCCTGCCTCATGTCCCTAGACGGCTACATCGCCGACACCGACGGCAATTTCGACTGGGCCGTTCCCGACGAAGAAGTCCACGCCGCCGTCAACGACATCACGCCCACCGGCACTCTGTTTCTCGGCCGACGCATGTATGACGTGGTTGTCGCCTGGGAAACGTGGGATGTGAGCGACGAGCCCGCGGTGGCGCAAGACTTCTCGGCGCTCTGGCACGGTACCGACAAGGTTGTGTATTCGCGCACCCTTGCCGAACCCCGCAGTGCCCGCACCCGCATCGCTCGCGAATTCGATGCCGACGAGGTGCGGCGGCTGAAGCAGACAGCGGTCTCCGACCTTGGTGTGGGAGGGGCGGACCTTGCGGGACAGTTCGCTGCGGCGGGACTGATTGACGACATCCACCTCTTCATTTCGCCGGTGATCGTGGGCGGAGGCACGCGCTTTCTGCCCGGTGGGGTGAAGCTCGACCTCGAGTTGGTCACGCAGCGCCGCTTCGGCAACGGAGTCATGCACCTGCATTACCGCAACGCGACGTAGCAAACCCACTCGGCCGGAATCTCTGAGTGCCACACTCGGTTGCCGCCCGTATGACAACTTTCGGAATCATCGGAGCAGGCAACATCGGAAGCGCTATCGCCCGCGGGGTGATCGGCCTCGGACATCAGGTTGTGATCGCGAATTCGCGCGGTCCGGAAACTCTCGCCGACCTCATCACCGAACTTGGGCCCAACGCGCGCGCCGCCACCCCCGTCGAAACGGCGGAGGCGGCTGAGATCGCCGTCGTCACCGTGCCTCTGAGGGCGCTCGCCGACATCCCCGTTGAGCCACTCGCAGGAAAAATCGTCATCGACACCAACAACTACTACTTCGAGCGTGACGGTCATTTCGACGCACTCGACCGCGGCGAAGCGACTACGGCAGGCCTGCTGCAGCAGCACCTTCCGACCTCACTTGTCGTCAAAGGGTTCAACCACATCGGTGCCGCCGAGATCACGGCGACCGGCACACCGGCAGGCACCCCGAACCGTCGCGCGCTCGCCACGGCGAGCGACAGTGCCGAGGCTGTTGCCTTCATCACCGAGCTGTACGACCAGCTCGGCTTCGACACCGTCAACGTCGGCCCGCTGAGCGAATCCTGGCGAACCGAGCGCGACCGCCCCGGCTACGGCATCCGCCAGAACCGGGATGAGCTGGTCGCCAACCTGGCCAAGGCCAACCGCCTTCCGTAGTCTGACCCCATGTCATTCCAGGCGTATCTCGACAACATCGAAGACAAAACCGGCCTCACCCCGCGGCAGTTCATCGAGCTCGCACACGAGCGCGGACTCGATGCTCCGGGCACGAAGGCCGGCGCGATCGTCACTTGGTTGGCTGACGACTACGGGCTGGGGCGTGGGCATGCCATGGCGCTGGTGCATGTGATCCAGAAGGGGCCGAAGATCAGCTCCAAGCACGTTGGCACGGGCAGGGCGCACGGGGATGAGTCGGACGAGCTGTGGCTCGACGGCAAGGCAACGAAGCCCATCAAATAGACGGCAAGCGTCCGGCTATGCCTCCACCAGGTGACGTATCCTTTGCTCGTCGGCTCTCCACAAGTTGACGATTTCATCGCGCGAAAGATTGTCGTCAGCTGGAACGTCCATGAAGGCCCTAGATGCAGCGCGCATCAGATTGTCGGCTAGGAGGGTCTCTCCCGAGCGGATGCTGTGTGAGAGTTCGGGGATCGCCGCGCGCGATTCGGCAACCACGTACTCGGCCGCTGCGGTCCGAGCGGTTGGCCCCGCCTTGGTGTATCGAACACGTGCGTAGGCCCAGTTCGCCACATTTTCAGTCCGCCAGTACATCCCCCACGAGGTCGTCTGTCGAGTCACCTGTGGCGGCAAGGCGGGAGCCGGCCAGATCTGCAGAATGTAGGACGCTAAACCGCCGGTCTCCAGGCTCTTCACCACGTCGCCGATCCCATAACGCACTCGATAGCTCGTACCGGCACCGAGTGGCAGCTGCGTGCCAGCACCTGGAAGGGCTGCGAAGTCCTCCACGCGCACATCATCGGTTGCCATTAGTGATATTTCGGCGACCTCATCCCAACTTTTATCAAGAGGGTCCGGCTCTAACTGGTAGAACTCGACACCAAGATCGATCGGTCCTCCGCCGAGCGCTGTAAGCGACAGCCAGTCGCTATCGACCCAGTTGATGATGTGCGCCGGATGTGCCGCTGGAAAACTGACGAGGGCAAAAGTGTCAGCCGCGGCTCCCCTGACACTCACGCTGAACTGTTGATGATCGTGATTGACCTTGACCCGGAGTTTTGTCACGACAACATCATCTATGCAAGCTGTGCATATCGCCGGTCGAGTAGCCGCGAAGCGGCGTATCGAGTCCAGCCCCCGCTCTACTTCTCCGAGCTAAACCGATCCAGCAGAGCAACATCCTCCGCCGAAATCTCAAAGTCGACGTCCACGTTCTCCACGATCCGCGACGGGGTCGTCGACTTCGGCAGGGGCAGCGTCCCCTTCTGCAGCGTGTACCGGATGGCGAGCTGAGCCGTCGTCTTGCCGTACCGGTCCGCGATCTCCCGCAGTCGCACGTCGTTGATCAGCTCGCCCGTCGCGAGCGGCGAGTACGCCTCGACCAGGATTCCGTTCGCCGCGCAGTAGGCGACTACGTCATCCTGCGTGTGGCCGACGTAATACTGGATCTGGTTCACCTGGGGCACAACGCCCGTCGCGTCGATGAGCGATTGGATCTGCGGGCCGTCAAAGTTGGAGACACCGATTGCGCGGGCTCCGCCGGCATCCGCGATCTCGATCAGGGCGCGCCAGACGGCGATGTTGCCCGCCGTGTAGTCGGTGCCCCACTCCTCCCACGGCCACGGCGCGTGGATGAGATAGAGGTCGACGTAGCCGAGGTCGAGCAGCCCTGTGGAGGTGTCGAATGAGGCTTTCGCGGCGTCGAAGTCTTTGACGTCGGCAGGGAGTTTCGTGGTCACGAAGATCTCGCTGCGGAGGATGCCGCTGTCGCGAACAGCTTTGCCGACACTCTCCTCGTTGCCATAGCCGCGGGCCGAATCGATGTGGCGGTAGCCGGCATCCAGCGCGGCGCGCACCGCGTCATAGGTGATCTGTCCGTCGGGAACCTGCCAGGTGCCGAATCCGATCTTCGGAATGCGGACGCCGTTCGCGAGGGTGTAGCTATCGGTGAGGATGGGCATGGTTCAACGCTACGTCAGATACCCCCAAAGACGGGCTGGGCAGCCGCCCCGATCGACGACAGAGTGAGCGTGTGAGCGAACTCCGGCAAGAAATCTATCCCCGCACGTGGCTCTCCGGCGGTGATGTTCCCGCTCCGATTGTTGTGACTGCTCGCGGCCGCACGGGCCTGCTGTCGCAACGCGACTCCAAGCAGCCGACCGCCATCGATATGGTGCTGACGGCGCTCGTGGGTCCGGCCGTGATGGTCGGTGCGGCGTGGTACGTGTTCTCGCAGGCGTTCGGTAGCTGAGGCGTCAATACGCGGTGGGGTTGCCGCTTGGCGTTGCTCTGCGTGATAAATCGTCGTCGGGCATTGTCATAAATACTTGACATGAGGTCGCGTGCGCTTTACATTCGGCATGTCGAGTTTTCTTGACATGACCCGAAGGAGCAGCACATGCCCAACGAAGAGAAACGCAGCTGGATCAACGGGATCGTCACCGTTGCGGGATACGTGACCTACCTGGTCCTCGTGCTGTCGCAGGCAGGCTCCAGGCCGCTTGTCGACGTTGGGTACCAGGTCCCGCTGCTGAGTGTGATTGGCGGAGCGATTGTCGCGAGCATCCTGCTCAGCATTTTCGCCGGGCTCGACATTCCGCGCGGCGTCACTCACAAAGACCAACGCGACCGCGAGATCGCAGCCTTCGGCGAGAAGGTCGGCCGCTCGTTCGTCGTGATCGGCGGCATCGCGGCGCTGATCCTCGCCATGCTCGAAATC
>DATMIW010000070.1:0-116952 GCA_035554115.1 Pseudolysinimonas sp. | reverse complement strand
CGGAGCTTGTCGGACAGGTACCCGCCGAGAGCTCCCGCACCGATCGCGGCGACCGCACCGATCGCGGCGAGCAGCGACACTGCTCCTGGTAGGTCACTCTCGGAAATCTTGATCGTAAACGCGAGGACGTAGTACAGGTAGATCTGCGGAATCGCGTAGGCCCCGATCGCGCAGAACGCCGTCACGAGAAGTGCCGCGAACGACGGGCGTCCAAGCGGATTGATCCAGTATGACTGTCCGAGTTCGCGCAGGGTGAACCTTGGTGGCCGGGTCTCGAGCTGGCGATCGGGGAGGGCGAATGCGAGCAGGGGGAGGAGAACGACGGTAGCGATCGCGGGCACGAGCAGACCCCAGGTGGGCGAGTTTCCGAGGAGGGGCACGAGTGCAGCGCCTGCCGCCGGAGCAATGAATGACGCGGCAGCGATCGCGAAGGAGATCCGTCCATGCAAGTGCACCGGGACGTGGTCAATCATGATCGACACCAGAACGACGTTCGCTGCCACATAAGCCGCCGATGCAACGGCCCACGCTATGACAATAGCCGTCGGATCTACGACCACGGCGATGGTAGTCGTGCCAAGGAGCCCGACGATCCCGCAGCCAATCAACCAGGGGCGGCGCATACCGATACGCGCACCGGTGCGGTCCGACAATCGCCCGACGAGTGGCCCTATAACGAGCTGCGCCACGCTCGAGACGCCGATGACGATGCTCAGCATTGCGACAGGGTTGAGGGACTCGATCTCAGTGAACCGCATCGACAGGGTGAGAATGCCCGGTGTCGCCAGCGCTGCATACACGAGGATATTCGCGACGAGTAGGGCAACCCAGATCCGTACCGCCACACCTCGAGTGAGTGTCGGCTGAGGAGCGACAAGATGTTCCGTCATTGGATGAATCCGTTTCTGTAGGCGACATTGCACTAACGGTTTGCGCGTTGCGCACGGAAGACAGCCGAAGGCGGCGCCGTGAGCAGAGCGGGCGACGGAAAGCCGGAGGCTACTCAGCCGCAGGGATCCCGATCGGACCGTATCAAGAAATGCGGTCGAATACAAAACGATTGGACGGTTGGGCGAACCAACCCATTTGTTATCCGCTGAGATCAACGGAATCCCGACAAGCTCAGACCGGTTTACCCGTCCACGAAGTCCTGACTCATCACATTGGTGGGCCCTGAGGGATTCGAACCCCCGACATCCACGGTGTAAACGTGGCGCTCTAACCAACTGAGCTAAGAGCCCGCAGATATCGCGGGTGTACGTAATCGATCGTATCGATATTCCCCGCAGAGGCGGCGCGGTCGACAAGCGAAGCTCGCTATTCTGAGCCGACTCCCCGCACACGAAAGAGGCCTGGATATGCGCACTCCGCCCGGACGGATACGGATCCTCGCCGCGGTTCTCACGGGTTTTGTTGCGATCGCGACCCTTTCCGGATGTGCAGGAGGCCCGGGTTTCGCTTCGATGGGCGGCGACAGCTGGACGGTCATGACCTACGTCATCGCTGACACCAACCTTGAGCCGTATCAAGCCGATGACCTTCGCGAACAGACCAAAGTGGGTTCGCGCCCTGGTTTCACCCTGATCAGCTACGTGGACAGGTCTGCAAAGTTCTACGACGGCAGAATGGCCGGCCAGGACGACTGGCACGGATCAAAGACCCTGAAGATCACCCAGGGCGGCTCAGATGTGCTGGAAAGCCATGGAAATGCCAATACCGGTGATCCGGATGTGCTGGCCGGTTTCATCCATGACACCGTGAAGAACTTCCCGGCCAGCCATTACGCGCTCATCATCAACGACCACGGCAGTTCGTGGCCAGGAGTCGGAGCTGACGGATCGTTCGACGACGACTCGCTGTCGCTCAATGAGGTGCACCAGGGAATCACCCACGGCCTTCACGGAACAGGCATCAAGAAGCTCGACCTCATGGGCTTTGACGCGTGCCTGATGGCCACCTACGAGACCGCATCGACCCTGCAGGATGTGGCGGACCGCCTACTCGCCTCAGAGGAGCTGGAACCCGGATACGGCTGGGACTACACAGCGCTCGAGACGGCTGCCCAGGGGGGCACCGTCGATGAACTCGGGACCGCGATCATCGATGCCTATGTCGACCAAAGCGACGACGAGGGCGAGCAGCAGGTCACCCTGTCGCTCACCGACCTGACCCGCATGCCAGCCGTCGACCGTGCCGTCGGCGCCTTCGCAGAGTCCCTTGACAACGGGGGTGCTGAGCTCGCTCCGACGATCGGGCGATCATTGTCGAACAGCCTCGAATTCGGCGCCACACCGGAATATCGCTTCTATATGCACGACCTCGGCATGCTCGCCGAGGGCGTGGGCGGTCCCGAGGCCGAGGCGGTCCTCAATGCACTCGATGCGGCCACTGTCGACAAGATGGACGGCGCAACAACTCAGGGCGCAAGCGGTCTTGCCATCTACTTCCCGCCGCAAGCGCGCACCTTCGATGAGGGATACGCCGACGTCGCTTCCGCCGCGACATGGACGTCTTTTCTCGACAGCTATTACGCGAGCGGAATATCGACGGGCTCGGCTCCCGCCTTCGCTTCCGCTCGTGCCGACTCCGGGTTCGACGACGGTGCCTTTGTCATTCAGCAACAGCTCGTCAGTGACCCGAACCAGATCACCGACGCCACGATCCGTTACGGCTATGTCGAAGACGACGGCAGCATCACTCTCGTGGGTGACGAACCGGCCAACGTTGACAGTGACGGACTGGTAAGCGGATTCTTCGACAGCTATGAGCTGCATGTTTCTGCGGGGTCTCAAGATCTGACGTTCTACAGCTCGTACACGCTCAACGAGAGCTCCGAAGTGGCGACAATCGGGGTTCCTATTGCCTATTCCGCGAATGGCAGCGGGGATGACGTGAGCCAGGCATTTCTGCAATTGACATACCAGCCGAGCACCGGCACGATCCTGTCGCAAACGTTTTACGGCTTCGACGAGGGGGCTGGAGCGTACTCCGAGATCGCACCCGCAAAACGCGCCACGATTCTGCCTCTTAAGACCAGCCTGGCTGCGGAGGGTGGCGAGCAACTGTTCATCTACGGCGACTGGAGCGACGCGCTTCGGGCCGATCCCGACAAGCTCGATTACGACTATGAAGCTCTCCCCTCGGGAGCCATTGTCTATGCCGAACTGATGATCCAGGACGCTGCCGGCACCAGCGCAACATCCGTCGCAACCGGCACTCTGCCGTAGCCTCCATTGCAATGTCTCCCGCAGCTCCCGAACGGCCCGAACACCGCTGGCCAGCGCTTATCGCGATAATCGTTGCCGCTGCGGCGTTTGCCCTGCACCCGCCTGCGGGTGGAATCATTCCGCCTTGGATCGTGCCCATTGGCGCCGCGATTCTCCTGCTGCCCCTGGTGATTCTGAATCCGCATCGCATCACCCGCGAAACCGTGTGGTCGCGGTGGCTCTCGATCGGACTCGCCGTCGCTTTGACAGTTGTCAATCAGGTGCAGGTGGTCACGGTGATCGCACGCCTGCTCGACGGGCAGTCGGATGCGTCGACCGCTCTTCTGACTGCCGTGCAGGTGTGGGTCACTGACGTAATCGCCTTCGGCTTGATCTATTGGGAGCTTGATCAATCAGGTCCGTTCTCCCGCCGCCTGACGACAACGAACGAGGCAGCGGACTTCCGATTCCCGCAGGACGACAACACCTCTCATTGGCAGCCCGGTTTCTTTGACTACCTCTACTTCTCTGCCTCAAACATGATGGCGTTCAGCCCCACAGACGTCATGCCGCTCACAACGCGCGCCAAAGCCCTCATGCTCGTGCAAGCCCTAACGGGCTTCGCCCTTCTCGCACTCGTTATCGCGCGAGCCGTGAATATCGTCGGCGCCTAGCCTGTCGTCGAAGCGGTAAGTGCTTCGATCTGCGCCTGCGTCAAAGGAATCCAGGGCGAACCATCCGGATCTGAGCTTGCGGCCTCGGGGCTGTCGCCTTGCGTCCACCACTTCGCCTCATAGGGCACGCCGTCAAACAACACGCGGGCGCCCTTATCGAAAATGGTTTCGCCAGACCAGTCGGGATAGGTGCCGACCGGGAGCGTGGGTTGCGGAAT
Source organism: Pseudolysinimonas sp. (assembly GCA_035554115.1). Taxonomy (GTDB): domain Bacteria; phylum Actinomycetota; class Actinomycetes; order Actinomycetales; family Microbacteriaceae; genus CAXTSE01. Next base: position 112,854 of record DATMIW010000070.1, on the reverse strand, counting down.
CGGGGTCTCGCCCTTGAGCACGGGGCCCACGAGCTCCCACGGAGTCTGCCAGGTGTTGAGCACCGGGTCGTCGGGGGTGTCACCGCGCGTCCACCACTTCGCTTCATAGACACTGCGATGCCACACGACCTTGGTCCCCTGCAGGTAGGACGCATGTTCGGACCAGATCTGGTACGGGCTCGTGGCCGGATTGTCTTTCAGCTCGGTCGGCGCGACAGGCTCATCGCTCGTCGTCTTCCCCGCCGCAAAATGAGGGGAACCGGTGAGCTTCGAGCCGAGCAGAGAGGCAAATGTGCCCTTTTTCTGAGTGATACCGCTGCACGAATCGGACACGACCTTCTTGTCCACGTAGTTCGTACTGCAGCTCTTGTCGCGGTTCAACGACCACATCGACACACGCCCGATCGCATTGCTCAGTACGAAAGAGTTGAGCTGGCGAGCGTCCGCGAGTGAAAACACCTCGCTGCGAACGTCGTTTTGGCCGATCATCGGGGTGACGCCGATCTTGCCCCAGAGCGTCTTGTCGCTGAGAGACAATTTCTGCTCCCTATAGAGAACATCAAGCTGCCGATGAAGCGAGGTGAGCGCTTTCTCTGTAGCCGCGATCATCGAGGTGCCAGCAGGACGACTCGTGCCGTAGTCCATGGTCATGGCGTTGACACCCGAAAGGTCGACCCCATGCGAAAGAGTGTCGCGAACCGCCGCCTGCCCCTCGAGCGTCAGGCCCGAGGGATCGATCGGCAATGTCAACCAGACCGCGAGCGGGCTGCCGCTTGCGGCGCGCGCCTTCTGCACACGTGCCACAGCCTCGGCACGACGAGCATTCGCGGCGGCATCACCGAGCCCCGCCCCCTCGACGTCGAGATCGATCGTCGAAATGTCGTAGCGATCGATCACTGAGGTATACGCCTCGGCAAGCTTGGTGACGTCTGTACAGCTCACCGCCAATTCATCGTTCGCCTGTCCTCCGAATGAAATCGCGATCTCCCCGCCCTGCTGTTGCAGACGGGCGACGCGGCGGTCGAGGTCAAGCGATGCGGCGGCCCGCGTCAGTGAGTATGCGGCACCCCACGAGGGGGTGCACCCGGCTTTCGGGTCGGCGACGATGAACGACAACATGACGTTCTTCTCTTCGGCCGTTATTGGCGTCTCAAACGCAAATGTGGGCGTGGCGGTGACGTCTGCGTAGCCGGCGAACCACGGACGCGCCGTCTCTTCTGCAGACGCCGCGACCCACCGCGCAGCGGCGACTCCCCCCGCCGCGATTCCCAATGTGACCAAGATGGCCACGATCAGACGGGGTATCGACAGTTTGCGACGACTTGCGGGTACAGCGCTCACGCGGCCACACTCCGTCTCCGCGGCGAGCTCAGCGGCTTGACACCACGGATCCCGGCATCCGAGGTAGTGGCCGGAGCGCCGGTGTACAAGGCGGAGCGCCAATCCTGAACCGCGCTGTGAGCGACCTCATCGACCTTCTGTGTGCGACGCTCCACAAACAGCCATCCGATTGCGCCGAGCCACACATCCACTATCGAATTGCGGATTCCGATGTACGACAGGATCGCCCAGCTGGCGAGAATTGCATTGAACGCGGCGAAAGCGGCATTGCCCCAATTCTGACTGTCAACGTCACGCCACAGAGTCAGCAGCGAGAACGCCACGATGAGGTATGGCATTACGACGTAGAGCACGGGCGCCGCAGTGCGGTTCTTGACCTTTGGTGTACGAGCGAACGGGATCTTCTTACCCGTGATGGCTTGCTGGATCGACTTGAGCACACCAGCCAGTTGCACCGGCAAGAGAATCAAGTTGAAACCGTAGATGCGCAAGACGTCGGAGTAGCGGTAACGCATGGACTTCAAGTCACTCGCCATCGACAGGAAGTACGGCAGCGCCGCCACGAGCACGAGCGGGCTCAGGAGACGGGAGTCGTAGGGGAACGCCAGCAGGAACACCAGCCCAAAACTTGCCCACGCGATGGATGCCATGTAGTTGACCCGCAGCGCCATCTCTGGAAGAGATGTGCGCTCTCCCGCCTGACGGCGATTCGTCACGTGACGAATGAGCTTAGGGAGGATCAATAGACCACCGTTGGCCCAGCGGCGGCGCTGCACAATGAGGGAACCAAAGTCAGGCGGGGTAGCGCTGTAGCTGAGTCGCTCCGGGTAGTTGTACAGCGACCATCCGTGAGTCCCGAGGTCGATGCTCGACTCGGTGTCTTCGATGACGGTGCGGTCCTGCACATACCGACGCACCTCGAAGCCGCCTAGCTGTTCGACCTCAACGATGTCGTCGAGCGCACGCTTACGGATCACAGCGTTGGCCCCGACCCAGAAGGTGGCGTTATACCGGGTCATCCCCTGGTGCAAGAGGTGCTGAATGTCGGTAGTTGCACCCGCGAGCCGCTCGATGCGCGTGCCGGCACCGCGGAATGAGGAATACGGAGTCTGAGCGACTGCGATCCGGCCGTTCTCCGGCTGCTCCATGAGGTGAACTAGACGTTGGCAGTAGTCACGCAAGAGCAGGGAGTCCGCGTCGAGTGTGAGCACATACTCGGTGTCGGGAATTTCCAGGTCACCGAATCGCGAGTCATCAACACGCCGCAGCACAGTTCCGACGGGCGTTTTCTCTTCGCGGTATTTGCCGCCCATCAGTCCGATGTAGGCGTTGAGGTTCATGGCCTTGTTGGCCTCATGGGAAAGCGAGGCGTAACGCTTACGCTCAAATGTCACCGCCTCTGCGGTGAAGGTGCGGGTCAGTCGCTCGTGAAGCTGCGACATGTGTTCACGAGACGGCGCCTCGTCGTGATCGGCAGCGACAGTGAGCGCATCCGCGACCAGCGCAAACTCGGTTGCGAGTCCTCCGAGAACCTGCTCTACGAAGAATTCATCGACGTGGTCGTCGTTCTGTTCCGTAGCGGCCATGCGCACAAGCCATTCGGAGGCCCAGCGATACTCCGAAGCGAGCGCACGCACGGATTCCTGCGATACCCAGCTGGAAGGGCCCTGGATATGAAATAGCAGCTCGGCGGCGCGGAATCGGTCCGCCGGCTCGTGCAAGGAACGGGAGATGCCCTCCGTCAACGCACGAGTTGCCGAAAGACGATCGGCCACAGCGGGATCGGTGGGTGTCGGCGGGTCATCGAGCAACAGGACGACACGCAGGCCGGGATAGTCCTGCAATGCTGCCGACCACAGCGTCTGTCGCACAACAGCAGGCTCTTCGGCATAGGACGGAACAAGCACGGTCATCGACGAGTCGCGGCCACTGAAGTGGAGGTCGAGCTCGGCGCGCGGGACCCGCACATGCCGACGGAAGCGCTCGAGTGCACCGAGCCGCGCCACGAGGTACATCAGCGCGGAGAAGGTCAAGAAGGTGACAACGATCACATAGGAGATCGCCTGCATGGTGAAGTTGAAGTTGCCGCCGTCATCGAGGAACTGGCGCACGATCGTTGAGATCACGTACGCCGCCCAGGCCCCGACCGTCAAGACGATGGCGAGGCGAGCCCACGTGACCTTCCTGTCGCTCGGCGTCGAGTGGACAGTGGGCAGCGGGTCTGTGCGTCGTTCCGCTCCCCACTGGCGGCGACGTCGCGTCGCAGGGGTCGGAAAAAACGTCGTAGGTGTGCGCGTAGATAGAGACATCGGGGGCAGTCCAAATCAGAGGGGGCAAGCGGCGGGAATCGGGAGTGCACCACGATGTGCACCTCGTACCGTACTCTGAATTCCGTACCCCGAAAAGTCCCCTAAAGAGTGGACGGGGTGAATTCCCAGGTGATATCTGGGGGGACCGACCGATTAATGGCCGTGGTGCGGACTATCCCGCCGGGGTGAGAACCTGATCGAGCGAGGCGCGGTATTCGTCAATGGAGCGCGGTTCTCCCGGTGCCGTAATGAACGACGCACGGATCACGCCCTTGATGTCGATCACAAAGGTCGCGCGATTCGCGAATCCCTTCTCCTCAAGGAACACCCCGTACTCCTTGGCGACGGACCCATGCGGCCAGAAATCCGCGAGAAGGGTGAAGTCGTAACCCTCCTGCTCAGCCCACGCACGCAGCGTGGCCTTCGAGTCCACAGAAATGCCGATTAGTTCGACCCCGTGTTCTTGGAAAAGATTGAGGTTGTCACGAAGCGCGCACAGCTCATTCGTGCAGGTGCTCGAGAACGCAAGCGGGAAGAACACGAGGGTTACGGGTTTGATGCCGCGGAAGTCGCTCAGTCGAACGTGCTCGCCGTATTGATTGGCGAGATCGAAGTCGGGAGCCTGGGTGTCGTTCTCCAAAGCCATGAGAGCTCAGATCCTTTCGTGCAACCGCATGATCTTACGCCCGGCGGCGACCACCTGCCGGGAGAACTAGACTCAAATCGCACATTCGCGATCCCGTAACCCGGTAGATCGCGGCGACCCCCCATACCCCAGGAATTGAGGTCAACGGTGACGGTGAACGACCAGGACCCGTATTCGGTGAATCACATCGATCAGGATCCCGACGAGACTGCCGAATGGCAAGAGTCTCTCGATGCGCTCGTCGCGGCACAGGGCCCGGCTCGCGGACGCGACATCATGCTGAGCTTGCTCAAACGATCGAAAGATCTGCATCTCGGTGTCCCCATGGTGCCGACGACCGACTACATCAACACCATCGCCCCCGAGAGCGAGCCGGAGTTCCCCGGCAACGAAGACCTCGAACGCCGCTACCGTGCCTGGATCCGGTGGAACGCTGCGATCACCGTGCACCGCGCCCAGCGCCCCGGCATCGGTGTCGGCGGCCACATTTCGACATACGCCTCATCCGCTGCCCTCTACGAGGTCGGCCATAACCACTTCTTCCGCGGCCAAGACTCCGATGGCGGTGGCGACCAGATCTTCTACCAGGGGCACGCCTCCCCTGGCATGTATGCGCGCGCCTTCCTCGAGGGCCGTCTCAGCGAAGCGCAGCTGCTCGGATTCCGCCAGGAGAAGTCGCAGGCGCCGAACGGGCTGAGCTCGTATCCGCACCCCCGCCTCATGCCGGAGTTCTGGCAGTTCCCGACGGTGTCGATGGGCCTCGGTCCGATCAACGCGATCTACCAGGCGCAGTCCAACCGCTACCTCGCAAACCGTGGACTCAAGGCCGCCGGCGACCAGCAGGTGTGGGCGTTCCTCGGCGACGGCGAGATGGACGAGGTCGAAAGCCGCGGAGCCCTGCAGTGGGCCGCGAACGACGGGCTCGACAACCTCAACTTCGTCATCAACTGCAACCTCCAGCGCCTCGACGGCCCGGTCCGCGGCAACGGAAAGATCATCCAGGAGCTCGAAAGCTTCTTCCGGGGAGCCGGGTGGAACGTCATCAAGGTCATCTGGGGTCGCGAATGGGACGACCTGCTCGCCCGAGACACGACCGGCGCCCTGGTCAACCTGATGAACCGAACTCCCGATGGCGACTACCAGACCTACAAGGCCGAGTCTGGGGCGTACGTTCGCGAAAACTTCTTCGGCCGTGACCCGGTTGTCGCAAAGCTCGTCGAGGGTTACAGCGACGACCAGCTGTGGCACCTCAAGCGCGGCGGCCACGACTACCGCAAGGTCTATGCGGCATTCAAGGCGGCGACCGAGCACAAAGGCCAGCCGACAGTAATTCTGGCGAAGACCGTCAAGGGCTACGGCCTGGGCCCGAGCTTCGAGGGCCGCAATGCGACCCACCAGATGAAGAAGCTCACTCTCGACAACCTCAAGAAGTTCCGTGACGAGATGCGCATCCCGATCACCGACGCTGCGCTCGAAGAGAACCCCTACGAGCCGCCGTTCTATCACCCCGGTAATGATGACGAAGCTATCCAGTACCTACACGAGCGCCGTCGCGCGCTCGGTGGATACATTCCGGAACGTCGCTCGAAGTACACCCAGATCGCCCTCCCCGAGCGCTCGGCCTATGACGTCGTCAAAAAGGGCTCGGGAAAACAAGAGATCGCCACGACGATGGCTTTCGCGCGCCTTTTGAAGGACCTGCTGCGTGCTCCCGGATTCGGCCAGCGTCTTGTGCCGATCATTCCGGATGAGGCCCGCACCTTCGGAATGGACGCGTACTTCCCGACCGCCAAGATCTACAACCCCAACGGCCAGCACTACACCTCGGTCGACCGCGAGCTGCTTCTTGCCTACAAGGAAAGCCCGCAGGGGCAGATCCTGCACGTCGGCATCAACGAAGCTGGCGCCTTCGCGGCCTTTACCGCGGCGGGCACACAGTACTCCACCAACGGCGAGCCGTTGATTCCCATTTACGTCTTCTATTCGATGTTCGGCTTCCAGCGCACCGGCGACGCCATGTGGGCCGCGGGTGACCAGATGGCGCGTGGATTCATCATCGGCGCGACTGCGGGACGCACGACTCTGACGGGCGAGGGCCTGCAGCACGCAGACGGTCACTCCCATCTGTTGGCATCGACCAACCCGGCGATCGTCGCCTACGACCCCGCGTACGGCTACGAGATCGGCCACATCATGCGTGCTGGCATCGAGCGCATGTACGGCACCGACGAAAACGGCGCGACGCACCCCGACCCGAATGTCATGTACTACATCACGGTGTACAACGAGCCGATTCAGCAGCCCGCCGAACCCGAGAACCTTGACATTGATGGCGTGCTCAACGGCATCTATCGTCTCAAGGCCGGCGAAACCGCCGGGCCAAAGGCTCAGCTGCTCGCATCGGGTGTCGGCGTGCCGTGGGCGCTCGAAGCGCAGCAGTTGCTCGCTGACGACTGGGGAGTCTCGGCCGATGTGTGGAGCGTCACCTCATGGAACGAACTGCGCCGCAACGGCCTCGAGGCCGACAAGCACAACCTTCTGCATCCGACCGAACAGCCGAAGGTCCCGTACCTGTGGTCAAAGCTCACGGGATCCCAGGGCCCCTTCCTTGCGGTCTCCGATTACATGCACGCGGTGCCCGACCAGGTCCGGCCTTTTGTGCCGGGCGACTTTGTCACCTTGGGCGCCGACGGCTTCGGATTCAGCGACACTCGCGCTGCGGCACGTCGCTTTTTCGCCATCGACGGCCCCTCGATCGTGGTCCGCACCCTGCAGTCCCTCGCCCGCCGCGGTGAGGTGGCTCCGGATGCGGTGGCCCGCGCGATCAAGAAGTACCAGCTTCTCGATGTGACAGCTGGCACCTCGGGGTCCGCTGGCGGCGAGTCCTAAGCCTTACGGCTCGACGACCGCGATCGTGACGACACGCACCAAGAAAGAGACGCTCGCCTGGCTGCGCACGCTGTCGGGCGAGCTCTCGACGGCGACCCTCAAGCGGCTCGATGACACCCTGCCCTGGTACCGAGATATGCCGCCCAGTCGGCGGAGCGCGGTGGGAATGGTGTCGCAAAACGGCATTTCGGCGTTCATCTCATGGTTCGATGACCCGAAGTCGATCCCCTGGATCGCTGCTGATGTGTTCGGTGCCGCGCCACGTGAACTCCTTCGCTCGGTCAGCCTGCAACAGACCCTCCAGCTCATTCGCGTGACGGTCGAAGTTGTCGAAGAGCGGGTGAAAGATGACGACGAGTCCCTGCGTGAGGCGATCTTGCTGTACTCCCGGGAGATCGCCTTTGCCGCCGCAGATGTGTATGCCCGGGCCGCCGAAGCACGCGGGCTGTGGGATGCCCGGCTCGAAGCCCTGGTCGTCGACTCGATCCTGACCGGCGAGTATGACAGCGAGCTACCGAGCCGCATCGCCGCGCTCGGTTGGAACGGCCACGGCGAGGTGTCGGTGCTCGTGGGAACCGCTCCGAAGCTTCTCGACGTCGACATGCTGCGCCGCACGGCCCGCCACGTTGACGCGGATGTGCTGATCGGGGTGCAGGGCAGTCGCCTCGTTCTCGTTATCGGGCGGGTGGAGCCAGCCGAAGATGCCGAACCGCGCGAGCCCCTGACCTTCTTGCAGATCGCCACCGAACTCGAACCGGGATTCGGTCCCGGCCACCTGGTGCTCGGGCATGCCGTCGAATCACTTGTCGACGCCGCGCGCAGTGCTCGTGCGGCCCTGGCCGGGTTCGCGGTAGCAAAGGCCTGGCGCAACGCCCCCCGGCCGACCCTGAGCGACGACCTGCTGCCCGAGCGAGCACTCGCCGGCGACCCGATGGCGCGATCCACTCTCATCGCTCGCATCTACAAGCCGCTCCAGAACCACTCCACCGAACTGCTGGCGACACTGTGGTGCTATCTCGACAATGGCCGCTCGCTGGAGGCAACGGCACGCGAGCTTTTCGTGCATCCCAACACCGTGCGCTACCGCCTCAAGCGCATCTCCGAAACGATCGGGTGGGATGCGACGGGGGCCCGAGAGGCTCTGATCCTGCAGGCCGCCCTTATCGTTGGATCCATCGCCGATTCCGACCGTAAAAGTTAGCTCTCTGACCCTCGAGGAACGTGCGTAGCACGCGGATCCAGACGAGACGGCCACCAGACGGCCGGGCCGATGTCGTACGCGAGGGCTGGCACCAGCAGCGTGCGCACCACCGCCGTATCCAGCAGCACCCCGAATGCCACGATGAAGGCGATCTGCGCGAGGAACAGCACGGGAATCACCCCGAGCGCCGCGAAGGTTGCCGCGAGCACGATGCCGGCGCTCGTGTGCGCGCCCGTTTCGACGGTCGGAAATCGGCGCGGCTGTGCAATTTCAACAACAGAAGAGCTGATTGTTGGGGGCTTCCGTTCGACGCGGGCCGCCAAGGCACGGCAGGATGGAACCCGTGACTGTTGTCGTCGTAGCGCCCGGACAGGGCTCCCAATCTCCCGGATTTCTCGACCCCTGGCTTGCAGAACCCGCATTTGCGGAACATCTCGCCGCCCTCGCCGACGCGTCGGGCGTCGACCTCGTCACTCACGGCACGGTGTCAGACGCCGACACGATCCGAGACACGGCCGTCGCCCAGCCGCTCATCGTCGCCGCCTCCCTTGTTGCATTCGCGGGGGTCACGGCCGGCGGCCGACGCTCGTCCCTCGCGGGAGTCGCCGGTCACTCGGTGGGAGAGCTGACCGCCGCGGCCGCCGCAGGCATCCTCAGCGAAGACGAGGCCATGAGACTGGTGACGCAGCGCGGTGTCGCCATGGCTGACGCGGCCTCGAAGGTCGCGACCGGCATGAGCGCGGTGCTGGGCGGCGATGAAGCCGAACTGCTCGCGCGACTGGACGAGCTCGACCTCCACCCCGCCAACTTCAACGGCGGAGGTCAAATCGTGGTGGCCGGTGAACTGCCTGCCCTCGCGGCACTCGGTGAGGCTCCGCCGGCGGGCTCCCGCGTGATCCCGCTGCAGGTCGCCGGCGCGTTCCACACCCGATATATGGCGCCCGCTGTCGACACCCTGCGCGCCCTTGCCTCGAGTCTCGAGCCCCGCGACCCTGATCTCACGATCTGGACAAACAAGACCGGTCAGACGATCGCCGACGGGCGCACCTTCGTCGACCTCATAGTGGGCCAGGTCGCGTCTCCGGTGCGCTGGGATCTCACGATGCAGTCCTTCGCCGACGCCGGCATCACCGGACTCATCGAACTCGCGCCGGCCGGCGCCCTCGTCGGGCTCGCTAAGCGCGGCCTCAAAGGCATTCCGACGGTCGCGGTGAAGACGCCCGACGATCTGGCCGCCGCCCACGCCCTCATCGACAACGACGGAGCCTGATGCCCACCCTGAAGCAGTCCACCGGCGCGGAGTTCACGCGCATCCTGGGTCTCGGCGCCGCCCGCGGCGACCTGGTCGTGCCCAATGACGACCTCGTCGGCCCCATCGACTCAAGCGACGAATGGATCCGCCAGCGCACCGGCATCATCACGCGCGTGCGCGCCAGCAAAGGGGTCGGGGCCATCGATCTGGCCGAGACCGCATCCCGCGAGGCGATCGCGAACGCCGGCATCAAGGCCGAGCAAATCGACGCGGTTCTGGTTTCGACAATCAGCAACGTAGCTGTCACACCATCGATGTCCGCTCTGCTGGCCGATCGCATCGGAGCCAACCCCGCGCCGGCGTATGACATTGGTGCCGCGTGCGCGGGCTACACCTACGGCATCGCGCAGGCGGATGCCCTGGTGCGCAGCGGCGCAGCCAGCTATGTGCTGGTCGTTGGCGCCGAGAAGCTGTCGCAGTACGTCCACCCCGAAGACCGCTCGATCTCCTTCCTGCTCGGTGATGGTGCCGGCGCGGCGGTCATCGGGCCAGCCGATGAGCCGGGAATCTCGGCGACGGTCTGGGGCTCCGACGGATCCAAATGGGGCGCGGTGGGCATGAACGCAACCTTCGAGGAGTACCTCGACAAGGTGAAACCCTGGCCCACTATGCGCCAAGACGGCCAAACCGTCTTCCGATGGGCCGTGTGGGAGATGGCGAAAGTCGCCCAGAAAGCCCTGGATGTCGCCGGCATCACCGCGGACGACCTCGCGGCATTCGTCCCCCATCAGGCCAATATGCGCATCATCGATGAGCTCGCGAAGCAGCTGAAACTGCCCGCGCATGTCAAGATCGGCCGCGATATCGAGACCACGGGTAACACCTCCGCTGCATCGATCCCGCTTGCCACCCACCGACTCCTGAAGGAGAACCCGGAGCTCAGCGGTGGCCTCTCATTGCAAATCGGCTTCGGCGCGGGCCTCGTCTACGGCGCCCAGATCGTGCGCCTCCCCTAGGATTGTCAGCGGTCACTCGACACACATACGGCGATCACGCCACCCAAGGAGATAAGAAATGGCATTGTCCCAGAACGAGGTTCTGGCCGGTCTGGCTGAACTGATCAACGACGAGACCGGCATCGCCACCGACACGGTGGAGCTGGACAAGTCGTTCACCGACGACCTCGACATCGATTCGATCTCAATGATGACCATCGTCGTAAACGCCGAAGAGAAGTTCGACGTCAAGATTCCCGATGAAGAGGTCAAGAACCTCGTGACAGTCGGCGACGCCGTCACCTTCATCGTCAACGCGCAGAGCTAAAGCGCTGCGCCCTAGGCGCATCCGGGCGGGGTGGGACATCCCTCCCCGCCCGGAACTTTCAGGAGACAATTCGAATGACCACCGCAAAAAAGATTGTCGTTACCGGAATCGGTGCATCGTCGCCGCTCGGCGGGACGGCCCAGGAAAGCTGGACTGCTCTGCTCGCCGGAGAGTCAGGTGCGAGCACGATTGAGCAGCCCTGGGTCCAGGAACTGGAGCTTCCGGTCACCTTTGCCGCGCAGGCTCGCGTGCGCCCAGAGGAAGTGCTCGAACGGCAAGAAATCAAGCGTCTCGACCCGTCTGCCCAATTCGCGCTTATCTCAGCGCGCGAGGCCTGGGCCGACGCCGGCTCGCCCCAGATCGACCCGACTCGTCTTGGCGTCGACTACGCGACGGGTATTGGCGGTCTCTGGACCCTTCTCGATGCGTGGGACACTCTGCGCGAGCGCGGCCCACGTCGCGTTCTGCCCATGACCGTTCCCATGCTCATGCCGAATGCCGCCGCAGCAGCCGTCAGCATGGCGCTTGATGCCCGCGCATTCGCCCGCACGGATGTCTCAGCGTGCGCATCCAGCACCGAGTCCATTGCCAATGCCTATGATCACCTGCAACAGGGCCTTGCTGACATTGTTGTGGCGGGGGGAACCGAATCCTGCATTCACCCGATCACGCTCGCCTCGTTCTCGTCGATGCAGGCCCTCTCGAAACGTAACGACGACCCGGCACATGCCTCACGTCCCTATGACATCAACCGTGACGGTTTCGTCATGGGTGAAGGCGCGGCGACAATCATTATGGAAACCGAGGAGCACGCGCTCGCTCGCGGGGCCCGCATCTACGCAGAAATCGCGGGTGGCGGCGTAACAAGTGATTCGTACCACATCACCGCTCCCGACCCTGAGGGACGCGGCGCTGCTCGAGCCGTATTCGCGGCACTCGAGCAGGCGGGCGCGACGCCCGACGACGTGACACACATCAATGCGCACGCCACGAGCACCCCGGTGGGCGACATTGCCGAATACAAGGCCCTTCTGGCGGTGTTCGGGGATCGCGTCCACAGCATCCCGGTGTCGGCCACAAAAGGCGCGACCGGGCACCTGCTCGGTGGCACGGGAGCTCTGGAGGCCATCTTCGCGATCCTGGCGGTGCAGCAGCGCACGGCGCCGACAACGATCAACCTCGATGACCAGGACCCCGAGATCCCGCTCGACGTTGTCACGTCTCCACGCGCCTTGGGTGACGGGCCTCAACTGGCGATCTCGAACTAGTTCGGTTTCGGAGGCCACAACTCTGTGGTCGCCGTTCGCAATTACTAGCTAGGCGCGGTCAGCGAGTTCCATCGCGCGCAGCTGGCGCAATTCGAACCACGGGTGACGCGGGGTCGCCGGGTTTAACGCGTCAGCGCGGTGACGGGGTGTGCTGCGACGCCAGAGCCGCTTGATCATCTTGCTCATGTGCTGTGCCTCTCGGTATTCGCCTCTGAATGTGATGTGTCGTTGAGCCGAGCTATTTAGCCGACCTTGTGGAGCCAGACGACTGACGAGTCTTCATTCGCCCGCCGGAACGGCTCCAGTTCGTCGTCCCACGCCTGACCGAGCGCGAGCCGAAGCTCACGGTGCAGTTCAAAGGCGTCGGATCCGGCACTCTCCATCGCGAAGCGCACGCGATCTTCGGGAATGACGGTGTTGCCAACGGTGTCGGTCTGCGCGAAATAGATCCCGAGGTCTGGTGTGTGCATCCACCGGGAACCGTCAGTGCCCAGGCCGGCGTCTTCGGTGACTTCGTAGCGGAGGTGCTCCCAGCCACGGAGTGCGGAGGCAAGAGCGGCGCCCGTGCCGCGGTCGCCTTCCCAGAGGTATTCGGTACGCGATGCACCCTTCAATACCGGCTGCTCGCGCCAATCAAAGTTGACAGCACGCCCCAGGGCGCGACCGACTGCCCACTCGACGTGGGGGCTCAAAGCTCGCGGTGCGGAATGGATGTAGACCACACCGCGCGCGTGCACACGATTATTCACAGCAGTCACTTCACTCTCCATTCATAGGTGCGACTTCCCCATCGACCTGCTGAATGGACCACGAAAGTGGTGCTGTGGGTCATTATGCCCGACGAAACCGAGGAATCACAAGCATGTGATTCCGACACGCGCACAGATGGCGCATTTGGCGAGCATCAGCCCGCGTCTGAATATCTCGCTGCCGTCGAGACCGTCACAGCGAACTCGACCGGAGCCGCACCGAACATGAGACGCCCGGCGTCGCGGGCTGCATCACGAAGAGCCGTTGCGACCTGATCCGCAAGCTCGACAGGCGTGTGGACGATCAGTTCGTCATGCAAGAAGAACACCAGATGGGGTCGGGACTCCAACGCAGCATCCCCGCTGTCTCCCCCTCCGAGATCCCACAGTTTCCGCCTCAGTGACCCGATCCAGCACAGCGCCCATTCGGCGGCGGAACCCTGCACGACAAAGTTGCGGGTGAAACGCCCCCACGCCGCGGCATCGCTTCGCTGCTGACGGCGCTGATCATCGCTCGCGGTCTCGTCGTACCCCGCCTTCGCGCCGGCAGGGGATCCACGCCCCAACCAGGTACTGACGACCTCACCCCGCTCCCCCGCGCGCGCCGCCTCTTCGACAAATGCGAGAGCACGCGGGAAGGCACGTTCGATCAGGGGCAGCACGCGTGCGCTTTCGCCGGTTGTGCCGCCGTAAATCGCGCCCAGCATCCCGTATTTGGCCTGCTCACGGGTCTCGACAGCCCCGCGGGCGACCATGCCCTCGTACATGTCGCTCGCCTGCCCCGCCTCTGCCATTGCCGAATCGCCCGAGATCGCGGCAAGAACCCGCGGCTCGAGCTGTGCGGCGTCTGCCACGACGAAGGTCCAGCCGGGGTCTGCCACAACTGCACTGCGTACCTGCTTGGGCAGCTGCAGGGCTCCCCCGCCGTCAGACGCCCACCGACCGGTCACCACGCCGCCGGGCACATAGACCGGGCGGAACCGCCCATCGCGGACCCATTCGTCGAGCCAGTTCCACCCATTTGCGGTCAGCAGGCGGGCCATTTTCTTATATTCGAGAAGGGGCGGGATGGCCGGGTGCTGGACGTGTGTGAGTTCCCATGATCGCGTAGAGGTCACGGCAAGGCCCGCGCGTTGCAGCCCGGCGAGCAAGTCGGCCGGCGAATCCGGATTCAGGGTCGGATCCCCCAGCAACTGCCGAATCTCGGCGAGCTTTTCTTCAAGTCGTGCTGGCCGACCCGACACAGGTCGCGGGCCCAGAACCGTTTCGAGCAGCTTCTCGTGCTCGTCTCGGTTCCAGGGCAAACCGGCGAAGGTCATCTCAGCGGCGGTCAGGGCGCCGACACTTTCGGCTGCGAGAAGCAATTGGAGCGGTCCCGGCCGTTCGCTCGCGTCGATTGCCGCGCGCTGGCGGCGCAGCTCGACGACCGGGTCATCGTCGGCCATGGGAGGTTCGAGCTCGAAGAGCGGCGTGGACGCATCGCCGCGCCCCGTCGCGCCGATCCGTACCAGGGCATCCCAGCCGTCGAGCTCGGACGTGGCCACCGCCGTGCTGGCGGAGAAGGCCGATGCCCGCAGAATGCGCCGACAGAGCCGCAGATCGAGGGCGCGATCGACCCTGACACCCGCAGCCAGCAAATCCGGGTACCAGCGAGCGGTGTCTGCCCAGACCCAGCGCGGTCGGGCACTCTCGCGCTTCGCCACCCATTCCGCGAGTTCGGTGGGTCGGATCACGCTCATCCGAACTCGCTGAGCCTCGGCATCCAGCTCGGTCGCCACCACTCCGTCAGCAACGGAGCGGAGGGCGATGAACACGGTCTCAGTCTGCCGTGCCGCCGCCGAAACGTGCCTCAGGCGTGCAGGAGCGTGCCGTCAGCGGCGAGCACATTCTTCTCGCCCGCTTCGATGGCAAACGGAAACCGGTTCTGTGCGGGGGGTAGGGGGCAGTTGAAGGCGTAGCTGAACGCACATGGTGGCAGAACGGCCCGGTTGAAGTCGAGGGTTATGGTGCCATCGGCGTTGGGTGCCACGAAAAGGAACCGCCCGACGCTGTAGCTGGAGTCTCCGTTTGTTGCGTCGGCAAAAACGAGCTGCAGTGCACGACCCGCCTTGAACGCGGCCAGATCGTATTCGGTGCCCTCGTGGGTGAACGTGATCTGGCCAGGAACGACCTCATCGCGGGTCTTGCCGTCGTCTTTCAGGTGCTCAAATCCGAGGGTCGTCCCCTCGGGGTTGACCCTCCAGCTCGCGGTGACGACCCAGTCGGGGTTGTAGTCGAAGGCATCAATGCCGCCGAAATTCTGGATGCCTTCGGAATTCGCATCCCAGACCCGAAGGGCATAGCTGCCGCCCTCCTGAGCAATGACAAAGCCCTTCACGGTGTCGCTGAAAACGATCTCGCTCGGATTCGGGTCGTCTTTGCCACGAACGACGACCTCGCCGTCGACGATCTCGCCATCCACGCGGATGCCATCGGCTGCCGACGCGATCAGCCGCAACCCTGACTGCCCCGCCTCACGCGGCGCCCAACGACCAGGAACCCCCCAGATCGTCTGCTCGGAGTCGATGGCTTGTGTGTTTACCAAAGCCAGACTTCCCAGTGGTTGAACCACCGCCAGCTCACGACGTTCGTGAAAGTAGCTGTATTGCTCGGCGGGAGTTTTGACGGGGGCGGCGGTGTCGGTCACAGAGCAATTCAACCATCGGCCACTGACGTGCATTCCACGGCGCGCGCGGATGGGCGGGGCTGGGTCTCGACAAGCTCGACCGGCGCGTGGGCGGGGCAGAACGACGAATGCCCGTCCCGCGTGTGCGGGACGGGCATTCTTGGTTTCGATTCGCGACTGTGCCGCTACTCAACCGGCCTGGGGCTAGCCTTCAGCGGGCGCGTCTGGGCCAACTGAATGGGCAGCTGAGCTGTCGGTGTCGGCGGGGTCCGCCTCGTCAACGACCGGTGCGAGCGAGAGCTTGCCGCGGTCATCCATCTTGGTGATCTCGACCTGGATCTTCTGACCGACGCTGAGAACATCTTCGACGTTCTCGACACGCTTGCCCCCGGCGAGCTTGCGCACCTCGCTGATGTGCATGAGGCCGTCCTTGCCCGGCATGAGCGACACGAACGCGCCAAAAGGCGCGAGCTTGACGACGGTTCCGAGGAACCGCTCGCCCACCTCCGGGTTGATCGGGTTACCGATAGCCAGCACCTGTGCGCGGGCTGCCTCGGCCGAAGGACCATCGACGGCGCCGATGTACACGGTGCCGTCCTCCTCGATCGAGATGTCGGCTCCGGTTTCATCCTGGATCGCGTTGATCGTCTTGCCCTTCGGGCCGATCAGCTCGCCGATCTTGTCGGTCGGGATGTTGACGCTGATGACACGCGGGGCGGTCGGAGCCATCTCATCCGGGCCATCGATCGCCTGGTTGATGACCGCGAGGATCGCCGTGCGAGCTTCTTTGGCCTGCTTGAGCGCACCGTTCAACACCGAGGACGGGAGGCCCGCCAGCTTGGTGTCGAGCTGGATCGCCGTCACGAACTCCGAGGTACCGGCGACCTTGAAGTCCATGTCGCCCAGGGCGTCTTCGGCACCGAGGATGTCGGTGAGGGCCGCGTAGCGCGTCTCGCCGTCGACCTCGTCGCTGATAAGACCCATCGCGATACCGGCAACGGGCGCGCGCAGCGGCACACCGGCGTTCAGCAGCGACAGCGTCGAGGCACAGACGGAACCCATCGACGTCGAGCCGTTGGAGCCGAGAGCCTCGGACACCTGACGGATCGCGTAGGGGAACTCCTCGCGCGGCGGGAGAACAGGAACGAGCGCGCGCTCGGCCAAGAAGCCGTGCCCGATCTCGCGACGCTTCGGCGAACCGACGCGACCCGTCTCACCCGTCGAATACGGCGGGAAGTTGTAGTGGTGCATGTAGCGCTTCTTGGTGACGGGGTTCAGCGAGTCGATCTGCTGCTCCATCTTGAGCATGTTCAGCGTTGTGACACCCAGGATCTGAGTCTCGCCGCGCTGGAAGATCGCCGAGCCGTGAACGCGCGGGATAACCTGCACCTCGGCGTCGAGCGCACGGATGTCGCTCAGACCACGACCGTCAATCCGGATCCCGTCGGTCAGCACGCGAGCGCGCATGACCTTCTTCGACACCGACTTGTAGGCGGCGCTCAACTGGGTGGTGACCTCTGCATCAAGCGAACCGGCATCCACTTTCTCCTGGATCGCAGCCTTCACGCGATCCTTGAGCGCGTCGTCGGCGTTCTGGCGTTCGATCTTGTCGGCAATCTGGTACACGCCCTTGAGCTCGTCATACGCAAGCTCGGCCACCGCGTTGTATGCGGCGTCGCTGTACGGCGGGAAGAGCGGGAATTCCTGAATGGCCTTCGCCGACTGCGCGGCGAGCGACTGCTGAGCCTTGATGAGCTGTGCGAGGAACGGCTTTGAAGCCTCGAGACCCTGTGCAACAACTGCCTCGTCGGGCTTGGTGGCGCCGGAGCGGATGAGCTCCCAGCTGCCCTCGGTTGCCTCGGCTTCGACCATCATGATCGCGACGTCTTCGTTGCCGTTGGCGTCGGTCACGAGGCGGCCGGCGACGGTTAGGTCGAAAACGGCTTCTGCGAGCTGGCTGTGCTTCGGGAAGGCGACCCACTGGTCACCAATGAGTGCCATCCGGATGCCGCCGACTGGTCCATAGAACGGCAGACCCGAGATCTGGGTGGACGCCGAGGCCGCGTTGATCGCAAGGGCGTCGTAGAACTCGTCGGGCGCGATGCTGAGCACGGTGATGACAATCTGGACCTCGTTGCGCAGACCCTCGACGAAGGTCGGGCGCAGCGGGCGGTCGATCAGGCGGCAGACGAGGATCGCCTCGGTCGAAGGGCGAGCCTCGCGACGGAAGAACGAGCCGGGAATCTTGCCGGCGGCGTAGGAACGCTCTTCAACATCCACCGTGAGGGGGAAGAAGTCGAAGCCGTCGCGCGGGTGCTTGCCGGCCGAGGTGGCCGACAGGATCATGGTGTCTTCGTCCAGGTATGCGGCAACCGCGCCCTGAGCCTGCTGTGCGAGCCGGCCGGTTTCAAACCGGACGGTGCGTGTGCCGAATTTTCCGTTATCGATAACGGCTTCGGCGAACTTGATTTCGGGACCCTCCACGAGGTGTCTCTCCTTTGCTGTCCCCGATTCGCGGGAACGGTATGCATCGGAGCAGGGAGCGGGCAGGAAGACCTCGGCGCACTCGAGAGTGCTCGGGCGCCTGGCACGGTGTCCATGTGGACACTGCTCTGGCCAACAGTAGAAGTACGCCGAACCTCGGTTCGGAAGACCACCACCGGTGACCAGCTTCGAGCCGGCCTGCTCCGGATTCTGACCGTCGAATGACGGCCTTGCACATGCTATCAGTCCGGCGTGTCGCGAGGCTAGGAACGACGCGCTGGCAGCCTGGCTAGGCTCGGGGTATGTCCGAGAACGAAGAGACGAACGCCGAGACCGCGCCGTCGGATGACGCAAAACGCAAGTTTCGGGAAGCGCTGGACCGCAAGAAGGCCCAGCAGAGTCGAGGAGCCGCACACTTCGATACGGAATCGGCGGTCCACGGATCGCAGGATGGCTCCGGCGGCAAGCGCCAGTTCCAGCGTCGCAAGAGCGGCTAAGCCTCGCCGGTCGAGCTCGTCGAAACCCAGCCGCTCTCCTTAGCTGGCTAACACCTCGTCGGAGTCGCTCGCCGAAATCCGTGCGGCGACCAGCGATTCGTGGGTCGGCGCATCAGG
This sequence comes from Pseudolysinimonas sp., assembly GCA_035554115.1. Lineage (GTDB taxonomy): Bacteria > Actinomycetota > Actinomycetes > Actinomycetales > Microbacteriaceae > CAXTSE01. The sequence goes on along the minus strand of DATMIW010000070.1, from coordinate 94,113 downwards.
TACCTCAGCCGGACGATCGATCGCCAATTCGCGCCGGAGAACCGGAACCACCTCCCCGCCGAGGAGGTCGAGCTGCTCAAGCACGGTCTTCAGGGGCAAACCGGCGTGATCCATCAGGAACAGCTGGCGTTGGTAGTCGCCGAACAGCTCGCGCATGCCGACATAGCGGTCGATGACCTGCTGGGGACTTCCGACTGTCAAAGGGGTCTGCGCCGTGAAGTCCTCGAGCGACGGTCCGTGGCCGTAGACGGGTGCGTTGTCGAAATATGGACGGAACTCGGCGACGGCATCCTGCGAATTCGTTCGCATAAACGCCTGGCCTCCCAGCCCGACGATCGCCTGAGCGGCCGTGCCGTGCCCGTAGCTTTCGAAGCGACGACGGTAGTAGCCGATCAACTGCTGCGAGTGCTCGGCCGGCCAGAAGATGTTGTTCGCGAAGAACCCATCGCCGTAATACGCGGCTTGCTCAGCGATCTCGGGGCTACGGATGCTGCCGTGCCACACAAACGGAGCCACCCCATCCAGCGGGCGGGGGGTCGAGGTGAAGCCCTGCAGAGATGTGCGGTAGGTGCCGCTCCAGTCGACGACCTCGGTATCCCACAACTGCCGGAGCAGGGCGTAGTTTTCGACAGCCAGCGGAATGCCCTGTCGAATATCTTTGCCGAACCACGGATACACGGGGCCCGTGTTGCCGCGACCGAGCATGAGATCGACCCGTCCGCCCGCAAGATGTTGCAGCATGGCGAAGTCTTCGGCGATCTTCACGGGGTCGTTCGTGGTGATCAATGTTGTCGCGGTTGTCAGGTGCAGCCGTGTCGTTTGGGCGGCCAAGTACGCGAGAGTCGTCGTCGGGGACGAGGACCAGAACGGCGGGTTGTGGTGCTCCCCCAGCGCGAAAACGTCGAGGCCGACCTCTTCTGCGTGTTTCGCGATCGTCAGGGTGTCTTGGATCCGCTGCGCCTCGCTTACGGTCTGACCGGTCGTCGGATCCGTGGTGATGTCGCTCACGGTGAAGATTCCGAACTGCATCTGGGTCATGACACTCCCTCTTTTCAATACGTTTGCATGGATACCAAAGCCAACCTCGAAGGCGCCACCGATATTCCCTCGATACAGTCGAAACATGTCCGGACTGGCCCCGCCGAAGCGAGCACTCCTTCGCCGAAGTCGCGCCATGGCTGGACTCGCGAGTCTCGCCTTCGGTCTGCTCGCCGCCGTCAGCCTGGGTTCCTACCTCGGCACCCAAGTCGCCGCCGCGAGTGCCAGCACCGTGGCCATGATCACCCTGTGGGGTACTGCAGTCCGCTCGCTCGGCACTATGGTCCTGATCGGCGGCGCCCCAGCGGGCCTGGTCGCCATGGCATTCGGCGTTGTCGCTCTGGTACGCAACGGCCGGATCGGCAAAGGATGCGGACTGGCGGGCTTCCTGCTGGGCGGTGTCGCTTTGGTGTGGATCGCGATCGCGGTCGCGCCCCAGTTCGACATCCTGGTCTGAGAGCGCGCCCTACGCCTCAGAGAGGACGATGATCTTGTCGCCCGACTGGTAGCTGCGCGTTACAGTCTTGGTCGGGTTCACATCCACCCCGAACATCTGCGAAGAGTCCCGCGCCAGTGCCTCGATTCGATGCCCGATTGCGGTTTCCCCCTTGGCCCGAGCCGCCTCGATGACCGTGTAGAAATCAGCGGACTGACCCGGAGTGATGTACTGCTCAACGGGGCGCAGGTAGACCTCGGCTCCGGCGCTGGTGAACAGCTGATCGAATACCGAGGTGAGCTGACGGTTCTCACTGACCTGCGACAGCATGAGGCTGATCAACTGATCGCTGACGATGAAGTCGTCGGCCTGGGTAACTTCGGCCAACTCGCGATTGCGGTCATCGAGCATTTCGCTTACCACGTTGAGGTCGACCCCACCCGTGTCGGCGATATCGCGCAAGTGCAGCAAGGTGATGAGCGTCTTGGCATCGGCACGCTGCGCCGGGAGGCTTTCTGAGGCAAGAACCAGGATGTGGTCAAACCCGGCGACCTGCAGGCTGTCGAGCGTCGCGCGGCTGGTCGGGTCCCCGTCTCGCCAGGTGATGTCGAGCGTGGCATAGTGGCCAAGCTCAGGCTCGGGCAGATCGGCGAGAATTGTGACACTCGATCGCGGGGTTGAATACTCGTCGAGCTCCGCAAGCATGAAACGCAGGCTCTGGTTGTAGCCGAGCACAAGGGTGGTTTCTGCACGTCGCTCGGGTGCAGGAACAGTGCTGATAGCTCCGAGGTCGCCACTGCCCGTGGCGCCAAGACGAATCGTGCTGTCGTCTTCGGCAATCACGATCAGGGTATCGTCCGCCGTCAGGACAAGGTCGCCGGCCGGGTTGAGAAGGGTGCTTCCGTCGCGCACAATACCCATAACCATCGAGTCCTCGAACGCTAGCTGCGCATCCAGGAACGTCGATCCCCCGAGTGACGGCTGCGTCGTGAAATAGATCTCCGCGCCGTCGAAGTCGAGAAGCTCGGAGTAGACCACGCTCAGTCCACTCTGGCGGCAGGTCTGCACCATGATGCGACTGATCAGCTCGTTGGCGAGCACCCAATGGGCCTCGGCTCGACCGACAAGACGCGCAGCCTCGAGGTTGCGGGGATCCTGCAGCTCGCCGACGATGTGGTACTCGCCGGACTTGCGACGGGGATTGTTGGTGATCGCGAGAGTCGTCTTGATCACCGAGGAATCAGGGTCGTCATCACCCTCAGGAGCCAGAACAATGATGCTGCGCGCCGTGTGCGGATTGGCCACCTCCAGCTCGGCGAGGTTCATGGCGTCCCCTGAGCGGATGATGATCTTGGTCTTTCCCGTGCCGCCGAGCTGGGCCTTGATATCGTCTTCCATTTCGACCTTGTCACGGTCGGCGAGGATCACGATGGCGGAGGTACCGCGCGATTCGTTGGCGATACAGATTTCACGCACGATCGGGATGACTTTCGAGCTCCACCCCAGGATCAGCGTGTGGTCCGTTTCGAGGACCCGGGAGCGGCCCTTCCGCAGCTCTTCGACTTTGCTGTCGAAGGCACCCGAGATGATGCCGATGAGGCTTGCCACGATGATGAGCCCACCGATGGTGACGATGAGCATGAGCAGGCGGAACAGCCAGCCCTGGTCGCCGCCCATCGTGCCGGGGTCCAGCGTGCGCATGAGGCTGCCCCAGAAGACATCCCATGGTGTGTAGTCCGCGCTGAAGGAATTGTTCTTGTCAGGAAGCAGTGCCACGACGATTGTGGTGATGCCGCCGAGCACGACCACCAAAGCGAGGGTCGCGAGCCCCAGGAGAGCAATGAGGGCAATGGGCCCGCGGGCCATCCAGGTGTCGAACCAGTAGCGCGAACGCTCGCCAAAAGTGGGTTTGTTCACGGGTTCCTCCGGGAGGCAGACGAGATGGTGTGACTGAACCCTACTGGCTGGTCAGCACGACCTTGCCCCGCACATGACGCCCCAAAAGGTGGGCATAGGCCTGCTGCACCTCGTCGAATCGGTACGTGGAATCGATCGGGAGCCGCACCTCACCGCGTGCGATGAGATCGGCGACGGCGCGGCGGTCGTCGTCCGACGCGCCACTACTGCCGACGAGTGAGGCACCGAAGTCTGCGGGGGCGGCATAATCGGCAATCGAATTGATGCGGTTTCCGGGAACCCCGAGGGATATTGCCAGGTCCACGGATTCCCGTCCCTGGTTGTCGAGAGCCGCAGTCACGGGTGACGGCGCCACCGCACGAACGCGGTCGGCCGCGCCTTCGCCGTAGACGACGGGAATGGCACCGAGCGACTTCACGAACTCCTGATTGTCGGGGCCCGCCGTGCCGATGACTGTCGCGCCGGTTCGGCGAGCGAGCTGAACTGCAAGCAGGCCCACGCCGCCTGCCGCCGCGCTCACAAGGACCGTGTCGTCGGCCGTAAGCCCGAGGGATGCGACACTCGCCCAAGCCGTGCCGCTGACGGTGAACAAAGCCCCGGCCACCTCTACTGGCAGGCCTTCGGGACGCCGATTCAGCTTCGCGGGGTCGATCACGAGATACTCGGCTTGGGCGTGCCCTATCCAGCCACCCCACACCTCGTCACCAACTGTGAACCCCGTCACACCCTCGCCGACCTCATCCACGGTTCCGGCGAAGTCGGATCCATTGCCGGCTGGCAAGGCAACTGCCTGACCGGAGGATGTGGGAAGGCCGCCGAATCTTTTGAAGTCGAAGGGGTTGAGCCCCATCACTGTGACGGCGACCCTCACCTGCCCCGGCCCGGCATGGGGTTCGGGGACATCCTCAATCTCGAGGACTTCAGGACCACCCAGGCTGCGAAAAACGACTCTCCACGACATGCATCCGACGCTAGTCGCTTAGGAAGTAATGGGGCGCCCCTTTTTGGAATAACGGGTCGCCTGCAGGTAGATCACGGCGGATCGGGTACACCGCATGATTCTGTCAGGGACGACGAACGGGCCGCCACCCCGAAGGATGACGGCCCGACTCGACGTCTGCGATGCGGCGTCTGCGCTGCGAACTAGCGGCGCAGGCCCAAACGCTCGATCAGCGAACGGTAACGCGCGATGTCGATGTCCTGCAGGTAACCCAGCAGGCGACGGCGCTGTCCGACCAGAAGCAACAGGCCACGACGCGAGTGGTGGTCGTGCTTGTGCTCTTTGAGGTGCTCGGTGAGGTCCTTGATGCGGCGGGTCAGCATGGCGACCTGCACTTCAGGGGAACCCGTGTCACCGGGATGGGTTGCGTACTCGTCGATGATCGCCTTCTTGACGTCTTGTTCGAGTGCCATAGATGGGATCCCCTCTCTGCTTGTTGCGCGGTGCCGGCTCCCTTATGGAGCGGCTCTCTTGATCCGCGGCCGTTGGACGGCAACCTTCAGATGTTAGCAGAGGTGTGTTCCTCAGGGCACACCGAGGTAACCCACAGGGTTAGGGCGCGACGTCCCCACCGGACACCATTAGTGTGCAGATATGCTCGCCGCGCTGATCCTCGATGTGCTGCTGGTCGTCACCCTCATAGCCCTCCTGATCGACGGATGGCGTGCAGGCTTTGCACGCAGCGCAAGCGCGATCATCGGTACGATCGCTGGCGCCATCATCGCCTTCATCGCGATCCCGCTGGTCGCGGCCATCATTCCGGCTCCGTTCTGGCGGACGATGATCGTCGTGGCGCTCGGTATCGGATTGCTTGTCGGCGGCCACGCAGCGGGAGTTCGCGTCGGCGTGATGCTCAGGCGAAAAATGCCGAAAGGACCCCTTCACACAATCGACAGGATCCTCGGAGCCTGCATCACGGCTGTCGCGTCCCTCCTCACCATCGCGCTCATCGTCGGAAGCGTCGGCGCCCTGGGGGTGCCCGTGCTCTCCTCGGCGATTGCGAGCTCTCGTGTGCTCACGGCTGTCGAGCAGCTCACCCCTCAGCCGGTCGACGCTGCTCTCGCGCGCATACGTGCCGCGATTCTCGAGCAGGGACTCCCGACGATCGCCGAGGCTCTGGGCGGGATCACCAGCTCACCGGGAGCGCCGAATGTCGATGGAAATAGCTCAGCCCTTCAGGCGGCCGCGCAATCTGTGGTGCGCGTCGGGGGCACCGCTTACGCCTGCGGACAGAACCAGACCGGTTCAGGAGTTGTCATCGCTCCGGACCGCGTTGTCACGAATGCGCACGTGGTCGCAGGTGTGGAGGCACCCGTGATCGAGGCACCCAACGGTCAGGCACTCGATGGTCGAGTCGTCTACTTCGATCCCCACGATGACCTGGCCGTGATCTCGGTGAACGGGCTCAAAGCCCCGGCCCTGCCTCTGGCATCCCCGCTCGTGGTTAACGACACAGGCGTCGTCGACGGCTATCCATTCGGTGGGCCGTTCACGACCGGCGGCGCGCGCGTCCTCGCCGTGTCGACGGAACAAATGGATGACATTTACGGCACCAGCCGCTCCCCCCGCGAGATCTACACTCTCGCGGCGCGCGTAAATCCGGGAAACTCCGGAGGACCATTGCTGTCGACGACGGGCGCGGTAGCCGGAATCGTATTTGCTCGAAACGCGAAGGATGCCGAACTCGGCTACGCCATGACGAATGCCGAACTGCAACCGGTCGCCGAAGCAGCACCCCGTCTGACGGCGGCCGTCTCGTCGGGCGCGTGTACGCGCGGCTGATCGATCAGTCGTCGCGCCCGCGCACAATTACCTTGCCGCGCAGGTGGCCGGTATCGAGGAACGTAAAGGCTGCCTGGATCTCATCGAGCGAAAAACTCGCGGCAATCGGAACCTCAACGGCGCCGTCGATGACTATCGCCGCCAGAGTTGCGAGGGTTGCCAGCGAGGTCGGACCGCGACCCACCCTTTGGACACCCTCTGGAGTGTCGGCACCCATGGCGTTGGTGTTGATGCGGTCGCGAGGAACGCCGAGCTCGATGAACTGTCGCACCGTATCCCCGCCCGCCAGGTCGAAAGCAGCAGTTATGCCGTCAGGTGCGAGATCACGTACTGTCGCGACGAAACCATCCCCATATTCCACGGGTTCAATGCCGCGGGATCGCAACCACCCGTGGTTGCGTGACGAGGCACTGCCGATCACCCGGATGCCCTCGCGGTGCGCAAGTTGCGAGAGGATGCTTCCCACCCCTCCTGCACTCGCACTCACGACAATCGTGTCACCGGCCTGCAGCTTCTGAGATGCCAGGGCATCCCAGGCTGTCTGCCCTGCTAGGGCGAGCCCGCCCGCAACATCCCACGGCAGTGCTGCCGGTTTGAAGGCGAAGAACGATTCGGCGGCGATCACCGAGTCGGCAAGTGCACCTCCAGGAATCGTCCCGAATACCTCATCGCCTGCGGCAAGCGTCTGAACTCCAGGTCCGGTCGACTCCACGGTTCCCGCGAGCTCGCGTCCCAATCCAGACGGCAGAATCGTCGGATACGCATCGCCGCCACGCCGGATCTTGGAGTCGACAGGATTGAGACCTGCGGCACGCATCCGCACGCGGACCTCGCCGAGACCGGGCTCGCCAAGCTCCTCCTCGACGACCTCGAGGACCTCCGGAGAACCGAACGATGCGAACCTGACGACGCGACTCATGGATTGATCGTATTCGGCGTACGGAACTGTCCCCTTGACGGGTCACCCCCGCGGGTGCAGTCTGTAGCTAGATCAACTCATCGCCTGGACGAGTCGGAGCCATCGGCCCACCGCCGGGCGATGAGTCTGTTAAGGGGTCTGAGCTGCGGCGAGTGCCCGGCGGGATTCGGCCACCTGATGCAGCAGCACCCGCTCATCCTTCTGCGATCCAATGGTGTCGCGCCCCGCGACGATGCGGTTGCGCGTGAAGGCCAGGTGCGTCGCGTCCCTGATGTATTCGTTCATGACGGCGCGGTTGCCGGTGCGGCGAGCCCAGGCACGCGCAGTACGCCGACCCGCGGGCGTCCCCAGCATCTGCACTTCGGCCGCATTGAGCCAGCCCGCTGCCGCGTACTCCATGAGGTGTCGCTGCGTCATCGCCGCCTCGCGTCGACGCAAAGCGATAACGCCCGCCACTGCGATCGCAAACAGTGGCACCTGAACAAACAGGAAGTAGACGTAGAAGTTGTACACGACAAAGAGCGCACCGTTCCAGAACGCATGCAAGAGGATCGCCGGAATAACTCCTACGACGAATGCGCCGATCGCCAGGCGAATGCTGCCGCGCTTCGAGGCGAGTCCGATCATCAGTCCCGTTAGGGCCGTGAACATGACATGGGCGAACGGCGACAGCATGCCACGGATGAGGAAGATCTCACCCACCGATCCATCGAATCCCCCGGCGTTGTAGACCTGCAAACCGAAGTATTGGATGTTCTCGCTGAAGGCGAATCCGGCCGCAACGGTCGCGGCGTAAACGACTCCGTCAAGCGGACCGTCAAAGAAGCGTCGTCCGACGATAAAGATCAGCAGGACGCCAAATCCTTTGCCCAGCTCCTCCACGACAGGACCCTGGACGACCGTCTGAAAGAGGATCGTGCTGTTTGCCGGAGTTCCACTCGACACGATGGCTTGAGAGACCACAACGTCGGTGAAGAGGGCAACAAAGATCGACACCCCGGCACCCCAGAGGAAGGCAAAGATCAATCCGCTTCGCGGCTCGGGTTCCCATTTGTCAATCCACCGGATAGTCAGGAGCACAACAGCAAGCGGGATAAGGGCAAGGAGCCCCGCCGTGAAGGTAAGCCCAGGGCCTAGGGCGAGGAGGAAATACGCAAGTATTGCGAGCGCCGCGATGGCCCCGAGGACGATTCCCACCACAACAAGTGCCACGGGACCGCGCCGCTTGCGGATCACTTCGGCGAAGACCGGGCTGGGAAGTTCGCTCGAGGCGACAAGCACTTCGGCGGGGGCACTTACCGGTGCGTGTGCGACGCGCACAGCACGCGGTGTGTCACTCATGGCACACACACTATCCGGACCCGGATGGTCGCTTATGCGCCAGCTTCGACCTGTCCCACCTGAGCGAAAACGGCAGTCGCCACGACGAATCCGGCAAGTGCCGTGAGAAGCAGACGCAGTCGTGGCTGGAAGACCTCGTCGACGCGCGCCGTGAGCTCAGGAGCGATGCCGCCCGGCGCGGCCCCGATCGCGCGCGCCCAGTCAATCAGCAGCTGCTCGGTCTCCGTGACCTGGGGAGCGTCGGGGTTGTCACCGCTTGCGGCGAGCGCCGAGCGGATCTCGGCCACAGGAAGCGCCGCCCCGCACGCCGTGCTGAGTGCGTACATGAAGAGATTCACCGCGCGCTCACCCAGGTACGGCACAACCTGATCCCGTAGCGCATCTCCCCCGGAATATGCCGCTAATACCGAGGGGTCGACAAGCAGGGTTCGCTCCAGTGATGAAAGAGGGCCCGGATGCTCGACAAGGTAGGCATCGACCGCCGCGCGGGCGGACGGGCTCAGATCTGCGTCGTCGAGACTCGGTAGAAAACCCATGCAGACAGCCTAGAGCCGTCCGGGCCGAACCGAACCGGACTCTAAGCCGCCGTGCGAATCTCAGTCCCGGGAATCGGCCTCACCCCGTCGAAGACACCGGACCGGATGGCCTGGAACACTTCAACTGCGGCCTGTGCCAGGCGACCGTGGCTGCCGAGCTCGCGGCGACGGACCTGCGGGTCGTCACGAAGAGCGACCGCCGTCCCCCGATCCACAACTTGCACTCCGAGCGAGCGCACCCACGCCGCCGTCATCTCCGAGACGAGAGCGTCCGAGGAGTGAATACGGATCTCTTCCCCGCGCACGAACGGACGTGTTCGCACCAGGGCTCGCGCGATGAGACCCGCACCGAGGTAGCTCACAACCTGCTCGTCTGTGATCCACGACGGCACGCCGAGAACATCGTCTTGGTCCATGATTAGCAATTCACCGAGGTCCTGCCCCCGGTCGCGCCAAGCCACGCGGTCGCGCGGTGCGAAGCCGTTGGTGTCAGGACCCGCCGCATCGACAGAACCCACGACGAATCCCCGACCGCGTCGCGTCGGCCGAAGGCGCAACCGTCCGGTCGTCGGGCGAGGGACGAGGGACCTCATGGTGTGGCGCGCGGCCGCACGGGCTGAGGGCGCGGTCAGAATCGGAGTGGTCATCGGTGTCGTGGTCATCGTTTTGTGTTCACCTCGATGGGTGAAACGGGATGGCACCGGACGATATTCCCGTCAGAAGACCTTGCCGGGATTCAGAATGCCGAGCGGATCGAACACCCCTTTCACCTGCTGCTGCAGATCAAAACTGTCGTCACCGAGCTCGCGTTTGAGCCAGCGCCGCTTCAATACGCCGACGCCGTGCTCGCCCGTCAATGTGCCGCCTAATCGCAGGCAGTCAGAAAAGAGCTCGTCCGCCGCCGCCCACACACGATCGGGCACAACCGGCTGACCGTTCTCCCATTCCGGCGCGAAGACGAAATTGGGATGCAGGTTTCCGTCTCCCGCATGCGCCACTGTCGCGATCTCGATGCCGTGCGTGTCCGCGATCCGCTCGATAGCTGCAAACATCCTCGGCAGTGCGCTCCGAGGAACGGCGACATCTTCGATCAGGACCATGCCGCGGGGAAGCAGCGAGGCGTGGAACGCTCGGCGAATCTCGAAGAGCCGTTCCCCTTCATCCGGATCGTCAGTCGTTTCGACAACCCCGCCCAGCGAGGTCATTATCGCGCTGACCTTTTTCGCTTCAGATCGTGACCCGGCTCCATCTGTCTGCACGAGAAGTTGCGCCCCGCGGCCCACCAGATCCAGGCCGAGATGTTCCCCAATCGCCTCGAGGGCGGCGTGATCGAGAAGTTCCATAATCGCCGGGCGCACACCACTCGCGCTGATGTCAGCTGCGGCGCGCGCCGCCTGTTCGACTGATGGAAACCCGGCGCTGGCCGTCACCATCGTGCCGCTGCGCAGGGGGCGCAGCTTGAGGGTGGCTTCCACGATGACACCGAGGGTGCCCTCGGACCCGATCATCAACGCGGTCAGGTCGTATCCGGTGACGCCCTTGATGGTGCGGTGACCGAAACGAACGAGACGGCCATCGGCCAAGACAACCGCAAGGCCGAGCACCGATTCACGAGTGACGCCATATTTGGCACACAGCAGGCCGCCAGCATTCGTCGCGATATTGCCGCCGACTGTCGAAATCGCCTTGCTCGCCGGATCGGGAGCGAACCACAGACCGCTTTCCGCGAGCAATTCGTTGAGGTCTGCGTTGACAACTCCCGGCTCGACTACGGCGAGCTCGTCGTCGATGGACACCTCGAGCACACGGTTCATCGCACGCGTCGAGAGGACGATTTCGCCGAAGCCTGCAATGGCACCACCTGCCAGCCCGGTGCCGGCCCCGCGAGGCACCACCGGGATGCGATAGGCAGTCGCCCAGCGCAGCGTTGTCTGCACGTCGTCGACGCTGCGCGCCTCGACGAGTGCGAGAGGAGGAGCAGCCGACATATGACCCGACTTGTCGACGCGCACAGCTTCTAAGGCAGAAGCGTCGGTAATCACGGCGTCGCCGATTTCCGCCTGCAGAACTGCGAGCACATCGATGCCTGACGGCGCGGGGGTGCTCATGCCCCCGAGATTAGCCGAGGTGCGCGCGGGTCGGCCTACGATCGACGGGTGACCGCTGACAATGTGGCTGCCGTCCCCGACGATGGCCGAGATGAGACCGAAGCACAGCGCCTCGCCCGCAACTGGGCCGAACTGCTGAGCGAATTGCGGGTTACGCAGACGGGATCGCAGATACTCACGGGCTTCCTGCTGACCATTCCCTTTCAACAGCGGTTCACCGATCTCACAGACGGTCAACGTGTCATCTACCTCACCCTGGTGTGTTGTGCCGCCCTTGCGACCCTCACCGCCCTCGCCCCGGTGAGCCTGCACAGGGTCCTGTTCCGCCAAGGCGCGAAGCCGCAAATCGTGCGGATAACCAATGTGTTGCTCGCGTTCACTCTGCTCTTTGTCGCCCTGACCCTTAGTGGCACGACCCTGTTGATCTTCTCGGTTGTAGCGGGGCTGGCGGCCGGAATTATCGCGTCAACGGTCAGCGCCGTGCTGTGCGTCACGGCATGGCTGGCACTACCGGCCTTTGCGCGCTCGCGTCGACTCCTTGCGACGCTCGGCGAGGATCCTGGAGAACGGCCGAAGCGGTGACACGCACCCCCCGACTCCCGCGCGGCAGTTGGCGCATTGCCCTCGTTCGCGCGGGGCACGGCTTCATGCGGCATCGCGGGATCGACGCCGCGGCGGCGCTGACATTCTTCATGGCGCTGACTACATTCCCGGCGGCACTCGTCCTCGTGTCGGCTTTTGCGCTCTTTGACGACCGCACGCGCGCACTCGATGACCTTGTGGCCGTCGCACGTACTCTGCTTCCCGATGACGCGGCAACGGAAATCCGACGCGGCCTCGGCGAACTACTGAGTCTCGGGAACGCACCCGCAGCTCTCGTGCTCGGAGTGATACTTCTGCTCTGGACGGGATCCGGGTATTCCACCGCTCTGGGACGAGCCATCAACGCCGTCTATGAGGTCCAGGAAGGCCGCCCGTTTTGGGCCTTTCGCGCACGCATGCTCGTCGTCGCCGTTGTTGTCACGGCCCTCGCGGCAGCGATTGCGACAATCGTTCTCGTTACCCCGGCGGCCGCGGCCGACATTTTGGGACGCCGCGGAATCGCTCCCCTCACGACGCAGCTCTGGAATGTGGGCAAATGGCCTCTGCTGCTGCTCTTGCTCATCGTCCTGATCGCCGTGCTCTACTCGGCAACCCCGAATGTGCGACATACCCGTGTGCGCTGGGCAAGCATCGGATCGCTCGCGGCCGTCACGCTGTGGGTCGTTGCGACCCTCGGTTTCGCTCTATACATCGTGGTCGCCGGACACTACGACGCTCTCTATGGATCACTAGGGGGTGTCCTCATCGCTCTCCTGTGGGCCTACCTCACTAACGCAGCATTAGTGGGAGGTGCCGAGATCGACGCGGAGTTCGTTCGCCTGCGTCAGCTCGCCCGCGGGGAACGCGCGGAAGAAGTCGTGCTGTTGCCTCTGCGAGATACTCGCCGGAATCGAATCATTGCCCGACAGCGGGACAGCGACGTTGCGTCGGCTCACCGCATCGCCGACGAGGTGCGTTCACGAGATAAGCGCACAGAAAGTTAGGCGGACTTCTTTTTGGGGGGTGCCTTTTTCTTGGCGGGCGCCTTCTTGGCTGTCCCTCCGCGCTGAGATTCAACGGATCGCCGAAGCGCCTCCATAAGGTCGAGAACCTCCCCGCCTCCCTCGGTCTCGCGCCCGAAGGTCGCCTCCGTGTCGAGCGCGTCACCCTGCTCGAGCTTCGCCTCAACCAGGGTTCGCAGCTGCTCTTGATAGTCGTCGGTAAATTTCTCCGGCGTGAAATCGCTCGAGAAGCTCTCGACCAGTTGACGCGACATTTTCAACTCCGCCGCCGAGATCGTCGGCAACTCGTCGAGTTCGGGGAATCGGGCCTCACGCACCTCGTCATCCCACAGCAGGGTCTGCATGACGAGCACCCCGTCTCGCACGCGCAGCGCCGCCAATCGTGTCTTCTGACGCAGAGCGAACTGCACGATCGCGGTGCGGTCGCTCTCGTCAAGTGTGCGCATCAGCAGCACATAGGCCTTCGTCGACTTCGAGTCCGGTGCGACAAAGTAGCTCTTTTCAAACATGATCGGATCGACCTGTTCGGTGGGGACGAACTCCACGACATCGATGTCCTTGCTGCGCTCGGCCGGCAGCGCTGCGAAGTCCTTCTCGGTCAACACCACGGTCTGCTCGCCATCCACATATGCCTTCTGAATGTGCTCAAAGTCGACTGTCTCACCGTCGATCTCACACACCCGCTTGTACCGGATCCGTCCGCCATCTTTGTCATGGACCTGGTGCAAAGGAACGTCGTGGTCTTCGGTTGCCGAGAACAGTTTCACCGGCACGTTGACGAGACCGAAACTCAGCGAGCCTTTCCAGATCGAGCGCATGGTGTCATTTTCGTCCCGGATGTGGACGCTGTATACCCCCTGGGCTTTTTCGAGAGCTCCCCTTAGCGTGAACGCATGGCCGGAACCGAAACGTTCGTGGAGGTCGGCGGGCGGCGACTACGTCTCACCAATCTCGACAAGGTGATCTACCCCGAGACGGGAACGACCAAAGGCGAGGTCCTCGACTACTACTCGCGCGTTTCCGATGTGTTGATTCCGCACGCGCGCGATCGGGCCGCGACCCGCAAGCGGTGGGTCAGCGGCACAGGGACAGCGGCAGACCCCGGCCCGGTGTTTTTTGAAAAGAACGTGCCAGCCTCCGCGCCCGAGTGGATCGCCCGTCGCGAAATCCAGCACTCGGATCACGTGAACGTCTACCCGCTCGTCAACGATCTGGCAACCCTGGTCTGGATTGCCCAACAGGCTGCCCTCGAAATCCACGTTCCTCAGTGGCGATTCGGCCCGGGAGGCGCGCGGCAGAACCCCGATCGCATGGTGCTCGACCTGGACCCAGGCGAAGGGGCGGGCCTGGCGGAATGCGCCGAAGTGGCCCGCCTCGTGCGCGCAATCCTTTCCGGCATGGGACTCAACCCGCTGCCCGTCACGAGTGGCAGCAAGGGCATTCACCTCTATGCGGCCCTCGACGGCCGACAGACAAGCGATGAAGTGTCAGCGGTCGCCCATGAACTCGCGCGGTCTCTCGAGGCCGATCACCCTGACCTCGTGGTCAGCGATATGAAGAAATCGATCCGCGGCGGCAAAGTTCTTGTCGACTGGAGTCAGAACAACGCAGCGAAGACCACAATCGTGCCCTACTCCTTGCGGGGGCGAATTCGTCCCACGGTCGCTGCCCCGCGCACCTGGCGCGAGCTCGCATCCCCTTCACTCACCCATCTCGAGTTCACAGATGTGCTGAAGCGCGTCGAGAAGAAGGGAGACCTGCTCGCCGACCTCTCGGCGAGCCACCGAACGGGTCACCATAATGAGGCTCTGGGCTCCTACCGGTCGAAGCGCGACTCGGCCAAGACCCCGGAACCCATGGGCGACAAGCCCCCGAATGCCGATCCGCGCCGGCAACCGACTTTTGTGATTCAGGAGCACCACGCGCGCAGACTGCACTACGACTTCCGGCTCGAGAGGGACGGCGTTCTGGTGAGCTGGGCAGTCCCCAAAGGCATCCCCCTCGACGATGCGAATCATCTTGCCGTCCATGTCGAAGATCACCCGCTCGAATACGGACAGTTCGAGGGCACGATCCCGCGCGGAGAATACGGCGCCGGCACCGTCACGATCTGGGACCGCGGCATATATGAAGAGGAGAAGTTCAGCGATCACGAGGTCGTTGTCATCATTCACGGTGAGAAGCACGGCTCGCATCGTCTGGCGCTGATTCGAACGACGTCGGACAGCGTCGGCGGCGCTGCGAAAGAGAACTGGCTCATGCACCGCATGAAGGATCAGCGCAAAGGTGTGTGGTCATCCGGGCCTGGCGCGCGCGCCGCCGCCCCTGCTGCGCCTGTGCGGCGAAACGGGAAGACCGTTGTGGGGACGAGGACCGGAGGGGCCGGCACCGTGCGCCCGATGCTCGCAACGCTCGGGGATCCGGCCGACTTCACGGGCGGGGACGACTGGGCCTATGAAATGAAATGGGACGGCTACCGCGCGATCGCGACTGTCACCGAAACGGCTGGCTCGCGCACTGTCGAGCTTCGCTCCCGCAACGGGCTGGATCTCACTCCGACCTTTCCGGAACTTGCCGAGCTCGCCGACGCCGTCGAAGGGACAGGCGTCTTTGACGGCGAGATCGTCGCGCTCGACGAAAACAGGCGGCCCAGCTTCGAACTCATTCAACGACGTTCGGGATTGACGACCCCCCGCGATATTGCGCGTGGTCAATTGGCCGCCCCCGTTGCGCTTTACCTCTTCGACGTACTGTCACTCGGCGGCGGCACACTGACATCCGAGCCATACAGCGTCCGTAGGGAGCGCCTCGTGGGTGCCGTCCACGAGACCCGCACGATCGTGGTGCCCCCGGAGCTCGGTACCGAGCTGACCGCGGCCATCGCGACAAGCCGCGAATTGGGCCTTGAGGGGATTATGGCTAAACGCCGCTCAAGCCCCTACCGCGAAGGCAAGCGCAGCCGCGACTGGATCAAGATCAAGCACACACAGACGCAGGACGTGATCGTGGTGGGCTGGCGACCCGGAAAAGGCCACCGCTCAGACTCCATCGGTTCACTTCTGCTCGGCGTTCCCGATGGAGATGGCGTGCGCTATGTGGGCCGAGTCGGCAGCGGTTTCAGCGACGGCGAGTTGCAGGCCCTGCGCGCCCGACTCGACAGGATCTCCAGCGACAGAAGCTCGGTGAGAGGGGTTCCCACAGTCGATGCGCGCGACGCACATTGGGTGTCGCCGACGATGGTGGCCGAAGTGGAATATGGCGAGGCGACCGGAGACGGCCGGTTGCGGCATCCGGTCTGGCGCGGATGGCGAAACGATGTCCGCCCCGACGAGGTGCGGTGGGAGTCTCGCTAGACGTCGAGAGTCTCGAAGAACTCCCGACGGCGGTCGATGAGTTCGGGGATCGCGACGCCAAGGGCCCACTGCGCGAAATGGGCCGATTCGGCGTGGGCAGTTACCGCATCCTGATCAAGGTAGACCTCGAAGATGCGGATCACATTCGGCTCAGCCGGATCGACATATGGCTGGAAGAAGAGGCAGCCGGGCTCCTCGCGAGTCGCTGGAGCCAGGGAGGCAAGCGCCTCCCGCACGATGTGCTCACGACCCGGAGTAACGGTCCAGGTGGCATGCAGAACAACAGACATTGGGGTCCTTCCCGTGGCCGATCGACTACCGGCCGAGTATCGAATGGAACGCCGGCACTATGGCAATGATGCCGAATGCGACAAGTTTCCGTGGCCCCAGAGTGAGCGGCACCGGAAATGGGAATGCCGCGATTCTGCGCGATTTCATAACCTGTCGGTGCAGTCCTCACCGCGGACGCAGAAGGATCAGGATGCACTCGCGCAGGGTGTTGGGCATCGCCGCGCTCGTCGCGGTCGTAACCTCAGCCATCAGTTTCGCCGTCGTTGACGTGGCGATCGCCGACGCCAATGGCTGCTTGGCCGCGTCAGCCTGCCTTGCTGGGAACATCCCTCCGCTTGCCGTCGTCTTTTTCCTCGTCGGCGCTGGTTCGCTTCTGACGAGTATCGGCGCCGGTGCCCGATGGTTCTCGGGTCTCGTCTCAGAGTCGGTCGAGGCCGACGACACGTACGACCGCGAACCCCAGCTCGGCTGATTCGACGAGATCCACCACAGCGCGAATACCCCAGTCGTGATCACCGGCGGGATCGGCGAGCACCTGCCGCACCTCCCAGCGATCCGGTTTCTCGTCGATGATCAGTCGGGCGTTGCTGCGTGCATCAGCGTCAACACTCACGCTGTCGTGATCCGCGAAGTAGTCGTCGAGCGCCGACGACCAATCGACATCCGGATCAAGCGCGATCAGTTCCTCGTCGCGCTGGCGCGCAACAAGGTCGACGCGGCGCCATAGCGCATTACGGACGAGCACCAGGAACGCGCGTCGGTTGGTCACAACTGAGGTGGGCGGTCGGATCACGGCCGTCGCCGCGGAATCCTCTGACGGGTGCGTTAGCGCTTCCCATTCGTCGAGCAGTGACGAATCCACCTGACGCACCAGCTCACCGAGCCACTCGATGAGATCCCGCAGCTCGTCAGTCTTCGCCGTATCCGGAATTGTCTGTCGAGCAGCTCGATAGGCGTCGGACAGGTAGCGCAGCACGAGACCTTCGCTACGAGCCAATTGGTAGTAGGCGATGTATTCACTGAAGGTCATGGCGCGCTCGTACATATCTCGTACGACCGATTTGGGACTCAGCTCGAAATCCCGCACCCACGGCTGTGACGTTGCAAAGACAGCAAATGACTGCTCGAGCAGATCGTTGAGGGGCTTCGGCCAGGTGATCGCCTCGAGCAGCTCCATCCGTTCGTCGTACTCGATACCCTCGGCCTTCATCGCCGCGACTGCTTCGCCACGCGCACGGAATTGCTGCTGGCTGAGCACCGGGCGCGGATCGTCGAGAGTCGACTCGACAACCGAGATCATGTCGAGCGGATAGCTCGGGGCATCCCGATCGAGCAGGTCGAATGAGGCGAGGGCAAACGGAGAGAGAGGTTGGTTGAGCGCGAAGTCCTCCGAAAGATCCACCGCGAGTTCACTGCGTGCGGAGCCATCGAAGCCTCCCCCGTGCTGCACGACGACCTCCCCCGCCCTCAGCGTGCGATAGATGCCGAGCGCCCTCCTCGCTAAAGCTCGCTTGCGGGCCGGTGATTCGTGGCTGTCAAATATCAACTCGCGAACGATGGCGAACGCGCTACCGGACTGATCGGCACGAATCTCGGCTCCTGGCCTGCTGATCAGCCCGATCATCATCGCCGCGCTTATTCGCATTGACGAAGCCAGCGTTTCGGGTTGTGCCGCTATGAGCCGCTGAAAACTAGGCTCACCCCACGAGACGAACCCCTCGGGCGCCCGCTTCTTCACCAGCTTCTTCTTGGCTTTGGGATCAATTCCGGCCTTGGCGGCGCCTCGTGCGTTTTCGATCTCATGCTCGGGCGCCTGAGCGACGACGTCACCGGCTATGTCGTACCCGGCGCGACCGGCACGTCCCGCCACCTGGTGGAATTCGCGCGCCGTCAACTGGCGCATCCGTGTTCCATCGAATTTGGTCAGCCCGGTGAGAAGTACAGTCCGGATCGGAACGTTGATTCCGACCCCGAGGGTGTCGGTTCCGCAAATGACTTTCAACAGCCCCTGCTGCGCCAAGGTTTCGACCAGACGTCGGTACTTCGGCAGCATCCCCGCATGGTGCACCCCGATTCCCGCACGAATCAGGCGCGACAAGGTGGCGCCGAATCCGACGGAAAACCTGAAATCACCGATCGCCGCGGCGATCGCATCGCGCTGCTCACGCGTTGCGATGTTGAGGCTCGACAAAGCCTGGGCCTTCTCAACTGCGGCTGCCTGCGAGAAGTGCACGATGTATATGGGAGCGAGTCCCTCGGTCAAGATGTTCTGCACGGTCTCGTGAATCGGGGTCATCGACCAACGAAAATGCAGCGGCACCGGGCGATCCACGCCCGTGATCCGTGCCACCTCTCGGCCCGTGCGACGCTCAAGATCCGCCGCAAGCGCGTCAACATCACCCAGAGTCGCCGACATGAGCACGAACCGTGCCCGCGACATGAGCAGAAGCGGCACCTGCCAGGCCCAGCCACGATCCGGGTCCGAGTAGTAGTGGAACTCATCCATGATGACCGTGCCGACATCGGCCTCAGAACCGTGCCGCAACGCAAAGTTGGCCAGGATCTCTGCCGTGCAACAGATAATCGGTGCGTCGGGGTTCACACGAGAATCCCCGGTGACCATACCCACGTTTTCGGCCCCGAAGATGTCGACTAGGGCGAAGAACTTTTCGCTGACGAGAGCCTTGATCGGAGCCGTATACCAGCTGCGCGAGTTCTGCGCGAGAGAAGCGGCGTGAGCGGCGATTCCGATCAGTGATTTTCCGCTGCCGGTCGGAGTCGACACCACAACATGGGATCCCAGGGCGAGGTCGAGGACCGCCTCTTCCTGCGCAGGATAGAGAACCATTCCTCGCGAGCGAACCCATTCATCAAAGGCGACGACGAAGAGATCCGGGTCCCACGGGGCAGGAAGTCCGTCGTGCAGCACTGGATGAGTCTGCACCAAATCGCGCCCCGTCCCGCACGCGCGTGTCCCCTGGTTGGGGTATGCGACGAATCTTCCCCTCGATATCGCCCGACCCTTACTATTTGCTGAGTAACGGTGATTCGCACCGGGGGACCATGTATTGAGGAGCGTTCGTTGGTAGACAATGACGTGCGCGTGCCGGCAGGTTGGTATCCGGATCCGCTGGGCCTTCCCCAGCTTCGCTGGTGGGACAACCACTCGTGGACGGAACACACATCGGACGCACGCCAGCCGATGGTGGCGACAGAGACCGTAATACCCCGCTTGGCATTCGCTGATGATGACGAAGACTTTGCCGATGACCGCCTCTACGTCATCGATGACTCTCTGGGCGACGACGCGCTGACACGGCGTGAGCGACGCGAGCGGGAACGGCTCGAGACCGAAACCGACGCGCCGATCATCCTGCAGCAGGGTGCGGCGGGCACGGCGCGGGTTGATAGCCAGCCCCTCTTCGGCGACCCGCTGCTATCGCTTGAAGCACCCGTGCGCGAAGAGATCACCATCGACGAACCTTCGCCTGCAGAGCGTCTGGCCGAAACGACGTACGTCGAGGACGCTCCCACGAGCATGCCGTTCCTGCTCGACAACCGTTTCGACGACCTGCTCGGTGAGACGGCCGCAGAGACCGCCATGCCTCGTCCCGCTTTCTCTTACGTGGGGGAATCCTCGGCGCACTTTGTGCCCGAGGACCAGTTCCGAGCCGACTACGAGCGGCGCCAGGCGACGCACACCAGTATTCCCGACTTCACCCCGCGCGCGACCACTGGGCCGGTCTGGGTTATTGCCCTCATGCCGTTGCTGATTCTCGTGCTCGGGCTGCTCTTCCTGCTTTCAGGTATGGCCGGCAGCGCATCCCCGATATTCATCGCCCTCATTGTGGTGCTTCCCTATTTGGCAACTGTCGGTCTCGCGATAATCGATCGCCAGACCCTCAAGCGCCACGGATTCCAGCACACCGCGCACTGGGCCTGGTCGTTCCTTACCGCGCCGGTCTACCTCATCACGCGACTCGCTTCCGTCGTGCGTGAAACGGGTCGTGGGTTCGGGCCGCTGCTCACCTGGGGTGCTTTCGGCCTGCTTACCGTCGGTTCGCTTGTCGCTGTACCCGGCCTTGTTATTGCTATGTCTCCGAGCACCTTCTCGACGGCAGCCGAGCAATCTATTGAACAAGACGCAATCAGCCTTGGCGCAAACCTCAAGGTCGAATGTCCCGCGGTTCCCCCGCAGCTCATCGGATCGAGCTTCCAGTGCACTGCTGTCGACAGTGGCGGCGAATTCTTCAACGTCACGGTAAGTCTTCAGCGCGCCAACGGCTGGATCGAGTGGCGAGTGGAAGACTGGGGCATCATGTCGATGGCCAACTAGGTGCCGTGGGTAGGCCCCGAACTGGGACCTACCCACCACCTGCTCCATTTTTAGACTGAAACCCGACGCCTACATATGGTGCTCAGGACCCAATGGGGGGAGAGACACGTGACCGATCAAGCACAGGCTCAGGCAACGCGTGTCGTCTCTGCCGGCTGGTACGAAGACCCGGCTTCTGCCGACCTCGTTCGCTGGTGGAACGGGGCAACGTGGACGGACCACACAGAACCGAAGCCGACAACTGAAAGCATCGCGACCAGCACCTATGTGCCGGTTGTCTCAGGAACATTTACTGGGTGGTTCCTCGCGATCACGCCGGCCCTGTTGTTCGTTCTCGGTGCTCTCGCCGCCTACCTCTTCCTGTACGCCGCATCTGCCCCCGCCGCGATCGCGATTCTCGTCGTGCTCTATGCGGTGGTCGTGGCTGCTGCGGTACTCGATGCACGGATCCTGCGTCACCGCGGATTCCGCTCACCGCGTGCGCTGTGGAGCCTCCTCGGTGCCCTTCCCTACCTCATCGCACGCCGACTTGCGGTAACAGGAAACACGCTTCTCGTGGTCTTTCTGGCGATCGCTGTTGTGCTCGGCGGTGGTGTTGCTGGTCTTCTCGCAAGCGGAGCAGCTGCCCCGGTCACGAAGGCCTACTTTGTGCAGTCCACACTGAACGAGCGGCTTGTCGACACAGGGCGCCTGAGCTCCGTCTCCTGCCCGCCTATCCTCGACGATGCTTCGGTGGGAGCGGATGTGACCTGCGACGCCGTGCGACCTGACGGCCTCCGCGTCCAGGTATTGGCAAACCTGGGAGCAAACGACACTCTGACGCAGTCCTACCGCGCCAACTAGCAACTCGAAGATCGCTGAGAGCCTCAGCCCGCGTCCATCAACGCGGTCTACCGTGAGGGCATGCGCGATAACGAAGTGGCACCTCGCAGGGGACTTGTCAGTCCGGGGGCGGAAATCTCCGATGACACACATGTGGGAAGCTCGACCCCCGTGCGGCATCCTGAAGTCCACAGATCGCCCGCGAACCCCGACGCCCTCGTCGAAGGCCAACAGGTCGGGGATGGCACCGAACTGGAATAGTCACCAGGACAGCCAATGGTGCGTGACGCCCTCAGGATCGTAGGCTGACCTCGATGCGCCTGCTTCTGATCCGTCATGGCCAGACCCCCGCGAACGTGCGCGGTGAGCTAGAAACCGCGCGCCCCGGGCCGCCCCTCACCAAGCTCGGCGAGGAGCAGGCCGCGGCGATACCCACGGCCCTCGCCCACGAGACGATCGACGCAATCTATGTGTCACCTCTCAGCCGTACCCATCTCACCGCCGCTCCCCTGGCTCGGGCCCTCAACCTCGAGCCGATGGTGATCGAAGGCATTGAGGAAATTGAGGCGGGAGAACTGGAGGGCCGCGCCGACAAAGAGGCCGTATGGGCCTACCTGGAGACCGTTTTCGGCTGGCTGTCGGGAGACCTCGACCGTGCCATGCCCGGAGGCCCTGACGGCGCACGCTTCTTCGAGCGGTTCGACGGTGCACTGCGCTCTATCGCGGAACGCCACCCCGAAGATGCGACGGTTGCGGTGGTCTCGCACGGCGGTGCGATACGCGTCTGGACCGGAGCGCGCGGCAAGAACCTTGGTGAGGACTTCACCAGCCGCACGATCCTCGACAACACCGGAGTCGTGGTGCTGATCGGCTCGCCCGATGACGGATGGATCGTCGAAACCTGGGGTGGAGAGCCCGTCGGTGGCGAAGCCCTGCATGACGATCGGGCGAAGGATCCGACCGGCGAGCAGACCCGCTAACTACCGGTCGGCTGGAACCACGGGGGGTAGACCGCGACCTTGGGGGCGGCGTCGCCGCGCGGGCGCAGAAGAGCCTTCACCTGATCCCGCACCCTGTCGTTGGCCACACCGATCAGCGAGATGACGTCGAACGGCACGGCAGCCGGTGCCAGCACCTCTGGCTCGAGAAAGTCGGGGTCGTCTCCGCGCACGCGACGCAGGAAGGGCGCAGCCCCATCGGCACCGACAGCGAATCGAGTGCTGGGAGCTGCCGCATCGCCGTCGCTCAGGACCGAGTCGGGCCCCAAGTTACCGGCTTCGGTCACCAAGATCACAAAATCGAGGGGGCTCGAAGCCCGAGCCTCGTCCGACCAATGCGCGCCAAGCGCGCCCGTGCGCAGCTCGTCCCAGCGCGACGCGTCGGGCGACAGGAAGAACGGGACGTGGTGCGAAACAGGGTCTCCGGATGCCACTTCGGTCGACGCACGCAGTTCGCGCGTCAGGGGTGCGCTGACGTCGACGGCGGGCACAGCGTCTGCCCGGATGACCTCATCGGCGATGATCCCCGCGAGGTTCTGCAGGTGGGTGACGTGATACAGCCGCTGCTGCGCAAAGACATATTGCGCAACGGCGGCAGGAGCGTTGGCAGCACTACGGGCACCGGGAACCCTTTTTGGTGCGGCGTTCCGACGGCTGCCAGGAGCCACAACCGCAATTGCCGGCTCCTTTGCCTGCCGGGGATAGCAGCTGTCGCACAGCCCCGCTTCGAAGCCGTGGATGCACTCGTCTGCCACTGGGAAGTTCCTCTCGCGGCGTCGAGAACGCACGACACCACTCCCAGGCTACCTCTCGTCGGGGGCCGCCTGCTGCGGGGCCGTCACGGAGGCCGCAGCGGACTGACGCTCGGCGACCAACCAGGCCGGCATCTCATCCAGAAGCTCGCCGATCTCGGCTGTCGTCATCGTGTCGCTGACACCACCGCGTACGAGCGCCGAATTGGAAATGCCGAGACGGCGCGATACCTCATTGCGCGGATGCGGGCCCTCGCGTCGAAGAGTGGCAAGCCATTCTGGCGGACTGGCTTGCATCGCGTTCAGCTCGTCGCGGCTTATCGGGTTCGCCCGGAACTCCTCGGGTGTCGCGGGCAGATACACGTTCAACTTTTTCGCGGCGGTGGCGGGGCTCAGCAGCTGGGGTGCACGGGGTTTCGGCTGCTGGCGGGTATCGGGGCGCTCGTCGCTCATTGCACCAGGCTAGTCGTCGGCCTTCGATCCCCTCGCACTAGCCTGGGCCCATGGAGGATGCGTTCGTCGTGTTGTTTGTCACGGGCGTGACGCCGGGCAAATGGACGCGCATGTGGAACGAGCGGATGCGACGTCGCCCGCTCGACATCCGAGCTGCCTCGAATGATGACGCGCTGAGCGGCGTCCTCGCCGGCTCGGCTCATATGGCATTCCTGCGGGATGTCGACGCGACAGACGAGCTCAACGTCATTCCCCTGTATCGCGAAACCCCGGTTGTGGTCACATCTCGTGAATCGCTCTTAGCGTCTCTCGACTCGATCACATGCAGTGACCTGGACGGGCTCGACGAGCCACGTCAGGAGCTTCTCGATGACACCCACATCTCCGGAACTTTGGAACTCTTGGCGGCGGGAGTGGGATACGCGATTTTGCCGCAGTCGGTAGCTCGCGCTCATTCGCGCAAAGACCTCGTCGCTCGCCCAATTGTCGACGCGCCCGATACGGGCATTGGGCTCGCCTGGCGCGCAGACATCAGCGATGACCGCATCGAGACCTTTGTCGGGATCGTGCGGGGACGCACTGTGAACTCGTCACGCTGATCCGCGCCTCCCCTGTCACACGAAGCGAGCCGCGGCCTGCACCCGGGTGCGCACCTCAAAGAGGTCCGTACCGCCGATCCCGACACCTGGGACTCCCTGCCGAAGGAGGTCGATGAGTCTCGGACGCTGCACGAGCAAGGTCGGCGCGCCCCGAGTACGACCCATGACCTCCACCCCCTCCGCGGACGCCCCGTCGGGAACCACCACGACAAGAGCCGAGAACGACACCCGAGCGAGCCGAGAAAAGGCTCGGGCTCGCAGTCCGAGTTCGTGCACGGGCCGCTCTCCCGGTGCAAGAGCCGCGCCGATAATCTCACCGCGCTTCGTCTTCACGCCCTCGCCCCAGTCTTCGCTCAGCAGAGCCCAGAGCCCGGTCGGTCCGAGGACAATATGGTCGAGTTTTCCACCGCCGCCCTGAGGATCATGTCGATCGACGGCACTTCCGCTTGGCCGCGCATCGGTGCGCACGTCGTGCCACACGGTGAAGCCAATGCCGAGAGTCGCGAGTTCGCGCGCCGTATCCTCTTCTGCGACGGCCGCCGCGAGAAGGTGGCGCACGTTTCTCGGTGCGCCTCGCAGCAGCACAGGGTCATAGGGGTCGGCGACCTCGACTCCCCTGCCGACCCATTCGCGAAGCTCGTGCAGATACTGCTCGCGATACCACCCACCGGGGTGGCCGTGGGAGCGGGCTGTCGGACGCGAGTCGGCACGACGAGGTGCAGAATCCGGCGCCCAGTTCGCCCGCGATTCGGCTCGGCTCGGCGACGGCATGCCGTCTCGGTCGTAGGCGGCGCGGGCCTCGGAAGTACCCACAAGCTCCCAGGCCCGCTGGACGGCATGGAACTCAGCTGCGACGCCTCCGGCATCGGGATGCGTCTGCCGCAGCCTCGCGCGATACGCACGTCGCAGTTCGGCATGGCTCGCAGTCGCCGAAACACCGAGTGTCTCGTAGGCGGACGCGGCGAGCGGGCTATCGGACACCGGATGATGCTAACCGAGGTGCCGCTGCCTGGCCTGACCCGAACGGCGGCGTAGGCTCAAACTCATGAGCGCCACGTCGGATCCGGTTGGGGAATCCCCGGGAGTCCTGCGCCGCGCAAGCCTCGAAGTTCTTCGCGCAGAGGCCCTCGACGAACTCAGCACCGTGGTATTTGAGAGGCTGCGCGCCGGCGAAGACCCGTGGGCGTTCATGGAGCAGATCCCGAGCGTTGACCAACTCGTCGTCCTCACCCTGCGAGCGGAGTTGATCCGCGCCGACAATGAGCGAATGCCCTCGCCGGACGTGCAATATCGGATGTTGCGGCAGATCGCACTGGCCTATCCGGCTCTCACGGAAACGGTGTGGAAGATGCTCGACGATCGCGAGAGCGCATGACCGAGCCCAGGAGCACGGCGACCCTCGCGCGCATCCTCTTCTCACCGGATGGAGCGACGACTCTCGGTTACGAATTCGTCGACGCCGGATCGCCACAGCTTCTCGTGACCGACGTGGCCGCAACGCGCGGCGATGGAGTCTTCGAGACGATCAGCGTCGGCTCCGGTCTGCCGCAGGCACTCAATCCACATCTGGACAGGTTCGCGAAGTCCGCCGCTCTACTCGATCTGCCTCACCCGGATCTGGGGGTGTGGCGTGCAGCAGTTCATGAGGCCGCTGCCACAATGGCGGATCACGACGAAGCCCAGGTCAAGCTCGTGCTCAGCCGAGGAGTCGAAGGGCAGCCGGCTCCCACCGGATGGGTGTACGCGTCGGTCGCGCCGGACTACCGCGCGACACGTACTATCGGGATCGGCGTCGTGCTTCTCGACCGGGGGCTCGCGCACAATGTGGCGCAGACCTCCCCCTGGCTGCTGGCTGGAGCCAAAACTCTGAGTTACGCCGTCAACCTCGCGGCACTCCGTGAGGCGCGTCGGCGGGGCGCAGATGACGTCGTCTTCGTGAGCTCCGACGGGTTCCTGCTCGAAGGACCCGTGTCCAATCTGATCATCCGCCGTGGAATGACGCTTTCGACCCCACGCACGGATCTTGGAATCCTCACGGGTACGACGCAATCCGATGTTTTCGCCTGGGCTGAGAGTCAAGGTTTCGCGACTGAGCAGGCACTGCTGACGCCCTCCGATCTCACAGGAGCGGATGCCGCGTGGCTCGTGTCGAGCGTGCGCCATGCGGCACCCTTGCACGCCATTGACGGTTCCGACTTCGCCCTAGATGGCGAACTCACGGCGGGAATCAACGCCGCCCTTCGCGCGCGAACCGGCTGACGTCGACCGGACACAACACGGCCAGAAAATACTGGCGGCGGTGTCCTGTCTCGTGTTCCGAATACCCCCGTATCCCGGACCACAATGATGACAAGATCACCGCCGCCTGCTAGTCCCCCGACTAGTGCGCTCATGACATTACGCAAAGGTTCGTACGCGTGTCTGCCCCCATTGCGGGTGACGTGATCGGGAACCCCTCTTATTGGGTCCGCGCGTCCTCCCCCGCTGTTCATGTTCGTCTGCTTCGATATACCTGTGACCGACACCCGAGTCGACATCCGGACCGCTGAATATCCGCGCCCGGACCACTTCCTCGTCCACATCAGCGACACCCACCTGCTGGGCGGGGGACGCATGCTGTACAACCGGATCGACAGCGAGCGGCACCTACGCGAGCTCTTCGCCGAGCTGGAGTCGTCGAACGGCCGCCCGGAGGCGATCATCTTTACCGGTGATCTGGCAGACAAGGGCGAGCCGGATGCCTATGAGCGGATCCGCTCAATAGTCGAACCCGTGGCGGCTCGGCTCGGCACCCAGGTGATCTGGGCCATGGGCAACCACGACGATCGCAGCAACTTCCGCTCGGTGTTGTTGGGCGAGCAGCCGTCGGCGCGGCCCGTTGATCGGGTCTACGACGTCAACGGACTGCGCGTTATCACCCTCGACACCTCTGTTCCCGGGTTCCACCACGGTGAAATCAGTAGCGCACAGCTTGACTGGCTGGCCGAAGAGCTGTCGATCCCTGCTCCGCACGGCACGATTCTCGCCATGCATCACCCGCCCATCCCCAGCGTTCTCGATCTTGCTGCGTCGGTCGAGCTGAGAAACCAGCAGGAATTGGCCGAGGTTCTCGAAAACACGGATGTGCGCAGCATCATCGCCGGCCACCTGCACTATTCCTCAATGGCCATGTTTGCGGGCATCCCCGTGTCTGTCGCGTCGGCGACCTGCTACACCCAGGATCTCAACGTGCCCGTCGGCGGAACTCGTGGTCGTGACGGCGCCCGCGCCTTCAACACCATCCACGTGTACCCGACAACAGTTCTCCACTCGGTCGTGCCCCTCGGGTCGTACGCCGCGTTGGACTACATCGACGCAGACGAGGCAGCCCGTCGCCTGGCCGAGCAGGGCGTGCGCATCGCCGACGCAGCCCCGCGCGTGCAGCCGGACCCGCCGATGACGATGCCGATTCCGGTCCACGCGGGCTGAAGCTCGGCCCACAGGGGCTGATGCTCAGTCGAGCTGGCTGACCTGCTCGTGCTCGTGTCGGTCGTGCTCGTGTCGATCGTGCGCTTCGACCTCGTTGACGACTTCCCATGGCGCGGGAACCGGGAAATACGCGTTGAGAAAACCGAGAATATTCTCGATGCGCTCTTCGACCGAGATCTCGGGGAAGCTGCCGTCATTCAGGCAGAAGAAGTCATAGCGCCGGTCAGAGAGCAGATGCCGCATCTGACCCGCCGCCGTGGCAAGAGTCGTCTCAACGTAGAGCATGCGAGCCGACGTCTGCGTCACCGCGCGCCCGGTAAACAGCGAGTAGTAGTGGTATAGCGAGTTCGTGACCGACACATCGGTCGCCGATCGGAACGGACTCGCCGCTGTGCGGGCGATCGCCTCCGGAAACTCGGCTTCGAGCTCGCGCATAACGCTTGTCCGCATGGGCGTGGCGCAGTGTTCGAGGTGACGGGTGATAACGCGACCGAACTTCTCGCGCAGGAGCGCGCGGTTCACGCGGGCGGCGTTCTCATATCCACTGCGCTCTGCTGACGAATCGCCCAAACCGATGCGGGTTGTCGCCTCGACGAACTTGGTGATGCCGCCCGGCGAATAGAACAGGTCGGGATATATGGGTCGCCCGATAAACATGTCGTCGTTGGAATATAGGAAATATTCGCTCAGTCCCGGAATGCGATGGAGCTGAGCCTCGACGGCATGCGAGTTGTACGTGGGCAGGTGCGACGGATCCGCAAAGAACTCGGAACTGCGCACGACACGCACGCGCGGGTGCTCGGCCAACCACACCGGACGTGGAGAATCCGTGACGATGAAGATATTCCGTATCCAGGGTGCATAGACATACACACTGCGAAGGGCGAACTTGAGCTCATCGATCTGGCGGAACCGGGCCTCGGAGTCATCGCCTTCACCGACGACATAGCTGCCCATGCGTCGGGCTCGCTCACGCTGAAACTCGACGTCGGTACCGTCGACCCACGAGAACACCATGTCGATCGGAAAGGTGACGTCGCTCGCGTGTTCGTCGAACATGCCCACGAGAGTCGGCCATTCGGCTCCGAATCTCTGGACCTTCGTCTCGATAGCGTCGACGCGCGGCAGCACCCGACGGGTTATCGCGTTCTCACGGGGCGCCAGCAGATCCGTTTCGCCGAAGCGCCAGAACTCGATGAAGACGGCTGAAGCAACGGGGCGCCAGAGACGACCCGCGTCGGTCACGCGACGGCGATAGAGCCGAAGCACATCGGCTTTGCCTGGCGACGGGAGTCGGCCGTCAGCGAGGAGCACCTCGCTGGGCTTGGCCGTTCCTTCGACCCGCGCATAGAACGGCTGGGCGGCAAAGGCGACCGCGAAGGCTGCACGCACCTCGTCGCGACGGGCGCGGTCGACGGCGAGCACGGGCCGCGAGTCGTCTCCCCGAATGAGCAGGTAGTCGATTCCGGCGTCGTCGAGCGCGTCGCGCACCAGCAGCACATCGTCGCGCATTGCTGACAGAGGAGTCGCCGCAGGGTCGCGCAAGGCATAGCGGTCCCGCTCCATGACAACGTCGGGGCGCGCGGCCAATCGGGCACGCGGGTTCTCCCACACGAGTTCCAGGTCGGCGGTCATTAGTCGTCCTCCGCGATTGCGGAGCGGAGAAGGGTGACAAGAGCCTCGAGCTGAACCGAGCTGTCATCCATTTCGGTAGTTTCGGCGCCATCAAGAGCGCGTGCGGCGAGACCGGCCTTCGCGTCGATCAGTTCGCTGATGCGGCTGTCGATGGTGCCGGCGGCGATAATTCGCCACGCTGTCACCGGAAGCTCTTGCCCAATGCGGTGGACGCGGTCGATGGCCTGGGTCTGCTCGGCGTTGGTCCAACTGAGTTCGGCGAGAACCACGTTCGATGCCGCCTGAAGGTTGATGCCCACCCCCGCAGCGGTCAGCGAACACACGATCACTGACACCTCGGGATCGTTCGTGAACGCGTCAAGCGCGGCTGTACGGGCCTTCGTCGACTGTTCACCACGAATGCTGACGGTGCGGATTCCTGCTGCGGCAAAATGGCGTTCGGCCTCGTCCATGACGTCGATGTGCTTCGCGAAGAACACCACCTTGCCCACATTGCGGGCCAGGTTGACCGTGTAGTCGGCCGCAGGTGTCGCCTTGGCCTGGCCAATGCGCCGCACCATGGCGAAAACATTGTCGCCGCCCGATGCGCCCGACGTCTCTTCGAGTTCTGCAGAGGCAACGAGACGGATGAGCTCGAGGCTGTCGACATCGGGTCGCGTCGCGCGAACCCGGCGGTAGCGTTCGACGAGCCGATTGACGAGAGCCGCTTCGGCCGCGTGGATCGAACGACCGGATTCGCCGTCGAGTTCAACCGGAATGTCGGCTATGCGGCGCGCGGGAATGTCGGCTGCGACATCCACCTTTTTGCGGCGCACAATGCCCATGTCCACGACAGCGGTGCGTGCGGCGGCGAAGAATCCGGGTTCACCCGGGCTCAGTTCGGTCTCCTCCAGCTTGCGCATGAGGCGCGGAAGGGGGTTCTTCTCGTCGATCCAGCCGAGGTACTGCCAGATCATTCGGAAGTCTTCGATCTGGTTGATCAGGGGCGTACCGGTGAGCGCGATGAACAGCGCATCCGAATAGGTCGCCCGGATGCTGCGCGACAGCGACTGCACGTGGCGGGACCGCTGCGACTCTTTGTTCTTGATGAAATGCGCCTCGTCGACGACCATGCCCTTGAAACCGCGCCGAGAGAGCCAGGCGGTGTGGCGGTCGAGAACCTCGTAGTTGACAATGACGACATCGGCGAATGCGTCGAGATCTTCGCCGTCGCCGTGAACGACAGTTGCCTGGCGCTGCGGGATCCACTTGTCGACCTCGCGCGCCCAGTTAACTTTGACGACGTTGGGCACGACCACGAGAAGCGGAAAGGATCCGGTTACGTCGGCCGCGAGCAAGGCCTGCGCGGTCTTGCCGAGTCCGGGTTCGTCGGCCAGCAGATAGGTTCGGTGGCCTGCCCGCGCACTTTCGACGAAGCGCGCCTGGTGAATCATCAGGGGCGTTCCGCCCGGGGTGTCGAGGGTGCGTGGGGCCGGAAGGTTCATGGTGGCAGCGCCCCCGCCTCCCATCTCGAACGACCGGAAAAGCGGATCGATGAGATCCCAGTTTGCAAGTCGGCCGGCCGTGGATGCGACGGGCTGCACATTGCTGAAGTCGGGTGCCAGGAACGGGTTCGACATTTGGAACTGCTGAACAGATCGCGGAACAACCTGACGCTCTTCTTCGGCGGGTTTGGCTGGCGCCTCGGTCACCACGATGAGGTCTTCGGGGCTCAGCTCGCTGCCGGCTTCCATCAGCATCGCGCGGCGCATCTCCTGGGCAGCCGGCGTGAGCGGGGCATTGTCGGTGAGCAGCTGAATCAGGCTGGTGTCGCGTGACGCGGTCTTCGCCATGATGGTGGCAATCCCGTCAAGGCGCGTCAGTTCTTTTGTGCGCTCGGCATCCGTGAGGTGAACATCGGATTTGATGCGCGCCCGCTCCTCACGCACGAGAACGGCCACGACACGGAACCGGGTGCGGTTCGAGGCGTTGACCTTGCCGCGCTCGGCAGAGTTCTCGATTGTGCGGACTGTGCGCGCCAATACGGGGATGACACCCGCCTCGTCGTGGTGCGCACGACGCCGCGACGCCGCAGGACGTTTCGTCGTGCTGCGTTGAGACGATCTCTTCTGGCCGGATGTGGCCATGGTGCTCCTGAGTGATCCGAGCAAGAACGGTGAAAGCGGTTCTCGAGCGGATCGAGTGTAAGAAGGTGATCCTGGATGCGATCCGACAAGCTCCCAGACCCGGCTTTGGCCGGTGGGTGGTTCGCAGAATCTAATCTATCAGACGGACCCCGAAATCAGCGTCTGGTGTCTTCTTCTGTTGTTGGCACCTTGATGAGCACCCCGGCGATCACGAAGACCAGGACGGCAATGTACTGAGCGCCGACCCAGGCTTGTCCGCTCCAGTCCAGCGGAAATACCGGGTTCCAGATGACCGCAATCGCCGCGAGAAGCGGCAACCACCACCACTGGCGAGCCTGGAAGGCGAAGACCCCGACGATGATCGCGAGAATCGCCACGAGATAGCGGATGACGATGAAGCCGGGGCTGTCGATGAGCGCAAGACCGGCCAGGAGCGCGATGGCGCCGAGTAGGCCGGGCGCGAGGCCCGTGCGGCGGACCTTGGGGTCTCCGTAGCGGTCGCCGGGGCGTTGGGACGCAGGGCGCCGGGATCCGGGGCGTTGGGATCCGGATCGCGATGCGGGGCGTTGGGCTGCGGGCACTAGAGCAGGCCTTTCGTGTGCCAGACGGTCTTCGTCTCGATGAAGGACAGGATGCGCTCGAGAGACTGCTCGGGAATGCCCGGCACCGGACGAACAATGCGCGTGAGGGTCTCGGCGGCGGCAATCTCGAGGTTGACCCAGTCGAGGGCGCCGGCGCCGGCCATGTCGAGGGCGTTGACATCGGAATGGGACGCCAGCCAGGGAGCGATCTCTGCTGGCAGTCCGGTGAGGACATTCACCACTCCCCCCGGCACATCACTCGTGGCGAGAACCTCAGCGAGGCTGATAGCGCTGAGAGGCCGCGTTTCGTCGGCGATAACGACGACGGTGTTTCCGCTCACAATCGCCGGTGCGATGACGGCGACGGTGCCAAGGAGGGATGCGCCGGTAACGCCCTGGGGTGCGATTGCGGCAACCACGCCCGTCGGCTCGGGAACCGAAAGGTTGAAGTACGGGCCCGCGACGGGATTGCCGGCCCCGACCACCTGGGCGAACTTGTCTGCCCAGCCGGCGTACCAGATCCACGTATCGGTGGCGGCGTCAACCTGCACTGCAGCGTCGGCGGCGCTAACGCCCTCGGTGGCAACGATTTCCTCGATGAACTGCGCCCGGCGGCCGTCGAGCAGCTCGGCGATGCGATAGAGCACCTGGCCGCGGTTGTAGGCAGTGGCGGCGGCCCAGCCAGGCTGTGCGGCGCGGGCGGCGACCACGGCGTCCCGAGCGTCTTTGCGGCTTGCCTGGGCGGCATTCGCCAAGAATCCGCCATCTGCGCTCTGCACGGTGTAACTGCGACCCGACTCGCTGCGCGGGAACGCACCGCCGATTGCCAGCTTGTAGGTCTTGGGGATGCTCAGGCGGGTCATATGGCCCCTCCCTGCAGGTAGCTCGTCAGGCCGTGACGGCCGCCCTCGCGGCCATACCCGGATTCTTTGTAGCCGCCGAAGGGCGAGGACGGGTCGAAGCGGTTGAAGGTGTTCGCCCAGACCACACCGGCGCGCAGCCCATCCGCCACCGCGAGGATCTTGGAGCCCTTGTCACTCCAGATTCCGGCCGACAGCCCATAGGGCGTGTTGTTGGCCTTCGCGATTGCCTCGGCGGGAGTGCGGAAGGTGAGGACCGATAGAACGGGTCCGAAGATCTCGTCGCGGGCAATAGTCGATGACGTCGTGACCCCGGTGAACAGCGTCGGCGCGAACCAGAAGCCGGACGCAGGGATTTCGCACGGTGCCGTCCACCGCTCGGAGCCTTCGGCCTCCCCCAGATCGCTCAAGCGCCGGATGCGCGCGAGCTGTTCGGCCGAGTTGATCGCACCGATATCGGTGTTCTTGTCGAGCGGGTCACCCAGACGTAGTGTCGTGAGGCGCTCCTTCAGGCGGGCCACAACCTCCTCGTGAATGTTCTCCTGCACCAGCAAGCGGCTTCCTGCGCAGCACACCTGTCCCTGATTGAAGAAGATCCCGTTGACGATGCCCTCGACGGCCTCATCGAGCGGGGCATCGTCGAACACGATGTTGGCGCCTTTGCCCCCCAGCTCAAGACTGACCCGCGTGGGGCGCCCCGCCACGGCTTTGGCGATCTCTCGCCCCACAGCCGTCGAACCCGTGAAAGCGATCTTGTCGACATCCGGATGCCGCACGAGCGCGGCGCCCGTGTCGCCCGCCCCCGTGATGATATTCACGACGCCGGCGGGAAGATCGGCCTGCTGCAGAATCTCGGCAAACAGCAGCGCTGTGAGAGGGGTTGTCTCGGCGGGTTTGAGAACGACGGTATTGCCGGTTGCCAGTGCCGGGGCGATCTTCCACGCCAGCATGAGCAGCGGGAAGTTCCACGGAATGATCTGCGCGGCAACACCGAGCGGACGCGGGGCAGCGCCCAGGCCCGCGTAGTCGAGTTTGTCGGCCCAGCCCGCGTAGTAGAAGAACCAGGCCGCGACAAGCGGAATGTCGACATCCCGGCTCTCACGGATCGGCTTGCCGTTGTCGAATGTCTCGGCGACGGCCAACTCGCGGGCGCGCTCCTGAATGAGTCGCGCGATGCGGAACAGGTATTTGCCGCGATCGGTGCCGCGCATCGTCGACCATGTCGTGTCGAAAGCACGCCGTGCCGCGGCCACCGCACGGTCAACGTCCCCCGCGTCAGCACTCGCGATCCGGGCAATCGGCTGCTCGGTTGCCGGGGATATCGTCGTGAATTCCGCACCCGACCCGTCAGAGAAGTCACCGTCGATGAAAAGACCGTAGCTGGGGCGCAGTCGCAGGATGCTCGTCGACTCCGGCGCGGGAGCGTAGTCCAAGAAACCCATCAGTCCGCCGTCACATAGTCGGGGCCGGAGTACCGGCCTGTCGAAATCTTCTGACGCTGCAGCAATACATCGTTGAGCAGCCCCGATGCGCCGAACCGGAACAGATGCGGCTGCAGCCAGCGCTCCCCCACAGTTTCGGCCACGGTTACGAGGTATCGGATTGCGTCCTTCGAGCTTCGGATGCCGCCGGCCGGCTTCACCCCAATGCTCTCGCCCGTCAGCCGATGCCAGTCGCGCACGACCTCGAGCATGAGCAGCGTGACCGGCAGGGTGGCCGCGGGCGCGACTTTGCCCGTTGAGGTCTTGATGAAGTCCGCACCGGCCAGAATTGCCAGCCACGATGCGCGGCGCACATTGTCGTACGTCGCCAGCTCACCCGTCTCGAGGATCACCTTGAGGTGGGCGGCTGTTCCATCCGCACGTTGACAGGCCTGGCGGACGGCAACGATTTCGTCGAAAACCTGTCCGTAGCGGCCTGCAAGAAACGCCCCACGATCGATCACCATGTCGATTTCGTCAGCGCCGGCGGCCACTGCCTCGGCCGTGTCGGCGAGCTTGATGCGCAAGGACGCGCGCCCACTGGGGAAGGCAGTAGCGACGGCCGCGACGGATATGAGGCCCGCATCCGGATCGCCGTGATCGATTCCGAGAGCCGCAACCGCGTCAGCCACCCGATCTCCGTACACGCAGACCGCCGCGACGCGGGGTGTGGCGAGATCTGTGGAATCGGGTCGCCGAGCCTTCGCGACAAGGGATCGAATGCGGCCGGGGGTGTCGGCACCCTCGAGCGTGGTGAGATCGATAAGCCCGATTATCGTGTCGAGAGCTTGGGCCTTGGAGGTCGTTTTGATGGACCGCGTGCCGAGGGTCTGTGCGCGCTGCTCGAGTCCGACACCGTCGACCCGCGGGAGAGCTGCGAGGTGGCGTCGCAAACCGGTTTCCGTCAGCTCGCCGCCGAGCAGGCGTGTCGCCCGCTCCGCGGTTGCCAGGGTGTCACCCCGCTGCACGGTCATCTAGGGAGTCTACCGAGCCGAGCTGCACCTCGGCCGGGGTGGGGCATCCGGACTACGACGCGCCCTGCGCGAGATAGCCCGCGTAGTCGGCCCCGTATTGCTCATCCCAGTGCTCCCAGTCGACGGGATGCCCGCGAAGCAGCCCCTCCAGCTGGTCGATCCGCGTCAGCCAGCTCGCCCTCAGAAGGGTGCTGCGGTGAGGCTCGAGAGACGACTGCACGGTGATCACCACGCGCGTCGAGGCACCGCGGGTGCCCCTGGCCCGCTCGTACAGCTCGACCTGGACCTGCCCTAGCTCATCTGTCTCCGAAACGATGGGCACTCCCTGCGGGGGAATCGCGCTACCGTCGGGGACTAAGCGAGCCGTCGGATGCATCCATCCCTCAACGAGGATCGGGTCGATGAACGCGTCGACGACAATCACCCACGGGAGGTCGATGACCCGCTCCACGACCACGACTTCGTCCACGGCGTCAGTGTAGGTGCGACCACCGAGATTCGGCAGCCGCCAGCTCAGGGGGCAGGCGCGGGTCGCCCGAGAGTACGCCGCACGCCGGCGACGTCGTCTTCCATCTGCGCGATGAGCGTCTCGATCGAGTCGAATTTGACCATAGGTCGCACGTGCTCGACGAACTGGATCTCGATCTCCCGACCGTAAATGTCGAGGTCTTCGTCAACGTCGAGGAGGTGGGCCTCGACCTGATGCTGGAGTACGCCGTCGAAGGTCGGGTTGTTGCCGATCGACACCGCGGCTCCGTATGTCACGCCGTCGACGATTGCCCATCCCGAATACACGCCGTCGACCGGGACCATGCCCTCGATTTTCGGGTCAAGGTTTGCTGTCGGGAATCCGAGTTCATGACCGCGACGTTCGCCATGCACGACCACCGAGCGAATGGCCGGCGGGCGTCCCAGCAGAGTCCCGGCCTCGTGCACCCGGCCCTTGCTCAGCAGCTCACGGATCCATTTCGACGATGCGCGACGCTCTCCTTCAGGAAGCCGCACGTCATCGATGAGGGCGACCTCGAATCCGTAGCGTTCACCGAAGCCCTCGAGCGCTGAGGTGTCGCCCGCTCCCCCCAAACCGAACCGGAAGTCAGAACCCGCCAGCACGAGCTTGGCATTAAGCCGATCGACGAGGACGGTGCGCACGAAGTCCTCGGGAAGCATCTGCGCCATCTCGGTCAAGAATGCAAGAACTACGACTGCATCGACTCCCGACTCGGAGAGAAGTTCAAGCCTCTGCGCCGGGCTCACGAGAGGGGTCGGAGCCAATTCGGGTTTGAGCACGGCAAGTGGATGCCGGTCGAAGGTCACGACAGTGGACACCAGGCCCAATTCGCCGGCCCTCGCGCGCAGCTGAGCGATGACGCCGCGGTGCCCGAGGTGCAAACCATCGAACTTGCCGATTGTGACCGCCGACGGACCGAAACCTTGCGGGACCGCCGCGAGCCCCTCAAATATCTGCACGATTAGCCTCTCGCCGCAGCCGCACGAGGATTCCGGCTGCGCAGCCACAGAAGACCGAGAACCGGGAGCACAAGGGGGATGAACAGGTAGCCAGCGCCGAAGACGCTCCACACCGTGGCAGTGCGACCGAAGGGCTCGATCGACCCAAGGCCGATGAAAGCGGGGGCTACCAGGCTGATTGTGCCGACGATGAGGACCCCGGCGAGCTCGAATGCGATTGTGGCGACGGCGACTCGATGCCATCCGAGAGCCAGCGCGAGAGTCGCCACGAGGTAGACCGCCGCGGAGAGTGCGGAGAGCGAGAACGCCACCGGAGCCTCAGAGAAGCGGTCGACGATCTGGAATACTGAGCGCCCGATGGCGGCAATCGCGAGGATCCCGTAGACCGCGACGAGCACACGACCGACGCCCGTAATCCGGGACGGTGTGCGAGGCGGGGCGGAGGTGGGCATCGAAGGAAAGCCTAGGCCAGTTGGACGGTCCAGATTTGATGCATGCGGTAGGCCATGACCGCAATGGCGAGAGCTGCTACTCCCAACACCACGGTGCTCCATCGCGTGCGCTCAAGAAGCGCCCACACAAGGGCCAGAGGAGGAATGATTGCCGCGGTGACGAGGTACACCCAGAATTCGAGCCCGCTTCCCGTGGGTTCATTGCCGACAGCAGGCGCAATAATCGCGATCACAATCTGCGCGAGGACCAGAAGCTCGACGACGGCCACCCCGAGAATGCTGATGTCTGCGGGGCGCTTGCCGACGAGCCCCAGCACAACGCAGACCGCGCCAACCAAGACGGCGACCCCGATGAGGATCACGGTGAAGCCCAGGATCACGAAACACGCCCTTCTGTCGGAAAATTCACGAGCACCCGCGCCTCGCCGTCAGTAACCGAGACCAGACCCACAAGATGTCCGTCCGGAGCGAGCGCCGCCACAATTGCTGCGTCGGGAACGTCGACGGCTAGCCGCTTGCCCTGGCTCAGGGCGACAGCCTCCGACTCGTCGAGGGCGAGGGTGGGGAAAAGCTGTCTGGCAGTGGCCGCGGCTGTGCGCAGATCGGCGGCGTGAATCGGTGACGGCTCATCCGGAGAAGGGCGCTGTGATTCAAGAACCGTTGCGTCGGCAACGACGAAGGGACCGATTCGGGTGCGCCGTAGGGCGGTGAGGTGCCCGCCGACGCCCAGCGCACTGCCGAGATCGCGGGCCAGGGCGCGGATATAGGTGCCAGATGAGCAGGTCACCGCGACATCCAGATCGATTACCGGCGTGCCGTCGACTGTCGCTTCGCGTCGGGCCCGGACCTCAAAGCGCGACACGGTGACAGCGCGCGAGGCGAGTTCGACGGCGTGGCCGGCCCTCGCGAGGTCGTAGGAGCGACGACCGTCGACCTTGATGGCACTGAAAGTCGATGGCACCTGCGAGATGCTCCCGGTGAGGGCGGCTATACCAGTGGCGAGCGCATCTGCGCTTACCGCATCGGTCGAGCGTGCGGCCGAAATCTCGCCGTCGGCATCGTCGGTGTCGCTCGATTGGCCCAGCCGAATCGTGGCCTCGTAATCCTTGTCGAGCCCTACGACATAGCTGAGCAGACGGGTCGAACTGCCCACACCGAGCACGAGAAGGCCTGTTGCCATCGGGTCGAGGGTTCCCGCGTGGCCGACTTTGCGCGTTCCGAGCGCGCGACGGGCGCGCGCGACGACGTCGTGACTCGTGATGCCCTGCGGTTTGTCGACGAGAAGGATTCCGGTGGGCGATGTTTCGTTCATACGGTGAGGCGAGACGCGGTGGGGTTCGACTCTGAAGCCAGGTCGCGCATGATTATCGCCTTCTCCGGGCGCACGCCTTCGACCATTTCGCGCACGACGGGATCCGACCAGTCCGCGGCCATACGGAGACCGACCAGGGTGTTGAGCATCATCCCCTCGCTCAAGAACCGGGTCGCTTCTTCGGGGCTGAAGCCCGCCTCCTCACGGAGCAGAACGTAGACGCGGCGGAACCCTGCTCGCGCAATGGGGCCGATCTCGGGATCTGCACCCAACATGAACGCCTGCATGAGGCTCAGCAGCAGACCGCGATCGGCCAGCAAGGCTATGTAGTTGCGCCCAATGCACGCCGGCAGTTCTTCGGGTTCGGATGCGCTCTCGTCGATTGCGCTACGAAACTCTTCGATCAGACGGTCGAGCGAGCGCGCCAGCACGGCCTCGAAAAGCGCAGCCTTGGTGCCGAACATTCGCACGACATAGGGCTGGCTGACTCCTGCCGCTCGGGCCACTGCGTCAGTCGTAGCACCGACATATCCGCGCTCACCGAACACGCTGGCGGCAGCGGCGAGCACCTGTTCACGGCGCTCTGCGGAACGCATCCGCGTTGCGGTTTCGGGTTTCGTGTCGGTCACGCTTGACATGGTATCAGTTGATTACTTATTGTCTGAAGTAATCATTCGATTACAAATGTTCGGAGCCCTTATGTCTTCTCCTGCGACAGCAACAGCCGTGCGCCGCGTGCCGTTCGTGCTCGTGGTTCTTGCCACCGGCATCCCCCTCTTCATGGCAACACTCGACAACCTCGTCATGACCAATGCGCTCCCGATCATTCGCCTCGAGCTCGGCGCCAGCGTTGAAGAACTGCAGTGGTTCGTCAACGCATACACCCTGGCCTTCGCGAGCCTCATCCTCATGGCCGTAGCCCTGGGCGACCGACTCGGGCGACGCACAGTATTCGTTGTCGGAATCGCATTGTTCACGGTCGCATCGGTTTTCGCGGCATTGAGCACCGATCCGACACAGCTGATCATCGCGCGGGCTGTCCAGGGCCTGGGCGGCGCCGGAATCATGCCGCTTTCACTCTCCTTGCTGGCCGGAGCCGTCGAACCGCGCCGCCGCCCCCTCGCCATCGGAATCTGGGGAGGTCTCGCCGGTTTGGGCGTTGCGGTCGGGCCCCTCATCGGCGGTGCAGTAATTGAGGGATGGAGCTGGGAGGCGATCTTCTGGATCAACGTGCCCGTCGGCATCCTGGCAATCCCGTTCGTGCTGGCCGTGCTTCCCAACGCGTTCGGCGCCAAATTGCGCGCGGATGTTGTGGGCCTCGTTCTCGCAGCCCTCGGCGTGCTGGGGCTCGTCTTCGGCATCGTGCGCGGAAACGACGCAGGCTGGGGCAGCTTCGAGGTGCTGCTGGGCCTCATCGGGGGCGCGGTGCTCATCGCCGCGTTCATCCTGTGGGAGACGCGTGCCTCGGCTCCTCTGCTGCCGCTGCGCCTGTTCCGCGACCGCAGCTTCACAATTGCGAATGTTGTCGGGTTCGGGTTCAGCTTCGGCATGTTCGGCGCGGTGTTCATCCTCATCCAGTTCCTGCAGATCGTGCAGGGGCACAGCCCGCTGGATGCCGCGTTGATGACAACCCCGTGGACGATGGCTCCCATGATCGTTGCCCCCCTCGCGGGCATATTCGCGCCGCGCGTCGGCACCCGCATTCTGATCGTCGCGGGTCTGCTGTTTCAGGCCGCGGGGTTGTTCTGGCTGGCGACGGTTCTCAACGCCGACACGGCCTACGGCACGATGCTTCCCGCATTCATCTCGGCGGGAATCGGAATGGGACTTGTCTTCGCACCGGTTTCCACGGCCGTGCTCGCCCGAATCGCTCCGGCCGACACGGCAAAGGCAAGCGGAACCAACTCGACCCTTCGCGAAATCGGTGTCGCGCTCGGAATCGCCGTGCTTACCGCGGTGTTCACAGGTGCGAACGGCGAACTGACCCCGACCGGCTATGTGGATGCGGCAATCCCCGCGGTCTATGTCGGTGCTTTCGTGGTGCTCGCCACGGCGATCATTGCGCTGTTCCTTCCCGCCGGACGAGGCACCCATGTAGCCGAAGGGGTTGACGAGGCAATGCTCGAGGCCGATGCGGAGGCTGAGCTCGTGGAGCTCAACGCCTAGCCTGGAGGCATGCGAATAGCAGTGCTCGGAGCGGGGGCGGTCGGCGGGACGCTGGCCGCCCTCCTCTCGCGGGAAGGTCACGAGGTGCTGGTGACCGCGCGGGGCGAGCATCTTGCGGCACTGCAACAGCACGGGCTGCACGTCGACGGGGGTTTTGGCGAGATCGAGGCACGGGTTGTGGCTCACGCGACGCTGGCCGCGCGACCCGAGTTCGCGATCCTGACCACCAAGGCTCAGGATGCCGCGGCCACGCTCGCCGACAACGCACAGCTTCTCGAGGGGGTCCCCGTTCTCGTCGTGCAGAACGGCATCGGAGGTCTCGAGGCTGCCCGTTCCGCGCTCCCCCACTCCCCTGTTCTCGGCGGGCTCGCCCTTTTCGCCGCGTCGTACCTCTCGCCCGGCCGCGTCACGGTGACCGCCGCGGCGCCGATCCTCGTCGGCGCAAGCGAAGGGGCCGACCCGTCTCTTGCTCGGATGATCGCCAAGGCGCTGGGCACACGCATTCGTGTGGAGGTGAGCGACGACATCGTCGCCGCGCAGTGGACGAAATTGCTGGTCAATCACGTCAACGCGCTGCCGGCGATCACGGGACTGAGCGTGCAAGACGTTGTTGCCCATCCCTCCACGCGACGGATCATGGCGGCGAGCATGCGAGAGACGGTCCGCATTGTGCATGCTCGCGGCGGGAAGTTCGGTGATCTGCCGGGGATACGCGGGTGGTTGGTCGCCCTGATCGGCTCGCTGCCTCTGGCCCTCGGTGCCGTTTTTCCGCGGACCCTGGCACGTCGCATGGGCTCGGTGCCGAACCCCGGCTCAACGCTGCAGAGCATCCGACGTGGGCGGCCGACCGAGATCGATTTCCTCAACGGGGCCGTGGTGGCGCTGGCCGAGCCAATCGGCCGAACGGCGCCCATCAACGCGGCGCTCACCGCGCTCGTGCACGACGTCGAAGCCAGCGGGGAGTTCCTGACGCCCGAACAGCTTTCGGCACGCGTGGCTGTTTGATATGTCGGACGTTCACGGTGTGAAGGACGGCTCGACGGCGAGCGATCGCACGCGCCTCGGCCAGACAATCGCGGCCTGGTTCGCCGCGGGGCACCGCGAGCTACCCTGGCGCGCCGAGGGGTTTTCTGCGTGGGGAACCCTGGTGAGCGAATTCATGCTGCAGCAGACTCCGGTGGCCCGTGTGATCCCGCGCCTGGAGGCCTGGCTGGAACGTTGGCCGACTCCGGCCGACCTGGCCTCGGTACCGCCCGGCGAGGCCGTTCGCGCCTGGGACCGCTTGGGATATCCACGGCGCGCGCTCAACCTGCACGCGGCAGCCGTGGCGATCACCGAGGCGCATGGGGGCGAGGTGCCATCAGACGTGGATGCGCTGCTGGCGTTGCCGGGAGTCGGGCCGTATACAGCGCGAGCTGTTGCATCGTTCGCGTACGGCATCCGCACCCCTGTTGTCGATGTCAATGTGCGTCGGGTGCTCACGCGGGCGGTCGACGGGCAGGCTGCGGCCGGGCCCGTGCGAACCCGTCACGAACTCGCCCTGATGGAGACGCTGTTACCCGTCGAGCCGGCCGTGGCGCGCCTCGTGAACGCCGGGACGATGGAGCTTGGCAGCGTTGTGTGCACCGCGCGGTCTCCTCGATGCGAGGCGTGCCCGATCGCTGCTGAATGCACGTGGCGGGCTCAGGGGTACCCCGCTTACGACGGGCCCGCGATCTCGCGCCAGAAGAAGTACGAGGGATCCGACCGTCAGGTACGTGGCATCATCATGCGCGAGCTGCGCTCGGCCGACATTCCGGTCGACGCCCACACCCTGCGCTCCCTCTGGCCGGATGTCGATCAAGTCGACCGCGCTTTGGCCGGCCTGCTGCGCGACGG
Source organism: Pseudolysinimonas sp. (assembly GCA_035554115.1). Taxonomy (GTDB): domain Bacteria; phylum Actinomycetota; class Actinomycetes; order Actinomycetales; family Microbacteriaceae; genus CAXTSE01. Next base: position 51,425 of record DATMIW010000070.1, on the reverse strand, counting down.
CCTCGTGCACGGCAACCCCCGCAGCGGATACCAGCTGCCGGGCATTGCCTGAGCTCTCGACGCGATCCACACTTAAGCCATGCCCGAGCTTCCTGAGGTGACAGCTCTCGCGGCGGACCTCGGAGGGCGCCTCAGGGGCCGCACGATTGCGCGGCTCGACGTAACGGCGTTCTCGGCACTCAAGACCTTCGACCCGCCGGTCTCCGCGTTAGACGGCATGACCGTGTCGGGCGTCACACATCACGGCAAGTTTCTCGACCTGTCCTGCTCGGGTGCAGGCTCCAGCGTCATCCACCTCATCGTCCACCTCGCGCGCGCGGGCTGGATCCGCTGGCGCGCTACCGCCCCGACGCCGGGTGCAGGACGCGGGAAAGGACCGCTTGCGGCGCGTCTGGTGCTGGATGACGGGTCCGGTTTCGACGTCACCGAAGCGGGCACGAAGAAGAGTCTCGCGATCTATGTCGTGACCGATCCACACGCCGTGCCCGGCATTGCGCGATTGGGACCTGACCCCCTTGCGGCCGACTTCACGCAGGAGACGCTCCACGAGATCCTGAAACAGGCTGGTCGCGCCCGGATCAAGAATGTCCTGCGCAACCAGAGCCTCATCGCCGGCATTGGCAACGCCTACTCGGACGAAATCTTGCACGTGGCCAAAATGTCGCCTTTTACCCCCGCGGACATGAAGCCGGATGACATTGCCCGCCTCTTCGACGCGATTCAGACCACGCTGCGCGAGGCCATCGCACGCGCCGACGGCCTCGCCGCATCCGAGTTGAAGGCGGAGAAGAAGTCGAATCTGCGCGTACACGGTCGCACCGGCGAACCGTGCCCGGTGTGCGGCGACACCGTCCGGCAGGTTATCTACAGCGATTCGACGTTCCAGTACTGCCCGACGTGCCAGACAGGCGGGAAACCTCTTGCGGATCGCGTGCTCAGTCGGCTGCTGAAGTAGCGCGTGCGACTACTTCTCGTCGTCGTAAATGTCTTCGGCGGCCAGGTCCTCGTCGTCATCCGCGGCGTCGCGCGGCTTGACGTATGGATCCTCATCGCCGGCATAGTGAGCGGCTGCCGCGAGCTGCATCGACTGCGCATCGCGTTCGCGCGCCTCGCGCAGCAGATCGTCGATCGCGGCCGCGTTCTCGGGAATCGCATCCGCAATGAACTCGAGGGACGGTGTCAGGCGTGCCGTGATGTTCTTGCCGACCTCTGTGCGGAACATGCCAGTCGCCGCCTTGAGTGCGGCAGCACTGTCCGCTCGCTCCTCATCGGTGCCGTAGACCGTGTAGAAGATGCTCGCGTGCTGAAGGTCGCCCGTCATCCGAACATCTGTGATCGTCACAAAGCCGAGCCGCGGGTCGCGCAGCCCACGCTCGATGCGCTTGGCCACGATCTCACGGATGCGGTCCGCCATTTTCGCGGCGCGGTCGCCCTGTCCTGACATTGCAATTCCTTTCGTGAAAGGGGAAGGGCCCCGACCGTAGTCGGGGCCCCACGGGCGGTTAGGCCCGGACCTTCTCTTTCAGCTCGATCGTCTCGATCTCGTCACCGATCTGGATGTCGTTGAACTTGCCGAGGCCGATACCGGCTTCGAAGTCCGTGCGCACCTCGGTGACGTCGTCCTTGAAGCGGCGGAGCGAATCGATCGCCAGGTTGTCGCCGACGACGACACCTTCGCGAATGACGCGCGCCTTGGCGTTGCGGGTGATCGTTCCGCTGCGGACGATAACACCGGCGATGTTGCCGGCCTTCGACGAGCGGAAGATCTCGCGGATCTCGGCGACACCCGACTGCACCTCTTCGAATTCCGGCTTGAGCATGCCCTTGAGGGACTGCTCAATGTCTTCGAGTGCGGCGTAGATGACAGAGTAGAAGCGCACGTCAATACCTTCGCGAGCAGCGCGCTCGCGGGCTTTGACATCCGGTCGCACGTTGAACCCGATGACGATCGCGTTGTCGATCGTCGCGAGGTCGACATCCGACTCGGTGACGGCACCCACACCGCGGTGCAGGATGCGCAGCTGCACGCTCTCGTCCACCTCGATCTTGAGCAGCGCCTCTTCGAGCGCCTCGACGGCACCCGAGACATCACCCTTGATGATGAGGTTGAGCGAGTCGACCTTGCCTTCGGCGAGCGAACGCGTGAAGTCTTCGAGCGAGATGCGCTTGCGCGCCTTCGCAAGAAGCGCGTTGCGCTGCACGGCTTCACGCTTTTCCGCGATCTGACGTGCTGTGCGGTCGTCTTCTGTTACCAGGAAGGTGTCGCCGGCGCGAGGCACCGTCGACAGTCCCTGCACCTGCACCGGACGTGCCGGGTAGGCCTCATCGACCGGGTCACCGTTCTCGTCATGCATCGCACGCACGCGGCCATAAGCCGTGCCCGCCACGATCGGGTCTCCGACGCGAAGCGTTCCCGACTGGATGAGGACCGTCGCGACGGCACCGCGTCCCTTGTCGAGCTTGGCTTCGATCGCGACACCACGCGCCTCTTTGTTGGGGTTGGCGCGAAGATCGAGGCCGGCATCCGCCGTCAGCAGCACGGCATCCAGCAGGGTGTCGATGCCCTTGTTCTGCAGAGCCGACACATCGATGAACATTGTGTCGCCACCGAATTCTTCGGCCACGAGACCGAATTCGGTCAGCTGCTGACGCACCTTTGCGGGGTTGGCGCCTTCTTTATCGACCTTGTTGACCGCGACAACAATCGGCACACCGGCCGACTGCGCGTGGTTCAACGCCTCAACCGTCTGCGGCATGATGCCGTCGTCGGCTGCCACCACGAGGATCGCAATGTCGGTCACCTGCGCACCACGGGCACGCATAGCGGTGAACGCCTCGTGGCCCGGTGTGTCGATGAAGGTGATGGCACGTTCGATGCCCTCGTGCTCGGTCCAGACCTGGTACGCACCGATGTGCTGCGTGATGCCACCTGCTTCGCCCGCCACGACGTTCGCCTGGCGGATCGCGTCGAGCAGCTTGGTCTTACCGTGGTCGACGTGACCCATGACAGTGACAACCGGGGGCCGGATCACAAGGTCGTCGTCGTCTTCGTCGGCAAGTTCCTGCTCGAGGTCGATGTCGAAGCCTTCGAGGAGCTCTTTGTCTTCGTCCTCGGGGCTGACGACCTGGATCTTGTATCCCAGTTCGGTTCCGAGAATCTCGAAGGTGGCCTCGTCGAGCGATTCGGTCGCCGTCGCCATCTCACCGAGGTGGAAAAGTGCCGTGACCAGCGCGCCCGGCTGCACCGAGTACTTGGTCAGAACCTCGAGCTTGTCGGCAAGGTCGGCGATCGAGGCGCCGCGGCGCATCCGGATGACAGTGTTGCCGTCACCGCGAGGGATCGCGACGCCGCCGAGCGACGGAGCATCGCGCATCTCGAACTCTGCGCGCTTCGTCCGCTTCGACTTGCGGGCGCGGCTCTTGCCGCCGCCACGACCGAAGGCACCAGCCGTGCCACCACCGGGTCCACGACCGCGGCCACCGCCGCCACCAGGGCGACCGGCGAATCCGCCGCCGCCACCGGGAGCACCCCCGGGACGCTGGAAGCCACCAGGTGCTCCGCCGGGACGGCCAGCACCGCCGGGACGCTGCTGGAACGGGGCTCCGGGACGACCGGTGCCGGGACCGCCGGGGCGAGGGGCTCCGGGACGTGGGGCGCCCGGACGCGGGGCTGCGGGACGCGGAATGGCACCGCTGGCGCCGCCGGGTCGGGGCATTCCCTGAGAACCGGCGAAGGGGTTGTTCCCCGGACGAGGAGCTCCGGGACGCTGCATGCCCTGCGCGCTGGCGAAGGGGTTGTTGCCGGGGCGCGGGCCACCACCGGGGCGGGGACCGGCGGGGCTTGCTGCTGCGCCACCTTCAGCCGGGGCTTCGACATGCTCGACCGCGGGGGCTGCTTCGGCGGGCGCTTGCGCGGCAGCCGAAGCCTCCACGGGCTCCGCAGTCGGCACCGGGGCCGGCTTAGCCGGAGCAGGCTTGGCCGCAGCGGGCTTGGCCGCCGGCTTTGCCACGGGCTCGGCCGGGGCAGGCTTGATTCCATCGGCTTCAAGAGCCGACTTCAGACGGCGCGCCACCGGAGGGGCGATGCTCGAGGACGCGCTCTTGACGAATTCGCCCATGTCTTTGAGCTTGTCGAGAGCGATCTTGCTATCGATGCCGAGTTCGGCAGCGACTTCATGCACACGTGGGTTGGCCACAATTCTCCTGTCAGGGGGTCCACCCCAAGCAGGAGTGGACATTAAAGCGAGAGGGAACTCATTTCGAGTCGCTCATTAGTTGTCCATTGGCCGTTCAGCCCGTTCTTCGAAGTCGGATAGGGATGTGAGAAGAGCAGAGGTGTCAAGATCGGCAACCCGAAGTCCGCGCCCTAAGGCACGGCGTTTGATCGCGGTCTCGACGCATTCGGAATCCGGATGCACCCACGCTCCCCTGCCCGGAAGTCCCGCTGCGGCATCCACCACAGCCCGTCCGTTGCGTGCCACCACCCTCATAAGCGAGGAGCGAAGGGCACGCTGCCGGCAACCCAGGCAGGTTCTTACGGCAGCCATGTTACTCCTCTTGGCCGAGAAGCCGCTCAATCCTCCATGACGGAGTCGGGCTGGATGTCGATGCGCGCACCGGTGAGCTTCGCCGCGAGGCGTGCATTTTGGCCTTCTTTGCCGATCGCAAGGGAAAGCTGGTAGTCGGGAACCAGCGCACGCACGGCCTTCAAACTCTCGTCGACAACGAAAGCGCTCGACACTTTTGCCGGTGACAGGGCGTGGGCCACAAAGGTGGCCAAGTCATCGGAGTGGTCGACGATGTCGATCTTCTCGTTATTGAGCTCGGCGGTTACGGCGCGCACTCGCTGGCCCAGTTCACCAATACAGGCACCCTTGGCGTTGATACCCGGCTGAGTCGCTTTGACGGCGATCTTGGTGCGATGCCCCGCTTCCCGCGCAAGGGAGGTGATTTCGACGGCTCCTGATGCGATTTCAGGCACCTCAAGGGCGAACAGCTTGCGCACGAGTCCGGGGTGCGTCCGGCTCACAGTGATCTGCGGCCCCTTGAGCCCCTTAGCAACGCTCGTGACGTAGACCCGGATGCGGGTGCCGTGTGCGTAGTTCTCTCCCGGGACCTGCTCCTCAGGAGGCAGAATCGCCTCGACCGTACCGAGATCGATGTGGATCATCCGAGGATTCGGCCCTTGTTGGATCACGCCCGCGACAATGTCGCCCTCGCGCCCACGAAACTCGCCGAGAACTTTGTCGTCGCCAATGTCCCGCAGTCGCTGATTGATGACCTGCTTTGCGGCAAAGGCCGAAATGCGCCCGAAGTCGTCGGGGCTGTCGATAGCTTCGCCGACAACTTCGCCCTCGTCGTCGCGTTCCGGCACGAAGACGGTGACATGACCCGTCTTTCGATCGAGTTCGACGCGTGCTCCGGACTCCGGAGCCTGATCGGTGTGCTTGAGATAGGCGGTGAGGATCGCCTGTTCGATGATCACCACGAGCTCGTCGAACGGGATCTCGCGTTCACGTTCCATAAGCCGCAGCATGGTGAGGTCGATGTCCATGTCGAGGCCTTCCGCTATTCACATGTGGTGAGGATGCACTTCGCAGCGAGGTGCATCCTCAGCGTAGCCGAGCCGCGCTATCCCGTCCTCACGGTACCGCGCATCCCGTACCTCGCCTCGAGCGGGCTCGAGAGGGCAGAGAACGCTGTTCCTACGCGACCGAGAAGCGTTATTTGCCCGTTCACGCTCGCCCCTCACGCTGAGCGAGGATGCGGCGAACTCGTGCCAGGAATGCCTGCGGCTCAGCCAGTAGGTCGTCACGATGCACCCGAACTACCCGGTAACCCGCCTCTTCGAATGCTTCACGGCGCCAGATGTCCTGACGCCACTGCCGAGGGTCCGTGCGATGCCCGTCCCCTTCATACTCGAGCACCACGCGCCATCGATCAAAGAAGAGATCCGGATGCAGGGTCTCGCCCCTCACTCGAAGACCTGGGTTCAGGAGGGGCTCAGGTAGACCAGCCTCGGCTAGGAGCAACCGCAAGTGAGTCTCCATCCGGGACTCGGCCCCCGCTCGGACTAGTCGCAGAGCTTCGCGCGCACGAACAGCTCCCCTCTGACCGGCGTGAGCCACGACGGCGTGCACGAGTTCCTCCGGCCGGACGAGCGGAGGTCGGCGAGTCGATCCCCGGCGTCGGGGAGTTGTCCACCTGTCCCCTACCGCTACGAGATCCCATACCGACAGAACGGACGCGAGCTGAAACCACACATAAGCCGGGGCGACGACCGGGAGGACGCCAACCAGCACTAACGGCGGCACTTCAGTTGCTCGGTGGCCCCGCACTCCACGGCGACGAAATCGATCGAGTCCGCCGATCGAGGTGATATGCACCTGGCTCTCGCGCTCGTGGACCTCAGGCAACTCGGCACCGAACAGCAGCGCCGCGGTCGTGTGACTGAAGGCGTCACCGTCGCGAAGCAATGGTGCACATGCCATTGCCAACTCTCGAACGGAGGTGGGTACACCACCCGCGGTGTTGATCCCATGGAAGGGATGGGCCACATCTGGAGAGCGAAGTCTCCCGCGCCCGATGCCCCAGTTCGCATGCTCGGCTGTGCGAAACGGCTGGTGCGCGGCGAGAGGAAGTGGAACAAGGCGCGGCATGCCCCCACTCTCACGGGCTTGCTGCCCGCCTGCCCGAGCTCTCCACATCCCGCGCCCCGCTTCATGCGCGAGCGGGCAGAAAATGCTGCAAAAGGTCAGCGCAACAGCGTTATATGCCCTCTCGCGAATTGTGTCGTGCTAGCGGGCAACCAGGGCGGCCACAACATCTGCGACAGGAGTGGGGGTGCGCTCGCCCGAGCGACGATCCCACAGCTCGACAACACCCTCCCCGGCGTCTCGGCCGACGATGATGATCTGCGGCACACCGATGAGTTCGGCATCGCCGAACTTCACGCCGGGTGAGACCTTGGGGCGGTCGTCGAACAAAACATCGATGCCGCTCTTTTCAAGGTCAGCGATCAGCTGTTCAGCCACCTGATAGACGATCTCGTCTTTGCCAGTGGCAATGACGTGAACGTCGTACGGCGCCACCTCGGCAGGCCAGATAAGGCCCCTGTCGTCGTGGTTGGTCTCGGCGATAACAGCCAACACGCGGGTGACGCCGATGCCATACGAGCCCATTGTGACCGTGACGCGCTTGCCGTTCTCGTCGAGCACCTGCAGGCCGAGCGCTTCGGCATATTTGCGGCCCAGTTGGAAGACGTGGCCAATTTCCATACCGCGCGCGAGTTCTACCGGTCCGGAGCCGTCCGGGGCGGGATCACCCGCGCGCACCTCGGCGATATCGGCAACACCGTCCGAGCTGAAGTCGCGGCCTGCGACGAGGCCCATCACATGGTGACCGTCACGGTTGGCGCCCGTGATCCACACGGTTCCCTCGGCAACCCGCGGGTCGAGCAGGTATCGGATGTCCGTAGCGGATTCCTCACCGAGGAGCGCGCCTTCGGGTGTCCACGGACCGAGATAGCCCCGCACCAGGAGAGGGTGCTTCGTGAAATCTGCGTCGGACGCGGGTTCGATCTCGGCCGGAGCGAACAGAACCTCTGCGCGCTTGAGGTCGATATCGCGATCCCCGGGCAGGCCGACGATCACGACCTCGCGCGTGCCGTCGAGATGGCGCAGCGCCAGCACAACATTCTTGAGAGTGTCGGCGGCCGTCCACTCGCGACCATCGGTGCGGGGGAAGCTCGCGTTCGCCTGGTCGACGACTATGGCAATCGTCGACGCTCCGGGCGTCGGAACGATGGTCGGGGCTGGTGAGGTGTCGAACGGCACGGATGCGACGGGGGCCGTGGCGTAGGCCTCGACGTTCGCCGCATAGCCTCCCGCCGAACGAACGAAGGTGTCTTCACCGATAGGCGTGGGGTGCAGGAATTCTTCGCTGCGGGATCCGCCCATGGCGCCCGCATCGGCCTGCACGATCACATAGTCGAGCCCCAGCCGGGTGAAGATGCGCTCGTACGCGTCTCGCTGCGCCTGGTAGCTGATGTTGAGGCCTTCGTCGGTGACATCGAAGGAGTAGGCGTCTTTCATCGAGAACTCACGACCACGCAACAGTCCGGCGCGCGGACGGGCCTCGTCGCGGTATTTGTCCTGGATCTGGTAGATCGTCAGCGGGAGGTCTTTGTACGAGGAATAGAGATCTTTCACGGTGAGGGTGAAGACCTCTTCGTGAGTCGGGGCCAGCAGGTAGTCGGCACCTTTGCGGTCCTGAAGCCGGAAGAGTCCGTCGCCGTACTCATCCCAGCGGCCCGTGGTCTCGTACGGCTCACGGGGCAGAAGCGCGGGGAAATGCATCTCTTGCGCACCGGCAGCGGCCATCTCCTCGCGGATCACCTGTTCCACCTTGCGGCGCACCTTCAAGCCCAGTGGCAGCCAGGCAAATATGCCGGGGGCCTGGCGGCGAATGTAGCCGGCCCTGACGAGCAGGCGGTGGCTGGCAACTTCCGCGTCGACGGGGTCTTCACGAAGGGTACGGACGAATAGCTGAGTCAGGCGGGTGGGCACCCGTTCAGCCTATTCGGCTACCAGGGGGTGTTTGACGTCCCCGACTCGTGGCCCGAATTCTGACGCTCGCGATCGGACAGTTCGTTGAGACGGCGGATGTCATCCAGCTTTCCGCCCAGAGTAGGGCTCTCGACATCCGGGCCTTCACCGCTGTTCGGGTCCTGACCTCCGTTGGGGTCCTGGCCGTTGGGGTTCTGCGGTGTCGGGTTCTGCGGTGTCGGGTCTTGTCCTCCCCCGCCAGGATTCTGCTGCTGCTCGAGCATCTGCTGCACCTGCCGGAGTTTCTTCGTCACCCGCGGAACGCTGCTCTCGCCCCGCGACCGAAACTCCGGAATGTCGTAACAGACATCGTCAGTGCCGCGCTGCCACAACATGAGTGCCTGCTCGTAGAACTGGATGGCCTCGGGGAACTTCTCATCAAAAACTGCGCGGTCGCCGAGCCGCTCGAGAGTGAGCGCGAGATTTGCCCGGGGCGGGCAGGCAGCCTCGGGACTCGGTGCGTTGCGGAGTGCAAGCTGCAGCTCGGGGAGCGCCTCAGAGTTCAGGCCTCCCCCGGCATATGCCGTACCGAGGTTGAAATGCGGGGTGTACGGGTCGAATGGATTGAGGCTCACACTCGCGCGCGCCCAGGCGGCACTGGCATTCATGTCGCCGCCTTCGAAAGTTTTCACCGCCATCGCCGTGATTCCGACGTTGACACCAACCGCCACGGATGCCAGTCCGAGAGGGATTACGGCGATCAGCGACAGCAGCAGCAGGCGCCGCCGCCCCGGAGTGCGAGTGGGAGCCATCATCGCGCCCCCGCCTTCCGGGGACGGGATGCGCGCAGCTCACTGACGTGACGACCGGCAACGACTAGATCCCAACTGAGCAGCAGGAACGCCGCGATCATCGGAATCCAGTAGAGCCGGGCGGCTACCTCGACATCGGGTACGAGAATTTCCTCGCCGATTTGGTCGGACACATCGGGGAAGGTGGGCTCGGATCCGGGCCTGCGATGCTGATAGCCAACCCCCAGCTCGCGTGCGACGGTCTTCAAATTGTTCTCGTCGATTCGGGAAATTGCCCGCGGACTCCCGGGTTTGCTCGTATCGCGAACGTACGGCGGCGGTTCCTGTTCGGGCGCTTCGCCGCCGTCATCAAAGCCATTGCCGTAGTAGCCGTAGTGCGCGAAATCGTTCTCGCGCATGGGTCCACCGCTTGCCGTGCCGTACCCGAACACCGCACCCGCAGACACCAGCGACTTCACGTCACTGAATGACTCCGGAGGGCTGTCGCGCGTCTGCTCACCATCACCGAAGTAGAACACGAGCCGCAAGCGCTCCGGATGGGCCTTCGCCGACGCCTCAAGCCGGGCCCGCAGGAGGTCGCGAGCTTCGCCAATGCTCGAACCCCCGGATCGCCCGGTCACCTCGATCTCGAGGGAGGCCAGTGCCGACCGGAGGGCGATCGGGTCGGCAACAAGTGGCATGCGCACCAGCGAACCGTTGTCGAAACTGATGATCGAGTACCGGGCGCCAGCGTATGCCTTGCTCACCCGCAGGGCATCGGCACGCATTGCGTCGAGGCGAGTGCCTCCTTCGGCGCCATAGTCTTCTGCGTTTGAACTGGTCGTCGTATCCATCACCAGAAAGATGTCGATGTCTGACACAACAACTTTCGTGAGGGCGCCGGGAATTGCTGGACCGACGGCCGTCGCAAGAAGCAGTAGCAGCACAACGCCACGGCGCACGGGTGCCACCCAGCCGCGCCGATCCTTTCGACCCCGAAAAATCTGGATGCCGAGGATGACAGCGGGCGGGACCAGCAGGAAGACGATCGTCCACAGGTCGAAAAGGGGCTCGAAGGTCATGATCGCAACCGCCATCCGACGAAGACGACCGACCACAGGGCCAACACCCCGACAACGAATGGGAAACCCGGGTGATCGGTAATGATCAGCTCGGGAACACCGTTGAGAGCCGTCGCCTGGTCATCGAGCACCTTATCCACGATGCTCTGACCGCCGTCCACATCACCGAGGCTGAACAGATCGCCACCTGTTCGCTTGGTTTCTGCCTCCAACTCGTCCAATTCGGGACCCGCAAGCAGGCCACCGGGAGCGATCCCGTATACCCGCACCTTCTGCTCGATCGCGAAGTCCACCGCCTTGTCGAGACCGATGAGAGGCGTACCCGCCAGCTGATTGTCGGTGGCCAGGATGACCGTGCGCGACCTGTCGAGCTCGGGGATGTCGAAGCGCAGCACGCACGACGCCAGGCCGTCGCCAATCAGCGACGAGCCCTCACCGAGTCCGGTACCGGCATACAGCGGCACTTTGCTTTCGCCACCGCCCCCGAAGAGATCACCGAGGTCGCCGATATCGACCCCGGTGTCGTCGCCGATCGCGGCGAGTTCCTGCTGAACATAGGGGTAGTCATCGGTGAGCGGGAAAACCTGAGCGGCGGAGCTGTCCCAGACGACAAGCGCAATCCGCTCGCCCTGGAACTGTCTGACGAGTTCCTGGAATCTGTCGATGATCTTGGCGTCGGTCGACGTCATCGAGCCCGAAACGTCGAGGCACAAAACGATGTCGCGTGACACCCGTTCGGTGTCGGCGACATCGGTAGTTATGGGACGGGCCGCAACGACGGCGAACGCGCCCAGGGACACCACCGCGAGAACGAACATGGCGCTGCTTTGCAGGATCACCCTGCGATACACCCTGCGATATTCGGGAAGGCGCAGGAACCTGTCGGTGTGCGCCGCCGCCACGGTGTCAGCGTCGGCGCGCGTGCGCTTTCGGCGCAAGAACACGAAGACGGCCAGGAGTGCGACCAGGAACGCCGCCAACACGAGCGGCAACCAGACGAAGACTAGCTCCACCGCGTCACCGCCTGACGTGCCGTGACGATCGCCGCTCGGGCGTCATTGGCCTCGGGTGCCGCGAAGGCAACGGGGTAGAAGCTGCCGACGATATTCGCCAGATCATGCATCCCCGCGGCCCGCAGTTCGTCGAGATTCATCTTCCGCGCATCGTGACTGGAGGTGAAGAACGCCAATTCTCGCAGCACGCCGCTCAGCTCAATATGAGCGTCACGCGCGCTCAGTTCGCCGGCGACAGTGCGGCGCTCAATGTCGTCGATGCGCGACCAGGCTTTGCGCCGCACATCGATCGGCAAAGGAAGAGGAGCTTTCGGCGCACTGGGGGTCGCAACATCATCGCGACGTCGGCGCCGAGCGAGGCGTCTGCTCAGCAGGAACCACGCCACCAGCAGTAGGAGGAACACGGGCAGGACAATCCACCACGGCCAGTCATAATTCACCGGCGGCATCAAGGGATCGACGTTGGGGTCGGGGGTGAAACTCGGCCCTGAGGTGGGCTGCGGAGCTGGCGGAGAGGTTGCCGCATTCACAAGATCAGAAACCCGCACGGCGCCGCCTCTGCAAGAGGTCCAAAAGCGTCGGCACCACTGCCTCGCTCGAGGTGACGCGACAGTGCGATACGCCTCGCGCGCGGAAGTATGCGTGCTGTGCGGCTATGCGGGTATCTGTGCGATCGGCATAGATCGCCGCGAGTTTCTTATCGGTACGCAGAATCTTCGGAATCGGGCTGTTGTCGTCGACGTCGAGAATGGTGCGGCGACTCCCGTCTCCTGCAACGAGATCGAGGTCGGCCACGGTAATCCAGAGCAGTTCATGCCGGATGCGGAGCGCGCGCAGCGCCTCGTCGATCAGCGGGTCCGGCTCGATATCGTCGCCGATGATGACGACAATGCTGCGATTCGGCACGGCTCGGACAAGGTAACTGACCAGCTCGAACTGGTCACTCGACTCGGATTCGAGGGTCGTATCGGCCTGCACCGTACGCAGTAGGGTCTCGAGGTACCCCTCGCTCGCGCGGGCGGGGCGGCGATGCAGGCGGGTACCTGCTCCTGTCACGAGGCCCACGGCATCCCCGTGTCGCAGCGCCAGATAGCCGAGGGAGCCGGCCACCGAAATCGCCAGCTCGCGCTTGGGTTCACCGTTCTCGGCGAGTGCCGCCATGCCGCGACCCGTGTCGACGGCGAGCACAACATCTTGGCGTCGCGTCTGCTTGTAGCGCTTTACCAGGGGCGACCCGACACGTGCCGTCGCCTTCCAATCAATGTCGTCGACCTCATCGCCCGGCACATACTCGCGGAGGTCGTCGAAGTCGAGACTGCGGCCTGAGGTGATCGCGGCGTACTCCCCTTCGAGCAGGTTCGTGGAGCGCCTGTTCGCATGAATGAACAGGCGCGACTTGACCCGCGGGAGAAGCGCGACCATAGCGAGGCTCAGGCCGTCTACGGAGTGGGAACGGCGGTGATGATCGCGTCGATGACCCGCTCGGACGAGATCTCGAGAGCATCAGCCTCGAAACTCAACACGACCCGATGACGAAGCACCCGATGGGCAAGGTTCTTGATGTCCTCCGGCACAACGAAGGAACGTCCTTCCAACAGCGCGACCGCGCGGGCTGCCGCGATGAACGCGATGCTGGCGCGCGGGCTGGCCCCGTATTCGACAAGACGGGCAAGATCGTCAGGAATAAGACCCTTCGGGGTGCGAGTGGCCTGCACGATGGCGACAAGATAGGCGCGCACCGAATCTTCCACGAAGACGCGTTTGGCGGCCTCCTGCAGGAAACGAACGTCGTCGAGGCTAAGCCCAACAGGAGCGACAGCGTCGGGGTCGAAAATTCCGGAGTCGATGCGCTGCAAGATTTCGAGCTCATCTGCCGCCGAGGGGTAGTCGAGAACCTCTTTGAGCAGAAAGCGGTCGAGTTGCGCCTCGGGCAGCAGGTAGGTGCCTTCCTGCTCGATCGGGTTTTGCGTCGCGATGACCAGGAACGGCTCGGGCAGCCGATACACCGTGCCGCCGATTGAGGTCTGGCGCTCCTGCATCGCCTCGAGCATGGCGCTTTGGGTCTTGGCGCTCGAGCGGTTGATTTCGTCGAGCAGGACGATGTTCGCGTGAACAGGCCCGAGTTGTGTCGTAAAGCCGACCTTCGACGGGTCGTAGATCTGCGTGCCGATGATGTCACTCGGCAGCAGGTCAGGGGTGCACTGGATGCGGCGAAAGTTCGCTTCGACCGCATCCGCGAGGGTGTGGGCTGCCGTCGACTTCGCAAGACCGGGAACCGACTCAAGCAGAATGTGGCCGCCGGCGATCAGTGTCGCCATGATGCTCGTGCGGAGCCGTTCTTGGCCGACAACTTTGCGGGCGAAGGCATGGGACATACGCGCCACGATTCCTCGGGCGCGCTCGAGTTCTGCGTCGGTTATGACATTCAGGAGAGTTGCGGGGGTCTCGACAGGCTCGACCACCGGGGGTGCAGGCTCGGCCATCGGAGGTGCAGCTATCGGCGGTGCAGGCTCGGCCATCGAAGGCACAGGCTCGGGGCCGGGAAGGGGCGCGCCGACAGGCGCGGGTGGCGGAGGTGCGAGGGGCGCCGAAGGCGGTGGCACCGGAGCGGGCGCAGCAGGAACGCCGGCGGCGAAGTGGTCGGACACGTATCCCCCAGGTTTACGAACGAAGCTTCACTTTAGTGGAGTCGATCATCTAGGCGGTGATGACCTCGGGTGCCCCCGACTCCCCCGGCGGCATCGCCGCAGCGAGTCGTTTGGCCTCTTCGATAAGCGTCGCCACGATGTCCGCTTCGGGCACCGTCTTGATGACCTCGCCCTTAACGAAGATCTGGCCCTTGCCGTTGCCGGAGGCCACGCCCAGATCGGCTTCGCGCGCCTCTCCGGGGCCGTTGACGACGCATCCCATAACGGCAACCCGCAGCGGCACCGTCATGCCTTCCAGGCCCGCAGTGACGTCGTTCGCGAGCGTGTAGACGTCAACTTGGGCGCGACCACAGGAGGGGCACGACACAATTTCCAGCTTGCGCTCGCGCAGGTTGAGGCTCTGCAGGATTTGCAGACCCACCTTCACCTCCTGAGCCGGCGGCGCCGAGAGTGACACACGAATCGTGTCTCCGATTCCCTCAGACAGCAGGATGCCGAACGCCGTCGCGCTTTTGATGGTGCCCTGGAATTCGGGCCCGGCCTCCGTCACGCCCAAGTGCAGGGGCCAGTCCCCGCGGGCGGCGAGCTGTCGGTAGGCCTGCACCATGACAATGGGATCGTTGTGCTTGACCGAGATCTTGAAGTCGTGAAAATCGTGTTCTTCGAAGAGCGATGCTTCCCATACGGCGCTTTCGACGAGCGCCTCCGGGGTCGCTTTGCCGTACTTGGCCATAATCGACGGTTCGAGGGACCCCGCGTTGACACCGATGCGAAGCGAGACCCCGGCGTCTTTCGCGGCCTTGGCGATGGCACCCACCTGGTCGTCAAACTTACGGATATTGCCCGGGTTGACCCGCACAGCCGCACATCCGGCGTCGATCGCCTGAAATACGTATTTGGGCTGGAAGTGGATGTCGGCGATGACCGGGATCTGGCTCTTCTTCGCAATGATGTGCAGCACATCCGCGTCGTCTTGGCTCGGCACTGCGACGCGCACAATGTCGCATCCGGATGCCGTCAGCTCGGCGATCTGCTGCAGGGTCGCGTTGATGTTCGTCGTCGGTGTCGTGCACATTGACTGCACGCTGACCGGAGCATCACCGCCCACAAGCACTTTGCCGACCTTGATCTGGCGGGTTTTGCGACGAGGCGCGAGGGTTTCGGGAGCGGCTTTGGGCATCCCGATATTGACGGCTGGCACGCCCCGATTCTACGGGGCCCGCTCCGGGGCGGCTGGGTGCGCGGGCTGCACCCACCCGATCTACAGAATCGAAACCGGGTTGACGATGTCCGCGTAGATGAGCAAAAGCGACGATGCCCCGATCACCATTGTGATGACCAGAGTCAGGGGGACGAGCTTTGCGGTGTCGACCGGTCCCGGATCCTTGCGCTTGAACAGGCGCGCAAGACCGCGACGCAATGCCTCCCAGAGAGCACCGATCACATGGCCTCCGTCAAGAGGCAGCAGCGGGATGAGGTTGAAGACGAAGAGCGCCACGTTCAGCCCCGCAAGCATTCCCAGAATCGTCCGAACGCGGTCCATCACCGGAAAACGCTGTTCGGCGGTAATCTCGCCGGCCAGCCGGCCCACCCCCACAACGCTGATCGGTCCATTGGGATCACGCTTATCGCCTCCGAAGGCGGCCTGCCCCACCTGAACGAGCCGCTGAGGCAGCGTGACAATCACCTTGGTCACAGCGACGATGTTGTCGCCCACTGCGGGAAGCACAGCAGTAACAGGCTGCTGGACGGTGGCTTGCGCGAAAGTCACACCGATGATCCCGACTTTGGTGGTCTTGAGTGAACCGTCAGCGTTCTTGAGCGGAGTGCCCGCTTCGTCGGTGACGGCCCGCTCGGTCAACAAAGGTGTCACCGCCACCGTCTTGTTCGCACCCTTACGCTCCACCACGACCGACAACTCGTCACCGGCTGACCTGCGGATGACGGCGGTGGCCTGAGCGGACGAGCTAATGGCCGTTCCGTCAATGCTCACGATCCGGTCGCCCGGCAGCAGACCGGATGCCGCGGCAGGAGACGCGCTGTCATCCGGTTCACACGTGGTCTTTTCGCTCGTCGCAGGGAGGACGCACGTAGACACCCCACCGATCGTCGTCGTCGCCTGCGGAATGCCAAAGCCGACGAGCAGGATGCCGAACAGCACAACCGCGATCAGCAGGTTCATAGTTGGGCCGCCGAGCATGATGACCACGCGCTTCCAGGTGGCGAGCTTGTAGAAAGTGCGGTGCTCATCTCCTGCCGATACGGTGTCTGCGGACGATGTGCGGGCATCCTGCACCAAGGTCTGGAAGAAGCCCGTGGATGCCGTACGCGCCTTGCCCCCGGACTTGGCCGGCGGATACATGCCGGCCATCGAAATGTACCCCCCGAGCGGGACGGCCTTGATGCCGTATTCGGTCTCGCCCTTCTTTCGGGAGAACAAGGTCGGGCCGAAGCCGATCATGTATTGACCCACCTTGACCCCGAATTTCTTGGCGGGAATGAGGTGGCCGATCTCGTGCAGGCCAATCGACACGACGAGGCCCACGAAAATCAGGACGACGCCGAGGATGTACAGCAGCACGGTTTCCACGTCGAGAACTGTAATTCAGCCGTGCTGGGAACGCGCCCCCGCGTACGCGGGCCGCGGCACCACCGCCGCGCTCCGCCCGCTATCTCGCGATCAGCAGATCTGCCTGGCGTCGGGCGTCAGCCTCGGCCTCCAGCACACCGCCGAGGGTGAGCTCACCGGGAGCGTGTTCCCCAACAACCCGCTCAACGATGTCGAGAATATCGAGGTATCCGATCCGGCCCGCATGGAAAGCGGCAACGGCCTGCTCATTGGCCGCATTGAACGCCGCCGGATACGTCGCCCCGGCGATCCCGACACGCTTCGCAAGCTCGACAGCAGGAAATGCCACATTGTCGAGAGGTTCAAAGGTCCACGTCTGCGCTGTCGTCCAGTCGAGGGGAACGCCGACACCCGGTACCCGGTGCGGCCAATCCAGACCGAGAGAGATCGGGAGTCGCATGTCCGGCGGGCTCGCTTGCGCAATCGTCGATCCGTCGACGAACTCCACCATCGAGTGGACTATCGATTGTGGGTGCACCGTCACATCGATGCGGTCATAGGGCACGTCAAACAGCAGATGGGCTTCGATGACCTCGAGGCCCTTATTGACGAGGGTCGACGAGTTGGTCGTGACCACGAGACCCATATCCCAGGTCGGATGCGCGAGAGCCTCGGCGGGAGTGACCGCCATGAGCGACTCTCGACTGCGCCCCCGAAACGGACCTCCGGATGCGGTGAGCACAAGCCTACGGACCTCGGCGTGAGTACCGGACTGCAGAGCTTGCGCGATTGCGGAATGTTCCGAGTCGACCGGCACGATCTGCCCCGGCGCTGCTGCTTCCGTGACGAGCGCTCCTCCGACGATGAGGCTCTCTTTGTTGGCGAGAGCGAGAGTCGTTCCCGCTTCGAGTGCGGCGAGAGTGGGGGCCAGACCAACAGATCCGGTGATGGCGTTGAGCACCACATCGGCGGGAGTGTCGCGCACTAGAGCGACGGCTTCATCCACTCCGAGCGCCGTCCGATCGGTGCCCACGGCGAGGGCCTGAGCAGCGAGGGCCTCTCGGTTGCTGCCCGCTGCCAGTCCCACAACCTCGAAACTGTCGCGGTTCGCGGCAATCACATGGAGGGCCTGAACCCCGATCGAGCCGGTGGACCCGAGGATGATGACGCGGCGCATCCGGGTCACCCGGCCTTGGCCGTCTTCTCGATCTTCACCAGGAACACGAGAGTCTGACCACCGAGCTCATGCGCCGCGGGGTCGACGCCGTAGCCGTCGACGGGCGGGATCGACACGAGCAAAGTGGTCCCGACCTTTTGCCCGATGATTGCCGCCGAGAAGCCGGGTACGAAGCTGCTCGCCGTGAGACTGATGGGCTTCTTGGTGAAGCTTTCGTCGAACACTTCACCCGTGGTCCAACTGATGCCGTGGTAATCGAGAGTCACGGTGTCGGACGCGCCAACTGTGGCGCCGGTCCCTTTCGTGAGGACCTTGCGAAGGAGATCTGTGGGCGCCGGTGTCTGCGGAAGGGTGACCGTCGGAACATCGCCTGTGTACGTCACTGTCGGGACGTTGTCTTTCCACGCCTTGGGGGTCAACGGCGGCAGGGGCTTCAGCACATCGGCTACGAAAACAACCGAGTCTTTACCGCTGATCGAAAACTCGTCGCCTGAATAGCCCTGGGCTCCGAATGCGTCGGCGGGCGGAATGACCGCCGTGATGCGGGAACCGGGCTTCGCGCAGAGCAAAGCCTTGGTAAAGCCGGCAAGGGTCTGCTCGTCGAGGCTCAGGGTAAGGGCTGTCCCCTCGCCGTAGCCCGTAGACGTCAGCACTTCACCCGTCGTCGCGTTATAGATCGTGAACTGCGTCCGCACCTTGTCGCCTGCCTTGGCAGCGGTCCCGGAACCCTTGACCGTGACTGTCCTCTCGGTGATGTCTGTCGACACGGGGAACGGAATCGTGACGGTCGGAGCCGTCCCCACCTTGCCTGTCACAGCTATCGACTTCGACGCCTCGCCCGCGGGCGAACAGGCCGTGGCGGCCGATGACGCCGAGGACGACGGATCTGGCGCGCCTGATGAGCAGGCGGCCAGGCTGATGCCGAGAACGGAAATGGTCAGGGCGGCCACGAAGGCGCGGGTGCGAAGCATCCCCCCATCCTGGCCCAGAATTCCTGCGGGTCAGGTGAATACTGCGTGCGGCATGCGCGTGGCATGCGTGCGTCATACCGGCACACGCTGGATACGCTGATGCCATGACGACCGCCGGCACCGAGGATCGCCTCGAAGCCGACCCCGCGTTGCGACATGAGCCGCTGCCTGACACTCCCCCGCGGCATGCGCTCGGCGGCCACCATCGGGGCACATCAACTCGCCGCAGGACACTCCCTATCGTCGGCGTTGCCGTGGGCGTCGTGGTCATCGCTGCCCTCATTGTCATTGCGCCCTGGGATTCGGCACGCCAACAGTTCTTCGCCGACGAATACACGGTTCTCACCGAGCCTTCGAGTGCCGCCGTCGTGTCGTTGGCCGCAGCTACGGGCATGAACGAGACCGGTCGACGCATTTTCCTTGCTTCCACCCCCGAAATCGAGAACGCGACAGCGTTCAATGCAGACTGCAGCGTTGAGACAGAAGGCACTCTGGGCTGTTTCGATGGCACCGACATCTTTATCTACCGGGTGACGGATACCCGACTGACCGGCACCATGGAGGTCACCGCAGCGCACGAAATGCTCCACGCGGCGTACCAACGCATGTCGGAGGCCGAACGGCACGAGGTGGACAAACTTGTCGCTTCCTATGTAGCAACGCTGCCCTCGGACGACAAGACCTTCGCGACGCTGCAAGACGGCTATGCCGAGGCGGACTTCGCCGACGAATGGCATTCGCGGCTGGGGACCGAGTATTCGAAACTGCCGAAGAAACTCGAAGCGCATTACGCCCACTACTTCGATAGTCGCGCCAAAGTCCTCAGCTTGTTCCAGCGGTCGGTAGCCGTCCTCGACGCGTTCGAGGCCAAGCTTGCCGCTCTGGCATCCGATCTCGACGCCATGGATGCCGCACTCACCGCACGACAATCAGCATTCACCGCGGCCTCGGCCCAACTCGACGTCGATATCAGCGCGTTCAACGCCCGCGCCGACAGTGGAGGCTTCACGAGCGAGACCGAGTTCCGGACTGCGCGCCAAGTGCTGGTCGATCGTCAAGCGGCCCTGCAGACAGAACTGACGTCTCTGAACAGCGACGTCGAAATCTATAACGGAAAGGTCGCCGAACTTGTCGCGCTCGACAGCGACTACGCCGAGCTGTATACGAAACTCGACAGCACGAGCGCACCGGATACGACCCAGCTCTAAGCGGCGTGCGACTCGGTGCTAACCGCTCGCCGGCACGAGGCTCGGCGAAGCTAGGCGCCGAGCAGCAGGCTTTGGAACGCCGCCTCGAATGTCTGCGACTCCGCGGCGTTCAGAGGTCGGAACTGCTTAACGGACGCCTGTGTTGCCGCGTTCGGGAACAGTTGCTGGTTGTCGACCAGGCTCGGGTCGATATCAGCCATCGCCGCCTGGGCGCCCTCGACCGGGGGCATATAGCCGGTCCAGGCCGCCACCTCAGCGGCCACTTCGGGCTCGTAGTAGTAGTTCATGAGCTTTTCAGCGTTGGCCTTGCGCCGTGAACCGATCGGCACCACAAAGTTGTCGTACCAGAGAACTCCGCCGGAATCCGGGATCGCAAACTCCCACTGGTCCCCGTGGGTGGCATTGAGAACGGTGATGTCCCCCGAACGGCAGATAGATGCAACTGTGTCGCCGTTGACGAGGTCTTGCAGATATGAACTGCTCTTGGAGAACCGGATCTGGCCACCCAGCTGGCGCTCGAGGAATGCGCTGGCGTCGTCGAAATACAACTCTCGCCAGTCGGACGAGATGTCGATGCCCTGGTCGAGCATGATGAGGCCGATCGTGTCCCGCATCTCGGGAACAATACCCACGTGCCCGGCGAGCGTAGGGCCCCACAGCTCGGAGACTTTACGCAATCCGTCGGGGAGAGCAGCTTTGTTCCAGCAGATGCCCGTCATGCCCCCCTGCCACGGCAGGGTGTACTGGCGCTTTGCGTCATAGCCGACAGTAAGGAGATCCGGGTCGAGGTTGGTGAAATTGGGAAGTTCGGCATGGTCGAGCTCTTGGATGTATCCGAGGTCGATCAGGCGAGCAGTCTGCCAGTCGGAGAGAGAGGCCACATCGATGCCAATATCTTGGCCCTGAGAAAGCTGGGTCTTGAACTTGGAGAAGAAGTTGTAACTGTTCCCGATCGTGTCGTCGTAGTTGACGGCCACGCCGCTCTCGTCTGTGAACTTCTGGAGAGTGGGGTGGGATCCGGTGTCTGTTGTGTCGACTCGACCGGAGCGTGCTGCCCACACGACCTTCTTGTCGCGGGCGGAATTGTCTGGCGGCGGGGTCGGCTTTCCCGATGCTCCGGGTGCGCATGCGGCTAGGGCGAGGGCGGAAGCGCCCACGCCGACGCCGGCGAGAACAGTGCGGCGGCTGAGGTGTGCTCGGCGTGCCTCTGTGACGAGGGATCTGATCACGGGATCGGCGGGCAACGAGCGAGCCATGGGTGATGCTCCTTCGGGTCATTCGGAAGGCGGCGGTGACGCAACGGCGCGTCGTGCTAGATACTGGCATATCAAATGCCACCTGCGAGAGTGGCACCACGCGCGCCGACCAAGCCGGATCAGGGTTTTTTGTGAAATCGTCCCCTGTATTGGGGCGGATTCATGGCGCCATCCTGTCGGCCCAGAGCGCTCGAATCGTCCTGCCTCCGTCGGCGAGCCAGCATTCGTCGGCTGACGCCTCGAGCGGCGGAGGGAGCTCACGATCACGCAATATCGCGCGATGATCGGCCGGCGAACATCCGATCATCACGATCGGGACCTCGCGCCTCACCTGCGTGAGGAGGGCCCAGTCCGCCTGCCATGCTTCCGGGTCGCCTATGAGCACAGTGGGCTGCGCACCCGTGGAGATACGCAGCTCGGTCGGCGCACCCGGACTCAGCGAAGAACGCTCGCCGACATCAACGACACGCACGCTCTGCGTGTTGAGCTGAGCTACGATGCCGCGTGGACGCGGGGTGACGATGGCGAGAACCTCATGTTCAGCGACACGTACTTCGGGAACCCGTGAAGCGTCGGTGCGCGGCATTGCGGCGGCTTCTGAGTCGCTAATTGCGACCTGGATCACGTCACCGCGCCATGTGCCGGAACCCGGCGGCGCATCCGCGTCATAGTGTGTACTGCTTCCGCCAGCGAGAACATGCTCGTCGCGAGTGACCTGCCGGAGCAGCAGTCGGGACCCCATCATCTGTGCGAGCGAAGATAGGGCGCCCGTCATGCGATGAGCCGACATGACCATGCCGAGCTGACGCGACGAGGCCTCCCGTACGAGGCGCATCACCATGTCGACGAACTCGTGCCGGTAGTCCGAGTTGAATCTGTCGCTCAGCAGGTCGAGGTCGTCGAATATCATCACCCGGCGCGCCGGCTCAGCTCGAGCCAGCTCTGCGGCAACGCACGACCACGCATCAGCGGGGCGCGAGGGAACCACGATCACGTCATACTCCCGTTCGCGCGCCGCGCAGCCCAGGGTGGTGACGGCCTGCGTCTTGCCGGCACCTCCGGCGCCTGTGATGAGCAGAGATCCATGGTCGCGCGGTTCATACACGGCGACCGGCTGTCGCTGTTCCCCTGGGAGGTCGAGCAGCCCAAACGGTATTCCGGATTCGACCTCGGGTAGCTCTGATACTTCCAAGCGAGCGGGGAGTGGGTCGTGCCACGGGCGCCGAGTCGCCCCATGAATGCCCTCACGGGCTCGGCTTGCGTCGGCGAAATGCGCGATTGCGAGCTGGAGCTCGTGAGGATCGGCAGGGGCACCTCTTTCGCCTGAGCTCGCTGTTGTGCCGACTGCCACAGCACGTCCGCTCGGCTCGACTGGAAGGCGGAACGCGATATCGCTGCCCAGCATCGCCACGCTGTCGGCTCGATCCATGACCCGGAGCGAGATCCGCAGGGTCACATTGGCGAGAACGGCATCACGAATGACCCCCGACGGTCGTTGCGTGCAGAGGATCAGATGCATACCGAGCGAACGGCCACGAGCCGCTAGATCGGCGAATACATCATGCAATTCGGGATTCGCGCCGACTACTGCAGCGAATTCGTCAACAACTATGACAAGGCGCGGCAGGACACCGCCCGGAAGATCTGCGATCGACCGCGCGTGATGCGCCGCAAGGGTGCGTTCGCGGTGCAGCAGTTCGGCACGCAGACTGTCAATTGCCCGCCGCGTGAGCCGAGCGTCTAGATCGCTCAAGGTTGCGAGCACATGGGGAACGCCCGCGAGAGGAGCGAAAGCGGCACCCCCTTTGAAGTCGATCAGCACGAACACGACCTCGTCGGGTGTGCGCGTCGCCGCGAGCGCCAGAACCCACGAAACCAGGAGTTCGCTCTTACCGGACCCTGTGGTGCCCGCCACGATGGCATGCGGGCCGTCGGTCACGAGGTCGACCATCACCTTTCCGATCGCGTCCCGCCCCAGTGGCACCGCAAGAGATCCCGTCGGTGGCGCCACCTCTGAGATACGCGCCTCATCGAGAAGATCACCCAGATCGACTCGATGGGGCAGCCGCGATGATGCCGGGACAATATTGTGCGCGTCCGCGACTTTCGCCAGCCGCTGTGCGTTGCGGTGGGCTCTCGAACGAGAAACGGCTACAGGAGAGAATTCGTGCCCAATATGTTCCTCGTGGCGTGGCTCGCCGCCCACATCAATCACTAGCGCACAGTCACGTGACAGCTCGCGACGTTCCTTCGCCCACGCCACAGTCATCGTCTGTCCATCCGTCACAAAACGAAAAGCCATGTGGTCTGCGAAAGCTGTTGCGTGCGGAAGTGCTGAAACCCACATTTCGGAGGCTGGAGCGCGAACCGTGGTCCCGGCGGGCGACAAGGTCGCCGCGATTTGAACGGCCACCGCTCTCGCCGTGGCAGCTGCGAGCGTCGACGGACCAATGACGCCGATTCCGTCGCGGGCGTCGGCCACAACAGGCGCCTGCTTCACGATGGCGGCAGTCGCGCGAAGATCGGCAATGGCACTCCGAAGGGGAGCCGGTGCCTCGTCGGGATCGTCGCCCGTGAGTTCGAGACGACTCGGGAGGTCCGCCCTCCCGAGCAGCACCGGGACAGGGGCATCCGGCGCTTCTGTCCATAGCTTGCTGGCCGGAAGCTCATTGTCGGATTCGTCGCGTGGACAGTGCGGTGCCAGGCTTTCCTGTCGTCGGATTTCGCGCTGGTGCGCCTCGACTATGCGTTCCCGAATGCGTTCGAGGGACTGGGCGAATCTCTGACGCTCTCGCCGCACATTTTTGCGACGCGATACCCGCCCGTCGATGAGACCCCCGATTGCCACCAGCGGACCCAAAAGGGCGAACAGCAGGCTCGCCGGCGATTGCGTAATCGCCCAGAGAGCAAGTGACATTCCCACAGGTGCCAAGGTTGCGACGAGGGGAAATCCCGTGCGGCCGGCGGAATTCGCGAGTACGGGGAGGGCTATACGTTCAGGGGCGGGGAGCGGAAGCATCCCCCTAGTCCACCAAGCTGGCGGGCCCTCAACCCCACGGCATCCGAGCTATCGGGATGACGACGCCCTGTGCCATCGGGGAAGGAGCGGTCAGCTCACGACGAAGAACTGCTCCCCCACGTCAATGCGAGTTCCCCGCACGACAAAATAACGACGTCCTGGCTCGCAGCGGCGCGGCTCAGCCTCAGGCTGACGCACAATCGATCCGTTCGTCGAATACCTGTCACTGACCCAGAACCGGCCTTGGTCTTGGCCGAATTCGAGGTGCGTCTTCGACACCGACTTGCCGACGTCGAAAATCGATACGAGCTGATCGACGTACTCGCCCGGCTGAGCCGCGGGGTTGCGCCCAATCAATCCGGCCCCAGAGACCGTGACGCTCTCACCCGTGCTGAACTGCAAGACGAAGCGTTCTCCGCCGCCGTGCTGCGAGACGATGCGAGTCGCCTCGACATCGCCTTCATCAGGCGTCGACGTTCCCCATGGGAATGGGTCGGGTGTGACACGTGCGCCGGCCGAGGCGACAGTGCCTTCAGGCTCGGATTGTGGTGCTGTCGGGTTCTCCACGGGGTACTCCTCGGCTGGGTCTGATGCTGCGGGCAAGACGGATTCGGGACTAACGGGTTCGGGGCCAACTGATTCGGGACTCACAACAGAATCGAAAGGCCAGGCCTCGGACGCCGGGACGGCTTGGATCGGCATGTGCTCCGGGACAGCCTGACGCGGTACGGAGGCCGAGACGGCCGGCTTCGGTACGGACGCCGGAACGGGTGTGCGCATGGACGGCAGGGCGGACCGTGCCGCCGCATCCTCCACAACCGCGGGAGCTACTGCGGCAGCATCAAGCGAGCGACCGCATTCGCCACAGAAGAGTGCCCCCTCGGGCACCTCACTCGCACAGTACTGACATGTCATCGTCGCGCCCCCTTGAGCAGATTTCGAACACTATAGCCACCAAGCGAGCGAAGCGAGACGAGCGCACGAAGTCGCTGGCGGCGGGTGAGGCCCGCAGCGAGAGCCGCGCGCAATTCGATAACGGCGTCCCAAACGTGGTCCGCATCAGACGCCCGCGGTTCCCCGGGCGCGAAGACAGCACGGTCAGCCACAGCTGCGAGCACGCGCGAGGGCAGACTGCCGACCACCGCGGCCACTTCTGAACGAGTTGCCGATTTCGGTGGCGCATATCCGTGATCGACCACGGCATCGGCGAACTCGTCCCACCCGCCGCGAATTCGCTGCACGGCGGTCGGCGCGTTACGCCGAAGACGCCGTCGCCGAACCTTGGCAGCGATCACCAGAGCAAATGGGGCTAGAAGGATCGCGACGATGAGGAGGACACCACCTGCCACGCGCAAGATGGCCAAGATGGCGGCGATCACCGGATCAATCGCCTGCGGCTCGTCCTGTTCGGTGTCGGGCGTCGACTGGTTCTGCTTGATGTCCGGCCTGTCCGGGGGCGGGGGGACGATCGATTGGGGGCGTGCCACCTGCTTCGGGTCCTCGGGAACCTCATCCGGAATCGGTCGTTCTTCGGGCACCGGATCGATCGTCACCCAGCCGAACTCAGCGGTATCGACCTCGATCCAGGCACTCACATCTGATCCGCGCACATCGACACGTGTGCTCTCGGAGTCCGGTGCAAAGCCGAATACGACGCGAGCCGGGAACCCCAGCTGCCGAGCCATAAGAGCCGCTGCGACGGCATATTGCTCGGCGTCTCCGATCATGCGGGGAGCGCTGAAGAGTTCGGTGACGCGATCAGCGGCGTGACCCGAACGGCTGGGCTCCTCATCGCCCAGACCATGACTGATATACCCCTCTTGTCGCAGACCGTTGATCGCAGCCGAGAGACGGGCTCCCGGATCCACGAGCCCGCCCACATAGCCGTCGAGCGCCGCCGACAGTTCGTCCGGCAACTCCCCCAGCCGCGGCAGATCAGCAGAGCCCGGAGTAACAGTGAGCAACGCACGCCCCGTCGGCTGGCTCGGGTTGACTGCCCTCAGCTGGTAACTGTCACCTCGTGAGACACCGCCGATCACCGCAGCCGTGCCGCTCGTGTCGTTGTAGTAAAAAGCATCCCGCAATCGCCTCGCATCGGAACCCGAAAAGTCGACCGATTCGAACTTTCCGACTGTGGGAAGCCAGACTCCGCGATAGTCATCCACTGTCACCGTGAGATCGAGCTGAGTCCCGGAAATCTTTGACTGATCGACCGTGGCGGGAATGCGCACGAAACTTCCCGAAGCGCTGTCGACCGCAGGACTTCCGACCGCATACACGACCCCGTCGTAGCTATCGAGAGTCGCAATGCGGATCCGACCACCGACAGGCAGGCCCGTCACTGTGAACAGGGAATCGTCCACGCGATCGTCATTCAGATACCGCCGAAAACCGGAGAGCGGGCTGGGGTAGTCCCGCGGATCGAACGGCTGTTCCATGGCAGTGCGCAGCACCGTGCGCTCCGCCGTCGGCTGAAGGCTGGGCAGGGTGACCACGGCAATGGATGCAGCCGCGGCGATGGCCAAGATGACGCCTGCTCCGACGACAGTTCGGGCTC
Organism: Pseudolysinimonas sp.; assembly: GCA_035554115.1. Taxonomy (GTDB): domain Bacteria; phylum Actinomycetota; class Actinomycetes; order Actinomycetales; family Microbacteriaceae; genus CAXTSE01. The sequence goes on along the minus strand of DATMIW010000070.1, from coordinate 24,588 downwards.
CGGCAGCTTCGGCTCCGGCGCCCTCGAACGTCCGGCCGCCCTGCGATGCCGTGGCGCGGTCCAGGCGCCGCACTTGGATGTGTCGACGTCGCCACCGACGCCAGCTCAGCCACAGCAGCACGATCGAGAACAGCGCCAGAGCCCACGGCACCGGCCACGGAACGGCATCGGGGCCGAAGGCGATTCCCGCGAGGAAGAGCAGGATCGGGGGGATCACCCCGAGCTCGCCGCGGCGCGATCGCAGGGCTATCGAAAGCGCGACGACCGTGCTGACGAGAATGAGCACGAAGGCGGGAACGAGTAGAGCCTGGTAGTCGCCGACGGGCAACACGATCGTGAGCAGCTGCTTCCAGCCGAGCGCCACGCTTTTCAGAAGTTCGACAATGCCGGCAAAACTGGGGAGCACTCCTCCGATGGCCTCATCCGGCACGGCGAGCGGAACACCGGCCACAAGAAACACGGCAAAGCCGACGAGGAGAACAACCGCCGACGACCACCGGAAGACCGCTCCCAGGATGGCTATGGCAGAGCCGAGCACGACGGTCACCGCGACCAGGATGGTGAATCGCGGATCCTGGTAGATCGGCCACAGAGCTGTGACCGCCACCGCCGTGGCGAGCCACAGCAGGAAGGTGTTGGCGACGACGAACCGCGATGTCATGCGACTGCCGCCGTCCGCGCGAGAGCGACTCGGAGGTCCTCCAGGTAACCGATGGTGAGCACGCTGAGACCGGCGATGCGTCGGAAGCCGGGCACGGCATCCGGATCGCAGACGATGGCGACAACCTCGACCCCGACGGGGAACGCATGCGCGGCCGCCCGCAACTCGACCGGGGTGGTTCGTGATCCACAGACCAGGAAGGCGACGGAGATACCCGCTACGTCATCGGCGACGACGCGCGAAATGTCGCGCATGTTGAGGGCTGAGGTGGCGACATCGACAACGGCCAGGTCATCAAGAAGACGCGCAGGAAGGTGAGTCGCGAGCGGGCGAACGGTGAGAACCTTGCGTTTCGCGAACTCGGGCGTGATCGTGCTGACGACGACCGACACCGTCCTGCCATCGCGGATCGCGCGCACCCCAAGGCTGCCAGCGACGCTGACCGCAAGCTCGAACTCCTCTTCTGAGGCGTAATCGCTTGTCGCGAGGCTCAGCGCAACAACGAGATGGCTGCGTCGCGTCTCTTCGAACTGCCGGACCATGTAGCGTCCGGTCTTCGCCGTCGACTTCCAATGGATGTACCGGCGCTCATCCCCCGTTTGATATTCGCGGAGTGCATGGAACGAGACGTCACTGACAGTGAGATCACGGGTCGGGGCTCCCTCGAGGTCGCGAATCAACCCGGTGCTCGTGCTCGGCACCCCCACGGTGCGCGGATGCACGACCAATTCGACGGTGTCGGTCCAGACCACCTCGCGGCGGACCATCCCGACAGGGTCGGCGCGCACAGTGCGAGCGGGACCCAGGGCGACGACCCCGCGTCGACTCGTGGGGATCGTGAGCTCGTGGTCATGGCTGGCCCCACCCCGCAAGCCCGGCACCGCTATCTCGGCGAGACCATCGCCGACCGGAACCTCAATTGCCACGCCGAACACCCGGCGAGAAGCCGGATTGACGACGTTCACATGTGCGAAGGCCGGATCTCCGACCGTCACCCGCGAATGCGGAAGTGACAACTGCACGCGCAGTGGCGAGCGCCCGATGAGATACAGCACGGCGACCAGGGCGACGACGAGTGCGCCCCACGCGACCGCGACCAATTCGATCCAGCCGAGCCGATATCCCCAGATGAAGGCGACGGGAACGACGCCGAGCATGACCCATCCGAGTGGGGTGATAACTGCGGCAACTCGACGCGCCACACGAGCCACGACACCGCTGACGAGCGCGATGATGCGCACGACGAGAATGATCGACTCCGCCAGCACACCGGTGCGAGCCCCGACCAGGCGCGTACGCATATTGCTGAGTCCCGCGGCGTCGGATGACGTGCGGCTGAGGGTGTCACGGTCGGTGAGAGCCGACCCCCGTAATCCGGTCGACCCGCCGCGTGGCACCCGCGAATGGGTGCGTGGCGTACTCACACGGCTTGCCGATCACTCGGCGGAGACGTCTCGAGAAGAAGCTGCCCGATAATGCTCGATGCCGTAACCCCGTCGAACTCGGCTTCCGGATCGAGCACAAGTCGGTGCGCCAACACCGGCTCAGCCAAGGACTTGATGTCGTCGGGAACTACATAGTGTCGACCGCTGGCAGCCGCGAGAGTTTTGGCGCTGCGCACCAGTGCGAGCGCACCGCGCACGCTGACTCCCAATCGCACCTCGGTAGCCGAGCGAGTCGCGTCGACGAGGCGCGACACGTAGTCGTTAACGCTTGCGTCAACATGCACAGTTCGCGCGAGTGACGCCATTTCGAGAACGGCGTCGGCTGTGACAACTGGCGGGATGGCCGTCTCGTGGGCCTTGACTCCTGCTCCTTCGAGGATCCGGAGAGTGGATGCGTGATCCGGGTACCCGATTGACGCTTTCAGCAGGAACCTGTCGAGCTGGGCTTCCGGCAGTCGGTAGGTTCCGGCTTGTTCGATGGGGTTCTGTGTTGCAATCACCATGAACGGCAAACCGACACTGTGCGAGTGTCCGTCAACGGTCACATGACCCTCTTCCATGACCTCGAGAAGTGCGGCCTGGGTCTTCGGGCTGGCCCGGTTAATCTCGTCGGCAAGCACGATGTTCGCGAAAATCGGCCCCTTATGAAAGTCGAACTTGCCTGTGCGCTGGTCGTAAATGCTGACACCGGTGATGTCCCCCGGCAAAAGGTCAGGAGTGAACTGCACGCGACTGTGGGTACCCGCAACGCTCTGGGCTATTGCGCGCGCGAACGACGTCTTTCCCGTGCCGGGAAAGTCCTCGAGAAGCAGATGGCCTTCGCTAAAAAGCGCGACGAATCCGAGGCGCACGACGAAAGTCTTGCCAAGCAACACCTGCTCAACGCCGGCAACGAGCCTGCCGAACGCCTCTTGGAAGGCTGTCGCCTGTTCCGGAGTCATAGTCATCGGGTGTGTCCTCTCGGGTACGTCATGAGTACTGGCTCCACGCATATGCGCGCGAATACGTCGTGCCGTTGGCGGTAATGGTGACAGTCAGGTTGGGGAACGAGGCGCCCAGCAGACCGCCCGAGACCTCGCACTGCTGAGGGGTGCTGGAGTCGTCATCCCCGCCGCAGGAGAATCCCACCGAGCTGTAGCCGGGTCCGCTGGGCATCGAGCCCCAGGTCCAATAGCCGCTCGCGCTGAGCAAGCCGCCCCCGTCGTCGGTGACGACAGCAGCGAGACCGCCCGGCACCGAATTGTTGACAGGAACCCCCAGGGGGAAGGTCGGCGACCATGATGCGCTACACAGAGTGCCCTCGGGATAGCTCTTGCACGCTCGCAGCTGCACGCCGATGACATTGCCGTATTGCGATCCGTTATCGGTCGTCAACAGGGATCCGGGGTCGACAACGCCGCTCTCTGACTGGTCAGTCGTTCCGCCGATGAGGCGGTAGCGGAATTGGTCAGCGTCGGTGGAACCGGAGCCGATCGTGAATCCGTCGAGGCGGAAATCCCATGTGCTGGGGCTCGACGCCACCGGACCCGCGGGGTGATCGATGGCAGAAACGGTGCCGGGCGCCGCTCGCGGGGTGACCTGCACTTCGGGCGATGCGGTGCAGCCCTGCCCGTTGTAGGCGAAGACCGTGATCGAGTACGGCTGATTGGGCGTCAGACCCGAGAATGAGGCGCCTGTCGTTCCACCCGACAGTGTCTGGGTGTTGCCGCCCGGCGGGGACACTACGGGGTTGCCCGTGTCGACCCCCGATACCGAACATGACGGTTGGGATCCGGTGTAGAGCGAGACGTAATAGGTGCCTATTGTCGCGCCGTTGGCTCCAAACGCGCCTGCCCACGACACTTGCGCCGTCGTCCCGTCGCTGAGCGACCCGGATGCCGATGGCGACGCAAGTTGGAGTGGCGGTCCGGCGGGAACACCCGTCCCCGAGGCCTGGTTCCAGGTCGCGAGGGAGCTGGGCGCGCCATTGCGCGCACTCACGCTGTAGCCGACCGAGCTGCCATTCGCGATCGAGGGCGCCTGAACATTGCGCGAATAGACGGTTCCCACCGGATCATTGGCGTCCACGTTCATCGACTGGGTCACGCCACCGACGGTAATGACGTACAGCTCGATCGGGCTTCCGGCGCCGCCACCCGGCTTAGCCCAGGTGATCCGCAGGCCGTTGTCGAGGGGGCGATCACTCAGATTCGTGGGGGGCGGCGGGATAATGTCGGACCAGATCGCGCCGGGCAGTGAGGTGGGTGACGATTTCCCGATGGCGTTAATCGCCACCATCGAGAGGCGCACCGCGTTATCGGGTCCGTTGCCCGGAGTTCTCAGCTCGCAGTTGACAGTGGTCTCGCAGCTCGTCGTCGAGATCACACCGCCATCTGTTCCGGACATCGTGACCTCATACCCGGTGATCGGCGAATTGTTGAACTGCCCGGCCGCCCACGACAGTTTGAGCAGACGGTCTCCAAACTCCGACACGTGCACAGAACTGACCGGATCCGGCACGTCCTGCACCGAGATCGTCACGTTTCCCCATGCACGACGGCTTTCATCCAGGGTCGCGTCGGCGACCTCGTACTGCACATTGGCATCGACGGGAGCGGCGTTGGATGAGACGGTCACCGTCAACTTCGACCTATCAGCGCTCGGCGTGACAGTCACGCCCTCCGGCAGCTCGCCCAGACCTCGCGTGTCGGTCACACTGAGCGGGCGGCCCGGGAACGGGTTGTTCGCCTCGTCATTGGCAAGGACATCGATAACAGTCGTCTGTCCGCGTTCGGCAATCGCGCGATCTGCGACGGGTCTGATGATGGGGCGCGTCGATGGAACGACCTGCAGCGTGATCCGTCCCGCGCGTCCGTCGTTCACATCGTCGCGCACTCCGATACTGATCGACGTGTTGGTTCCGCTCGGCGTCGACTCTTTGGCCGTAAGAACCAGCCTCTGGCCGTTCAGCTCATAGCTGAACCCTTCGGGCAGGGGCGAAAGCACCGAATAGACAAGTTCGGAAACATCGTCATAGGGGTAGTTGGTCAGTCGTACGAGGTCGAGCTCGACCTGCTGGCCGGGTTCGAAGGGCACAACTCCCCCGGTGAACGCGGGTGGTTGATTGGTGCGCGGCTCAACAGTTATCGGCAGTGTCAGGATCGCCCGTTTCCCCGCGGGATCGTCGGCCAAGGTGCCGTCTGTGACCTCGAAGGTTATCGATGCCGGGCCAAAGTACTGGTCTGCCGAGGTGAACGACAGGGTGTCGCTGTCGACCACGAGGTCTTCGCCGTTTGCATGAGTTGCGCGCACCGTCGAGGTGTCGGCGAGCCGGACCTGATTCCCGCCCAGGGCAACCACATAGTCGTTGAGGTCGATCCGCAGGGTCTCTTCGCTCTTCACCGTCAGGGGTGGAGCCGTCCGATCGAGCTGCGGAAGAGCATCGTCGTATCCGGGCACCCAGATGAAGGCATATGAGCGAATCGAGTCGTCATCAGGATGCGACACCGAGAACGGGATGATCTGGCTCTTGTCACCGATCGTGACGCGGATCCTCTTATTGGCCAGAATCGTGGCGCCCGAACTGTAGCCCTGCACAAGCGCGACCCCGAGATTGGCGACATTGCCGTCAGCAAAGAAGACATTGTCGAGAACCGCAACATCGACGGAATCGTGGTCGAGAACGTCGTTCACGCCGAGAACCGTGTCGCTCACGATCGGATAAGCCAGAGGCGCATCAGGGTCGACTGTCACATTGACGAAGTTCGAACTGGATCCGCCGACATCGTTGGCAACCGTGTAGATGACGGAATACGTGCCGGGCGCCGCCGGCGGAGTGATATCGATGACCGAATCGTCGACGATATTCGCCGTTGTACCCGGTGTGTTCGGTCGAACGCTCGCCACATGCAGCGGACTTCCGTCCGGATCCGAATCATTGGCAAGCACCTGCACCGACACGGTCCGATTGGGACGCACCGTCACCTCGTCCGCATTGGCGACCGGGTTGCGTGCACCGTCGAGAGGAGCGGAAATGCCGATGCGAACCGTGCCTTCAGCCCGCGCCCCGAGAGCATCGGTCACGCTGTACCTGAATTCGTCGGTGCCTTTGGAGTAGTCCCCTGCCTCGTACTCGATGAAGTCCGGACCGACCGAGAGCACCGACCCCTTCTCGGGATTGCTCGCGATTCCGATCAATTGCACCGAATCGCCGTCGGGGTCGATGCCGGTCAACGGGATATCGACCTGTATCTTCTCGCCTGCCAATACACGTGCCGTGACGCGAGCGGGAGCCGGCGAGCTGTTGGTGGCGGCATCTACCTCACGTACAGAAAATGTCACGCGCGCTTGGGCGGTCTGGCCGTCGGGCCCGGCAATCGAATACACGGCCGTGTAATTGCCCGCCACCGACGGGGCCAGATATCGGAGGCGGTCGCCCGCAACAAAGAGCAGCCCGCCGTCATCAGGAAGCTGCTGCGCGAGCTTCGGAAGCAGCACGATCTCCTCGCCATCGGGCTGCTCATCGTTATCGAGCACCGGCACATCGATGACGTCACCGACACGCACTGTCGCCTCGTCATCGCTCGCGAGAGGCGGCTGCAATTGAGCGGGACGTGGAAGCTCGACCACGGTAATCGTGCCCGTAGCCTCGGCGAGGCCGTTGCTGATGCTGTAGTTGAAGGTGACGGCCTCACCGTCGAGCGGCCCGGTGAGCGTCACTCGCACCAGCCTCTGGTCGATGACCTCGGCCTGAATCGCCCCGCCAAGCGGCACATTCGACACACCGGTGACCACGAGGACGCCGCCGGACGGATCGATATCTGTCGCGGTGGGGTCAACGGTTTGGGTGCTCTGCGTGCGCACGAACACGGTTTTGGGCACCGTAATGGGGCGGGTGTTCGAGTCCGGTGGCGCCGTGACGTCGATACGTACGACGCCGGTCGCCGTCTGGTCGCCATCTGTGACCGTGAACTCGACGTAATGCGTGCGTACATCGGTGCTCTCGAAGGTGAAGGTACCGGCGTCGAAACTCGGAACAATCGTCGAACCCGGTCGCGCGGGCACCGCATTCAGTCGCAGAGTGCCGGTGCCGCCCCGCACATGCACCATCGGTCGTACTGTGATCTCCTGTCCGGAGGTCACCAGCGCCACCCACGGTTCGATGACAATCGGCACCTCGCCCGCAGGCTTTACCGAGAGAACAAGGCTTCCCGAGGCCTGGGCTTTGCCGTCCGTCATGGTGAGAGTCACCGTCTTGCTGGAACCCCCCTCGCCGTGGTCGGAGAACACCACGACCCCGTCGGGCTTGTAGCTGACGGTGTCCGGAGCCGCTGTCGCGGCGTTAATGAGGTAGAAGGCATCCCCGTCAGGGTCCACCCAATCCCCAATCACCTGGGTCGAGACGCGCCCGCCCTCTTGCACAGTCGTTTTCGTGGTGCGAATCTGCATCGGCGGCGAGTTCTCGCCGGGCCCGCGAACCGCCACCGTCACCGTGGCACTCGCCGTGCCGCCCCGACCGTCGCTGATCGAGTAGCTAAAGCTCAGCTGGCTCGAGGCCTTGTCGGTCAGAGTCAGCTGCAACTGTTGATTACGGGTGACCAGATCGAGTCGACCGACTGTTTCATCGATTCCGCTGACGTCCGTGATCACGAGCACGTCGGCATTCGGGTCGTAATCGTTCAGGAGGACGGGCAACAGAGTCGCCCGACCGGGCCGCGCGCCGAACTCGTCGTTGACGGCAACAGGCGGTTTCTGGTCTTTATCGATATCGGGCGGCAAGTCCTGATTGTTTTGTTCCTCCTGCTGGTCTTCTTCCTGCACGATCAGGTCATCCCAGTTGTCGATCAACTGGCCGTTCTGCTGAATCGCCCACGATGCGCCACTGCGCGCGTCGGTCAGAACCGCTCGATCACGGTTGACGGCAAAGGAAATCTGGCCGGACCCGGGCATGGATGCCAGCGGGACTTCCCTGCCAGCGGTCCCGTCAGCAAGGCATCGGCGCCAGGCCGACCCCGAGGTCCACGCACCGTATTCGCATCCACCCAGGACAAGCGGAGCGGCCGCTCTGCCTGACTGGCCATCGACGAGCGGAACAGGTGCCGCTCCGCTGAGGGGGACACTAATCAACGAGGAACGCGTGCCAATCAGCAGTCGGTCGGAGTCAGGACCCGGCAATTGCAGAACGGGTGCGTCGCCGTCGGGGACCACAGCCCCCAGGTCGACCGAGCGACCGTCGTGGAAGAGCACGGATGTTGTCGGGTCGAGGATCGCCCAGTGCAAGCCGAGCGATGTGATCTGCACATCTGCGGGATCCGGGATCGTCAGGTCCCAGGTCTGATCAGCACTTTCGCTGTGTGCGGCGTCAACGCGCGTGACCTGCTTCCGCTCGGGAGAGTAGGTGAACATAACGCCATCCGAATTGACGCTGATCACAGCACCCCGACCGAGGCTGAGCGACGCTGTAGCTGTCGAATCGAATCCGGACAGCTCGACAAGAGGCACAATCCACAGTTCGCCAGTCCCTGCCTCGAAAATAATGACCCGGTCACCGGCCAAATACACCTGGGTGCGATCCGGAGGAAGCGCGACTTCGTCCAGCACTTTTGACGTTGCCGGGTCGATCGTCTGGAGGGTGGCGTTCGCGCGGTCGACGACGAGCACGGTTTCGTCGCGCTGCACGACCGCGAGGTCGGTGGCTCCGCCGCGCACGACAGTGTTGAGCTCAAGCGCCTCGGTGTTAGCTCGGCCGACGAATTTTTCCGATCCGTTGGCAACCCACACCGACGCGTCGTTGAGCGTCATCCTCTGCGCCGTGTATCCCGAAGAGATGACCGCGATCGTCACAACGAGGGCGACGATCAGCCCACCGCTCACTGCTGTTGCGAGCAGCGAGCGATGGGCGCGGATCCAGGAACGCACCATGTCAATCGTCGAGGACGTCGATGCACTTCTCCGTGCTCGGGTCCCCCGTCTTTCCTGCTCGATTGACCGTCACAGTGAGGCACACGGTGTCGCCAGCTTGCGCATCCACATCAAATCTCGGAAGGGACTGGATGCTCGAGGTGCCGCCCGTCACGGCGATCTGGTATTTGTCGCCCTCCTCTAGACCGGGATCGGGCCAGGTGAAGCGCACGGCTCCCCCATTAGCCGTCGCCGAAATGTCGGAGACCACAGGGATGCTGGAATCCCCGCCTGACACCCGCAGAAGCATAATGAGCACCGTCACACCGAGCGCGAGCACAACAACGGCTGCGCCCGCGAGTACCCACGTCATTGTCTGCACGCCGCGCCCTATCGGACCCGTCGGTCGGCTGTGCGAGAACCGTCCCGGCGACGCACTGGCCTCGCGCACCGTTCCCACGGGCTGGTACGAGCCTGTGTCAGCTGATGACGATGAGCGACGGCGACGGCGCGCAGGAGCCGATCCGTGCCCCGCGAGGGGACGCAGTCGCGTCCGGTCTTCCATATCGTGAACGGTGCCCAGCGCCCATTCGTCCATGGCCACCTCGATGGACGTTTGGGTCACCCCCAGGTCGGTCTCGATGATCTGCAATTCGCGCACGAGTTCAAGAGCACTCGCCGGGCGTTGCTCGGGTTTGCGCGACATCGCTCGGCGCAAGAGAGCATCGAGGCTCGCGGGAACGTCTTCACGTCCGATGGGCTGGGCTTTGGCGCGAGCGATCCGTGACATGAGATCGCTCGAGGAATTGGAACCACCCGGGATTTCGAACGGCGAGCGCCCGGCCAGCAAGGAGTAGACAGTCGCGGCGAGCGACCACACCTCTGAGGCGATCGACCCGGGAGTTTCGTCGAGCAACACCTCGGGCGCCGACCACGGGATCGAGAGCCCGACGGATTCGTCTTCCATCGACGCGGTCAGCGTCGAGGCGATGCCGAAGTCGGAGAGCACAGGGTGCCCATATGCCGTCAACAGGATGTTCGACGGCTTAATGTCACGATGCAGGACGCCCGCGCGATGGGCCGTCTCGACAGCGCTGCCGATCTTGATCGCAATGCGCAGCACTTCGGCAACCGGAATCCGCTCGCGACGATACCTCTCGCTCAATGCCGCCGAACACAACTCCATCACCAGGTAGGGCCGTCCGTCAGCGGAAACACCCGCCTGGTACACCGTGAGGATCGACGGATGCGTGCTCAATTGCGCCATCAGATTCGCCTCGGCCTGGAACATCTGCCGCACCTGATCGTTGACAACCTCGCTCAGCATCACCTTGACGGCGACCTGCCGACGCGGCATGTTTTGTTCATACAAAAAGACGTCGGCAAAGCCTCCGGATCCGAGTACATGTACATAGGAAAATCCGGGCAGCACAGGAGGCTGAGACGGCAAACGGCGCGCCACGATGCCTCCTCCCAGGGCGTAGGTCTTGCCATTGTAGGTCGCTATTTCGGGCCTACCGGGGGGTTGACCCCTGAACAGGGGCCCGTTTCGTGTCCCCCAGAACGGGCAGCCCCACGATGGGGTCTACCCGTCGTCTGAGACCTTCAAAACATCCACGACGACGACCGTGACATTGTCCCGACCACCGGATGCGAGGGCGCCGTCGACGAGCGCGCTGGCCGTTTCGTCGGCGGGCATTCCGGCCGCCAGATGCATCCGGATCCGTTCATCGCCCAGCTCTTTGGTGAGGCCGTCAGAACATATGAGCAACCGCATCCCCACCTGAACGGGCAGCATCCAAATGTCGGGTCGAGGGTCGTCTCGGAACCCCAGGGCGCGCGTGATGATGTTGCTGTCGGGATGGGATTCCGCGTCATCCGCGCTGATCACGCCGGCGTCGACGAGCTCCTGCACGACCGAGTGGTCGACCGTCACCCGCCGCAGCTCGTTGTTTTCGAATCTATAGACACGGCTGTCGCCGATATTGAACACGGCGAACGTCGGCTCCCCTTCGTCCATCACCAGGACGGCGCCCGTGACAGTGGTCCCCACTCCGAGCGGGACGCCGATCGCGAGCGTGTCGATGTCGGCCGCGGCAGCGGCGAGCGACGCTTCAAGAGTGTCAAGGTCGAGGAACACGACTCCTCGCCGCGGTGACAGATGTTCGACGGCCGCCGCGCTTGCTCGGTCCCCCGCCGAATGGCCACCCATACCGTCTGCCACAGCAAACACCGGCGACACGGTGACGACGCTGTCCTCATTCGTTGTGCGCCGCTTGCCCACATCGCTGCGAGCCGCCCAGGCGAGAGTGATCTCGCGGTCCGGCGCCACAACAATCACATGTCCGGAGCTGTCGGCGCCCAGCTGGCTCATGACTCGCCTTCCGTCGGGGCCGAATCCAGTTTCGCGCGCACCAGCTCGAGAATGTTGCCGTCACCCACATCGATCAGGGTGCCAGGCGTGATGACAGCTGACTCGCCGCGGAGCAGAGTGTGCGGAGCAGATCCGGGAATTGTCACAATTGAACCATTGGTCGACCGCATATCCGTCGCTACAACAGTTTCGCCTGACAGACGCACCTCTAGATGCGTCGCCGACACCTCTTTACCTGCCGAGGGCAACGAAACAAGCCGCACCCTCCGATCCATCGCGATGCGCGGAACGCTGGGATCACGCCCGAGGTACACGGTGAGATCGAGTGGCACCTCCACGCCATCAGGCGTGCGAAGACGGTAGACCGATGGGCGCGCGGAACCGCCCACCGGGTCAAAGAGGTCGGGCACCACGGCCCCATTGTCCACGGTGCAGGCAAGGTTTAGCGCACCCCCACCGGGATTTCCTGTCTCTATTCATTTCTCGTTGCTCGAAGGGGGAAACCAGGAATCGATCAGCGCGAGGTCTTCCCCCGTCGGCTGCCACCGGGATCCCGCCGCCGCGTTCTGCCGGACCTGCTCGGCTGTCGTCGCCCCGGCAATCACACTCGCGAGCGCCGGTTGAGCAAGAAGCCACCCGAACGTTGCTTCAAGCATGCTGATGCCGCGTTCGGCGCAAAATCTCGCATAGGCCTCGAGAGAGTCCCACGGTGCATCGTCAGCCACATGGGGGCGCTGGCGACTGATGCGAGTGTCGGCGGGGCGCTCGGTGCGCGTGAACTTTCCTGTCAGCAGTCCGTTGGCCAGGGGGAAATACGGAAGGAAGGAGAGGTCTGCGTCCCGCACCGCGGGCAGGACATCCGCCTCCACACCGCGCGCGACAAGGTTGTACTCGTCCTGCGCCGAAACGAATTCCGGCGAGCCCAGCCGCGTCGCTTCAGAATGGGCGTTGGCGATTTGCCCGGCATCAAAATTGGAATGCCCGATCGCGCGGACCTTGCCCTCGGTGACGAGGTCGGCAAGAGCCCCGAGAGTTTCGGCGATCGGCGTCGACGGATCGGGCGTGTGTTGCTGATAGAGGTCGATGTAGTCGGTTCCGAGGCGGGTCAGCGAGCCCTCGACAGCGCGCCGGATATACGCGGGTGACCCCTTATTTCCCGCGTCGAGGATCGGCGAGGGAATCGAGGCGTGACCGAATTTAGTCGCGATGACGACCTCGTCTCTATGGCCTCGGAGCGCGGCTCCTAGAAGGGATTCGCTGAGGCCGAATTCTTTGCCGTAGCTGTCGGCAGTGTCGAAGAAGGTAACCCCCGCCTCCAGGGCTGCTGCGACGACCGCTGATGTGCCGCGCTGTTCTTCGCTCGCGGCTCCGACTCTGCCGAAGTTGTTGCAGCCGAGGCCGACCGCTGAGACGGTAAGGGGCGATCGACCGAGGGGACTCATGAGCATATCCCCAGGTTAGTGACAGTCGAAGCGGATGTCGGAGGTGCGGTCTATCCTCACAAACATGCACACAATCGTCGACACCCCCACCTTCGTTCGCCGCATGCCAAGCCCCATCGGGCGCATCGAAATCGTCAGCAACGGCTCGGCTGTTGTTGCCCTTGCCATTGAACGCGAGGGTCAGCTGCCCTGGGAGCATGTGGCTGAGCAATCCGATTCCGTGCTCGACAGCGCAGTCGTCCAGCTTGAGGAGTACTTTGCCGGACATCGGCGAGACTTCGAGCTGCCGGTTTCGCTCGCAGGCACAGCATTCCAACTCGCTGTCTGGGAGCAACTCGTGGCCCTCGACTTCGGCGAAGTCGTGTCGTATGGAGAGCTCGGGCATGCCGCCGGCCGCCTGAGCGCCGGCCGAGCTGTGGGGGGTGCCGTCGGCGCCAACCCTGTGCCGATCATCGTCCCGTGTCATCGAGTCCTCGGCAGCGACGGCCGAATCACCGGTTATAGCGGCGGCGACGGCATCCCCACCAAATCCTGGCTCCTCGAACACGAAGGCATCCCCCACCGGGTGCCCGGCTCGGCATCTGTGCGCACACCCGCTCTCATTGGCTGAATCCGCGTTGCGGCCTGACGTTGTCCCGCCCGTCATTCGGGGTGATGACGGCCGGTATCGATGCCGCTGGGTCGGTACCGACCTCGAGTATCAGCGTTACCACGACAAGGAGTGGGGCCGCCCTCTTCACGGTGATCAGCCGATGTTCGAGAAGCTTGCACTGGAGGGGTTCCAGGCGGGGCTGTCGTGGATCACGATCCTGCGCCGCCGCCCAAGCTTCCGCAGCGCATTCGCCCAATTCGATATCGATCGGGTGGCGCATTTTGACGATCACGACGTTGAACGTCTCATGCTCGATCCGGGCATCATCCGGAACCGGGCGAAAATCGAAGCCACCATTTCGAACGCCCGCATTGCCGCCTCGCTCGTCGACGGCGACCCTGGTGCCCTCAGTCGCCTGATCTGGAGTTTTACGCCAGAAGTTCGCGCTCCACGCCGGCGATCTATGGCTGACCTTCCGGCAATCACACCAGAATCGACAGCCGCAAGTGCCGCCCTCAAGAAGCTCGGCTTCCGATTTGTCGGGCCGACCACCATGTACGCGCTCATGCAGTCATCCGGCATCGTCGACGATCATCTCGTCGGCTGCTGGCGTTCAGATGAGTGATTGGCCTCGGTAGCCGCTCCGCTTAGACGACAAGTTCGAGCTCGCCCGCTGCGTTCATATCGAGACGATGTCCCGCCGACGACGCCCAGTCGCGGAGGGAATCTACCGTGCGGTGCCGGACCCCCGCCGTGACAATGCTGCGCACGAATTCACCTTTGCCGTGCTTGTTGAAATGGTTAAGAGCTCGTCGACGACCGTCCACCCCGTCGGTGACAACCCTCACGAAGACCGACTCCGCACGCCGGGGGGCAGGCCCGAAAGCGCAGTACGCCTCCGAACGTAGGTCGAGAATGAGCCCCTCATACGAAGAGATCACATGAGCCACGCGGTCACGCCATGTTGCCGCGAGACGCAGATTGGGCACTCGAGAATCGTGCGACAGGCGATACGCCGGAATCAGATCGGATGCCATCGTCAAGCCAAATGCCGCCGACGCGATGGCGACGGTGGATGCGGCAAACGCGCGCGCTTCGTCAGACAGGGTTGCCGCATCCAGTGCGTCGTAGAGCACACCGTCGTAGCGGTCGATGGCCGGCAGCACCGGGGAGGTCGCGATCCGACGGTTACGAAGAACTTCCCCCGCCTGCGTCGGGCCCAACTTCAGGGCCACGAGGGCCGCCGCCTCGTCTTTCGCCAGCTCGCGAATCGCCGAAACGACTGATCGCCGAGTAGACGTGAGGGTGGGAAAGGTCAGTGCCGAATACGACAACTTCGTGCCAGGAATGCCCCCGTCACGTTTGGTTTCTGACGGCGGAAGAAGCAGGAGCATTCAGCTCTCGAGAAATGCGACAGCCTGGTCGACGTTAACGCCGAGAGGCAGCATGGAGTCGAGGGTGACTCGAGGTACTCCGCCGGTCGGACCCGTCCAGGGCTCCCATTCGTCGAGACTCTGCTCGACGGCGTGATGGGCTGCCTGCGAATGGGGCGCTGCCAGGCGACGCGCCCTCAGCCGTTCGCGGTGCACATCGGGATCTGAGCACACAACCTCGAGGAAGCGGATCGGCGTCCCCTGCTCTGTCGCCAGACGAACCCACTGCTCGCGCGCTGGTTCGACGGCGTTGACGGCGTCGATAATCACGCTATGACCCATACCGAGCTGCGCTTGGGCCAAACGCTCAGCTACCAGATACGCGGCAAGTCCTGTCGGCTGATCGGAATCGATTCCCGCATCCAGAATCGCCGCCTCAATCGGGTCGACTGACAGCACGGGAATGCTGAGCCGGTTGCCGACGATTTCGGCGATCGTGCTCTTGCCGCTCGCCGGGAGCCCCGCAGTAACGATCAACATTGGGACCTCCGGACGTGAGCGGTGTCGCCGATTAGACGAGCGCGGCGGACCCCGCCACGATCGTCACAATGTCATTCTGCACCGAGAGGAAACCATCGGCAGCATTCGCCGTGATTCGCTTACCGTCTGCCTGGGTGATACGCACTTCGCCGCTGGCGAGGATACCGAGGACCGGCTCGTGACCGGCAAGGATACCGATCTCCCCCACTGTGGTGCGGGCGACAACCTGCTTGGCCTCGCCCGACCAGAGTTCCTGGTCGGCCGAGACGACGCTGACGCGCAGAGAATGAGATTCGGCCATGCTCAGCCGTTGTCCTTCTGGATCTGCGCCCAACGCTCTTCGACATCCGAAATCGAACCGACGTTGAAGAACGCCTGCTCGGCCACGCTGTCGAAGTCTCCGCGCACAATCGCGTCGAACGACTCAATGGTGTCTTTCAGCGGAACCGTCGAACCCTCGACGCCGGTGAACTTCTTCGCCATATAGGTGTTCTGCGACAGGAACTGCTGGATGCGACGCGCGCGCGACACGGTGATCTTGTCTTCTTCGCTGAGCTCGTCGACACCGAGGATCGCAATGATCTCTTGCAGTTCTTTGTTCTTCTGCAGGATCGCCTTGACGCTCGTGGCCACACGGTAGTGGTCCTGGCCCAAGTACCGCGGGTCCATGATCCGGCTGGTCGAGGTCAGCGGGTCGACGGCCGGGTACAGACCGCGCGACGCGATCTCACGTGACAACTCGGTCGTGGCGTCGAGGTGCGCGAAGGTCGTTGCCGGAGCCGGGTCGGTGTAGTCGTCGGCCGGAACGTAGATCGCCTGCAGCGAGGTGATCGAGTGGCCACGGGTCGAGGTGATGCGCTCCTGGAGCACACCCATCTCATCCGCGAGGTTCGGCTGGTAACCCACGGCCGACGGCATGCGGCCCAGAAGGGTCGAGACCTCGGAGCCCGCCTGCGTGAAGCGGAAGATGTTGTCGATGAAGAGCAGAACGTCCTGGTTCTGCACATCACGGAAGTACTCCGCCATAGTCAGGGCGCTCAGGGCGACGCGCAGACGCGTTCCCGGCGGCTCGTCCATCTGGCCGAACACGAGGGCCGTCTTGTCGAAGACCCCTGCCTCGTCCATCTCGGCGATGAGGTCGTTGCCCTCACGGGTGCGCTCACCGACGCCGGCGAACACCGACACACCACCGTGGTCCTGAGCAACACGCTGGATCATCTCCTGGATGAGGACCGTCTTGCCGACGCCCGCACCACCGAAGAGGCCGATCTTTCCACCCAGCACGTACGGGGTGAGAAGGTCGATGACCTTGATGCCGGTCTCGAAGAGCTGCGTCTTCGACTCGAGCTGGTCGAACGCCGGGGGCTTGCGGTGAATCGGCCAACGCTCGGTGATCTCGAGCTTCTCGCCCTCAATCGGGTTGAGCAGTTCGCCTGTCACATCCCAGACGTGACCCTTGGTGACGTCACCCACGGGCACGGAGATGGCAGCGCCGGTGTCCCGAACCTCTTGGCCACGGACCATGCCGTCGGTGGGCTTGAGGGAGATCGCACGTACGAGGTCGTCGCCAAGGTGCTGAGCAACCTCGAGCGTGATCGTCACGGACTTGCCGTCGAGCACGATGTCGGTCTTGAGCGCGTTGTACATCTCGGGGATCGCATCGTGCGGGAACTCGATGTCGACGACCGGGCCGGTCACGCGAGCGACACGTCCGACGCCTGCCGGAGTCGTGTCCTTTTTCGCGGCAGACTTCGCGGCCGGCTTCTTGGTGGTGGTAGTTGCCATCTTCTTCTCTCCTAAAGAGCGGTGCTACTTCGCCGAGCTCAGGGCGTCAGCGCCGCCCACGATCTCGGAAATCTGCTGGGTGATCTCCGACTGGCGAGCGTTGTTCGCCAGTCGGGTGTAGTCGCGGATGAGCTTGTCGGCGTTGTCGCTCGCCGATTTCATCGCCTTCTGGGTTGCTGCATGCTTCGACGCTGCAGACTGCAGCAATGAGTTGAAAATCCGACTCTCGATGTACACCGGAAGCAAAGCATCGAGCACCGTATCGGCGTCGGGTTCAAACTCGTAGAGGGGGAAGACTTCGGTGTCACCGGGCTCCTCGACACCTTCCACAACCTCGAGCGGCAGCAGACGCACGACCTCGGGAGTCTGCGTCAACATGCTCACAAAGCGGTTGTACACAACGTGGATCTCGTCCACTCCGCCTTCGCTCGTCGGCTGCACGAAGCGCTCGACCAGAGTCTTGCCAATTTCCGAGGCCGTGGCGAACGTCGGGTTGTCGGTGTCACCGATCCAGGCCTGCTCGGTTGCCCGCTTGCGGAAGCCGAAATAGCTCACTGCCCGACGACCGATCACGTAATAGACGACCTCTTTGCCCTGGCTGTGAAGCAGCGTCGCCAACTCTTCGCTTTCGCGCAGAACGTTGGCGTTGAATGCTCCTGCCAGACCGCGGTCCGACGCGAAAACGACTATCGCGGCGCGGTCAATGGAGGCGGGCTCGGTCGTCAGGACGTGATGGACGTTCGAGTAGGTCGCGACCGCCGAGACCGCACGCGTCACCGCACGCGCATACGGCGCCGAGGCAGCCACTCGCTGCTGCGCCTTCTGGATGCGCGAGGCCGCGATCAGCTCCATGGCACGGGTGATCTTCTTGGTCGTCTGGGCAGAACGAATCTTCTGCCGGTAGACCCGAAGTTGGGCTCCCATGTCGTTATCTACTTCCTGTCGTAGTAATCGGTGGTTGAGTAGCGCCGAAGGCGCGTATCAAAACCAGAGATCAGCGCTTGCTCTTGACGATCTTCTCTTGGTTCACGTCTTCGACGGCTGCGGGTGCGAATGACTCTTTGCCCGGTCCGGACAGCGAGGTGCCGTCACCGGTCTGGAACTCGAGAGTGAAGGCATCGACAGCCTTTTCTAGTTCGACGACCGTGTCGTCGTCGAGAACATTGGTGTCACGCAAGGTCGTGAGGACCTTCGTGTGGCGACCGAGGTAATCGATGAGCTCGCGCTCGAAGCGCAGCACGTCAGGAACCGGGACCTTGTCCAGCTTCCCGTTGGTTCCGGCCCAGATCGAGACGACCTGCTCTTCAACCGGGTAGGGCGAATACTGCGGCTGACGCAGCAGCTCGGTGAGGCGCGCACCACGCTCGAGCTGACGACGGCTCGTCGCGTCGAGGTCGGAGGCGAACATCGCGAAGGCCTCGAGCGAGCGGTACTGCGCAAGCTCGAGCTTCAAGGTGCCGGACACCTTCTTGATCGATTTGACCTGGGCGTCACCACCAACGCGAGAGACCGAGATACCGACGTCGACGGCGGGGCGCTGGTTCGAGTTGAACAGGTCGGACTGCAGGAAGATCTGGCCGTCGGTGATCGAGATCACGTTGGTCGGAATGTAGGCCGACACATCGTTGGCCTTCGTCTCGATGATCGGCAGACCGGTCATCGATCCGGCGCCCAGCTCGTCCGAGAGCTTGGCACAGCGCTCGAGCAGACGGGAGTGCAAGTAGAACACGTCACCGGGGTATGCCTCGCGTCCCGGCGGGCGACGCAGCAGAAGCGACACAGCGCGGTAGGCCTCCGCCTGCTTCGACAGGTCATCAAAGATGATCAGAACGTGCTTGCCGTCGTACATCCAGTGCTGGCCGATCGCCGAACCGGTGTACGGAGCCAGGTACTTGAAGCCGGCCGGGTCAGACGCGGGAGCGGCAACGATCGTGGTGTACTCCAGGGCACCGGCGTCTTCGAGCGCACCCTTGACGGCCGCGATCGTGGAGCCCTTCTGGCCGATGGCGACGTAGATGCAGCGCACCTGCTTGTTGACGTCGCCCGACTCCCAGTTGGCCTTCTGGTTGATGATCGTGTCAATCGCGATGGCCGTCTTGCCGGTCTGTCGGTCGCCGATGATCAGCTGTCGCTGACCGCGGCCAACCGGGATCATGGCGTCGATCGCCTTGATGCCGGTCTGCATGGGCTCATGAACGCTCTTGCGCTGCATGACGCCAGGCGCCTGCAGCTCGAGTGCGCGACGACCCTCGGCTTTGATGGCGCCGAGGCCATCGATGGGGTTACCGAGCGGGTCGACAACGCGGCCGAGGAAGCCGTCGCCGACGGGGGCCGACAAAACCTCTCCGGTGCGAGTGACTTCCTGGCCCGCCTCGATGCCGGTGAACTCACCGAGCACGATGACGCCGATCTCGCTCTCGTCGAGGTTGAGCGCCAGGCCCTGCGTGCCGTCCTTGAAGGTCAGCAGCTCGTTGGCCATAACGCCGGGGAGGCCCTCGACGTGCGCGATGCCGTCAGCGGCGTCGAGGACGGTACCGACCTCGGTGGTGGATGCGGCGCTCGGCGAGTAGCCGGCGACGAAGTCTTTCAGCGCGTCGCGGATCTCGTCCGGGCTGATGGTGATGTCTGCCATGTCAATCCCTGTTCGGTGGGTAGGTGAGGTAGAAGGGCGCCGGGTCAGCCGGCGAGCTGCAGTCTGAGTTCGGTGAGTCGGGATGCGATGGTGCCGTCGATGACTTCGTCGCCGACCCGCACACGCAGGCCTCCGATCACGGAGGGATCGATCCGCACAGCGACGCGAGGTTCGCGGCCGTACTGGGCGGTGAGCGTGGACGTCAGGGCCTTCAGCTGTGCCGCGGTCAGAGGAGCAGCCGCGGTGACGACCGCGATGAAGCTGCCACCTGCATCTGCGACCGTCGCTGCGGCACCGCCGAGAAGCTCGCCGATGCGGCGGCCACGCGGACTCTGCACGAGGTGACGAACTATCGCCTGGACACCGGGGGCGACCTTTGTGGCCAGCAGGCGATCGGCGAGTGCCGCCTTCTCCTGGGGTGCACCGAGGGTGCTGCCGAGCGCAAGCTCAAGGTCCGGGTCACTCGACACTGCGCGAGAGACCTCGAAGAGTTGCGCTTCAATGTTCGCGCTGTCGGCGGAACTGGCGGCGATCGCACGGATGCCGAGCTGCTCGATGCCGTCGATGAGCTGGTCGGAATTCGACCAACGCGACGCGGTCAATTCGCCCAGAAGCGTGGACGCCGCCGAATCGAGCGAGCCAAAGATACGCCGGATGAGAGCGGATTTCTCCGCGGCCTCGATCGATGGGTCAGCGAGGAGCTGGCGCAACTGGGTCGAGCCGTCAATGTCACGAGCGGCGGAAAGCAGCTGCTCCCCCGTGGCGAGCGTGACGCCCTTCGCCTTGGCGAGTGATTCTTTCGCCGCCTCGAGGGCGACGCGTGACGCCGAACCCATTACTTGCCCGCCTTGGCTTTCGTACCGTTGCCGGCCTTCTCGGATGCCTCGAGGTCGGCCAGGAAGCGGTCGACGATCGATGCGGCCTTTTTGTCGTCATTCAGCGACTCGCCGATGACTCCCGACGCGAGGTCGAGCGCCAGCGAACCGACCTCACCGCGAAGCGAGACGAGAGCAGCGGCACGCTCGGACTCAATCTGGGTCTGGGCATTCGCGACAATACGTGCGGCTTCGGCCTGAGCCTGCTCGACGAGATCAGCACGAATGACCTTGGCTTCGTCACGTGCGGCTTCACGGATGCGCGACGCCTCAGCGCGTGCCTCGGCGAGCTGCGCGGTGAAGTTCTCCTTCGCGGAGTTCGCCTCAGCCTGAGCCTCCTCGGCGCGCTTGAGTCCGCCCTCGATTGCATCGGCGCGAGCGTCGAGCGCCTTGTTGAGGCCGGGCAGCACCTTCCAGATGATGACCACGAGCACGATGACAAAGGCAATGGTGCCCCAGACCAGGTCGGGAAGCTCGGGGATCAGCACCGAGTGACTCGGGCTTTCTGCGGTGGGGACGAATGCGCTCAGCATCCAGACTCCTTACGGATCGGCTGCGGCACCTTACGGCGCGGGGAACGGGATGAACGCGACGGCGATCGCGATGAAGCAGAGGGCCTCGGTAAGTGCGATACCGAGGAACATCAGGCCCTGCAGGCGACCCTGCAGTTCGGGCTGACGGGCAACCGACTCGATGGTCTTGCCGACGATGATGCCGACGCCGATACCGGAGCCGATAACGGCGAGTCCGAAGGCGAGCGGTGCGAGTTGTCCGACTACGTTCACGGGTGTTTCCTTTCGAGGGTGGTGATGTTTCGGTCGTACGAGCGGTGAATCAGTGCTCGTCGGCCAGCGCCATCTGGATGTAGATGGCGGTGAGGATGGTGAAGACGTACGCCTGCAGTGCCGCGACGAAGATCTCGAGCACAACGAAGGCGACACCGAAAGCGAAGGAGCCGATGCCGAGCAGGCCGAGGGGGTTGCCCTGGCTGACCAGCACGGTCACGAAGAAGAAGTTCGTCGCGAGGAAGCACAGGACGAGCAGCATGTGCCCCGCGACCATGTTCATCGTGAGTCGGAGGGTCAGCGTGATCGGACGCAGGATGAAGGTCGACAGGAACTCGAGCACAGCGAGGAACGGCGTCAGAACAATCGGGACACCGGGAAGGATCAGCGCGTTCTTGAAGAATTTGGCGCCGTGCTGTTTGATGCCGGCGTAGATGAAGAGCACATAGGCGATGATCGCCATGATGATCGGCATGCCGATCAACCCCGTGCTGGCGATCTGTAGTCCGGGAACCGTTCCGGTGATGTTCAACCCGAGCGTGACGAAGAAGATCGTCATCAGGATCGCCATAAAACGCTTACCGGCCTTTTCACCGAGGGTGTCGATGATGATGCTCTTGCGAACGAAGCCCATGACGAACTCGAACGCAGCCTGACCGCGGGTCGGGACCAGCTTCATGTTGCGCGATCCGACGATCAGAATGATGACCAGAACCGCCACCGCGAGGAGGCGCACGAGCAGGACGCGGTTCAATGCGAACGGCGTGCCCTCGAAGAGCACGGCATCGGGAAAGAACTCTTCGATGGAGGGACCGCAGAACTGGCCGGGCGCACATTCGGCGGCAGCGGCGAGCGGTGCGAGGACTGAAGCTAGCAGGGCTTTCTCCTGAATCGGGGCACAACGACGCGCGGCGATCGAAGGCGGGGAAGGTGCTCTAACCCTATCAAGTTTTCGGGCCGCCCTTTTCCCCCGAGGTCGTGCTCGGCAGGTCCTCGGGGAGCGTCACATCGACATACGGCACGCGGGAACGCTGGTATGCCAGAGCGTCGAGCACGAGCGAGCCGATGACGGCGAAAACCACTGTGCCGAAGAAGACATACGGGTTCAGCCAGTCCTGTGTTCGCAGCCATAAAGCGAAGACGAAGAACACGATGAGCTTGAGGGCCCAAGCACCCAAAACGATTCCAAAGAACACCGGGCCGCCCAGGTCTCCGCCCGATACCCGTGCAGCGACGAGCATGCTCACGGCCGTAAGACCGAGGAAGAGCGCGGCAAGTGCCGCCCCGATCAGTCCCCCTGCAAGCCCCCGCGACCCGTCGGCGAGGAGGCCGATCACAGAGCCCACGAGGGCGACGAGGGCGGCAAAGATCCCGCCATCACGAAGAGCGCGGATCAAGATGGGAGCGACAGACACTTATGAATCCTCTTTCTCGTGGAGCCGCTCGAGAGCGATCTCCGTTTGCTGCAGACTGGGCTCGCTGTCGGGATCGCCTTCTTCGGCAGCGGCGTCAAGCGGGTCGAACTGCGCCACGTGGGCACCCACTGTCGCCGTCGCACTCGCGCTCTGCACCGCCGCCTCGAATGCCTTTCGGCGGCTCAGCGGAGCAAGGGTGACGATTGTGCACACCACAAGCCCAACGGAGATGAAGAGCACCGGCCACCACCAATCCTCAATGACGAGGAAGAGGAGGCCACCGACCGAGACCACGGCGGTCCAGCCGTAGAAGATGAGCACGGCGTGCAGGTGGCTATGGCCCATGTCGAGAAGTCGGTGGTGCAGATGTTTGCGATCTGCACTGAACGGTGATTTGCCCGCACGGAGGCGGCGCAGCATCGCCAGTCCGAAGTCGAGAAGGGGCACGATAAGAACCGCGAACGGCAACAGGATCGGGATGTAGGCGGGAAGCAATCCGCTCGCTCCCAGCGACTCGGCGCCGTTCGCTCCGGTCAGGCGCTCGGTTTCGATATTGCCGGTCACCGTGATGGTGGAGGTGGCCATAAGCAGGCCCACCAAGAGCGCTCCGGCGTCGCCCATGAATAGCCGGGCGGGGTGCCAGTTGAGGGGCAAGAAACCCAGACATGCCCCGATCAGCACGGCCGAAATGACTTGGGCGAGGTTGTAATAGTCGCTCTGTGCGGTTGGGCCGTATGAGACGAGATAGGTGTAGACGAAAAATGCACCGTTGGCGATAATCGCGACACCGGCCACGAGGCCGTCGAGACCGTCGATGAAATTGACCGCGTTCATCACGAGCACCACAGCGAACACCGTGAGGACTAGCGACATAAAGGGCGACCCGACAACCGTTAGTTCGGGAAGAGGAATAGAGGCGATCTGAACGCCCTGCCAGGCCAGGATGCCGGCGGCCAGAATCTGCCCCGCGAGCTTGGTCACCCAGTCGAGGTCGATGAGGTCGTCGACGACCCCGATGACAACGATGAGCGCGGCCGCACCGAGGATCGCGAGGATCGGACCCGGCCGCGAGTAGACAAGCGCAAGAGGGGGAAGGAGGGAGCCGATCCCAAAAGCCGCGACAACGCCGATGAACATCGCGACTCCGCCGAGCCGTGGCGTCGGTCGGGTGTGCACGTCTCGCTCGCGGATCTTCGGGTACAGCCGGAAGCGATGGCTCAGCTTGAAAATGACGATCGAGAGACCAAAGGTGACAACGCCGGACACGGCGGCGACGAGGACGTAGAAGACTATGCGCATCTGTCGGCCCCCACGATTTCGATAATCGCCTCATCGGGAATGACCCCGTGACGCACGATCCGCAGCTTGCCCTCGGGATGTGTCAGGGCCGTGGCGTCGACGATGGTTGAGCCCGCGCGTGCGTTGTCATTGTCAGAAGCGTTGCCAGAGGCAGAGGCCGCGTATCGCGCGCCCACCGGCCCGCCATCCAGGTAGACCGACACCGCATCCCCGAGCATGCTCTGTGCCTCGGCCGCGGTCGTCGCGGCAGGCCGCCCGGTGAGGTTGGCGCTGGAAACGGCAAGCGGCCCGGTCTCGGCCAGCAGTTCGAGCGCGATGGCATCGCTGGGCACACGGAGCGCGACAGTGCCGCGAGTCTCCCCCAGGTCCCAGTCGAGAGCGGGATTCGCGCGCACAACGATGGTCAGTCCGCCCGGCCAGAACTCGGCGGCGAGGGCCCGCACCTCATCGGTGACGGTCTCGGCCAGCGCCTCGAGGGTCTGCACGCCCGG
>DATMIW010000069.1:0-23855 GCA_035554115.1 Pseudolysinimonas sp. | reverse complement strand
GGAGCCCGCATGAGCTTAGCAGAGGAACGCCGCGTGAGCGAGAACGAGCAGTTCGTGGATGTGGATGGTGCCGTGCGCGACATCGGCGACGTGCCCGCGGTGGAACTGATCAACACTGTTGCGGTGCACCTGATGAGTGCGGCCGCCGTGAAGCTCGGCCTTGCCGATGATCCGGATGCTGCGGCTGACATCGACCTGGACGAAGCGCGCAAGCTGGTCACCGCCCTCGCCGGCCTCGTGACAGCCGCCGCAAGTGAGGTCGGCGACCAGCATGCCCGACCACTCCGTGACGGGCTCCGCTCGCTGCAGCTCGCCTTCCGCGAGGCCTCGGTGATCCCCGACGAAATCGGCAAAGGTCCCGGCGAGAAATGGACCGGCCCGGTCACCTAAGGGTCAGCCACACGGCTCAGCCGACGCGCTCGATTCCCACGCCGATCGAGTCGACGCGTGAGGGGATGTGCGGGTCTGCAGCCCAGCGCTCTCCGAGACGGGCGACCACCGCATCCACCTCGTCCTGCGTCAAACCGTCGTCGATCGACAGCTGCACCCGCAGCTCGGGGCCTGCCAGCCGAGCGTCCGGGTCACCCGGTGCCAGCTGCACCGCGCGAACCACCGGTTCATGCCGCGCAGCCGCAAGAAAAGCGTCGAGCAGGGTCTCATCGTCAAACGGCGGCACCCAGCGCGTGCCCGTGACGAGAGATTCGAAAGCCGGATGCCGCACGACAAACTCGGTCGGGGATCCGGGATCGAGCACCAGAAGCGGGGTGCCCTCGGCTGCGAGCGCCAAGGCAATGCGCGCGACGGTGATCGGGATCGGACGGGCTTTGGCGTCCCAGTGATTGAGCGCATCGACCGACAGAAATGCGGGCAAAACGGCACGCCCATCGGGGCCCGCAACGGTAACCAGCGCCAGTTCCTGCGTTTTGTCGACGAGCTGACCGTGCGGCCCGACACCTGTGTCTCCTGCGGTGGCCATCAGGGGCAGGAGTAGCCGCTCCCCCCGAAGCGCGTCCACAACATCGGCGACGCCGACCTCCTGCGCACGAAAACGGCGGATCGCTTCGAGCAGCCGGGGCGGGGCTGCCCCGTCGTCGTCAGAGCTCGGGTTCTCATGGAAGACCCGCCCTTCCCACGGCACTCCCGCAGAATCAGCTGCAGGGTCGTGATCAGCCATTGGCGCAGCTGTCAGTCGCCCGCAACGTCGAGGGCCTCGGGCAAGGTGAAGGCGCCGGCATACAGAGCCTTGCCCACGATCGCGCCTTCGAGACCGTTTGGGACGAGTTCACGCAGAGCGGCAATATCGTCGAGATTCGCGATTCCGCCGGATGCGATGACCGGCTTCTGCGTGCGAGACATAACCTGCTGGAGCAGCTCGAGATTCGGGCCTTTGAGCGTGCCGTCTTTGGTGACATCCGTCACGACGTAGCGCGCGCATCCGGCTTCTTCGAGGCGTTCGAGCACGGCCCACAAGTCGCCGCCCTCCTGCGTCCAGCCGCGTGCCGCCAGGGTCGTGCCGCGGACATCGAGGCCCACCGCGATGGCGTCCCCGAATTCTGCGATGACGTGTGCCGCCCATTCGGGATTCTCGAGAGCCGCCGTGCCGAGGTTGATGCGCTTCGCACCCGTGGCGAGAGCTGCCTCGAGGCTGGCGTCGTCCCGGATGCCGCCGGAGAGCTCGATGTTCACCCGACGTGGGGTGTTCTTGACGACCTTTTTGATGACGGCGTGGTTGTTTCCGCGACCGAAAGCGGCATCGAGGTCGACCAGGTGAATCCACTCGGCGCCACCCTCAACCCAGAGGTTCGCGGCATCGACAGGATCGCCGTAGCTGGTCTCGCTGCCCGCCTCACCCTGGGTGAGTCGAACGGCCTTGCCGTCGGCCACATCCACTGCCGGCAAAAGGGTGAGCTTGGGGGCGCTGCTGAACTCGGTCATTCCCGTCTTTCCGTGCAGGCGACGCCCGCACACAAGTTCTCGATAGTACTCGCTGAGTCGATACCCGAAACGTCAGAGAGACTTCAGCCAATTGCTGAGCAGGCGGATGCCCGCGGTCCCGGACTTTTCCGGGTGGAACTGCGTCGCCGACAGCGGCCCGTTCTCTGCGGCGGCCACAAATTTCTCGCCGTGTTCGGCCCATGTGACGCTCGGGTGGGCGAAAGCTCCGATCGGGTCGAGAGTCCACGTGCGTGCGGCGTAGGAATGCACGAAATAGAAGCGCTCGTCGTGAAGGCCATCGAAGAGCACCGAGTCGGCGGGCGCCTCAACCGTGTTCCAGCCGATATGGGGCAGCACAGGAGCCGAGAGCCGGTCAACCACGCCCGGCCACTCTCCCAGTCCATCGGTGTCGTCACCCCGCTCAACCCCGCGATCGAACATCACCTGCATACCGACGCAGATGCCGAGAACGGGACGACCACCCGCCAAACGTCGGTCGATCAGCTCGTCGCCGCGGACGGAACGAAGCGCATCCATAACTGCAGAGAAGGCACCGACCCCCGGCACCAACAAGCCGTCCGCAGCTGCCACCCGACCGCGGTCGGCGGTGAGCTCAACCCGTGCGCCCGCCGCTTCGAGGGCTTTGACCGCGGAATGGACGTTGCCCGAGCCGTAGTCGAGCACGACCACGGAAGGTGCGGCAGCCATGGGCTAGAGCGCACCCTTGGTCGACGGGATGCCCGTGATGCGAGGGTCGGGCTCGACAGCGCAGCGGAACGCCCGCGCGAAAGCCTTGAACTCGGCCTCGGCAATGTGGTGCGGGTCACGCCCTCCAAGGACAGTGATGTGCAGGGTGATCGCCGCGTTAAACGCAATTGCTTCGAAGAGGTGCCGCACCATCGACCCGGTGAAGTGGCCTCCGATGAGGTGTTGCGCGAATCCTGTCGGCTCCCCCGAGTGGACGAGGTATGGGCGCCCGGAGAGATCGACGACCGCCTGGGCGAGTGCCTCGTCGAGCGGGACGAGGGCGTCGCCGTAGCGACTGATGCCGGACTTGTCACCGAGCGCCTGCTTGATCGCCGCGCCGAGCACGATGCCGGTGTCTTCGACGGTGTGGTGCACATCGATGTCGGTGTCGCCGCGAGCCGTGACCTTCAGGTCGACCAATGAGTGCTTCGAGAACGCGGTGAGCATGTGGTCGAAGAACGGCACGGAGGTGTCGATTGTCGACTGGCCGGTGCCGTCGAGGTTGAGTTCGAGTTCGATGCTCGACTCACTCGTGGCGCGGCTCAGACTCGCAGTGCGCGGGCTGATGCTCATGCGTCAAGCCTACAGTTCAGTGCGCGCCGCCCGCCCCCAGCGCGGCGAGCGATTCGAGGAAGAACGAGGTCTCCTCTGCCGTGCCGGCTGTGACGCGAAGGGTTCCTGGTAGACCGACATCCCGGATCAGGATGTCGCGGTCCAGCAGCGCGCGGAACGTCGCCGGCGGGTTGTCGACGCCGCCGAACAACACGAAGTTCGCCTGGCTGTCGTAGGGCGTGTACCCGAGCTTGGGGAGTTCGCGCAGAAGTCGGTCCCGCTGCGCCGAAATGTCGTCGACCATGGCGAGCATCGCCGGAGCGTGGGCCAAAGCCGCGACGCTGGCTGCCTGGGTGAGTGCGGACAGGTGATAGGGCAAGCGCACCAAACGCAGTGCGTCGGCAATCGCCGGGTCCGCAACCAGATATCCGAGCCGAGCACCCGCGAAAGCGAAGGCCTTGCTCATCGTGCGCGAGACGATGAGACGTTCCCTGCCCGGCAGCAGGGTTATGGCGCTCGGAACGCCCGCCGGACGGAACTCGGCATATGCCTCATCCACGAGAACGATGCCGTTACTTGCGTCGTAGATCGCCGCAATCGTGTCGATCGACAGAGGCGTTCCCGTTGGGTTGTTCGGGGAGCAGAGGAACGTCAGATCGGGGTTCTCCGCCTGCACAGCGGCGACGGCTGTCTCGGTGCTTATGACGTAGTCGGCGTCGCGTTCGGCGGTGATCCACCGGGTTCCGGTGCCCGCCGTGATGATCGGATGCATCGAATAGGTGGGCGGGAATCCGAGGGCACTGCGCCCCGGCCCACCAAAGGCTTGCAGGACCTGCTGGATGATCTCGTTTGATCCGTTGGCCGCCCACACATTGTCGCGCGTCACCCCGTGGCCGACATACGCGGCAAGGGAATCCCTCAGCTCGACGAACTCGCGGTCGGGATAGCGGTTGATTGTCAGAACGGCTCGCGCCAGCTCTTCGACGATGTGCTGGGCAACGTCCTGCGGGATGGGATGCGTGTTCTCGTTGACATTCAGCGCGTAGCGCACGTGCTTCTGCGGCGCTCCGTATGGCTCGAGACCCCGAAGGTCGTTGCGAATCGGAAGATCGGAGAGCGAAGTCACTCGGCGATTCTACGAGGCGCGCCAGAGGCAAGACGGCTGGGGGCTCGTCGGCTGCTGACTAGTCGGCCGTGTACTCCGCGGGGATTGCCAGGCTTTGCCCCGGCTGGATGTCCGCCGAGGTCAATTGGTTGAGAGACATCATGTCTGCAACAACCTCAGCTGGATTCGCCTCGGGAGCAATCTGCTCTGCAAGCGACCAGAGCGACTGGCCCGGAGCGACTTCCACATAGTCGAATGTGTTGGACGAGAGGTCAGACGTCGCGGTGGCAGTCGCAGCATTGAGCCCGAACACCGCCATTAGCAAGGCGACGGGAATCGCAGCCAGCGTGAGCAATACACCTCGGCCACGCCTCGTGATCCGCAGACGCGGAACAGCTCGGCCGCCGAAAGCCGTCGATGAGTATCCCTGACCGGGGAAGGTGATGGCTGACATCTCGGGAACCTTTCGTTGACTGACGTGGTCTTGCCGGTGTTCGCAAAGCTTGGACAGCTCGCATCCGGCCTCGGCCGGGAGGCCAGATGCGAAGCTGTGTTCCGAACATACCTTCGATCGAACATATGTTCAAGCTAGAATGACCAATGTGGCGAACTTTTTCGCGACACACTCGAACACATGTTTGTCGAAAGCCGTTCGAATGGATACAGTTTCGATCGTTGGCATGATTCGATCAGCAGCCACCGACATTAGCGTGAGGAGCCCCCATGAGCGATCTCAATTTGGACGCGGTCCCGGCTGCACCGGACGGCGGAGACCGACCGTCTACGCGTCGGCGCACCAGCCTGAGCGACAAGCAGATGGCGATCCTCGAAATGATTCAGCGGTCCGTGTCGAGCCGTGGATATCCACCGAGCATGCGCGAGATTGGCGACGCCGTAGGTCTCTCATCGCTGTCCAGCGTGACCCACCAGCTCAACCAGCTTGAGCTCAGCGGTTACCTTCGCCGCGATCCGAACCGTCCACGGGCGCTTGAGGTGCTCATCGAGCTCCCCTCCAGCTCCGGCGACAACGTCGACTCGGGTCCCCAGGTACAGGATGCCGCGATGGTTCCGCTCGTCGGTCGCATCGCCGCCGGTGTCCCCATCACCGCCGACCAACAGGTGGATGAGGTGTTCCCTCTCCCCCGTCAGCTCGTGGGCAAGGGAGACCTCTTCATGCTCAAGGTTGTCGGCGAATCCATGATCGACGCGGCGATCTGTGACGGCGACTGGGTGGTCGTGCGCCAGCAGCACGACGCCGAGAACGGCGAAATCGTGGCAGCAATGCTCGACGGTGAAGCGACAGTCAAGGTTTTCCGTCAGCGTGACGGACACACCTGGCTGCTACCGCGCAACTCGTCATTCGAGCCCATCCTGGGCGACGACGCCGAAGTTCTGGGCAAGGTTGTGGCGGTTCTGCGCTCGGTCTGAGGCGAGACTTCTGAGGTCAGACCTCGGGGGCCGAAACGACCGGGCGTGATACGGCTGCGCGCAACTGCTCGGCTACACGTTCCGTCGTCTGAAGAGTGAGCCTCGTGCCGCCCTCGTCGTAGCTGGTGTCGATCACGCGCGCACGACTGTGCGCGAGCGAGACCAGGTCGCCGCGGTCATAGGGCACGACGAGTTCGAGGCGTACATCGAGTTGCGGCAGCGTTGTCGCGATGCGCTCGCGCAGTTCGTCGATTCCGGCACCGGTACGCGCCGAGGCGAAAACAGCTGTCGGCTCAAGCCCGCGCAGTTCGAGAATGCGGTCGTCGTCGACGAGGTCACTCTTGTTGAAGACGACGATCTCGGGCAGATCCCGTGCGCCCACGTCACCGATGACATCTCGAACTGTCGCGATCTGGGCGGCGGGATCGGGATGCGAGGCATCGACAACATGGACGATCACGTCGGAGTTTCCGACCTCTTCCAGCGTCGAGCGGAACGCCTCCACCAGCTGATGCGGCAGATTGCGCACAAACCCCACGGTGTCGGCCAGGGTGAACTCGCGGCCGTCCGGCGTGCTGCTGCGTCGGACGGTGGGATCGAGGGTTGCGAACAGCGAGTTCTCGACGAGCACTCCGGCGCGCGTCAGACGGTTGAGCATGCTGGATTTGCCCGCGTTCGTATAGCCAGCGATCGCAACGCTCGGCACCTCGTAGCGATCACGGTTGGCCCGCTTCGCTTCCCGTGCGGGAGCGAAACCTTTGATCTGCGCACGCAGACGCGACATGCGGGTGTGGATGCGGCGACGATCCAGCTCGATCTTCGTCTCACCAGGTCCACGGCTTCCCATTCCGTTACCGGCACCCACTTGACCACCAGCCTGACGGGACATGGACTCGCCCCACCCGCGAAGCCTCGGCAGCAGATATTCGAGCTGAGCAAGCTCAACCTGCGCCTTGCCCTCGCGGCTCTTGGCATGCTGACTGAAGATGTCGAGGATCACGGCGGTGCGGTCAATCACCTTCACCTTGACTGCGTCTTCGAGGGCACGCCGCTGGCTGGGTGCGAGTTCCGTGTCGGCGACCACGGTGTCCGCCCCCAGAGCAGCCACGACAGCCGCAAGCTCCTGGACCTTTCCGCGCCCGAGATATGTGCTCGGGTCAGGATGTGGTCGCCGCTGGAGCAAACCGTCGAGGACGACGGCTCCCGCAGTCTCTGCCAGCGCAGCAAGCTCGCGCAGCGAGTTCTCAGCGTCTTCGAGGGACCCACGGGAGAACACCCCGATGAGGACCACATTTTCGAGTCGCAGCTGCCGGTATTCGACCTCGGTAACGTCCTCGAGTTCGGTCGAGAGACCGCCGACTCGGCGGAGGGATGCGCGTTCATCTCGGTCGAGCTGGGCGCCATCGAGATCGTTGTCGAACTCGCCGCCATCTTGAAGCGCCGCGGCACGCACAGAGCCTGATCCAGAGCCGAAACGGGCGGTCGTCGACTCGCGTGCGCCCTGCGTCGCGAGGACGCGGTCGAGCATCACATCGTCGTCCGCGGTCATGGGGTTCACCCTACTTCCTGGTTTTCGGTAAGTTCTCTGCATGGTCGAGCCCGAGCACTACTTCTCGTCGGCCCCGAGCGGTGAGTTGAAGCTGCGGCAGATCTCGGTTGTTCTCGCGGGTCGGACACTGACTGTCACAACGTCAAATGGCATTTTCAGCCCGGAACGTATCGACGTCGGGACCCGCGTTTTGCTGGATCACACACCTGTGCCCCCTCCGGGCGGAAATCTGCTCGACCTGGGCTGCGGCTGGGGTCCGATCGCTCTGAGTCTCGCTCTCGACGCCCCCCGAGCCACCGTGTGGGCGGTGGATGTCAATCAGAGGGCTCTCGACCTTGTCCGCCGCAATGCCGACGATCTCGGCCTCACAAACATCAACGCCGTAACCCCCGACGATGTTCCGTCAGACATCGGATTCCGGACGATCTGGTCGAATCCCCCGATCCGGATCGGTAAGAACGAACTGCACGACATGCTGTCGACCTGGCTTCCCCGGCTCGATGTCGCTTCCGATGCGTGGCTGGTTGTTCAGCGCAATCTGGGCTCGGATTCTTTGCATCGTTGGCTGCAAGCCGAATTGCCGAGGGATTTCGCGGTGCTGCGTGCGGCGACCAATAAGGGCTACCGGGTGTTACGCGTGCGTCATCGTTCGGGAACGGGCCAGACAGAGGGCGTCTCGGTCGTCACCGGTCTGAGGTAACCGGCACGACGGCAATGCGAGCCGCTCAGTGCCGCAATGTGCCGTCGTAAACGAGCACGGCGGGCCCGCTCAAAGCGACGTGCTCACCACCCTCTGACGGGAACATTCGCACCCCCACGACGCCACCGGGAACCTCGACCTGCCACACATCAGGCGCACCCTCGCCCGCCCAATGCCGCGTCGCGAGAGCCGCGGCCGCCGCACCCGTGCCGCAGGAGAGGGTCTCTCCGCTGCCGCGCTCATGAACCCGCATCCGGATGCGGCCTACGCCGTCCATGACGAGCGGATCGGCGGGGACAACGAATTCAACATTCGCGCCCTGAGGTGGCGCCGGCGACAGTTCGGGAGCTTCGAATAGCTCGAGCCGCTCAAGCTCATCGGCGTCGGCCAGGGCGACAACCACATGGGGATTGCCGACCCCGATCGCGATGCCCGGCCGGTCGACATGCAGGCCGCGCGCGCTGACCATCACATCACCGGCCAGGATCACGTGCGCGCCCAGATCGACCTCGAATCCATCGCCGGTTCGCGTGAGTTCCCGAACTCCGCCGCGCGTGCCGATCGAGACGGTGTCGCCCACGGGGAGATCGATCAGCCCCTGTTCTATGAGGAACTGCCCGTAGACCCGGATGCCGTTGCCACACATTTCGGCGGGGCTGCCATCTGCATTGGCGTAATCCATGAACCATTCGGCCGTCGGGTCGGCGCGCAGCACCTCGGCTCCCGCGGCCAGCTTCTCGGAACGAACAGCACGAATCACACCGTCTGCACCGACTCCACGGTGCCGGTCGGCGAGAGCCGCCAGCTCCTCGCGGTTGAGGTCGATTTCGCCCTCAGGGTCGGCGAACAGCACGAAGTCGTTTCCGGTGCCGTGGCCTTTGACGAAGGGCAGATCTGTGCTCACTCAGCCAGCGTAGCCGCGGCGGCCATGCTCAGCCGGGCCGGGTCATCGGAGTCGATCCACGTGGTTCCGGTGTACCGCGAAAACCAGCTCACCTGGCGGCGTGCATACCGACGGGTGAGCGCGGCCGTCTGCTCCATCGCCTGTTGTTGGTCGAGTAGTCCGTCGAGCTGCGCGAGAGCCTGGGCATACCCGATGGCCCGCGCGGCAGTTGCCCCGAATCCGTTGGGGCGTAGCGCTGCGACCTCGTCAACAAGTCCCTCGCGCCACATCGTCCGTACGCGCGCATCCAGGCGTTCCACGAGAACTGGCCGCTCAGCTCGCAGGCCGATGGTGACGGTGGGCCGCCAGAGAGCCGTCTCCGTGGGTAGTCCGGCCCCGAACGGGCCGCCCGTCAATTCGATGACCTCTAGGGCCCGCACCAAGCGTCTGCCGTTATGCGGCCCGATCCCCTCTGCTGCCGAGGGATCGACATTACGAAGGCGACGGAAGAGGCTGCCCGGCCCGAATTCTTCGAGTTCCTCCTCCAGGCGGGCACGGATGACGGGGTCGGTTCCGGGAAATTGAAAGTCGTAGACGACACTCGAGACGTACAGCCCACTGCCCCCTGTGAGAATCGGCACTCCACCGGATTCCAGGATGCGGTCGATCACCTCGCGTGCGTGCACCTGGTAGGCGGCGACATTGGCCTCCTCGCGCGGCTCAAGTACGTCGAAGAGATGGTGAGGCACGTCCCGGCGGTCATGCGGCGGCAGTTTGGCCGTGCCGATGTCCATGCCCCGATAGAGCTGCATCGCGTCGGCGTTGACGATCTCGGGCGCCAGACCTCTGTTGCGCAGATTCTCGGCAAGGTCGAGCGACAGCTCTGATTTGCCGGTGCCTGTGGCCCCGACAATCGCTATGAGGGCGCTCAGGCGCCGCTCCGCACCGTCGGCAGACCGATGTTGACCGCGCCAGGCGCCGCGTTCGGAGCGGTGGCCGGGCTGTGTGCGGGGACCGCGCAGGAGGCAGCCTCGGCAGCATCCCATGCGTCACCGGCGCGAGTGCGACGCAGCTGCAGGGTCGGACCGGTGGGCTCAGCAATCAGGTAATACGGGGTCGCACGGCTTACGCGCACGTCGACCACGTCTCCGGGACGAGGGGTTTCGCCTGCGGGCGGAACGTCGAAGTGGACGAGACGGTTGTCTTCTGCGCGCCCGGTGAGCCGGTCGGTACGCGAGTCTCGCCGCCCCTCGGTCGCCCCGACAAGAACCGAAACTGTCTGGCCCACAAGCTTTTCGTTCTCTTCTGCGGAGATTCGATCCTGAAGCGCGGCCAGCCGTTCGTAGCGCTCCTGAACGACTGCCTTGGGCAGCTGGTCGGGCAGCTCGGCAGCTGGTGTGCCGGGCCGAATCGAGTACTGGAATGTGTAGGCGGACGCGAAACGGGCCTGTTCGACGACACGGAGAGTCTCGGCGAAGTCAGCTTCGGTTTCACCCGGAAATCCGACGATGATGTCGGTCGTAATTGCCGCGTGGGGGATGCGGTCGCGTACCCGATCGAGGATTCCGAGGAACTTTTCGGAGCGGTACGACCGGCGCATAGCTTTGAGAATCCGGTCGGATCCCGACTGCAGCGGCATATGCAGCTGCGGCATGACATTCGGGGTCTCGGCCATCGCATCAATAACGTCGTCGGTGAAAGCTGCGGGGTGTGGACTCGTGAACCTCACGCGCTCGAGGCCGGGAATCTGCCCGGCCGCGCGAAGCAGTTTGCCGAATGCCAGACGGTCACCGAATTCGACCCCGTAGGAGTTCACATTCTGCCCGAGCAAGGTCACTTCGATCGCGCCGTCGTCGACGAGCAGGCCGATTTCGGTGAGGATGTCGCCCGGTCGGCGATCTTTTTCTTTGCCGCGTAGGGACGGCACGATGCAGAAAGTACAGGTGTTGTTGCAGCCGACGGAAATCGACACCCATCCGCTGTGGATGGCATCCCTGCGGGCGGGAAGGGTCGAGGGGAAAACGTCGAGCGACTCGAGAATCTCGAGTTGAGCTTCCCCGTTGTGTCGCGCACGTTCTAGGAGGGTCGGCAGCGAACCCATGTTGTGGGTTCCGAATACGACGTCGACCCAGGGTGCCTTATCGAGAATGACGGATTTGTCTTTCTGGGCGAGACAGCCGCCGACGGCGATCTGCATTCCTTCGTTTTCGCGTTTGATGCTGGCGAGGTGGCCGAGGGTTCCGTAGAGCTTGTTGTCGGCGTTTTCACGCACGGCGCAGGTGTTGATGACGACGACATCGGCGGTTCCGCTGTCTGCGCGTACATATCCTGCGGCTTCGAGGGAGCCGCTGAGCCGTTCGGAATCGTGAACGTTCATCTGGCAGCCGAAGGTGCGCACCTCGTAGGTGCGGGAACGGGACAGAGTGGGAGATACGTCGTGCCGACTGACATTCATGATTCGGCCAGTGTAAATCCGTTGCGACTGCACCGTCGCATCGTCGGGCTACTGCGTGATGGTCAGCGTGCGCTTTTCTTCGGCGGCGGTGAAGCTGACGGCGAGGTCAATAGGGTCTTTCGCCGAAACGACTTTGCCGACATACGAGGCGTCACCACGGGATTCGACGTTGTGGATGGTGATCGTCAAGGTGTCTCCGTCGAGGGCCCAGGTGTCACCTTTATCGGTGTAGCTGTTGGCTCCGTAGGTGATGTCGGTGCTTCCGTCTTCATGAAGTACGAAGGTGGTCGGCAGGTCTGCGGAGTCGGTGCCTGACCAGGTCGTGTCGGCAAGGTCTGCTGAGGCAGCAGCCGGAGCGCTGGAGTCCGAGGCTATTGGGGCGATGGGAGCAGCGGCTGGTGCAGGTGACAGCAGGGAACACCCGCTGAGCGTCACTACTGTGAGAAGGCCAAGAATCGGCAGGGAGAGTGTACGCACGCTCATCATGCCGTCAGCATAGGGGCCGGAATGCCGCAGAGCTCAGCGAAATCGCACCTTTGACCCGCGACTTGGGGGCGCCAGCGCGTGATCGACAGCCGCGCGGACCGTACTGCCGCCGAATCCACGCCGTGCCAGGAAGGCCGAGAGCCGGCGGACCGCCACTTCACGGTCTAGTCCGCCCAGCTGACGAGCCCTCTTCTCGGCGATCTCCCGTGCGCGCGCAAGCTCGTCACCCGAATCCACGAGTTCGAGCGCGTACTCGATAGCGGCCGGAGCAAGCAGCCGGCGTGTGAGTTCTGCGGCGATCCCCTGGCGACCGAGTCCTTTGCGCTCTTGGAGCGTTCCCACCAGGTTCTGAGCGAGAGCAATGTCATCGATCAGTCCGACACGCTCCAAGCGATCGAGCTCGTAGTCGATAACCGAATCGTCGAGATCACGCTCGCGCAGAGTTCGTTCAAGCTCTCGTCGAGAGATCCCTCGCCGAGTGAGGGCGTGCATAGAAACGTTCTCTGCACGGTCACGCTGAGAGAGTTCGTTCTCGGCTTCGGCATCGTCGGCCCCGTCGGAACCGGCGGCGTCCTGGTGAGGATAAAGGCTTGCGAAGGTGGGCGGCTCCGACGGCTGGGGCACACCGGGCAGGTATCGCACCGGCGCGATCCAGCCGTCAGGCCGCTCCACGACTACAGCCCTGCCGCGCGTGCGGTGAATGAGTCTGCTTCGAGGTCGGCGACAGTCACCACCGGCTCGGCTGCGGCAGCTAGCGCCGCCTTGCCTTCGGCACCGATACCGAGTTTGACGAGAATCTTCTTCTCGATCTCATTGGCCGTATCGGGGTTCTGCAGCAGGAAGGTGCGGGCATTTTCTTTGCCCTGGCCGAGTTGGTCACCGTCGTAGGTGTACCAGGCGCCCGATTTACGCACGATCTCGTGCTCGACCCCGTAGTCGATAAGACTGCCCTCACGCGAGATGCCGACACCGTACAGAATGTCGAACTCAGCCTGCTTGAACGGCGGTGCCATCTTGTTCTTGACAACTTTGACGCGCGTGCGGTTTCCGACCGCGTCGGTGCCGTCTTTCAGGGTCTCGATACGACGAATGTCGAGTCGAACTGATGCATAGAACTTCAGCGCCTTACCGCCCGCAGTGGTCTCGGGGCTTCCGAAGAACACGCCGATCTTTTCGCGCAGCTGGTTGATGAAGATCATCGTGGTGTTGGTCTGGCTGAGACCACCCGTGAGCTTGCGGAGTGCCTGAGACATGAGTCGCGCCTGGAGGCCAACGTGCGTGTCACCCATCTCGCCCTCGATTTCGGCTTTCGGCACAAGAGCCGCCACCGAGTCAATGACGATGAGGTCGATAGAACCGGAACGCACGAGCATGTCGGCGATCTCGAGGGCCTGCTCACCCGTGTCAGGCTGCGATACCAGCAGGGAGTCGATGTCGACCCCGAGCTTCTTCGCGTACTCGGGATCGAGGGCATGTTCTGCGTCAATGAACGCTGCGATGCCGCCAGCCTTTTGAGCATTGGCGATCGCATGGAGGGTCAGAGTGGTCTTACCCGAGGATTCCGGGCCGTAGATCTCGACAATCCGACCGCGGGGAAGACCCCCAATGCCGAGAGCAACATCGAGAGCGATGGAGCCGGTGGGAATAACCGCCACAGGAGCGCGTTCATCGCTCCCCAGGCGCATGACGCTTCCTTTGCCGAACTGGCGGTCGATCTGAGCGAGAGCCGTTTCGAGGGCTTTCTCGCGATCTGCGGGTGATGGCATGGCCTGTCTCCTTCGTCTGCGTCCCGGAGGACGAATGTGGTGCGCCCATAGGCTGCTGTTCCCCCTCGGACCGATGGTGCCGGGTCCAAAGATTCACAACAGGGCTGTCGTCGCCGTGGATGAGGCTGGGGTGCCCCATAGCCGACGTTTTCGTCTGGCTTCAACGAGTCCGACGTTATGCCGACCCACCGACTTTTCGTCGGAACGACCTGCACGATGTGCAAAACCCGTCTTCGAAAGACGTTATTGACAACAGTACAGACAATCGAATGGATATTCGAGTGTCTCGGTGGGCGTGTCGCCTACCCGCGCGGCGGAGCGGGACGACCGGCACCATGCCAACGATCCGGAGGCACATCCTGCACACGACAGAGTTCAATCCAGACATCCCGCGTTGCAAGACCGGCCGAAAGCGCCTCATCGGGGGTGCGGTTGCCGAGAGCGACAATCACCGTGTCACGCACGAGCACTCGACCGAAGTCGCCGAACTCATCGGCAACCGCTCGATGGAATTCGCTGACCTTCACCGGCCCAGCCTGTCACGAAACCTTCTCAGCCGGATCCCTGTGCCTGCGTATCGCCGTGGAATATGCACACCTTAAAGACGTGATGCCCCCGGTCTGAGACCGGGGGCATCACGTGACGAAAATCAGTGTGAAACGAGGTCGCCGTCGAACTCAGCGACAAGCTCGTCGGGAAGCGTATCGGGAACATCGACCCGCACACCCTCGACGATCGCCAGACGGTCGCCCACCTCGCGCATGATCACAGAAATCGGAGTGTCAAGCGCGTCAGCAACTGACGCGAGAATCTCGGAGCTGGCCTCTTTTTGACCGCGCTCCACCTCGCTGAGGTATCCGAGAGCAACGCTCGCGCGGCTCGCCACCTGACGCAGAGTCATTGCCTTCTGCAGACGGAAGTCGCGGAGGACGTCGCCGATCTCCTGTCGAACCAGAATCATGGTGTCCTCCTCTGTTGGAGTAGGAATGCTACCCCCGTCTTCGTTCAATCCTAAATCCTCACATCTGCGTGACAGCTGTGACGACACGGTCTGTAACGCGACCGGGCCCTCAGCTATTCCGACAAGGACGCCAATACCAGTCGCAGACATGCAGAAACTGTGGCTTGACGGATGTCATTCCGGTCGCCCGAGAGCCGCAACTCGTGCGCAACTGTCTCGTTGCGAGTCGAGACACCGATCCACACTTCGCCGGGAGAGTGACCGTCTTGCGAATCCGGACCCGCCACTCCGGTCGTCGCAACCCCAATGTCGGCTCCCAGCGCGTGCCGAACGCCGGCTGCCATCTGACGGGCGACCTCCGGATGGATGGGACCAGATACGGCAAGCAGCTCCGGATCGACCTTCAGCACCGTCTCTTTCACATCCGTCGCGTAGGCCACAACGCCCCCACGCACAACGTCGGAGGCTCCGGGAATCGCCACCAATTCTGCGACGACGAGGCCGCCGGTCAGCGATTCGGCAACAGCGATCGTCAGACCACGACGGCGCAGCTCGTCGAGAAGCTGCTCGGCACTCACGCCGCCGCGGCTCCTGTGCGTGATACCCGGCCGGCCCGAATGACCTGCCAGATGTACTCGATCCCGCTGATCAAGGTGAGCACGAGAGCCACCGACATGAAGACGGTGTTTACCCCGTTGACCCAGGGGCCGAGAAGGGCCGGGAAGGGCACAAGCGCCAGGCTTATGGCAACGGCCTGGACGACGGTCTTGATT
This sequence comes from Pseudolysinimonas sp., assembly GCA_035554115.1. Classification (GTDB taxonomy): domain Bacteria; phylum Actinomycetota; class Actinomycetes; order Actinomycetales; family Microbacteriaceae; genus CAXTSE01. The sequence goes on along the minus strand of DATMIW010000069.1, from coordinate 8,515 downwards.
TTGCCGAACCAGGAGGCCGGGATGACATGATGCCGCGCGATGCTGAGCCGGTGTGCCGTGATCCCGAGCTCGCGTACCAGGATCACAATCGTGATCCACCACGGGAGCTCGCCCAGAATCGACAGCGAGACGAGCGCACCGCCGATGAGGATCTTGTCGGCTATCGGGTCAAGCAACTTGCCTGTGTCGGTGACGAGATTGCGGCGCCGAGCCAGAAGTCCGTCAACGAAATCTGTGAGGATCGCGAGGATGAAGAGGCCCGCCGCGATGTATCGCAGGTACGTGTCTTCATGCGCGTCAGCCAGCAGCAGGTAGATGAACACGGGCGCGAACAGGATGCGTACGACGGTGATGATGTTCGCCGCATTTCCCGCGCTGGCGGGCGTCTCGCCCCGCGACACCACACGCCCCTTCATGGGGTTCGCGCGACGGGCCGGGGTAACCGGATCGCTTCCTGCAGAAAGCGCCACGAGGTTACTCCCTGCCGGTCAGCTGCCAGGCATCCTCATCTGAGGAGCCCTCTGCCTCAGAATATCCGCTGAACTGCTCGTCGACGGGATCCATCGGAGAAACCGCAGCTGCGGTGGTGGGCGCCGGGCCACCGCGCAGCTGTGCCAGGACATCCGCCAACTGCTCGGGCGCGACGAGCACATCCCGTGCCTTCGATCCCTCGGACGGGCCGACGATCTCGCGGGATTCCAACAGATCCATGAGACGACCGGCCTTCGCAAAGCCGACGCGCAATTTGCGCTGCAGCATCGACGTCGAACCGAACTGCGTGTTGACCACGAGCTCTGCCGCCTGCAGCAAAACCTCGAGATCATCGCCGATATCGCCGTCAACCTCGCGCTTTTCGATGACCGCAGCAACATCGTCCCGATATTCCGGCCGAGCCTGTTCGGTCACATGCGCCACGACCGCCGAAATCTCGTCTTCTGTGACCCAGGCGCCCTGCACCCGGATGGCCTTCGACGCACCCATGGGCAGGAATAGCCCGTCGCCCTGCCCGATCAGCTTGTCGGCGCCACCTTGATCGAGGATCACGCGGGAGTCGGTCATGCTCGACACCGCAAAAGCCAAGCGAGACGGGACATTCGCTTTGATCAGGCCCGTCACAACATCCACGCTTGGGCGCTGGGTCGCCAAAACAAGATGGATGCCCGAGGCGCGCGCGAGTTGGGTGATGCGCACGATGCTGTCTTCAACATCCCGAGGGGCGACCATCATGAGGTCGGCGAGTTCGTCAACGACGACAAGTAGATAGGGGTAGGGCTGCAGCTTGCGCTCCGAGCCCGGGGGAAGCACGATCTCGTCTGCCAGCACGGCGCGATTGAAGTCGTCGATATGACGGAAGCCGAACGATGCGAGATCGTCGTACCGCATATCCATCTCTTTGACGACCCACGAAAGCGCCTCTGCGGCCTTCTTGGGATTCGTGATGATCGGGGTGATGAGGTGCGGAACGCCCTGGTAGGCGGCCAGCTCGACCCGCTTGGGGTCGATCAGCACCATGCGCACCTCAGCGGGCTTGGCGCGCATAAGCACCGAGGTGATCATCGAGTTGATGAAGCTGGACTTACCCGATCCCGTGGAACCCGCGACGAGCAGGTGGGGCATCTTGGCAAGATTCGCCACGACAAAGCCACCCTCGACGTCTTTACCCAGCCCAATAGTCATCGGGTGCGGGCTCTTCGATGCGGCACCCGAGCGCATGACGTCGCCAAGCGACACGATCTCGCGGTCTTTGTTAGGGATCTCGACACCAATGGCGCTCTTGCCCGGGATCGGCGACAGGATGCTGACCTCATTAGACGCGACAGCGTAGGCGAGGTTCTTGGCCAGCGCGGTGACCCGCTCGACCTTGACCCCGTGCCCGAGCTCAATTTCGTAGCGGGTAACCGACGGACCCCGACTGAATCCGGTGACCTTCGCGTCGACGCCGAACTGGTTCAGCACGCTTGTGATGGAGGCGATGGCCTCGTCGTTCGCGGGGGTCCGGGCCTTAGGCGGGGTACCTGCACCGAGGACTGAGGCCGGTGGAAGCCGGTAGGGGCGGCGCTGAGGAGCCGCACGCGACACCGCGGCCGGCTCGGGCTCCACATCTGTGGGGCCGAAATCGCCGGCGCGGCCTCGATCGCTCGCGGCGTCGTGGAAACCGGGCAACAACCCTGTCTCGTCCTCTTGGAGAGTCGTGGGATGCGGCTCAACTTCGCCCGTGAACCGCTTCACCGCGTCTTCGGCTTTCATCAACTCTTCGAGCAGATCCGTGCCGAACGCCTGCTCGTCAACGGGCCCGATCACCTCGGTCTCGCTCGCCCCGACCACCGGGGTGTCGAATGCCGGTTCGGCGCTCTTGCGCCCACGCCGCCACCACGGCATCGACGCAGGATCGTCGGGCTCAAAGCCGAGATCGGTCATCGACCCGAATGCCTGCGAGTCGGCCGGGTCCTTCGGCGACTTCGGTGCGCGCTCTGCAAGCTCGGCACCGAACAGGTACGCATACAGCTCACGCAAACGGGATCCGACGCGGTTGGGCGGGGTCTTGGTGATGATGAACAGCGAGAGAGCGAGAAGGCCCGCCGCGAGGAGCACGCCAACCCAGGCGATGCCCATCTGCAGGAAGGGCTGCCCCACGATCCACCCGATGACACCCCCACCGTGGGCGAGAGCGACAGCGCCGGCCTCCGGCTGGGGGGCTCCGCCCAGAATGTGGCTGACGCCGCTAACGCTCGTAAGCAGCAGACCGAAGCCGATGCCGATGCGTCCGTTGTCGTGAACGCTCGACGGGTGTCGGAACAGCCAGACCGAGAAGATCAACATGATCACGGGGAGGGCGTACGCCACCCGGCCGAAAGCGCCCCCGAATGTGTAGGCATCGAGAACAATCGCAACGGCCTGGGTCGGCACAAACCACTCGACTATTGCCCCCGCAACAGCCAGCACGAACAACAGGAACGGGACGCCGTCGCGACGATCCTCTTTAGCGAGAGTTTCGCGACCGAACAGCCGCGCCGCCCCGCCCACAATGTGCGCGAGCCCCAGCCAGGCGGATGTCAGAAGGCCCGGCTGCTCGGTAGCGACCGGGTATTTCTTGGTCGCCTGGGTACGCGTGCTTCGGGTGCGCGACGATGAGCCGCGCGCGGTGCCGGACCGGGCGCGCGAACTGGAAGACCGGGTACTCGTGGCCATGTCGACACGGTACCCGCGGGGTGCGACGCTGCCGGGGATGCGCGGCGCGTGTCAGTAACGAATGGCGTCGATTACTTGAGGCGTACGACGGAGGACCTTACGCGCAAAACCCACGACGGGTCCTTTCAGGAGTTGCAGACACCGACAATGTTTTCGCTTGCGGCTACGGAGAAGACTTCGGGGGTATCGGTCGCGTGGATGAAGACGACTTTGTCGAGATCCGCAGGCTCCCAATAGACCTCACCGGTGGGCTGCCTGGCGATCTCGATTTGCAGGGTGCCGTGAGCGCCCGTCACCGCGAGGATGTCGGTGAGACCCGCGTGAACGACGTCGGCACCCGGATACGCTGAGCGCGCGGCCGACCCGGTGTCGCCGATGCGAATGCCCTCGGTCGTGGGGATATGACCGTCGTAGAGGTCAATGCGCCGCAGCGCCGAGTCAACGTGAACGCCCCACGGAGCCCGTCCCGTGGACGCAACCTGGTAGAGCGGAATCGGTACCCACAGATCGGCACCAGGATCACCTGCGGAGATGCCGAAATCGTTCCCGGTGCGCGCATCGGTACACGCCGTTTCGTCATGGATGACCATCCGCGTCGCCGGATCGCTGACCGGCGGCTCGCCAAAAACGAGGGTGCCCAAACCGTCGGGACTCAGTGCGAGGTCGTCGGCGGCCGGCGGAGCCGAAGGGGACACCGTGGGGGTCGCCGAAGGAGTCTCGGTGGCCGACGGAGACGGACTGGAGATCGGCCGCACGGGAACGCACCCGGTCAGCAGAATGAGAAGAACGGCACCTGCGCTGAGAGCTGTGACCTTCGAGAGCATGCCTCAGATACTACTCAGGACTACGCCTCAATGATCACCGGAATGATCATCGGACGCCGACGGTGCTGCGTGTTGACCCAGCGACCGACAACTCGACGGACGACCTGGCTGAAGCCTCGAGCGTCCCGCGTGCCGTTCTGGGCCGCCTCGGCCAGCGCCTTCACGACCTGGGGCAGCACATCGTCGAAGACGCTCTCGTCTTCGGCAAAGCCTCGCGCCTGGATCTCGGGGCCGACAATGACCCCACCCGTCTGCGGGTCGATCGCGACGAAAATCGAGATGAAACCCTCCTCGGCGAGGATGCGGCGGTCTTTGAGGTCGGCATCCGTGATCTCGCCGACAGTCGAACCGTCGACGTACACGTATCCGAGATCTAGCTGGCCGACGACTCGCGCATGACCGTCTTTGAGATCGACGACGATGCCGTCTTCCCCCAGGATGGTCGATGATTCGGGCACACCCGTCTCAATCGCCAACGCCGCGTTAGCGGTGAGGTGGCGGTACTCGCCGTGGACGGGCAGAACATTGCGAGGGCGCAGGATGTTGTAGCAATACAGCAGCTCTCCGGCCGCAGCGTGGCCCGAGACGTGCACTTTCGCATTGCCCTTATGTACGACCTTGGCACCGAGCTTTGTGAGGCCATTGATGACCCGGTACACCGCGTTCTCGTTACCGGGAATCAGGCTCGACGCGAGGATGACGGTGTCGCCCTCGCCGATCTCGATCTGGTGCTCAAGGTTGGCCATGCGGGCGAGAACGGCCATCGGCTCGCCCTGCGAACCGGTCGACATGAAGACGACTTTCTCGTCCGGCAGGTCAAGGGCCTTCTTGGAGTCGATGAAGACACCATCCGGAACCTTGAGGTACCCGAGGTCGGCAGCGATTCCCATGTTCCGCACCATCGAGCGTCCGACCAGCGCAACACGACGTCCGTTGGCATGCGCGGCGTCGAGCACCTGCTGCACGCGGTGCACATGGCTCGAGAAGCTCGCCACAATGACCCGGCGCGTGGCCTTGGCCATAACGGATTCGAGAACGGCGCCGATGTCACGCTCGGCGGCCGTGAACCCGGGAACGTCCGCGTTCGTGGAGTCGGGGAGGAAGAGGTCCACGCCCTCCTCGCCGAGGCGCGCGAAAGCACGGAGGTCGGTGATCCGCTCGTCAAGAGGCAGCTGATCCATCTTGAAGTCACCGGTGTGCAGCACCAGCCCCGCGGGCGTGCGGATCGCGACGGCGAGCGCATCGGGGATCGAGTGGTTGACGGCGACGAACTCGAGCTCGAACGGGCCGTAAGTGACGACCTGGTCTTCGCGCACGGTCAACGTCTTGGGCGTGATCCGGTGCTCTTTGAGCTTTGCCTCGATGAGGGCGAGAGTCAGGGTGGAACCGATAAGTGGGATGTCCTGACGCAGCTTCAACAGATACGGCACGGCACCGATGTGGTCCTCATGCCCGTGTGTGAGAACGACGCCGACAATGTCGTCGAGTCGATCCCGGATGGGCGTGAAGTCGGGAAGGATCAGGTCGACGCCGGGCTGATGTTCCTCAGGAAACAGCACGCCGCAGTCGACGATCAGAAGCTTGCCCTCGTATTCGTACGAGGTCATGTTGCGCCCGATCTCACCGAGACCGCCTATCGGGATCACCCGGAGAGTGCCGGGAGCAAGTGCGGGCGGATCGATGACAGTAGAGCTGGGCATGGAGTCCTTTGAGCGGTGTGTCAGCGCCCGAGGTCAGCGCTGAGGTGGATCAGCGTGTGGTGCCGGCGACCTTGGGCAACGATCCGCCGGCGGCGGCGTTGCGATCGGGGCGGAAGTTCGAGAAATCGACGCCGGCCACGTGATCGACGAGAGCTATCTCATCTTCGATGAGCGTCGCCTCCCATTCTTCGGGGCCAACGAGAGGGAGGCGCACACGGGGACTGGAGATGCGACCCAGGCCGTGCAGGATGTATTTGGCCGCGACGGTGCCGGGCACGTGGTTCATCGTCGCTCGCACGAGGGGCTCAAGCGCGCGGTGTTGAGCCGTCGCCGAGGCGAGGTCGTTCCGGTTCACGGCATCGACGATCATGCGGTACGGCTCGGGGGCAATGTTCGCCGTCACTCCGATGAGACCCGATCCACCGATCGACAGCAGCGGGAGCGCGTTCGCATCGTCTCCGGCGAAATAGAGCAGCTCGGTCTGATTGAGCACCCGACTGACCTCGCTCAGGTCGCCCTTGGCATCTTTGACCGCCCGGATGTTGGGGTGGTTCGCAGCGCGAAGGATCGTCTCGTAGCGGATCTCGACACCCGTGCGACCCGGGATGTCGTAGAGGATGACCGGCAGCTCGGTCGCGTCGGCGATCATCCGGAAGTGCGTCAGGATGCCGGCCTGCGTGGGCTTGTTGTAATAGGGCGTGACGACCATTGCGCCGTCGGCTCCAGCTGCTTCGCTCGCCTTGTAGAGCTCGATCGCGTGAGCTGTCTCATTGGAGCCGCCGCCCGTGATGATCTTGGCGCGGCCTCCGGCAACCTTCTTGGCCACCTCGACGAGCTTGACTTTCTCCGCATCGGTCAGCGTGCTGGTCTCGCCCGTGGTGCCCGTGACGACAATGCCGTCGATTCCGTGGCTGACGAGGTGATCGACGTGCTTCTCGACGTCATCCCACAGCACTTCACCATCAGCGGTGAACGGGGTTACGAGGGCAACGAGGACCTGACCGAAAGGATTCTCTGGCGTCGACACCTGCTCAGGCTATCGGGTGTGAGCATGGTGGGCTGCGTTCGTTCTGCAGGAGATCCACTTTTGACGAACTCCAGCGGCCTGGTCGGGTGTTACCGCAGGACCGGACTCCTGCATAACGGAAGTCAGGCGAGTCAGGCACTGAGATCACCCCGGATGACGGCGCCCACGATGGCGTTTCGCACGGCATCCCGATCGTGAACGATTTGCGCATACATAAAGCGGAGGCTCCGGTATCCGCGAGCGCTGAGGGCCGCATCCCGTTGCCGGTCGACCAGAGGATCCCTGTGAAATTCACGGCTGTCGACCTCGACGACCAGGCGGTTACCCAGGACGAAATCCACGCGGCCGACGCCCGCCATCTCCACCTGCTGCCGGAACGGGAGCGCGAGGTCGAGGAGCAGCAATTTCATGAGACTTTCGGTACCGCTTTCTGACAATGCGCCGGCGTGCAATGCCAGTGACCGGAACGAATTGGGAGCAGCGACGTTGAGGAGGGCACGCTCGCCGCGCGACAGGCGACGGTGGTGCAGGGCGGACTCGAGGAGAACAAAGCCCGTTTCGGCTCCCTGGCATCGGATCGCGAGAGCGATGCTCTCGGGCACTGCCTGGACTGCCGGTGCCGATGCGCGTTGCCAATGAACCATGACGGGCCGAAGTGCGTCCGCGAGAGGTGCACGAGCATTCCGCGGACTTCGAAGTCGCGCGGCAGTTGATGGGACGGCGACATGGAGACACGTATCGTCGCCGGGAGTCCACAATCCATGGTTCCGAGCGGCACTGACGCACGCGAGTGAACCACCGACTCGAACCGCTTGGATGACATCCGACGGCATCTGGGGGCTCGCGTACCAGCCCTTCCGCACCCGCACGATTTCACCCGAACGCCAGGCCGATGCGATCAGGCCCGGCCCGGCACCGCGCCGACTTAGCTCGGACGCACGCGCAACTCCGCCGAGCGAGACCACCTGGTCGTGAACCCATGTCATGGCGACAGCTTCGCTACGAGGGCGCGACGTTGCGGAGTCAGGCGACCGGAATCGGGGAGGGCGACTGCCACATTCACCTGGGGAGGAATGGCGCGAAGTGCGTTCTGCAGGAGGAATGGGTTCTGCATGAGGTCCCGCCCCGCGTCCGTGTTACTGCAGGACCGGACTCCTGCAGAACGGAAGAGGTGAGGCCAGCTAGGCGCGGGTGTAGGTGATGAAGCGGTAGGGCACGCCCGAGCGGGAGGTGTACCAGCCGACGTCGGGGTCGAGAGTCTCAATCTGCCAGGAGTCGTCGATCGGCGGCGCCCAGGTGTCCCCGTCGACCTCGAGGTCGAACTCGGTCACCTCGAGCTGCTCCGCGTCGGCGATCGTCGCTTCGAATAGGTGCGATCCGCCGATCACCCAGGTCACCCCGTGATCGGATGCGGCCAGAGCGAGAGCATCTTTAACCGAGTGCGCGACCTCGGCCCCCTCCTCGTTCCACTTCTCATCGCGGGTGACGACGATGTTGCGCCGATCCGGCAGCGGACGATACCGCTCCGGGAACGACTCCCACGTTCGCCTGCCCATGACAACAGGGTGGTGACGGGTGAGCTTCGTGAAGCGCGCCATGTCTTCAGGAACGCTCCACGGCATCCCGCCATCTGCGCCGATGACCCCGCCCGCGGCCTGTGCCCAGATGAGGCGGATGCGGTGGCTCATACCGCGACGGCCCCGCGGATCGTCGGGTGGTGCTGGTAGTCGTTCAGCACGAAGTCGTCGAAGGTGTAGTCGAAAACGCTGTCGCGC
>DATMIW010000068.1:0-9312 GCA_035554115.1 Pseudolysinimonas sp. | reverse complement strand
TCGCCAAGGGTGCACACACTCCGCACAACCCGCCGTTCGTCTTGTTGGGTGCAGGGCTCCTGTGGTTCGGCTGGTTCGGCTTCAATGCCGGATCGGAGCTTGCCGCGGACAACACCGCCGCTCTCGTCTTCGTCAACACGCTCGCTGCACCAGCCGCCGCGTTGCTCGCCTGGCTTCTGGTCGAGAAGATCCGCGACGGAAAGCCGACATCGATCGGCGCTGCGTCCGGAGCTGTTGCTGGTCTCGTTGCGATCACCCCTGCCTGTGGCTCGCTGACTCCTGGATACGCGATTCTGCTCGGCATCCTCGCCGGCGCGATCTGCGCCCTGGCCATCGACCTGAAGTACAAGCTCGGCTTTGATGACTCGCTTGATGTCGTGGGCGTTCACCTCGTCGGTGGAATTGTCGGAACGCTGTACCTCGGCTTCTTTGCCAACGGCACAGGCCTCGCCTACGGTGCCAACGGCGCCCAGCTCCTGGTGCAGGCCATCGCGGCCTTCTCGGTAGCGATCTACTCGTTCGTACTTGCCTTCATCATCGGGTTCGTGATCGAGAAGACGATGGGCTTCCGTATCAAGAACGAAGATGAGGTTGCCGGGGTCGACATTGCGATCCACGGTGAAGAGGGCTACGTGCTCGCCGACACAAAGGCGTAGTCGGTGTAGGGCTTCGGCCTGGGGTGCGGGGCATCGTCTCTTCTGAGGCGGTGCCCCGTATTCTGTGTCCTGTGAACGCGCTGACGCCGATTGGATTCGCCGCAGCGCTTCTGGCCACAGCAGCAGTACTGACCCTCACGCGTCCCATACGCGGGAAATGGATGTCGTGGCCTGCCGTCGCTCTCGGGGTGGCGTCATGCGTCGTTACCGTCGGTGGCGGGGCGCTAGCCGGCCTGCCGCTCGCCTTCCCCCTGGGGTTGGGGTTCTGGGCGATTCCGACCTCCGTGGCGCTCGCCTCCGCTTCTGCTGCTCTCGGATTTTCGGGTCGTTTTGCCTGGGCTCCTATGACTGGGTGGGCCCTGCTGGTGTTTCCATCCACCGCACTCGTGACCATGGCTGTGGCCTCCGGTTGCGGGGAAGCATCATGTCGGATCGATGACTTTGGGGGCGCGCTTCCCCTGGCATTCACGGCTGTTGCGTTCCTGCTTGTCTCCCGGTCGGCCGGTATCCGGATGCCGTCGGACCCGTGGACCGCTCATCCGACCGCTAATCGTCCCATCGTTCAGATCCTTGCCGTTCTCGCGCTGTGGGTCGCCTTCATTCTCTGGCTGGCGCACCTCGAGGGAGTTGTTGACGCCTATTTCCCGCGCATTCTCGCCGGAGCCGTGATCGGTCCGCTCTGTGCAGCAATCGGATGGACTGTGGTGGACCTATTGCGCGGTCATCGGCGCCCCGTGATCCGATCGATGATGTTCGGGCTCTTGGTCGGCATGCCAGCGACTCTCGCAGGGGTGGCGACAGTGGGGTCGCCGTGGGGCGAGATCGCCGCAGTGGCGGCCGGAGCTGTCGGCGCGCTGGTGCTCTCGATCCGACCGCACAAATGGTTGGCCGTGCGGCGGGCCACGGCCGCTGTTGGGGCGGCGACTCTCATGGGGTTTCTTGCCTCGCCGATCGCGGGGGATATGACCGGAGTGCTGTTCACCGGAAATGCGAGCGGGTTGGCGCCGCCCCTGTTCGCCGTCCTCGTAGTGATTGCTTGGTCGGTCTTGGTCGCTTGGGTGTCATGGGCGACGGCTCGATTTGCGGCGCGCTAATGGTTCCGCAGCCGATCACTCGCGAAGCACCAGCTATGCGCGGAACCGCGATAGCGAGCCAGCGATGGAGCGAACTGACCTTTCTGCATTGGCGTGTTGACAGTTCCGATGTTGCCCCTTTGTTGCCTGCTGGACTGGTGCCGGACGAGTTTGATGGAACGAGCTGGGTCGGGTTGATCCCGTTCCTGCTCGATTAGGCGACCCTGTTTGGCAGCCCACCGGTGCCGTATTTCGGTGCGTTCGTCGAGCTCAATGTCCGTCTGTACGCCGTGGACCAAAAGGGACGCAGGGGAGTCGTCTTCCGGTCTCTGGAGGCGTCACGGCTTGCGGCAGTCCTAGCGGCTCGCGCGGCATTCTCTCTGCCGTACTTCTGGGCAGCGACCCGGATGCGAGTAGACGGCGATCTGCGCAGTTACACGTCCCAGCGGATTGGCGGTGGGCCCCACAGTCGGGTTGTTGCTCGGGTGGGGTCTCCGATCCTGTCAACGCCTCTCGAGGACTTCCTGACGGCGCGATGGGGCATGTTCACCCGTACGAGGGGTCGTACGCAATTCGTGCCGAACGAGCACGAGCCGTGGGTTCTGCACTCGGTAGAGCTGTTGCAGATCGACGACGGGCTCCTAGCTGCGGCAGGGATACCGGGCATTGTCGGAAGAGCCCCGGACTCGGTGCTCTTCTCTCCGGGAGTGACAACGCGATTCGGGCGACGGAAAGAGCACGCTTCGACGTGAGGGCTCGCAAATATTGGTGGGGCAGGGGATAGAGTCCCTGAGTGAGCCCTAAACAGAGGAGAGCTCGGGTCGAGCCCAAGGTGATCCGCCGAACCATCGTGTGGGTATTTATCATTGCGGTCCCAGTGACCTTTTCGTTTCCTCTCGAATTGTTCTCGCCGTTCCCGTTCCTCGAGGTTTCGAACCTTGGATGGATTCTGTTGATGACAGCTCTTGGGGTGACGTGGAGCCTAGTGATGGCCGTCGGCGTCCTTGTGGTGGCCGTGCCCCTCCTCTACCTCTTTCGCCCTCTACGGAGACCGTGGTTGCGTGTTACAGCAGCGACTCTCCCTGGTTGGGCCGTCTGCGATTACATCTGGAGGATGATTCTGGGCGGTGACGGTTGGGCTCCGGTGTCAGCGTTCGCGTGGGTTTTCGTCCCCGTCGCAGCTGCAGTGCTCACGGGTGTCTTAGTTGGCCTGCCTTTACGCCGGGCGCGGCTTGAAGTTCAGAGCTGACAGAGAGACATTCGAATTTCTGAATTCCCAAAGGTCGTGATTCTCGACGCGGCCGGAGGTCTGAACAGGAACTACATGAGTGGTGGGCGATACCGGACTCGAACCGATGACCTCTTCCGTGTGAAGGAAGCGCGCTACCAACTGCGCCAATCGCCCGCGTCGACCATCTTGCCATAGCTCTCGATAGGGTCGGTTCCATGACCAGCTATCAGCCGCCGCCTCCCGGTTACGTCTCTCAATACCCGGCGATGCAGCAAGTGCAGACACAGGCGCCCAGACCCCGCCTGTCTCCGCTTGCGCTGAGCGCTGTGCTCGTCGCGGCTGGCTACGTTTTTCTGTTGGTCATCGGACGTTCTATCGCCGCCTCGTTGGCCTATTCCGAGGATGACCTGACTGCTGTGGCAAGTATTTTCGGCGTCGTGGGTGCGATGTCGGTGGTCGTGATTGCGGTGCCGATCGTGCTCGGCCACCTGGCGCTCGGCCAGACCGTCAGGGGTCGGATGCGCGGTCGTGCTCTCGCCGGAGTCGGATTGGGAGCGGGCTACCTGCTTCTCGTCTGGTGGGCGAGCCGCGTGCTGAACGCCGCGATTGCGAGCTTCGGCGCCGCGTATCCGCCCGACTTCTTTCCGCAGATGTTCTGGTGGGCGTAACCCGCGCGTCCTGGTTTGGCCGGGGCCGAGCGATCGGCTAGAGTCGAGTCCGCACCCGGCAACGGGAGCGAATGCGGATGTGGCGCAGTGGTAGCGCATCACCTTGCCAAGGTGAGGGTCGCGAGTTCGAATCTCGTCATCCGCTCGAGTGAAAAGCACACCCTGGTGGCGTGGCCGAGAGGCGAGGCAGCGGCCTGCAAAGCCGTCCACACGGGTTCGAATCCCGTCGCCACCTCACTCAACGCCCTAACAAGGCACTCCGATCCGAAGAAATTCGGTGAGGGCGATTGGCGCAGCGGTAGCGCGCTTCCCTGACACGGAAGAGGTCACTGGTTCGATCCCAGTATCGCCCACAGAAAAAGCCCCGGTCCTCCGGGGCTTTTCGCTTGTCTGCTTCTAACTGAAGGTCTTTGCGTCGATCACGAAGCGGTACCGCACATCCGAGGAAAGAACGCGCTCGTAGGCGTCATTGATCTCGGACGACCCGATCAGCTCCGTCTCGGGGACGATGCCGTGCTCGGCACAGAAGTCCAACATCTCCTGAATCTCAGGGATACCGCCCGTGGCGGAGCCTGCGAGCGAGCGACGGGCGAGGATGAGCGAAAACGCCGAAATGCTGATGTCCTCAGGTGGCGCGCCCAGTAAGACAAGAGTTCCGTCGACGGCCAAAAGGTCAAGGTACTGAGGAATGTCGAGCGCCGCTGAGACTGTGTTGAGAATGAGATCGAATTCTCCTGCCAGCGTTTCGAAGGTCTGCGGGTCGCTGGTGGCGGAGTAGTGATCTGCACCGAAGGCCAGACCGTCGTCCTTCTTAGAGAGCGTCCTCGAGAGCACCGTCACCTCCGCGCCGAGCGCGTGGGCAATCTTCACTCCCATATGGCCGAGGCCACCCATGCCGACGATCGCAACTTTGACACCCGGTCCGGCATTCCAGTGTTTGAGCGGCGAATACAGCGTGATCCCTGCGCACAGCAGGGGAGCTACGACCGCGGGGTCGAGGTTCTCAGGAATCCGCAGCACGAAGTTCTCATTGATGACTGTCGCCTGCGAGTACCCGCCCTGAGTGATGGTGCCGTCGACGTCCTTGCTGCCATACGTTTGCACGTTTCCGTTCAGGCAGTACACGTCTTGACCTTTGAGGCACTGCTCGCAGTGGCCACAGGAGTTGGACTGGCATCCCACACCCACTAGATCGCCGACCCGATGCTTCGTGACGCCAGGTCCAATTTCGCGAACGCGACCAACGATCTCGTGGCCAACAACCTGCGGGTAGGCGACCGGTCCCCAGTCGCCCCGCAGGGTGTGAATGTCCGAATGGCAGATTCCCGCATAGTCGATATCGATGAGCACGTCGTGCTCGCCGAGGTCTCGCCGCTCGATGGTCATCGGCTCGAGCGGTGTGGTTGCCGAGCGGGCGCCATAGGCATTAACGGTGAGCATCGTGTTCTCCTCGTGAATCAGTTGCTTCTCTACGAGGCTAGTGACCGCTTCGCGAACGTGTTCGCTCAGCAGGAATGACGCGAGCCGCGATGAAGGCTGCGACGAACATGATGGCGGCGGCAACAAACGAGGCCGTCTGGATAGAGACAACGAAGGCCTCTTGGGCCGCATCCACGACCGCCGGGTTGTCGCCCGCCACATGGACCGCCGAACCCAATGATTCCCGCACATCTGCGGCAACAGTGGGTGTGAGCGATTCGGGAAGGTGCAGGCTCACCCGATACACGGCAGTCAGGACCGAGCCCAACAACGCGATGCCCAGAGCAACCCCGAGCTCGTACGCCGTCTCGGAGATTGCAGATGCAGCGCCGGAACGTTCTTTTTCGACAGCCGAGAGGACTGCGTCGACGGACACTGTCATGGCGAGCCCAGCGCCAATCGCGAGGACACAGAGACTCAGGATGATCCAGATCAGGTCTGATTGACCTTCGGCGAATGCGAGGAGGACGGATCCGGCTCCGCACACCGCGAGTCCGACACCCACGGCAAGGCCGCGCCCGATGCGGGCAACGACGTTGCTGACGATCCCAATTACCGCCAATGACGCCAGGGCGGACGGCAGTTCTGCCAGGCCCGCTTGAAGCGGGGACAGTCCGCGCACCAGCTGGAGGTACTGCGAGAAGAAGAAGAGCATTCCCACGAAGCCAAAAATCGCGAGAGTATTCGCGGCAACCGCCCCCGAGAATGCGGGGATCCGGAACAGGGCAAGATCGATCAATGGGGTCTCGAGCCGACGCTGTCGCCGGGCGAAAAGAACCGCGCCAATCACGGACAGCACGACACTCCCGACAGCGATCCACGAGAACCCATCGGAGGCAAAAGTCTTGATCGCATAGACGATAGGAACTATCGCAACGACCGAAAGTGCCGCGCTGAGGAGATCGATGCGGCCTGGCTTGGGGTTCCGGGATTCCGGCAGCAAGATGGCGCCCGTGATGACCAGGATTACCATAACCGGAACGTTGATCAGGAATACCGATCCCCACCAGAACGACTCCAGCAGCGCTCCACCAACGAGCGGGCCAATAGCGGCGCCGACAGTTGCCCCGGCCGACCATACGGCGATTGCGCGAGACCGCTGACGCGGGTCGGGGAAGATATTGCGAACCAGGGAGAGGGTTGATGGCATGATCGTCGCGCCGCTGATCCCGAGTAGGACGCGCGCCGCAATAAGGAGCTCGGCGGTCGGCGCGAACGCCGCGAGGAGCGAAGCCAGCCCGAACCCTGTGGCACCGATGAGCAGCAGGCGTTTGCGACCTATCCGGTCAGCAACGTTGCCCATGGTGATGAGCAGGCCGGCCAGGGCGAAGGAATAGATATCACCGATCCACAGCAATTGGGTGGCCGTTGGATCCAGCGAAGCGGTGAGCGCGGGTACGGCGAGGGCGAGGACTGTTCCGTCAATCGCGAGAAGAAGGATGGAGAGGGTGAGGACGCCGAGGGCGACCCACGAGCGCGCTCCCGCGCGGGTCTGGGTGGTGATGTCGATACGGGGCATGATGTAAGAGTACCGACCATTTGGTCGGATAGGCAAACTAGTTGGTAGGCTCGTGTCATGAATGAGCGAGCGGCGCGGGATTCAAACAGGACGCGCGAGGCAGTGATGCACGCGGCACGCGAACTGGTTGCTGCAAAAGGGACGGGGGTTTCCCTTGCGGAGGTCGCCGAGCTCGCCGGTGTCTCGAAGGGCGGTCTTCTGCATCACTTTCCGTCACGTGACGCGCTTTTCGACGCAATGAGGAGAGACGGAATTGTGAGATTCCGCGACGGCGTTATGCGCCTGGTCGACCTCTCCGAAAACAGACCAGGCAAGATCCTGCGGGCCTACATCCGCGCGCTGTGCGGGGGTGACCCTGAGGCGATGGAAGCATTCGGCACATCGCCGCTCTGGAACGGGGTCAACGAAACGAAAGAGTTGCTGGAAGAGCTGGGAGAAAACGGCGAACGATGGATGCGTGAGCTCACCGCCGATGGACTGGATGAGGGCCGGGTGCGACTCATCATGCGTGCCGCAGAAGGTTTTGCCGCAGCGGCCTCCTTCGGCGAGGAGTCTCCGGAGACCCTCGCAGAGGCTCGCGCGACCCTCCTTCAGATGACGTACGACTAGAGACGAGTGGATGCGTACCCCGCTTGGGGACTAGCTCCTGTACCCCGTCCAGCGCAGGCTGGCAAGATGGGGCAATCGCAGGCACCCATTTCGGTGCAGAGTGCAGAGTTTGCTGAACTCTTGGTGCGCTCGGGGCTGGTTACGAGAGAAGATCTCGCAGTGGCGCGTGCTGCAAAAGCACAGACCGGGTCCCATATCGACGAAATCCTGGTGAGCCAGGGGACCGTGACGCGAGATGCGCTTCGCAAGGTGATGGCTCGTGCCTGGAATCTGCCGACCGTCGATCTCGCGACGGAGCCGCGGGATGAGGCATTCGTCAAGCAGTGGTCCGGGCAGATGATGCTCGCCGAGAACTGGGTGCCCATCCGTCGGCGCAACGACGGAACCGCCATCGTGGCGACAGCACGCATCCCGGATGCGGCCCGCCGCGACCAGATCGCTCGCGTTGTGGGTAACCAGATTGAGTTCTTGGTGGCAACCTCGTGGGACATCCGAAACTTCGTCCTGCACGTCTACCACGACGACATCGCAGACCAGGCGGCCAACGAGCTGTTCCGACAGAACCCGGAGCTCTCGGCCCGCGTTGTCTTCGCACGCGGGCAGAAGGTCGGCTTGATCGTCTGCGCAGCGGTGCTTCTCGTGTTGCTGGTGTTCTTTCCGGCAGCGGTCATCATCGGGGCGATCACATTCGTGAGCCTCGTGTTCCTGGCTGGAACCCTCTTCAAGTTCTTTGTTGCCATGCTCGGCGCCAAATTCGATGTCGTTGAGCGAATCAGCAATGCCGAGGTGGCCGCCCTGCAGGACTACGAACTTCCGAAATACACGGTGCTTGTGCCCGTATTTCGCGAGTCGAACATTGTCGCCCAGCTGGTCGGCAACCTCGGCAAGATCGACTATCCCGTCGACAAGCTCGAGGTCCTCGTTCTCATTGAGCAGGAGGACAGCCTTACCCGCGAAGTTTTCCTGGGCGCGAATCCACCGCCTCATTTCCACATCGTCACGATTCCCAAAGGGACTCCGCAGACGAAACCGCGCGCATGCAACGTCGGGCTGTTTTTCGCAACCGGCGACTATCTGGTCATTTACGACGCGGAAGACACGCCGGATCCCGACCAGCTCAAGAAGGCCTATCTCGCCTTCCAGCGTGGTGGTGAGAAGACCGTGTGCGTTCAGGCGTCACTGAATTACTTCAACGCCGAAGAGAATGCCCTGACGCGGATGTTCACACTCGAATACAGCTACTGGTTCGACTACATGCTTGCCGGTCTCGACGCGGCCGACCTGCCGATCCCGCTCGGTGGCACGTCCAATCACTTTCGCACGAAGGCCCTCATCGAGCTGGGGGGATGGGACCCGTACAACGTCACAGAAGATGCCGACCTCGGCATCCGAGCCAGCGCATTGGGGTATCGCGTCGGAGTGGTGAATTCGACGACGATGGAGGAAGCCAACACGTCAATTCCCAACTTCATTCGCCAGCGCAGCCGGTGGATCAAGGGGTATATGCAGACGAGCCTCGTGCACGCCCGGCAGCCTCGCCAGCTGATTCGTGAGGTGGGCTGGCGGCGCTTCATCAGCTTCGCGCTGCTGATCGGCGGGACACCGGCAACCTTCCTCGGAGTCCTGCCGCTCTATGTCGTCACGGTGTTCACGGTCTTCCTGCCCGCCGAGTTCCTCGGGCAGTTCTTTCCGGTCTGGCTGCTCTGGCTGTGCCTGGTCAACTTCATCATCGGCAATTCGGCGATGGTCTACCTATCGATGATGGGGCCGTACAAGCGCGGCACCTTCGAACTCATCTTGTGGGCCGTGATCAACCCCCTGTATTGGATTCTGCACTCGATCGCTGCTTACAAGGGGCTCTGGCAGCTTCTCACCCGCCCGCACTACTGGGAGAAGACCGAACATGGCCTTACAACTCAGTCTTCGCCCCACTGAGGCTCGGCGGCAGGAGCCGCGTCGCCTCCGTCAGCGGGATCGTTTCGACGCCTTTCCGCGCACCCGTCCGGCGCGATGGTTGGTGCGCCTGTTGTTCTCCTTTCCGTACATGCTGCCGACGATGTTTGCGATGGGTCGGGCC
>DATMIW010000067.1:0-58163 GCA_035554115.1 Pseudolysinimonas sp. | reverse complement strand
CTTCCTCGAGGATTCCCTGGCGTGGGCCGATGGCGTGCTCGATGGGACCATCGTCGTCAAGCGGAAGAACCAGCCGGGCAAGATCGAGCGCGCCGTCAAATGGGACATCGCCATAGGTATCGCCGAGAAGACCCTGGTGAGCCGCATCGGCCGCGTGGCTCAGGCTCCCTATCGCGCTCTTGAGCTGCTGCGCGCCGCGAAGAATACCGATCGCGCAACCGGATTTGCCGCAGAAGACGAGACCCTCGCCGACCTGATTGCGAGCGATCAATTCCGCGCCTCCATCTATGCCTTCAATCTTGTGCAGAAACGTGCCAAAAAGCCGGCGGGGGCTCCGGATCGTGAACTTGCGAGGCCGATTACGAAGATTGGTGTTGTTGGCGCCGGTCTGATGGCGAGTCAATTCGCGCTGCTATTCGTTCGTCGCCTTCAGGTTCCCGTGATCATTACCGACCTCGATCAGGCGCGTGTGGATGCGGGCGTCAGCCACATCCACGGCGAGATCGATTCGCTTTTCGCTAAAGGACGGATCTCGCGCGACGAAAGCAATCGTCTCAAAACACTTGTGACCGGCACCACCGACAAGGCCGATTTTGCGGACTGCGACTGGGTTATCGAGGCGGTCTTCGAGGAGCTCGGGGTTAAGCAGAGCGTCTTCGCCGAGATCGAGAAGCATGTCGCTCCCGATGCGATTCTCGCGACCAACACCTCGTCGTTGTCGGTTGAGCAGATCGGGTCGAATCTCGAACACCCGGAACGCCTGGTCGGTTTCCACTTCTTCAACCCCGTTGCAGTGATGCCGCTTATCGAGGTTGTGAAGACTCCGCAGTCAACTGATGTCGCCGTCAGCACGGCAATGGTGACGGCCGCAAAACTGTATAAGAACGCGGTCCTCACGACCGACTCCCCCGGCTTCGTCGTCAATCGCGTGCTCGCAAAGGTTCTGGGTGAGGCGATGCATGCCGTTGAGCAGGGCACCTCTTTCGATACGGTCGTCGATGCGATTCGGCCTTTCGGGTTGCCGATGGACCCGTTTGTTCTACTGGAGCTGGTGGGCCTGAAGGTGGGTGCGCACGTCTTGGATACGCATCACGCGGCGTTCCCGGAACGCTTCTTCGCGAGCCCCGCCCTCCACGCGTTGGCCGAGCACGGCCATATTTTTGAGAAGGACAGCAAGGGCCATTCGAAAGGGTATGACAAGAAGGCACTCGCCATTGTGAAGGAGCATCGAGCGAAGGATGCTGTGCCGCTCACCTCTGATGAGTTGCGTCTCCGCTTCGAAAACGGCCTTGCTGATGAGGTTCACCGCATGCTCGAATCTGGTGTGGTGGCCGCCGCCGAGGACATTGATCTGTGCATGATCCTCGGCGCCGGCTACCCCTTCCAGATGGGTGGTCTGACTCCCTATCTGGATCGCGTGGGCGCGAGCACGCGCGTGTTCGGCGATACCTTCCATCACCCCGCAATCCGGGGCGTGGCCTAAGGGGCTGGCGCGTCCTCCGGTGCATCCTCACGGCGGATGAAGAACGACAGCACGATGACCAGGAGGGTCACGATTGCACCGGCAGTAAAGGCGAGATGAACGCCGTCAGCTATCTGGCTCGGACTCGCGAGTTTCGCTTCTCCCACGGCGCCGGCAGCTGCCAGGCCGATTGAGAAGAAAGCAACAAACATCGCGGTACCGGCCGCTCCAGCAACCTGTTGAATCGTGGCGACAGTTGCGCTGCCGTGGGAGTAGAGGTGGCGTGGGAGCGCTCCCAGACCCGTCGTGAAGAGCGGGGTGAACATGAAGGCCATACCCAGGCTCAGTCCGATGTGCAGTGCAACAACTACCCAGATCGGGGTTTCTTCTGTGAGCAGGGTTAGGGCCCAGAAGACCCCGCTAATGAGGATCGAGGCCGGGATGACGAGGGGGCGCGGCCCGAACTTGTCGAGCAGGCGACCCACCAAAGGACCGAGGAGTCCCATCAGCAGTCCACCGGGGAGCAGCGTCAGGCCAATCACTGCGGGCTCGAGGCGCAGTCCGTACTGAATGTAGCTCGGGAGCAAAATGATCATGCCGAACAGGGAGATCATCCCGATCGCGAGCATGGCGATGGAGAGGGAGAAGGTTCGGGATTTGAAGGTTCGCAGGTCGAGAAGCGAAGCGTCCCGCTTCTGAAGAAGGATCTGACGCGTGATGAAAAGCCCCAGGAAGACAATGCCGACCACCAGAGGCACCCACGGTTGCACGAGTGCCGCCCCCTGAGCTACCTCGCCAATGCTACTGAGCCCATACACAACTCCACTGAACGCGATCGCCGACAGGAACACGGAGAGCACATCCAGCGGCGCCTTGCGCGGCTCGGAGACGTTAGGAACCCGCAGAGCGCCGATGAGAAGCACAACGGCCGCAATCGGCAGCATGACCCAGAACAGTCCACGCCAGGGCATGATCTGCAAGAGCAGACCGGAGATCGTCGGCCCGATCGCGGGTGCCAGGGACATCACGATGGAGATGCGGCCCATGAACCGGCCACGTTCGTTCAGCGGTACGACGGTCAGAATCGTGGTCATCATGAGCGGCATCATGATTGCCGTGCCGCTCGCCTGAACCACGCGACCCAGCAGCAGCACCTCAAATGATGGCGACACAGCGGCAATCAAAGTTCCCAGGACGAACAAACTCATTGCCGCCACAAAGACTGGTCGGGTGTTGAGGCGCTGCAGCAGCCATCCCGTGATCGGAATGACGACCGCCATTGTGAGAGCGAAAGCCGTCGTGAGCCACTGCCCCTGTGACGGGAGAACCTCGAGATCGTTTTGGATGCTCGGGATCGCGACGCTCATGACCGTCTCGTTGAGGAAGACCACGAATACCGCGGCGAGGAGCAGGCCGAGTGCGAGGCGGTGGCGTGATGCGGTGGCTGTGCGGATCTCGGACGTTGACAAGCCGGGAGCTACTGCACCTGGCGCATTTGGTGCACCCGCTGGCGCGTTCGTATCTGTTTCGTTGGTCACGGGATCCTCCGGAAAATTGTGGGCGTCGCGTATCGCGCTCTCAGCACATCAACAGCGAAGGGAGGCAAAGCCTTCCAAATGTTGACGGTGTACACACATCGTATCCCAGGCCACCGACATTGCCAGCGCGAAAAATGGGGCACGTGCGCAGAGTAGGGTCTGGTAGCGTATTGAACATGTTCAATTCCATGGATGCCGCAGATGCAGGTGTCAGCAAACGCGAGAGGACGCGGACCCTTATCGCCGACGCGGCAGTTGCATCGTTTCGCGACCGAGGCTACGAAGACACCACAATTCGGCTGCTCGCAGGTCAACTCGGCATCTCAACGGGCAACGCGTACCACCACTTCCCCACCAAGAACCATCTCGTACAGGAGCTCTACCTCCGAGTCCAGGAAGAGCACCGCGAGGCAGTTGTCGAGCCCCTGCGAATGACCGATGACCTCATCGAGCGCCTTTCCGTCGTCTACCATCGCGGCCTCGACACATTGGAGCCGTTTCATAAATTCGCGCCAGGTTTCCTGTCTGCGGCAATGTCTCCCCGCTCGCCTATCAACCCACTGGGCCCGGATTCGCAACCAGCCCGAGACGCTGCCGTCGCTATCTTTACCGACGCTGTACGTGGTTCGCGCAAGGGTTTCGCACCCGATTTCGATGATCAGCTGCCCGAGTTGCTTCTACTCGCCTACCTCCTACTAGCCCTTTTTTGGGTATACGACACCTCCCCCAATCAACAGCGCAGCCACCGATTGATCGATCGAGGTCTCGCCCTTCTCAAACTCAGCATGCCCCTGGTGAAACTTCCCCTGGTTCGCGCGCCCCTGAGGCAATTCTTCGACATGGTGAGCGAGGTACGAGCATGAGCGAGCAGCACGTCAACCCCTACCCCCCTCAGATCGCTTGGACGCCCCCAAAGCAACCTCCGCGGACTGTTAATCGCCCTATGGCCTTTACTCCCTGGGAGTTCATCCGCGGAGCGTTGATCACCTACGGACTGTTTCTTGCGCTCATGTGCTTCTTAAGCTTCGGCGTTGGGCTGATCTACGCGATCCCGTTCGGACTGGTGACTCTTCTGACCGTGGGAGCACCACTAGCCCTACTTGCTGGGACTTTGTTGCGCGGAGTGAGACACTCGTGGATCCATATGTTCACGCACACCCTTGTCGGCCTGATATCTGGGTGTGCAGGAGTCTTCCTTTTTGCTCTCTGGAACGTGCTCTTCAACGGAGTAGACGTTGCTTCCTTTTTCTCCGACAGTTGGTCATGGCCGATGTACCTCGTCTACGCGATCATTACCGGACCATGTGCCTTCTTTGGCTGGCTGATCACCTGGCGAAGCTGGGTTGCCGCCGACACTAGGTATTACTGGATTACGAAGCAAGGGGCTGAATCGAAGTTCTCATCCTCGGACGACGCCGCGTCAGCGTGATTCGTCGGCTTCGACCGTTGTCGTCATTTCCTCGGGCAAAGGTCGGGCAATCGGGATGCGCTGCCCGAGCACCTGAGAGACGATATCGCGGGCAATTTGCTGGTCGGTCAGACCGACGGATTCGAGAATCTCGGACCGCGTGCCCTGCGGCAAGAACTCGTCGGGAAGACCGAGTTCGTCGACGGGAGTGTCGACGCCGGCAGCCCGCAGGTCTTGCCGTATGCGAGTTCCGACGCCCCCTACCCGGATGCCGTCCTCAATCGTGACAACCAGGCGATGTTCGCGTGCCATCGAGACAACACTGGGGGCGACCGGGACCACCCAGCGCGGGTCGATCACCGTTGCGCCGATCCCCTGTGCCGCCAGTCGTTCAGCCACCTGAAGACCGATCTTCGCCATAGGACCAACAGTCACGATCAGCACGTCCCGATGCGGAGCCTCCCGCAGCACGTCGACGCCATCGGAGGTGCGACGCTGGGCATCGAATTCGGTGCCGACTTCGCCCTTCGAGAATCTCAGGACCGTAGGCCCGTCGTCCACACGCACTGCCTCGCCAAGTTCTTCACGGAGTCGCGTCGCGTCGCGCGGTGCAGCGATTCGAATGTGCGGGATCACCTGCAATATCGCAAGATCCCACATGCCGTGATGACTCGGTCCGTCCGGTCCGGTGACGCCCGCGCGATCGAGAACAAAGGTGACGCCCGCGCGGTGGAGAGCCACATCCATCAACAGCTGGTCAAAGGCCCTGTTAACGAAAGTTGCGTACATCGCCACAACCGGATGCAGACCGCCAAAAGCCAGCCCCGCAGCACTCGTGGCGGCATGCTGTTCAGCGATTCCGACATCGAAAACGCGGGACGGGTGCTTCTCGGCAAAACGATGCAGACCCGTCGGTCGCAGCATTGCGGCGGTGATACCGACGAGCCGAGGGTCGCGATCGGCCAGCTCGACGATCTCATCGGCGAAAACCGAAGTCCAGGATGGGCGACTCGCCTGCTCGACAGGCTCCCCCGTTTCGGGATCGAACTGTCCAATCGCGTGAAACTGGTCAGCCACGTCGGCGACGGCAGGCTCGAAGCCATGCCCCTTCTCGGTAATGACATGCACGATCACCGGCGCATCGAACTTCTTGGCCTGGGTGAGCGTCTCTTCGAGCGCCCGCAAATCATGACCATGGACCGGGCCGATGTACTTGATGTCGAGGTTCGAATACAGAGCCTCGTTATTGCTGAAGCGCGCGAGGAATCCGTGAACCGCGCCGCGCGTCCCGCGATAGAAGGCACGACCCGGAGCGCCGAATCGCCCGAAGAACTTTTCGCTCGACCGGTGCAGATTACGGTAGGCGCGACGGGTGCGAACAGTGTTGAGGAACCGTGCCATGCCGCCGATCGTGGGAGCGTACGACCGGCCGTTGTCGTTGACCACAATCACCAGACGACGCGAATTGTCGTCGCTGATGTTGTTCAACGCCTCCCAGGTCATGCCGCCCGTCAACGCGCCGTCGCCGACGACCGCGACAACGTAGCGATCGTCCTGCCCCGTCATTGCGAAAGCCCGCGAAATACCGTCAGCCCAACTGAGCGAGCTAGAAGCGTGTGAGCTCTCGACGATGTCGTGCTCCGATTCGGAGCGTTGCGGGTAGCCGGCCAGTCCCCCTGTCATCCGAAGTCGACTGAAGTCCTGGCGCCCGGTCAGAAGCTTGTGCACGTAGCTTTGATGCCCCGTGTCGAAAACTATTGCGTCCTTCGGCGAATCAAAAACCCGATGGATCGCCATGGTGAGTTCCACCACGCCGAGGTTCGGACCGAGGTGTCCACCGGTCTTCGACACCTCGTCAACGAGGAAGCGACGGATGTCATCGGCGACTTCTTTGAGCTGCTCGCGATCCAGACCGTCCAGGTCTCGGGGTCCGTGGATTCCCTCGAGCGCCGACATGACGACAGCCTAAACCAGCGAGCTGTTCTCGTTCGGCTCTTCACCGGGTGTGCCCGGGGGATGCGGGACCGCTGCCCGCCGTCGGCGTGCAGCGGTCTGTGCTGAGACGAGACTATGAAGAAGCCAGCCCACCACGGCGCCGATGAGAGCTGCCACCAACATCCACACGAAGATCTCGCCGATCGTGAACCAGGACATCAGGCGCCCTTCTTCAGTTCGAGCGTCACGCGCCGATTGTCGATCGCACCTTCGGGCGTGGAGCTGTCGGCCACGGGCGCGTTGGGGCCGACCCCAACAACACTCAGACGCCGCCGGTCGATCCCCAGTCGCTCGAGTTCATCCGACACGGCCTGGGCGCGCGCCGTGCTGACTGCAAATGCCTGTTCGGGACCGCCCACGACGACCGCCACGTGCCCAACAATCCGCACCCGCCATTCCGGGTTGTCAGCCAGGACTCCGGCCACAATGATCAGCTGGCGGGACGCCTGCCGTGTCAGGGCAGTTGAGTCAGGGGCGAAGAGCACATCGGCCTGTCCCAGTGCGGTGAAGCTGAAGTCCGTCTCGGGGGATGGTGCGGGGGTCGCTGGGTCTGCATCCACAAGGTCATCGTGCGATAGTGTCGCGAGCTTCGACGCGAAGTTCCGGGATTCGAGCACGCTCACTCCGGCGAGAGTGCCGCCGAGCACAAGTGAGGTCACAATGACGATGACCATGCGCGCGCGCAGCACGGATCCTCCTCGGGCCGGTGATCGGACCCCAGGCTACCCCCGAACGGGGGCCACGCTATACAAGGCTACGCAGCACGTACGGGAGAATTCCCCCATTGCGGTAGTAGTCGGCCTCGCCCGGCGTATCGATGCGAACGACGGCGTCGAATTCGACGGTCTCTTTGCCCGCCGGAGAATCATCGCTCGGAGCAGCTGTTACGTGCACCGTCTTCGGAGTCGTGCCCGAGTTGAGCTGCTCGAGGCCTTCGATCGAGACGATCTCCGTGCCGTCGAGGCCCAGCGACGCCCAACTCTGACCCGCTGGGAACTGCAGCGGAACAACACCCATACCGATCAGGTTCGAGCGGTGGATACGTTCGAAGCTCTCGGTGATGACCGCGCGCACTCCGAGCAACGACGTGCCCTTTGCAGCCCAGTCACGGCTGGAGCCGGATCCGTACTCGGTGCCACCGAAGATCACCAGCGGAGTCCCCTGCGCCTGGTAGTTCTGGCTGGCGTCATAGATGAACGACTTTGGTCCACCGGCTTGCGTGAAGTCGCGGGTGTAGCCGCCCTCGACCCCGGCGCCGTCGTTCTCAGCAGCCAAGAGCTGATTACGAAGACGGATATTGGCAAAGGTGCCACGAATCATGACCTCGTGGTTGCCGCGTCGCGATCCGTAGGAGTTGTAGTCCTTGCGGTCCACTCCGTGCGCATCCAGGTACTTGCCGGCGGGGCTATCCGCCTTGATCGAACCGGCCGGGCTGATGTGGTCGGTCGTGACCGACGCACCCAAGGTGGCGAGCACACGGGCCCCGACAATGTCGGAAACCGGGGTGATCTGCATGGTCATGCCCTCGAAGTACGGGGGCTTGCGCACATAGGTCGACTTCTCGTCCCATTCGAAGACTTCGCTGTCGGGAGTCGGAAGCGAGCGCCAGCGTTCGTCGCCTTCGAAAACCCCCGCGTACTCGTGCGTGAACATCTCGGTCGAGATCGAGCTGTCGATTGTCGACTGGACTTCGGCGGCATCCGGCCAGATGTCCTTCAAAAAGACGTCGTTGCCGTCCTGGTCCTGACCGAGCGGGTCGACCGCGAAATCGAAGTTCATCGACCCGGCAAGTGCGTAGGCGATAACGAGCGGAGGGCTGGCGAGGTAGTTCATTTTCACGTCGGGGCTGATGCGGCCCTCGAAGTTGCGGTTGCCCGACAGCACGGCCGTTACGGCAAGGTCGTTGTCGTTGATCGCCGCAGAGACCTCGTCAATGAGCGGACCGGTGTTTCCAATACAGACCGTGCAGCCGTAGCCGACCGTGTAGAAACCCAGGGCCTCAAGATCGCCCGTCAGGCCGGCCTTCTCGTAGTAGTCAGTGACGACCTTGGATCCCGGGGCCAGCGTGGTCTTGACCCACGGCTTTGCCTTCAGTCCCTTCCGGTTCGCATTGCGAGCCAGAAGGCCCGCCGCGAGCATCACGCTCGGGTTCGAGGTGTTGGTGCACGAGGTGATGGCGGCTACCGCCACGGCGCCGTGGTCGAGGGTGTAGTTCTCGCCGGTCGAGGTGCTGATCTTGACCGGTCGAGACAACTTTCCTGGCGCATGACTGACATGGCTGTGCGAAAGGCTGTGCGCGGATTCTTCGTCGTCAGGGGTGAAGCCGA
Source organism: Pseudolysinimonas sp. (assembly GCA_035554115.1). GTDB lineage: Bacteria > Actinomycetota > Actinomycetes > Actinomycetales > Microbacteriaceae > CAXTSE01. The sequence goes on along the minus strand of DATMIW010000067.1, from coordinate 49,433 downwards.
TCGGGTCAGACGCCGGGAAGGTGCCTTCAACCGCAGCATCCACTTTCGACATATCGCCGGTTGTGTAGTCGGCCAGGTCGATCGAGAATTGCGACTTCGACTTGCTGAGCTCAACGCGGTCCTGCGGGCGCTTTGGCCCGGCGATAGACGGGACGACCGTCGCAAGGTCAAGTTCGAGGTATTCACTGAATACCGGCTCAACAGACGGGTCGTGCCAGAGCTTCTGGAGCTTGGCGTAGGCCTCAACGAGAGCAACCTGCTCGTCGCTGCGTCCGGTCAAACGGAGGTAGTCGAGAGTGACCTCGTCAATGGGGAACATGGCCGCCGTCGAACCAAACTCGGGGCTCATGTTGCCGATGGTGGCGCGGTTGGCGAGGGGTACTTGGGCCACACCGTCACCATAGAACTCGACGAACTTGCCGACCACTCCGTGCTTGCGCAGCTGCTGGGTGATGGTGAGCACGACATCCGTCGCTGTGACGCCTGTCGGGATCGAGCCGACAAGCTTGAAGCCAACGACCTTCGGAATGAGCATCGACACCGGCTGGCCGAGCATTGCCGCCTCGGCTTCAATGCCACCGACGCCCCAGCCGAGCACTCCCAGCCCGTTGACCATCGTGGTGTGCGAGTCGGTGCCGACGCAGGTGTCGGGGTAGGCCCGCAGCACCTTTTCGCCGGTCGAGCTTGTCGAGACACGTGTGAAGGCGACGCGAGCCAAATACTCGATGTTGACCTGGTGCACAATGCCCGTTCCCGGCGGCACAACCTTGAAGTCGTCGAAAGCCGTCTGGCCCCAACGGAGGAACTGGTACCGCTCTCCGTTGCGCTCGTACTCGATCTCGACATTTCGCTCGAGGGCGTTTTCGCTGCCAAAGAGGTCCGCGATAACCGAGTGGTCAATAACGAGTTCCGCCGGTGCGAGCGGGTTGATCTTGGTCGGGTCACCGCCGAGGGCACTCATCGCCTCACGCATGGTGGCGAGGTCGACGATGCAGGGGACGCCAGTGAAGTCCTGCATGACGACGCGCGCAGGGGTGAACTGGATCTCGGTGTCAGGCTCAGCTGTGGGGACCCACGATCCCAACGCCTGGATCTGCGCTTTCGTGACGTTGGCGCCGTCCTCTGTGCGCAGCAGATTTTCTAGGAGGACCTTGAGGCTGAACGGAAGCTTTTCGTGCCCCGGGACCCGGTCGACGCGAAAAACCTCGTAGTCGGTGCCGCCGACCGTCAGGGTGTCTTTCGACTCAAAACTGTTCACCGCAGACATGTCGTCTCCCTAGCTGTCCGGACCATCCTGATGGTCCACGCGTGCACGTTCCAGCAAGGCAAGCCTAATCCCGAGGGGCCAGGCACTACCGGGGGCGCACGTTCCTATATATCTCGATATCAAGATACATGACCCGGCTTGCGCACGCCGACTCAGGCGGGCTCAGACGAGTCTGGTGCCTCGTCGTCGGCCGACCTCCAAGCCGTGCGCACAAGAAGCCAGGTCACCCATAGCAGCCCCGCGTACAGCGGCACTCCCATCAGCAGTTTGGTCGCAGCCAAAGCGTCCGGAGCATGGGCAAAGTACAGCGGAAGCTGCACTGCCAGGCGAAGCCCCGAGAGGATCGCCCACAGAACCGTCGCCACGACGGCCACCCGAAACTTGGCACGATCCTGGCGCCAGTGTGAGTCGCCAGTGAGAAGGCCAACTAGAGCGCCGATAAGAGGTCTCCGGACCGTCAGGCTAATAAGCATCACGAGGAGTGCCACGGCGTTGATGATGAACCCCGGCACAAAGTTGTTGGAGGCGTTGTTGGTCAGCAAGGCCAACCCCGCAGAAAGCGCAATTCCTATTGCCCCCGACACGGCCGGCATAACCGGCTGGCGCTGCACTGCGCGCACCACGATAAACACGAGCGCAAGACCGAACGGAGCGATGACCGACAGAGGAAGATTCTTGGTCGTGGTGTAAATCACCAGGAACGCGAGCCCCGGCACAATTGTCTCGACGAGGCCGCGGATGCCGCCTACCGCAGCCAGCAGCGCGGACCCAGACGGGGTCTCACCCGGCGTCACGCCCGACAGCCGAGATCGCTGCGCGGCCTGCGAGAAGGCATCTCGCAACCCCGCCGATCCAGCCGAGTCTGACGAATCAGTAGGCTCCTCGCGCGATTCCTCGACCATCAGGCGTTCTGCGTGGGCGCGTCGCCCTGCGCCGACGGGGGAACGTGCAGCGGAATCAAGTCACGGGGGGGCATGGGGGTCGCCCCACGCACAACGACGACGCTGCGGAAAAGATCGTCGAGTTCGGCCATTGTCGCGGGGTCCGTCGCGCCCGCACCGCTCACAACCCCGCGCAGAAACCAGCGGGGGCCGTCGACGCCGACGAACCTCACTGCTCCTGTCTCGGGGAGCTGAGCACGCAGCTCGGGGCCGAATGTCCCAGCAACCGAGGTGATTGTGCCACCCTGCTTGGTCACCTGGTCGGCGATCTGCTCGCGAATCTCCCCCCAGAGCCCGGAATTGCGCGGTGCTGCGAATGCCTGCACCTGCAAGGTCGATTGGGCGTAGTCCAACGCGACAGCCACCACGCGCTGACCACCCTCTTCGACCTCGAGGCGGAGGCGCAGATCAGGACGAGGGAGGACTTTGATGCCCCCCAGGTCCACATAGGGGCGAACGGCGTTCGCCTCGCTTTCGTCGAGCGGGCCCTCGGTAGCGCGATTTTCGGGCGCCGACTTTGGGTGATCAATGGCTTCGGTCACGATGCTCCTGGTTGTGAGTATCCGGTCGACCCGAATCCGTCGGTACCGCGATGGCTGCCAGGCAGCCGCTCGACCGGGATGAAGCGGGCCTGTACGACGGGCATGACAATCAGCTGCGCAATCCGGTCTCCCGCCGACACACGGTAGCTCTCGGTGCGATCGGTATTGAGAAGGGTCACTCGAATCTCGCCCCGATATCCCGCATCAACGGTGCCGGGGCTATTGACGATCGTGATGCCGTGCTTAGCCGCGAGCCCGCTCCGCGGAACGACGAATGCCACATAGCCATCGGGGAGGGCGATCGAAATACCTGTGCCCACGGACGCCCGGTGGCCGGGCTTCAGCTCCACATCGTCCGTCGACACGAGATCTGCGCCCGCGTCCCCGGGATGGGCATACGCCGGGACCGTCGAGCCAAGAAGCAGCACCTCGATCGCGTCGGTCACGCAACGAGGCTAGCCCATGGTGAGATGAGGATATGCGCTATCGCGAACGCCTCTGGCCGGCGGTGTGGGTATTCGTCGCCACCGCCCTGGTCATCCCTGCCAGCTTGCTGGTCTTCTTGCCGATTTCGCCGCTTGCGGGAGTCGCGGTAGCTATCGGTCTTTACGCGGCGATCGTTCTCATCCTGATTCTCACGACGCCGACAATCGAACTGGACGACGAGACCTTTCGCGCGGGGCGAGCGCGCATTCCGCGCAATCTGATCTCACGCGCGACGGCCTTTTCAGGCGCAGAGGCAATGGCCGAACGCGGAACCCGCCTGGATGCACGAGCCTGGTTGCTCGTGCGCGGTTGGCTTCCCGATGTCGTGCGGGTGGAGCTCAATGATCCAGCAGACCCGACACCGTACTGGCTCGTGGCATCACGTCACTCACGCGAGCTCGCAGAGGAACTGAACCGTCGAGCGCACTAGGTGCCTCGTAAGCGCTAAGGGCCGAAAAGGCCGGACGCTAGAAGCTGGTGCCGATCAGAGTGAACACTCGTGGCAGACCGGCCCCAATTTCGACTCGTGGTCGAACTGCGACTGGTGCTTTACGAGGAAGCAGTTGGTGCAGGTGAATTCATCCTCCTGCGCGGGAAGAACCACGACATCGAGGTCGAGATCGGCCAGATCCTGACCCGCAAGCTCGAAGCCGTCGGGGTTGTCAGCGTCGTCGCCATCAACCACACCCGATACCTTGTCGGGAACACGCTCCTGGAGGGCCTGGATCGACTCGGTGTCCTCGTCGGTCTTCCTCGGTGCGTCGTAGTCGGTTGCCATTGCCATCCAGTTCTTGTGCTCGGGGGCCTCAGTGGGCGGCGACAGTCTGCAACATTCGTGCTGAGTTAGCAAACCCATGAGGACTGCTCTGAGGATACGGATCGCCGCGAGGAACACAACTCGCGGCACGCCCGTGGAATTCCCGGCTTTCCGACAGCGACATGTGATGCTGAGCGGGAATCGCCACGGCTGGAGGTCGTTCAGCATGCAAGAGCTCAAAGTCATAGGTGTCGAAGACGGCGCCCTACTCGTTGCATCCGACGAAGGCGCCCGATATCGGGTCGCCGTCGATCAGGTGTTGCAGTCCCGACTGCGTCAGTCTTCTCCGGATCTTGGCACCGGGCGAAAACTGTCGCCCCGCGAGATTCAGACCCACATTCGTGCGGGTATGTCAGCTGAAGACGTGTCAACAGTGACAGGCGCCTCGCTCGAATACGTCCAGCGTTTTGAGGGTCCCGTCTTGGCCGAACGTGAATTCGTTATCGAGTCGGCCCTCAATGTACCGGTGCACACAGCGCTTGAGATGGATCCATTGGCAGGCGGCGCGACTTTCGGTTCCGTAATCCGTCGCCGACTCGTCGACGCGGGAGCCATCGGCGAGCGGTGGGCATCGTGGAAAGAAGAGGGCGGAGACTGGATCGTCAAGCTCACTTTTGTGGCGGAGCAAGTTGATCACGACGCACGCTGGACCTTCGAGCCGAAGAAATCCGCGCTCTCGCCGCAAAATTCGGAAGCTGTCGCCCTCTCGCAGCAGGGAGATCTGCCCGGATCTTTGATTCCACGTCTTCGCGCAGTCGCCACTGACGACTCGGCCGGTTCATCGCGATTCGACAGTGGTGCATTCGATATTTCGGGCGCCGAACCCGCTGAAGCTGATGGACACATGGATCTCGTAGGGGACGCCGTCGTCGCGGACCCCGCGTCCGCTGAGCCATCCCCCTTCGCACCACCTCCTGTGGCGTCAACCGGTGTTGACACGGGCCCACTTCTTGAGGCGGTACCGCACGGCCGGATCGGCACAGCGAATGCGGCTAACGCAGATACGGCGCCGCGTGCCATGAACCAGACGGCAGATCTACTTGAAGCCCTGCGACGACGACGCGGGGAGCGTGACCCGATGGATCCGGCTCCCGAGGAGCCCATCGCTTCGCATCCGTCGACGGGTGCTGTTCGACTGATTGACATTCCCTTCGACGAAACCGGCGCAATGCCTCGGGTGCCGAGCTCGACGGGGTCTACCGGAACGGGTCCGAACGGAATCAGTCGGGGCAGTAAGAAAAACCGGGCATCTCTTCCGAGCTGGGACGAGATCGTTTTCGGCGCCCGTAGCGACGAGGATCTCTAAGCGCTTCAGTCCGCAAAAGCACCGAACCTCAGGAGCGGCACCTGGCTCTCTGCAGCCGTAAGGGATCCGTGCTGTCCGACCATGCGGCGTCCCGTGTCGTTGGCGTCAAGGTAATAAGCAATGTCCGCGCGGGCCGCGACGATCACGTGCCCGATGCGCGGCAACATTGCGGGATCGACCTCACCAAACCACCCTCCCGTCACCGCCTCTGAACGGGTCGCCACCCAGGCGCGCGCACCCTGGCTTGCGCGCCAGCGTTCGGCGACCCCGTCGGGATTCACGCCAGGCTCAAGCTGGAGTTGAAGACACCGTGGCTCCCCTGCGACATGCCGCACGCCAACCAGCAGGGCGGGATCGACGATCACCTGGGCCGCAGAGGCCACATCGACTATTCCGTGATCGGCCGTGACAAGCAGCCCCTGCGACGGTCCCAACGCGGAGATGAGGGATGCCACGGGCCCCTCCAGGCTTTCGAGCGCGGACACCCAGGCGTGCGAGTTCATTCCATGGGAATGCGCCGCCACATCGAGTTCTGGCACATAGAGGTAGATCAATGCGGGGCCGTGCCCACGAAGCTCGTCGATGGCACAGCTGAACCGCTCGTCAAGAGTTCGCGCGCCCACATACTCGGCGCCACGCAGAACCGCAGCGGTGAACTTGGAATCGCGATATCGGGGCGCACCGATCGCCACCGCTCGCACGCCTGCGTCTCGTGCCTTCTCGAAAACCGTCGGAACGGGTTGCCATGTTGCGGGATCCATCCCGGCATCCCACCCGCTGAGTTCGTTGACGACTCGATCGCGCTCGGGGTCGAAGACGCGATAGCCGACCATTCCATGCTGGCCCGATGGGGATCCTGTGGTCAGTGTCGGCAGGGAGGACGCCGTGGTGCTGGGGAATCCCGATGAAATCACGGACCGTTTGGTGACGGCAGACGCGAGAGTGCGCGCGTGTCCTCGATGCGACTCCAGCGCCGCCGACCCGAGCCCGTCAATGAGCAGAACGACTGCGTGCGAGACGGATGCCAGCCCTAGTGAACCTCGAACTCCAGACACGGCCGCAAGGCAATTCGGCAACACGTCGGCGAGCGTGAATCTCGTGGATTTCGCCGCCGGTAGCATGGGGCCGATCCTATGACTCCGCCCAGCCGCATCCCGCCCCCCGCGCCCGATTCCCCGACCGGCGAACGCATCGACGATGTCGATGTCTCGGTCGAAATGCAGGGCTCCTTTCTCGAGTACGCGTACTCCGTCATCTACTCGCGCGCGCTTCCCGATGCGCGTGACGGACTCAAACCCGTGCAGCGCCGCATCCTGTTCCAGATGAGTGAAATGGGCCTGCGCCCCGACCGCGGGCACGTGAAGAGCGCACGTGTTGTGGGTGACGTCATGGGACGCCTCCACCCGCACGGCGACAGCGCCATCTATGACGCCCTGGTCCGGCTGTCACAGGAGTTCACCCTGCGTGTTCCGCTCGTCGACGGCCACGGCAACTTTGGCTCGCTCGATGACGGTCCTGCGGCGGCACGCTACACCGAAGCGAGACTTCACGCGGCGGCATTGGCGATGGTCGATGGACTCGACGAAGACGTCGTGGACTTCGTGCCGAACTATGACAATCAGCTCACGCAGCCCGAAGTTCTGCCTGCCGGATACCCGAACCTGCTGGTCAATGGAGCGAGCGGGATCGCCGTCGGCATGGCCACCAATATGGCGCCACACAATTTGGTCGAGGTCATCGCGGCGGCACAGCACCTCCTGGAGAACCCGGATGCAACTCTCGATGAACTGATGGAGTTCGTCCCCGGACCGGATTTGCCAACAGGGGGTACGATCGTCGGGCTCGCGGGAGTCCGTGACGCCTATGCGAACGGCCGGGGCTCGTTCAAGACACGCGCCAAAGTGGCCATCGAGCAGATCACCCCGCGTAAGGCGGGCCTGGTCGTGACCGAGTTGCCCTATCTTGTCGGCCCCGAAAAGGTGATCGAAAAGATCAAAGACGGGGTCACGTCAAAGAAGATCACCGGCATTTCCGATGTCACCGACCTCACCGACCGCGCGAATGGACTCCGGCTCGTCATCGGCATCAAAACAGGCTTCAGTCCGGATGCGGTGCTGGAACAGCTCTATCGCCTGACGCCTCTCGAAGACGGCTTCGCCATCAACAACGTGGCCCTCGTCGACGGAACACCCCAGACTCTGGGCCTGCGACAGATGCTTCAGGTGTATCTCGATCACCGCATTTCGGTTGTCACCCGGCGCGCGCGCTTCAACCTGAAGAAGCGACAAGATCGCCTGCACCTCGTCCTCGGCCTCCTGATTGCGATCGTCGACATCGATGAGGTGATTCAGGTCATCCGTACCAGTGATGACACTGCGATGGCTCGCACTCGCCTCATCGAGGTGTTCGACCTGTCCGTCCCCCAGGCCGATTACATCCTCGAACTGCAGCTTCGCCGCCTTACCCGGTTCAGCCGTATCGACCTTGAAGCCGAGCGCGACACCCTCAACACTGAAATCGCCGAGCTTGAAGCGCTGCTGGCCGATCCCGCTCGAGTTCGCGCGCGGGTCAGTCACGAATTGGATGAAGTAGCCGACACCTTCGGAACCCCCCGCCGCACGCTCCTCACCGAGGCCCACGCCTCGGCTGCTGCCACGCCGGCGGAGCGGCGCGCCGCCGCTGCCGGCGGTCCTCCGCTCGAAATCGCCAATGTTCCGACGATCGTCGTGCTCTCGACGACCGGTCGCGCCGTTCGGATCGACCTGCCCGAGGGCGTGGACGGTCCCACCGCAGCATCCCGCAGATCCCGACACGATGCGATCCTTTCTGTGGTCTCCACGACAACTCGCGGTGAGCTCGGTGCCGTCACGTCGACCGGGCGTATTGTTCGCTTCACTCCCGTCGACCTTCCCGCGGTTCCGGCTAATTCGGTCCAGCTCGGAGCCGGGGCTCTCATCCGTGACTACTTGGGCCTTTCGGACAGGAACGAGCGTGTTCTCGCCCTCGTGTCGCTGACCGCGGACCAGCCGATCGTGCTGGGCACCCGTCAGGGCACAGTGAAGCGCGTCAGTCCCGGCTACCCGTCCAAACCCGATTTCGAGATCATCAGCCTCAAACCCGGGGATGAGGTCATCGGAGTGGGACAGGGCACGGATTCCGATGAACTCGTGTTCGTCACATCAGATGCGCAACTGCTGCGTTTTTCGGCGGCGGCGGTACGCCCCCAGGGAGCAAGCGCAGGCGGGATGGCCGGTATCAAACTCAGCACGGGCGCTTCGGTCATCTTCTTTGCCGCCGTCGATCCGAACTCCGACTCTCTGGTCGCCACGGTTTCCACCCCCGGCGGGACTTTGCCCGGCACAGACCCCGGTCGCGCCAAGGTGTCGCAGCTGGCCGATTTCCCGCCCAAGGGTCGCGCTACCGGAGGGGTTCGCGCGCACACCTTCCTCAAGGGGGAAAACGCCTTGTCGATCGCGTGGGTCGGCGCAGCGCCCGTGCTAGCTGTCGGCGCCGAGGGATCCCCTCGCACGCTTCCCGATCCGGGTGCCAAACGTGATGCCTCCGGTACGCCCCTCGAGGCGGTCGTCGATTCGATGGGGTTCGCGCTGACAGCTTCCCGCTGACGGCAGTCGTCGTCGAGACCACCAGCATTGCCTGGCTCCTGATAACCGCCAACAGAAAGGGATGACGTCCGCCGCTCCCCTAGGTGTCGATGCGCCCTCGATCGAGCCCCTGGCCAGCGATGATGAACTCCTTGCGCGGGGCGACGTCATTACCCATCAGGAGTTCAAAGACACGCGACGCCTCCTCGGCGGCAGCAGCGTCAACTACCTGCACACGCCGGAGGGTGCGATGCGCCTTGCTCATCGTGGTTTCGGCAAGCTGGTCGGCGTCCATTTCCCCGAGTCCCTTGTACCGCTGGATCGGGTCTTGATAAGTACGTCCTGATTTCGTGACCGCCGCGAGCACCGAATGAAGCTCTGCCTCGGAGTAGGTGTAAACCACTTCATTCGGCCGTGAGCCCGGATTCTTGATCACCACACGGTGCAGGGGCGGAACCGCCGCGAAGACGCGACCGTTCTCGATCATGGGGCGCATATACCGGAAGAACAGGGTCAGTAGCAGCGTGCGGATATGGGCACCGTCGACGTCGGCGTCGCTCATGATGATGACCTTGCCGTAGCGAGCCGCGTCTAGGTCGAAGCTGCGCCCCGATCCCGCTCCGATCACCTGGATGATCGACGCGCATTCGGTGTTCGACAGCATGTCGCTGACTGACGCCTTCTGAACGTTGAGAATCTTGCCCCGAATCGGCAGGAGGGCTTGGAACTCACTGTCGCGCGCGAGCTTTGCCGTGCCCAGGGCGGAATCGCCCTCGACGATGAAGAGCTCGGTGCCGTCGACATCGTTCGATCGGCAGTCGACGAGCTTGGCCGGCAGGGTCGAGTTTTCGAGAGCATTCTTGCGACGCTGCGTCTCTTTGTGCGCCCGTGCGGAAATCCGGCTCTTCATCTCGGCGACGACCTTGTCGAGAACCAGCGCAGACTGGGCCTTGTCGTCACGCCTAGTGCTCGTGAACCTCTCGCGCAGAGCATGAGTCACGGTGTTCGCGACAACGGCTTTTACCGCCGGGGTGCCGAGTATCTCTTTTGTCTGGCCCTCAAACTGCGGTTCGGGCAGACGTACGGTCAGTACAGCCGTCAGGCCAGCCATGATGTCGTCTTTGTCGAGCTTGTCGTTACCGACCTTGAGACGGCGAGCGTTCTTTTCGACCTCAGAACGCAGCAACTTCATGAGTCCCTGTTCGAATCCGCTCTGATGGGTGCCACCCTTGGGAGTCGCGATGATGTTGACGAAGCTGCGGAAGACCGTGTCGTACCCCGTCCCCCATCGCAGGGCGATGTCGACGGCGCATTCACGCTGCAGCTCGGTCGCGACCATATGGCCGTTCTCTTGCAGGACCGGAACCGTCTCTGTGTACGCCCCGGTTCCCTGAATACGCCAGGTATCGGTCAGCGCGGCGTCCGGCGCGAGAAAGTCGACGAACTCGGCGATGCCGCCGTCGTATCTGAAGGTTTCGGTGACCGGCTCATCACCTCGGTGATCGTCGATCCGGATGCCGAGCCCCGGCACAAGGAACGCCGTCTGCCGTGCGCGATCGAACAGCTCATCGCTTTGGAAGGTTGCGCCCCGCGTGAAGATCTGCGGATCGGCCCAGTATCGGATCCGCGTTCCCGTAACACCTTTGGCGACCTTTCCCACGATCTTCAACTCGCTACCCGAAAGGAACGGGGCGAACGGGGATGCGGGATCGGGCCGAGCGGGATCCGGATCCGCGAAGATCCCCGGTTCGCCTCGATGAAATGACATTTTCCAGGTCTTGCCGTCGCGATCGACTTCAACATCGAGCCGTTCACTGAGCGCATTGACCACCGAAGCCCCGACTCCATGAAGCCCGCCTGACGCTGCATAGGAGCCGCTGCCGAATTTGCCCCCGGCGTGGAGTTTGGTGAACACAACCTCGACCCCCGAGAGCCCGGTCTTCGGTTCGATATCGACCGGGATACCCCGCGCAGTGTCACGCACTTCGACGCTGTGGTCGGGATGCAGCACGACATCGATGCTCGTGCCGTGACCCCCGAGGGCCTCATCGACCGAGTTGTCGATCACCTCCCACAGGCAGTGCATCAAGCCGCGCGAGTCGGTGGACCCGATATACATGCCGGGCCTCTTGCGAACTGCTTCAAGGCCTTCCAGCACACTGAGATGCCGAGCCGTGTAATCGGTGCTTGCCACGGTTTGAGACTATCGACGGCCACCGTCACGATTGCCGCGCAACGCCCTAACGCACGGGAGGTTCCGCGCTGAGCGAAACGCGCCGCCCAGATACGGCACGGAAGCCCGCCGCGTGCTTAACTGAGGTCACGAAGCAATTCGCGCCATCGAACCCGAGGGAGCACACCATGTCGCAGATCACGACCGACGCAGTCGACGAACTCGAGATCCCCGATGCCCTGACGGCCTTCGACCGCTGCGACAGCTGTGGAGCCCAGGCCTATGTGCGTGTGACCCTCACGTCGGGTGAACTCCTCTTCTGCGCGCACCACGGTGCGAAGTTCAAGGAGAAGCTCGCACCGACAGCCGTTTCCTGGCACGACGAAAGCGACCGTCTTATCGAGACGACGCGCCACGCCGACTGACCATGTATGACAAAGCCCCTGCGCCGATGGCGTGGGGGCTTCGTCATTTCCTCGCTCGCCCCACTCGCTCGAAGCTGTGCCAACGCCGCCCGTCACGGAAGTCGCGAAGCCGTGCGTCATAGGCCGCCAGTGCGAATTCCTCGTGGGCGAGGGTCGGCTCGGTGTCAGGGTCAAGGTGCAGCAATAGCCGGCGGGTCAGGTGGGGATTAGCAATCAAGACGGGGCCGAGCAAGGAGGTGCCGAAGAAGTTGCCACGACGCACACCTTCGACCGCGGTGCCCGTGTTCCGCCCGATGCCCCGTTCGGCGGTGAGGAAGCCGGGAAGGCTGTCGCCGGCCGTCACCATCGAGAACTGCGATTTGTATCCGACAATTGGATGCTGCTCGCCCACCTCGGGCAGGACTCCCATGACTTTGCCGTTGTAGCGACCGAACATGCTAACCGTCGATTCGAGATCGAATACGCCCAGGCCCGCCACGTCGTAGTCCATGTCGTCGTTCCGAATGCGAGTACCGAGAATCTCGAAGGCATTGTGGGTGAACACGAAGGTGACGCCATCCTCGATCAGTGCGGCGATGCGGTCGCTGTAGGGCCGAAGACGCTCGATGGCCTTGAGTTGGCCTTCTTCTGTCAGGGGGCCGAGGTAGACGAGGTCAACGCGCTCCGTGACGAAGGCCGGAACATCCACGAGCCCGGTTCGGATCACGCGGGCATCCGGACGGCACTGGGTCAGATAGGTGATGTTGGCGTTGTCTCCGTGCAGATTCGCGATCTCAGGAAACAGCATTTCTATTGTGAGGGTGCTCATGACTCGCCCTGCTCGCCAGGCGAGTTGCTGGCTTCCAGTCGCTCACGTAGGCGGGTCTGCACCACGGTCCCCGTGGAAATGGCGTTGTGCACGCTATGAAGATTGAATACCTCAGCGACACCGTCGAGCCGGAGGATATCCCCTGCCTCAATCTCGGATTCGACCGTGACAATGCGCTCGGGCTCCACACCGGCGATCGCCAAGCGCAGGGCCTGATCATGCCTCCGGACACCTCCGACGACAATCTGATCGATAGAGGCCCCGGCGAGGTATTCATAGTCGGCGTCATAGCTCCACGCGGTGTTTTCCACGTCGGTGACGCGCTCACTCACCTCGTCCACCGTGAGCACAACAGCCTTGTGCCCGGTGAATGTCGACAGGTATTCGAACGCCCGCGAGCAGGCGACACCAACAAGCCCTTTTGTCAGGAGCCGCACAAGCTCAACGCCGCCGATGACCTCATGAGCGAATCGCGTGGTCGGAGGGACGATGTGGTCGAATGCGGCCACGATGCGCTCCCGCTCAACACCGAGCTGGTCAAGCACCGCGGCGACGGCGACCTCGTTGTACACATTCACGATGTTGCTGTTGATCAACCGCGCAGAGTAGCTCTCGCCGTTGAGCTCCAAGGTGACCCGATTTCCGTCGGCGTCGATGCCGTGCGCACGGTACTCAGCATCCGGAGAGCTGAAGCCGCAGGACGGGCAGCGCACCTTGCCAATGTGGTTGAACCGCCAGTACTCCCATTCGAGCAGATGATCGCAGACAGGACAGATCGCGACGTCCACGGCCGCACCCGTCGGGTGTTCTCCGTCAGTCGGAAGCCGATCGACCGAGAAATGTGTGCGAGGGTTCGAGGTTCCTCCGAGCGATGACGCAAGCAGATCATCCGCGTTGAGCACGAGACGTGTTCGCTCAGGAAGCGCCGACGACAGAATCCAGGCGATATAGGCCGGATGCGCGTTGCGCTTAATCGAATCGCGGGCAAGATTCATGCACACCAGCACATCGGGCGCGAGGCCCGGAAGAATGATCCGACCCGATCTTTCGTCCATTTCGATGACGGCAATATCCACGCGCGGTCGACCGGTCCACGTGACGGCACTGATCAAAGCGGATGCCACCCCTGCGGGGATGTTCGAACCGGTCCGGTTGCTGGCCACCTTGAGGCCCTGGGCCTCGAGTGCCTCGGCGAGAAGGTTCGAAACGGTGGTCTTGCCGTTCGTGCCCGTGACCGCCACAACGCGCTCCGGATGCCGGATCGCCCCAATGATGCCCGGATGCACTTTGCGCGCGATCAGACCCGGCACATGAGTGCCCTGACGACCGAGTGCCCGCAAGGCGAACCCGGCGAGCTTCGCTGCCCAGATCGCGAGCAGCACTCGCAGCACGCGCTCGGTCCTACTCGAGGTAGTCGCGCAGCGACTGCGATCGCGACGGGTGGCGCAGCTTGGCCATCGTCTTCGACTCGATCTGACGGATGCGCTCACGCGTCACGCCAAAGGTGTCACCGATCTGATCGAGGGTCTTCGGCATGCCGTCGCCCAGCCCGAAACGCATGCGGATCACTCCCGCTTCGCGCTCGGACAGCGAGTCGAGCAGGCTCTCAAGCTGCTTCTGCAGCATCGTGAAGCCCACCGCATCAGCCGGGACGACCGCCTCGGTGTCCTCGATGAGGTCACCGAATTCGCTGTCTCCGTCTTCACCGAGAGGTGTGTGCAACGAGATCGGCTCGCGGCCGTACTTCTGCACTTCGATGACCTTCTCTGGGGTCATGTCGAGTTCGCGCGAGAGCTCTTCTGGCGTGGGTTCGCGGCCCAGATCCTGAAGCATCTGACGTTGCACCCGGGCGAGCTTGTTGATGACCTCGACCATGTGCACGGGAATACGGATCGTGCGCGCCTGGTCGGCCATTGCCCGCGTGATGGCCTGACGGATCCACCACGTGGCGTAGGTCGAGAACTTGAAGCCCTTCGTGTAGTCGAACTTCTCAACTGCACGAATGAGGCCCAGGTTGCCCTCTTGGATGAGGTCGAGGAACTGCATGCCACGACCGGTGTAACGCTTGGCCAAGGAGACAACGAGACGCAGGTTCGCGCCGAGCAGGTGGCTCTTTGCTCGCTGTCCGTCACGGGCAACCCACGACAGTTCGCGACCCAGTTGGGAACGCTTCTCGGCGTCTGACAACGCCGAAAGCTTTTCTTCGGCGAACAGGCCAGCCTCGATACGCATGGCAAGTTCGACCTCTTCGGCCGCGTTCAGCAGGGCGACCTTGCCGATCTGCTTGAGGTAGTCCTTCACGGGGTCGGCCGTGGCGCCGGTGATCGCGGCCGAGTAGACGGGGACCTCGTCGTCGTCCTCGGTCATCGTCAAACGGAGAGCTCCTGTGGGGAGCGGCTCGTCGGGCGCTTTCGCCTTCTCGTCGTCGTCATCGTCGCTGTCGTCATCGATCGCGACCGGCTCCGCCACCGTGTCGTCTTTTTCGACAACTGCCGTGTCGTCGTCGACGACCTCGTCATCGGTGTCGACGTCTACCTCTTCGAGGTCAGGCACATCGACGTCGTCGTCTGCAGCCTTCTTTGCCTTGGAGGTGGCCGTTTTCGACGCGGGCTTCGCCGCAGCCTTGGCAGGAGCCTTCTTCGCAGGGGCCTTCTCGGCCGCGGCCTTCGCAGGAGCTTTCGCTGCCTTGGCAGCGACAGTTTTCGCAGACGATGCCTTGGCGGTGCTGGTGGAGGCCGCGGCTTTGGCCTTGGCCGGAGGCGCAGTCACCGTCGACTTCGCCGCGGCTGCCAAGCTTGTGCCGCGCTCACCAGCAATCTCGTCTGGTGTGGGTGTCTTTCGGGTGGGCATGCTGACCCCTTCCGGGAGGATCTGGGCAGTACGAGGACCCATGTCAAGTCTTCGGCGCCGAATCGGCAGTGCCGAAACGGGAACGCCCCTGAAAACGAGAACGGGTCCTGAACGTCAATTGTCACACAGACTGGCGATGCTTCCCGTCAATCCTCAGAACCGCGGGGCGACGGCTCGAACTGAGAACATTCGCCCCGCCTGAAGAGTGCAACCCAGAGAGGGGCTACGACTATTCCCTCTTCTTCGAACATCACCCGCCGCGTCCGGTGTCGAGCGTGCAGGAGACCCACGACCCCGCCCGCAGCAATGATGAACGGCACGACGAATGCAACGCGGAAAGAATCCAGCGAATAGAGGTCCGACGAGCTCGCCTGACTCATGAGATCGAGCACCACTCCCACGCCGAACATGCCCACAAAGGCACCGAGAAATCCCCCGGAGTTGACGATTCCCGATGCCGACCCGAGGGCCGATGACGGGTTGAAGGTTCGTGCGAAATCGAATCCGACCAGCGATCCGGGCCCTCCCGTCCCTAATGCCAGGAAAAGCACAATCACTGCCGCGAGAGGTGGTCGGCCCGGCCAGAGCAACAGAACAGCCCAGGACAGGTACTGGACGGCGACGACCGACAAGACGACATTGCTGCGACGCAACGGGAAGCGGGCGACCAGAAAGCCGATGAGGGGCGCGGAGGCAAGTGTGCCGACCACGAATAGCGAGAACACCGCTCCCGCCTGAGCCTGCGAGTACCCGAGTGCGGCACGCAGGTAGGGATACCCCCACAGCGCGGCCATCATGGTGGCACCAGAGCCACCCAGCAGATGGGCCCAGAAACCGAGCTGCGTGCCCGGTCGAGCGAGCGCCGAACGGAGGCGCGGCAGCACACCATCGATCGAGACGGGGCTGGTAGCTACTGTTTCTCGAGTCCGCACAAGTGCGAGGGCCAGAATGACGGCACCGAGGGATGCCCCGCTCACGGTAAGGAAGGCCGGGCGCCATCCCGCCGATCCCAACAAAATTGCGAAAGGAAAGGCGGCCAGAACCTGCCCAAGCTGACCCGTCATCCCCAGCACCTGGGTCAGAAGAGGCACGCGACGACCACTGAACCAGTAGGGCACCAATCGCAGCGCCGAGACAAAAGTCAGGGCGTCCCCCGCACCCACCAGGATGCGCGCGAGCAGCGCCCAGCCGAGGCTGTCGCTGAAGGCGAGAATCGCCTGTCCTCCGGCCATGACGAGCGCACCGGTCGCGAGCATTACCCGCGGACCCCAGCGATCGACAATCAGGCCAACAGGAATCTGAAGCGCGGCATAGACCACGATCTGCACGACGGCCACGGTGGATAGCGCTGCCGCCGCGACGTCGAAGCGGGTGGTCGCCTCGACTCCCGCGACGCCAAATGTGGTGCGCTGCAGTACGGCAATCAGATAGAGGGCGACGGCGGCGCCGAAGACCACCCAAGATCGCCGCGAGTTCATTCAGCCAGGCTAGGGCTGCGGATCGCTTCGTTCTGCCAAGAACCTCTCGAGTTCGGCTGCGATCGCGTCGGCCGTGGGGACTTTGCCGTCCGACCCGGCAAACGGCGACGGGAGAGGGTTGTCCTCCATATAGCTGTCGTGCCGCAGTTCGAGGCTGTCGACCAGCTTGCGCAACTCGGGATTGCTCGCCACCTGCTCCTCCACTTTGAGCAAGAACTCCCGGTTGTCTTCCCGAAGCCTGTCGGTGGGGAAGATCAGCCCCGTCGCCGCGGAGATGCTCTCGAGAGCTGAGACGGCAGCCAGAGGATATTCGGTGTCAGCAAGGTAATGCGGGATGAGCAGGACGAAGCCAACGGTCGGATGCCCGGTTTCGGCGAGCCGGTATTCGAGAAGGTGGAGGGCGTTGGCCGGCAGCTGCGTGCGCGGCTTCCAGACCGACATGCTCTCAATCAGGTCGACGCGATTGCCGCTCACGGTCACGCCGATCGGGCGGGTGTGCGGGGTCGGCATCGGAATGGCGTGCACCCACGTGGTGTCTCGCACCTCATATAGCGCGACGAGTTGCATCACGGCCGCCGTAAAGCGCTCCCACTGAAAGTCCGGCTCGAAGCCGGTGAGCAACAGGAACGGCTGACCGAGTTCGTCTTTGGCGAGGTACAGAGAGAGTTTTGCGGGGGTGTAGTCCGAGAGATGATCCTCGTCGAAATACATAACGGGGCGCCGCGCGCGGTAGTCGAGCAGCGCGTCCGCGTCGAACTGCACAATCTCGGTGACGTCGAGTTCGTCCAGAAGGTATTCGCTCACCTGGGACACGGCCGATCCCGCATCAGAAAACCCGGTCAGCCCCGCGACCAGGTGCAGACCGGGGGGAACGGCAGTCACCTCAAGGGAGAGGTCGTAGAGTCCATCCGGATCGCGCATGCCCCCCAGTCTAAATCTCGTGTTCCTGCCCTGCCGGATTCACAGACACGCCACGTCAAGCCGATAGCGAACAGCAGATACCCTGACCGCTATGGCCGTCCCCACACTTCAGATCTCATCCGAGCCCGCCGCTTCCTCATCTGCCGACGCTCTGATCATCGGCATCCTGACAGGGGAGGCCGGTGCTCAAGTTGCCGGCGACGACCCCGCGTTCGACTGGATCAACGCAGTCCTTCCCGGTATCGCCGCCACAGGCGCTTCCGACGAACTACGCCGTCTGCCCGGTCCCGACGGTGGCGCACCCGTGGTGTTGATAGGGCTGGGGGTGGCCACCCCCACCATCGAGGCACTGCGTGCGGCTGCAGGGGCGGCCGCACGCCAGCTCGTCGGTGTCGAGAGCATCGCATTTGCAGTGCCCATCGACTCGGCCGAAGCCGCTGAAGCCGTCCTCGAAGGCGCAGGTATCGGTGCGTACTCCTACACCGACTACCGCGTCACGTCGCGTGAAAGCACACGCACCCCCGCCGCAACGATCACCGCACACGTCTCCTCGCAGCTCATCGAGTCGGATGCGGTTCATCGCGCCACTGCCATCGTCACCGCTATTCACACCGTGCGCGATCTCGTCAATGCTCCGCCATCGGACCTCTACCCGGCCACCCTCGCGGCCGCCGCGGTCGAGCGCGCTGCGGGCCTACCCATATCCGTTGAAGTTTTGGACGAAGACGGCCTCGCCGAGCACGGCTTTGGCGGCATTCTCGGGGTCGGTGCGGGAAGCACGCGTCCGCCGCGCCTCGTGACACTGCGCTACTCCCCCGCGGGAGCAACCCGCCATCTCTCTCTCGTCGGCAAGGGCATCACCTTCGATTCGGGCGGCCTGTCCTTGAAGCCCGCCGCATCGATGGCGGGAATGAAATACGACATGACCGGTGCCGCAACGGTCCTCGCCGTGATCGTCGCTGTCGCCCAGCTTGAGCTTCCTCTGCAGCTCACAGCCCGTCTGTGCATAGCCGAAAACATGCCGTCAGGCTCAGCAATCCGTCCGAACGACGTGCTGCGGATGCGCGGAGGAACAACAGTTGAGGTGCTCAACACCGACGCCGAGGGCCGCCTCGTACTCGCCGACGGTCTCGTAGCTGCCAGCGAAGAACATCCCGACGCGATCATCGACGTGGCCACTCTGACCGGCGCCGCCCGTGGCGCCCTGGGCGAGCGATACATCCCTGTTATGGGCGATGACGAGCTGACGGCGTCCCTTATTTCGGCGGGGTCGGAGGTCGGCGAAACACTGTGGCGCATGCCGCTTCCCCCGGAACTGCGTTCATCCCTCGACAGCGATGTTGCCGACCTCGCCAATGGACGCCCCGCCAACCCTGTGGGCGGGATGCTCGTCGCCGCGCACTTCCTGCAGCACTTTGTGGGACGTGTTGACGACGCGCCGACCAGCCCGCGGATTCCGTGGGCACACCTTGATATCGCCGGAACCGCAAGCAACTCGGGGCGGCCCTACGGGATGATCGGCAAAGGTCCCACAGGGGTAACTGTGCGCACGCTGATCGCGCTGTCGGAAGTCTTTTCCCGACCGTAGTAGGGTCGAATCCGCAAGAACCCTTGCCCCATTCGACGCTGTGCCGACACCCCCTGCACTTCGTGCGTCGATGCTGAATGCACAGAGGAGTGGCCGCTTGACCGAGCAGAACTTTGACCTTGTCGTTCTGGGAGCGGGAAGCGGCGGATACGCTGCGGCTCTGCGCGCCAGTCAGTTGGGACTGAGTGTTGGCCTCATCGAAAAGGGAAAGGTCGGCGGCACCTGCCTGCACGTCGGCTGTATTCCGACCAAGGCCCTCCTGCACGCCGCCGAGGTCGCCGACGTCACCCGCGAATCCGCAAAATACGGAGTCTCGGCAACGCTGAACGGCATCGATATCGCGGCCGTCACCAGCTACCGCGAAGAAGTTGTCGCCAGCAAATGGAAGGGCCTTCAAGGTCTCATCAAGGCGCGCGGCATCACAACGATCGAGGGCGAAGGACGCCTGACCTCCCCGACCACGGTTCAAGTTGGGGACATCACTGTCACGGGCACGAACATCGTTCTTGCCACAGGCTCGTACTCCCGCTCACTGCCAGGCCTCGAGATCGGCGGCCGTGTCATCACCTCCGAACAGGCACTCGGGCTCACCTTCATTCCGCGCAAGGTGGCCGTTCTCGGCGGCGGTGTGATCGGCGTTGAGTTCTCCAGCGTGTGGCGCTCATTCGGCGCAGAGGTCACAATCATTGAGGCGCTGCCGCACCTGGTCCCGAATGAAGACGAGGCGATCAGCAAGTCCTTCGAACGGGCATTCCGCAAGCGTGGCATCGATTTCAAGCTGGGTGTCCGTTTCTCCAGCGTCACTCAGGACGAACGGGGTGTCGTCGTCACTCTCGAGAACGGCGAAACCGTGGAGGCAGACCTGCTCTTGGTCGCCGTCGGTCGTGGCCCCTCAACAGCCGGTCTCGGATTTGAAGAAGTCGGCGTGAACGTGGATCGCGGGTTCGTCACTACGGACGACCGACTGCGCACCAACATTCCCGGGGTGTGGGCTGTTGGCGATATTGTTCCTGGGCTGCAGTTGGCCCACCGCGGTTTCCAGCACGGCATATTCGTCGCAGAGGAGATTGCCGGCCTCAAGCCCGTGGTCGTCAGTGACATCAATATTCCCAAGGTCACCTATTCCGACCCCGAAGTCGCGTCGGTTGGCCTCACAGAAGCGAAGGCCGTGGAGCAATACGGCGCAGAAGCTGTGTCCAGCTACGACTACAACCTGGCTGGCAACGGCAAGAGCCACATCATCGGCACCTCCGGATCGGTGAAGGTTGTGCGCGTCAAGGACGGCCCCGTGGTGGGCGTACACATGATCGGCGCGCGCGTCGGAGAGCTCATCGGAGAGGCACAGTTGGCGGTCAACTGGGAGGCCTATCCCGAAGACATTGCGCCGTTCATTCACGCGCATCCGACTCAGAACGAGGCGCTCGGCGAAGCCTTCCTCGCAATCGCCGGCAAACCCTTGCACGCGATCTGAGATTCTGCCTCATCCCCACCTACACTGAACTTGGCACAGCTGTTATAAGGAGCACCACGTGAGCGAATCCGTCAGCCTTCCGGCCCTCGGCGAAAGCGTGACTGAAGGCACGGTGACGCGCTGGCTGAAGAACGTCGGCGACCGTGTCGAGGTCGATGAACCACTGCTCGAAGTCTCGACCGACAAGGTCGACACAGAGATCCCGTCCCCCGTGGCCGGCGTCATCGAGGCGATTCTGGTTGCCGAAGACGAAACAGTAGAGGTCGGAACCGCTTTGGTCACCATCGGTGACGGATCGGGTGCGGCCACCGCTCTCGCAGAGGTTCCGTCCCCCGAGGCCGCTCCTGTAGCAGCCCCTGCCCCTGAAGCCGCTCCCGCAGCAACTGAGGCCCCGGTTCCTGCAGCATCGCCTGCTGCGGTCACGGAACCGGTGGCTCACGTGCAGACCCCCGCGGCTGCAGAGCAGCCCGCCGCTCCGGCGAATGACGTTCCTGCCGAGGCACATGCCCCCGAGGCTCCCGCTCCGGAAGCTCCCGCGCCCGCCGCTGAAGTACCGGCCCCTGCTGCCGAGCCTTCGGTGCCAGCCGCGGAAACCCCTGCTCCGGCAGCCGAGACGCCGCCAGCTCCGTCGAGCGAGGCGCCCGCAGTCTCGACGCCTCCAGCGGCGTCCGAAGTCCCCATGGGAGGCGGCCTCGCCAGTGCCCACGCCGGGTACATCACCCCGATCGTTCGCAAGCTGGCCCATGACAGCGGTGTCGACCTCGACTCGCTCACAGGAACAGGCGTTGGCGGTCGCATTCGCAAGCAGGACGTTCTCGCCGCCGTGGCAGTCGAAGCTCCTGTGAGCGCTCCGGCCTCCGCGTCTGCGGCGACGAGCGCCCCTGCGGTCGAGACCTCCCCGTTGCGTGGCACCACCGTTCCGATGTCGCGCCTGCGCAAGGTTGTTGCCGAACGCGCCGTCGTCTCTATGCAGACGATGGCCCAGTTGACAACCGTCGTCGAGGTAGACGTCACCAAGGTCGCGGCCTACCGGGATTCGGTCAAGTCGAGCTTCCAGGAGAAGACCGGCAACAAACTGACGTTCCTGCCGTTCTTCACCCTTGCGGCGGCGGAGGCATTGCGCGCCTACCCGATCATCAACGCAACTGTCGACGGCGACAGCATCGTCTATCCCGATCACGAGAACATCAGCATGGCGGTTGACACGGAGCGCGGACTGCTGACGCCCGTTATCCGCAATGCAGGAGACCTCGACCTCGCAGGGCTCGCAGCGCAGATCGCCGATCTTGCGTCTCGTACCCGTGACAACAAGTTGAAGCCCGATGAGCTCGCCGGGGGCACCTTCACCGTCACCAACACCGGATCGCGCGGCGCACTCTTCGACACCCCTGTCGTCTTCCTCCCCCAGGTCGCCATTCTCGGCACAGGCATTGTGCAGAAGAAGCCGGTCGTCGTGAGTGACAGCGGATCAGATGCCATCGCGATCCGCTCCGTGGTGTACCTGGCCCTGTCGTACGACCACCGCATCGTTGATGGTGCCGACGCCGCACGGTTCCTGACCGCGATCAAGAACCGTCTCGAGGGCGGCGACTTCGCCGACAAGCTCGGCATCTAGCCTTCACCCTCGGTTGCCTCTGCCATGGGCATGAGGTAGTCACGTATTCGCCATCCGGCCTCGCTTCGCATCAAGAGAAGCGAGGCCGGACGCGTATCCACGGTCACCTCGATCAAGGCCGAGTCTCCGAGTCGCTCAGCGATCAGTGCAGACTCCAGATCGAATTCCGCCGCCGGTCCGGGCAGCGCCGCATCAATTTCCCTATCGCCGTCGCTCGCCGCAACCGCTCGACCGTCACCCTCGCTGGCCGAGGATCCGGGCTGATCGAAGCCGTCGACGCACAGGATAGACCGGGTTCGGTAGCACTCGTCACGGCGGTCAAGAAGGACTTCGAGCGCAGCCAGAGGGTCGTCGCCATTAATGGCGGCATCCGCAGTGGGCTTCGCAGACGGGGTTCTTTGCTGTGACGCGTCCGGCTGTGCCACGATCCGTCCCTCGCGAGCATCCGGCGTAGCAGGCGAGGGAACCGGGACCACGATCACCGCGATAGCCACAGCGAGCCCCGCACACCCACCTGCCACGAGCATCCGACGTCGGCGGGTGGTCAATGAGCGCCACCAGTTCATGACTTCGCTCCGCACGAACGCAGTGCGGATGGCCGCGGTGGGCCCTCGTTCAAGAAGCCCCGACACGAAGGAACCGAGTGTTCCCCGTGATGAGGTCTGCCCCTCGCGGTGACGCGGAGTCTCTATGGTGGAGGCCACAGCCATCTGGGATACCGGAACACCTCGCACAGGGTCGACCTCGGTATCGTGATCAGCCGCGTCCTCCGCGCTCCGCACCGGAATAGCCGCAGCCACGTCGAAGATCTCTTTCACCAGAACCGCTGCGATGCGCTCTGGCGGCACCGCTTCAAGCCGTGCCATCAGAATGCGCGCCGCCCTCTCGCGTCGCCCGGAGACGCACCGTCTGAACGGAAATGGATAGTAGCCGGAGAGATATTCCCGTGAGCCACCCCTGCCGCATGCAGTCGGCCCACGACTTCGGCGATCGGAGCCAGAATCGTGACAGCTTCTCCCGCATCGATATATGCCCGATCGCGCATGAGATCGGCGAGCGAATCACCTCGCAGCCTCTCGAAGATGAGCGCCGGCGAAGGCCCGGCCATATCAACGTCATGAAGTTCGACGACGTGCGAACCCTGCGCTCGTTCTAGTGCCTCGAGCTCATGGATCGCAGCGACCCGATGTTCGCGATTCACCACCTTCACCGCAATATCGCCAGGCGACGCTACCCATACCGTCGACCGCGAACCACGACCGATCACGCGAAGCAATTCGTATCCTGCGACGGACAGTGCATCGGCAGACTCTCGAGTGATCATGGCCCGATCGTGCACCGCGTCGACCGCACCCAGCCACCAGCTCGGGCCGATCCGGGGAGAGTTGGTCATATGCCAGCCCGGTGAGGAGGGGTATGCGAGACTGAATCCGTGGTCGACTACGTCGTCGCGGGGCTAAGCGCCAACTCCGTGCCGTATCCGATCGCTCTCGATCAGCAACGTGCTCTGCACGCCGCTGTCGTGAGTGGTCAGGCGCCAGACACCGTCCTCTTCCTCGAGCATCCGTCGGTCTACACCGCTGGCAAACGCACCGAGGTTCATGAACGACCGAACGACGGCTCGCCTGTCATCGATGTGGATCGTGGCGGCAAGATCACCTGGCACGGTCCCGGGCAGCTGATCGGCTATCCGATCGTCAAGCTCGCTGAGCCGATCGACGTCGTCGCCTATGTGCGCCGACTGGAAGGACTGCTGATAGCCGTGCTCGCCGAACTGGGTATCACAGCGGCTCGCGTAGAAGGGCGCAGTGGCGTCTGGATGCGGGCCGACGACACCCACGCCGGGGAAAAGATCGCGGCCATCGGCATCCGAGTCGCGGACGGAGTAACGAGCCACGGATTCGCTCTGAATTGCAGCAACTCCTTCGACGCGTATGACGCAATCGTTGCGTGCGGGCTGGTCGATGCCGGTGTCACCAGCATCAGCCGTGAACTTGGTCGCCTTGTCACTCCGACGGACGTCGTTCCGCTCGTCGAAAAGGCATTCTCCGAGCACCTCGCGCCAAGCCTCGCAACGAGTCCGCGAGTCTTCGCATGAGCGCCGAACAGCTGTACGTCGACGGTCGCAAGATGCTGCGGCTTGAAGTGCGCAACGCCTCGACGCCGATTGAGAAAAAGCCTGAGTGGATCAAAACCACCGCGCGCATGGGCCCCGAATACACGGCTCTGCAGAAGCTGGTCAAAGAAGAAGACCTCCACACCGTGTGCCAGGAGGCCGGATGCCCCAACATCTTCGAATGCTGGGAGGACAAAGAGGCGACCTTCCTCATCGGCGGCAGCCAATGCACGCGTCGCTGCGACTTCTGCCAGATCGACACGGGTAAACCCGCCGACTACGACACCGACGAACCGCGACGAGTTGCGGAATCAGTCGTACAGATGGGCCTGCGATACGCCACGGTCACAGGCGTTGCCCGCGACGACCTCCCCGACGAGGGGGCCTGGCTGCACGCCGAAACCGTACGCGCCATCCACGCTGCCAACCCCGGCACCGGGGTCGAGATCCTCGCGACAGACTTTTCGGGTAACCCCGATCTGCTCGCCGAGGTGTTTTCGAGCCGCCCGGAGGTCTTCGCGCACAATGTCGAGACGGTACCGCGGATCTTCAAGCGCATTCGCCCCGCGTTCCGCTACGAACGAAGCCTCGATGTACTCACCCAGGCCCGTGCCGCGGGTCTCATCACCAAGTCCAATCTCATTCTCGGGATGGGCGAAGAACGTGCCGAGATCAGTCAGGCGCTTCACGACCTTCACGACGCAGGAACCGACATCATCACGGTGACTCAGTACCTGCGTCCGAGCCCGCGACACCTGCCTGTCGCACGGTGGGTGCGGCCCGAGGAATTCGTCGAGATCAAGGAGGAGGCTGAACAGATCGGCTTCCTCGGAGTTCTAGCTGGTCCGCTCGTGCGCTCAAGTTATCGAGCCGGACGTCTGTGGGCCCGGTCCATGCGCGCGAAGGGCCTTGCGATCCCGCCGCACCTTCAGCACCTGGCCGATGCAGCCGACGCCGACGCCGGCTTCATGCAGGCGGTGTCCTGAGTAGGGCGTAGCCCGTATCGAAGGGCGGTATCCTGACCTCATGGCCCGTTCCTCGTCTCCCGCATCAGCCTCGAAACCCGAGAAGGAGCCCGGCCGCCTCAAGCAGATGTGGCAGGTCTTCCACATGACTCGCCGCTACGATTCGGCGATCGTTTGGTATCTGCTGCTCTCCTTTGTAGCCCCGGTCGCCGCCGGCATTGTGCTGGGAATTTTCTTAGGGGGAAATCCCTTGGGCATCGTCCTGTACACCGTCGCCGGTGTTCTCGGTGGCGTGCTCCTCGTATTGA
The DNA here is from genome assembly GCA_035554115.1 of Pseudolysinimonas sp. GTDB lineage: Bacteria > Actinomycetota > Actinomycetes > Actinomycetales > Microbacteriaceae > CAXTSE01. The sequence continues at coordinate 23,754 of DATMIW010000067.1, read as the reverse complement.
TCGTGCTGGGTCGACGGGCCGAGAAAGCCGCCTATTCGCAGATTGCGGGCCAGCCGGGGGCCGTCGGGGCTGTTCTCAAGAGCGGCCTTCGACGCACCTGGACAGGTAACGAAATGCCGGTCAACGTGAGTCCTCGCACCCAGGACGCCGTCTATCGGGCGGTCGGCCGTGGAGGCGTCGTGCTCATCGGCGAGGGCCCCCGGTCACGCACCCAGCAGATGCTCGACAAAGAACGCGCGAGCGTCGGACGCGTGCTCCCGAATGTGCCGATCCACCTGCTGTACGTCGGCCCCGACGTTGACTCGACCCCCCTGCACCGCATTGCACCGACTCTGCAGCGCTACAAGCGCGTACTGACCAAGAATGAGGTGCTTGCTATCAGCAACCGTCTCAGTTCGCTCGGTCGCAACGGACTGCCAATCCCCAAGGGCGTCGACCCGACGCGCGTGCGCGCGGGTCGCCCGCGCTAGACGCGCACCAGCATTGTGCGGGCCGCGAGATCATGCAGCCCGCGCTGATCGCGATTCCACATGAACGCCGGGATTGCGAAGCACAGCAGCAGGGTGCGGAGGGCTGCCTGCCAGATTCGGAGGCGACCCGGGCGCACGGGGACGAGGCGCATCCGGAACACCAGATGTCCGGGGCTTCCGTTGAGGATCACGAGGAAGACCAGCTGAAGCGCCGCAAAGATGCCGAGCGTGACAAACGGATCGGTCTGCCACGGGCCGGTGCGAAAGAACGCCACCGAAATGAGCGAGGCAACGGCCCAGTCGACAAGGATCGCACCCAGACGCGGCCCCAGGCGGGCGATGGAACGCGGCCCGCTCTGCGGTAGCCCGAGACGCTCCCCCGGCCATTGCTGCTCGAGCCATTGCTGCTCTGGCCCTCGTTGCCCTGGCGATCCATCGGGCACCTGGGGATCTGGGGTCTTCGCCACCCTGTTAGCCTAGGTGGCGCAGTCGCCGTAACATCCCGGAAACATGCGGGTCACGGTCGGGAAATGCCGGCCCCGTACCGTGAGGGGGTTGCGTCCTACCCATCGTTCAACGGCCCCTTGGAGTAATGCCTTTATGTCCTCCCCTCTGTTCAGTGACTCATCTGAAGTCCTGAAATTCATCAAGGACACGGATGTCAAGTTCCTCGACATTCGTTTCACCGACCTGCCGGGCATCCAGCAGCACTTCAACATTCCGGCCGCCACGGTCGATGAGGAGTTCTTCTCGGTCGGCCAGCTATTCGACGGTTCGTCGATCCGTGGCTTCCAGTCGATCCACGAATCCGACCTGCAGCTCATCCCGGACATCTCGACGGCCTATGTGGACCCATTCCGCACGGAGCGCACGCTCATCATCGTGTTCGACATCTACAACCCGCGCAACGGCGAAATCTACTCGCGCGACCCGCGTCAGGTTGCCAAGAAGGCCGAGAAGTACCTCGCCTCGACCGGCATCGCCGACACGGCATTCTTCGCCCCCGAGGCCGAGTTCTACATCTTCGACGACGTCAAGTACGAAGTGAAGCAGAACAAGTCCTACTACGAGGTCGACTCGAGCGAAGCTGCCTGGAACTCTGGCCGCGACGAAGAAGGCGGAAACCTCGCCAACAAGACCCCGTACAAGGGCGGCTACTTCCCCGTCTCGCCCGTCGACCAGCACGCTGACCTGCGCGACGACATCGTCGTCAAGCTTCTCGAAGCCGGCTTCGACGTCGAGCGTTCGCACCACGAGGTCGGCACCGCCGGTCAGGGTGAGATCAACTACAAGTTCGACACGCTCGTTCACGCTGCTGACGACATCCTGAAGTTCAAGTACATCGTCAAGAACACCGCCCTTGAGTGGGGCAAGGTTGCGACCTTCATGCCGAAGCCGCTCATGGGCGACAACGGATCGGGTATGCACACCCACCAGTCGCTCTGGAACGATGGCAAGCCGCTGTTCTACGACGAGAAGGGCTACGGCGGTCTCTCGGACACCGCGCGCTGGTATATCGGCGGCATCCTGAAGCACGCCCGCTCGATCTCGGCGTTCACGAACCCGACAGTCAACTCGTACCACCGCCTGATCCCCGGCTTCGAAGCCCCGGTCAACCTGGTCTACTCGGCCGGTAACCGCTCGGCGTCGATCCGCATCCCGATCACGGGCACCAACCCCAAGGCCAAGCGCATCGAGTTCCGCGCGCCCGACGCCTCCGGCAACCCGTACCTCGCATTCGCGGTGCAGCTGCTGGCCGGTATCGACGGCATCAAGAACAAGATCGAGCCGCATGAGCCCGTCGACAAGGACCTCTACGAGCTGCCGCCCGAGGAAGCCAAGGGCATCCCGCAGCTTCCCGCGTCGCTCGACGAGGCACTGCTGGCCCTCGAGGCCGACCACGACTACCTGCTCGAGGGTGGAGTGTTCACGCAGGACCTGATCGACACCTGGATCGAGTACAAGCGCGAGAAGGAGCTGCTGCCGTTCGCACAGCGCCCGCACCCGTTTGAGTACGAGCTCTACTTCGGCGTCTAAGCCACGCTTCACAAATGGGTCGTCTCCTCTCCGGGAGGCGGCCCATTTGCGTTGCGCAGACCGCCTCAGCTGCCGTAGAAGCCGCGTTCGAAGACCTGACGCGACAGCCGGGTTGTGCGCAGGTAATCCTCTTCGAGAAGGGATGCTCCCCCCGGCTGATACTCCAGGAGTCGTGCGACCCCTTCGAGGGAGCGACGGTCGGTCGGGAGGGTGTCGATGGTCTTAGCGGTCCAGAGGGTCATGGCCGAGCGCACTCGCGATGCGAGTATCCACGCCGCACGGAGGCGCTCAACGTCATCGGGCGAGACCACATCCGCGTCAACTGCAGCAGCAAGTGCCCGAAGGGTCGAGGTCGTGCGCATCGCGGGAACCCGTGCAGCGTGCTGCAGCTGCAGCAACTGAACGAACCATTCAACGTCGCTCAGGGATCCCCGCCCCAGCTTGACGTGACGGGTTGGATCCGCGCCCCGCGGCAGCCGCTCCGATTCGACCCGTGCCTTGATGCGCTTGATTTCCCGCACCTGCGTGTCGGTGATCCGTCCCGGATATCGGATCTCATCGGCAAGCGCCATAAAGTCGGCGAGCAACGCCTCCTCGCCCGCGACAGCCCGCGCGCGGAGGAGCGCCTGCGCTTCCCAGGTCAACGACCACCGTTCGTAGTACGCGCGATAAGAGTCGAGGCTGCGCACAAGAGGTCCGTTGGCGCCTTCCGGTCGCAGATTGGCGTCCAAATCAAGTGGGAGCCGCAGGTCTTCTGTAAGACGGACGAGCTCCTTCACGATGTGCTCGGCTCGCTTGGCTGCCTCTTCTGGCGTCGCGCTGGATGGGCGATAGACGTACATCACGTCGGCATCGCTGCCGAATCCGAGCTCCGCACCGCCGTAGCGCCCCATCGCGACGACGCCAAATTCGATGCCGTCGTCGTCGTGGACAAGCGCGAGGACTCCGGTAAGAATCGCGGTCGTCACGTCGGCGAGAGCGGGGCCCACCTCGTCGATCGTGAGCACCCCGACGATGGCACCGAGTGCGATCCGCAATACCTCGCGGCGTCGAGCGCCACGAAGGGCCAAGGCCGCCGCCGCCTGGTCTCCTTGGTGACGCGCAATCGTCGCGGCTGTTTCTTCGAGCAGCTCATGCAGAGGCCTCGGCCGCAGTTCCCCGTCCGCTTCAAGCCACGCCGCAGCTTCAGGGATTCGTTCAAATAGCAGGCCGATGAATCGGGAGCTCGACAGCACATGGGTCAAACGCCTCGCGGCACCAGATGAGTCACGCAGCATCCGAAGGAACCAATACGCCTCCCCCAGATCGTCACTGAGTCGACGGAAAGCGAGAAGGCCATAGTCCGGGTCGGCGCCCTCGGCGAACCACCCGAGCATGACCGGGAGGAGCGTTCGCTGGATCTGTGCGCGGCGAGACACACCCGCCCCCAATGCCGCAATGTGCCGCAGTGCACCCGCCGGGTCAGTGAACCCAATTGCCGCAAGGCGGGCCTCAGCCTGCTCGCTCGTCAAGGCGAAGCCGTCTTCGGGCAGCGCGGCAACGGCCGACAGGAGCGGACGGTAGAACAATCTCTCGTGCAGGCTGCGCACCTCGTGCTTCACCTGGCGCCATTGCTCGGTCAAGGCGTCGGCATTCGTCGCCCGTCCCGTCGACCGCGCGAGCACCCGCAGCGCCTCGGGATCACGGGGCATGAGATGCGTGCGCCGCAGCCGAGAGAGCTGTAACCGATGCTCGAGTAGACGCAGGAAGCGATAGTGATGCCCGAATTCGGCCGCCTCCGCGCGACCGATATAGCCCGCATCGGCGAGAGCGAGGAGGGCGTCGAGAGTCGAGCGCTGTCGGACCGACTCATCGGCCTGCCCGTGCACGAGCTGCAGCAGTTGAATCGTGAACTCCACGTCGCGCAGTCCCCCCGGACCGAGCTTCAATTGCACGTCCACTTCGCCGGACGGGATGTTCGCCGTGACTCTTTCGCGCATCCGCTGGACCGAATCAACGAAACCGTCGCGCGATGCGCTCGCCCAGATCAACGGGGCAAGCTCCGTGACGTAATCCTGGCCAAGCTCACGGTCGCCGGCGAGGGGCCGAGCCTTCAGCAGCGCCTGAAACTCCCAGCTTTGTGCCCATCTGTCGTAATAGGCGCGATGGGAGTCGAGGGTGCGCACGAGCGCTCCGCTCTTGCCTTCGGGGCGAAGGTTCGCATCCACCTCCCATAGAGGCGGTTCAAGCGCGAGTTCCGAGATCCCGCGCATCGTGTCGCGGGCAAGACGGGTGGCGATGTCGATGGCGCGTTCGTCGGCCACTTCCCCGCCGTTGAGGCCTCCCCCAGCACCCACGAAAATGACATCGACATCGCTGACATAGTTGAGTTCGCGCGCCCCCGCCTTTCCCATCCCGATGATCGCCAGCCGGGTCGCGGCGGTTTCGTCGGCAGGAAAACTGCTCATCGCGCGGGCGACGGTGAGCGCTGCGTCGAGAGCTGCACCCGAGAGATCGGCAAGTGCTGCTGCAACGCGGTCGACAACCAACAGGCCGTCGTTCTGCTCGAGATCCCAGGCCGCAAGACGCAACAGCTCGCGGCGGTAAGCGACACGGAGCGCCGTCCAGGCGGCTTCTCCGGTGAGGCCAACGACCGCATCCCCCACCAGATCTCCATACACATCAGGAAGCAACGGCTCACTGATTGGCTCGGACAGAGCGGAAAGCTGGTCGGGCCGACGCTGGAGGAAGTCGGCTAGTCCCTGCGACGACCCGAGAACCCTGATGAGTCGCCGACAGGCAATCGCGTCACGACAGAAGGTCTCGAACGCCTCACCGCTGCGCTCCCGAAGTGCGATGGTGCACCTCAGGGCCTGGTCGGGGTCGGCGGCGAAAGCAAAAAGCGGCGTGAGGTCGTCCGGGAGCGTCGCCAACGCCTTCTGTGCCACCGTGAGATCAGTAAACCCGAGTCGCGCGAGCTCGGTCAGGGTGAGAGGGGTGCGCGCCATAGCCAGGCCCGTTCAACGGACGTCTAGAGAATCTCGAGGTTGCTGGCCAGTTCGAACGGCGTCACCTGGTCGCGGTACCCTTCCCATTCCCGCCGCTTGTTGGCGAGCACGAACTCGAACACCTGCTCGCCCAGTGTTTCGGCGACCAGATCGCTCGCTTCCATAAGAGACAGGGCGCTGTCGAGGGATGCGGGCAGGCTGTCATAGCCCAGCGCACGCCGCTCCGCGTCGGTCATGCTCCACACGTCTCCATCGGCTTCGGGAGGAAGTTCATACCCCTTCTCGATGCCTTTCAAGCCGGCGGCGAGCATCAACGCAAACGACAGGTACGGGTTAGCAGCTGAGTCAATGCCGCGGTATTCCACGCGCGCGCTCTGTCCCTTGCCAATCTTGTACATCGGAACACGCACCAGGGCAGAGCGATTGTTGTGGCCCCAGGTGAGGTAGCTCGGAGCTTCGTCCCCGCCCCACAACCGCTTGTATGAGTTGACGAACTGATTGGTGACCGCGGTGATTTCAGGGGCGTGTCGCAGCAGACCCGCAACGAATTGCCGCCCGATCTTGGAGAGCTGATATTCACCCGCGGCGTCGAAGAATGCGTTGGTGTCGCCCTCGAACAGCGACATATGCGTGTGCATCCCCGAACCCGGCTTGCCGGAAATCGGTTTGGGCATGAAGGTGGCGTAGACGCCCTGTTCGATTGCGACCTCTTTGATCACCGTGCGGAACGTCATGATGTTGTCGGCCATCGTGAGCGCGTCGGCGTATCGCAGATCGATCTCGTTCTGCCCCGGCCCCGCCTCGTGGTGGCTGAACTCCACGGAAATCCCAAGATCTTCGAGCATGCGCACCGAGCGACGCCGGAAATCGTTGGCGGATCCCCCCGGGACGTTGTCGAAATACCCCGCGTTATCTACCGGGTCGGGCTGACCGTTCACAAGCTTTGGCGAGTTGAGCAGATAGAACTCGATCTCGGGGTGCGTGTAGAAGGAGAATCCCAGATCGGCAGCTTTGGCAAGTGCCCGCTTCAGAACATTGCGCGGGTCAGCTGTCGCCGGCTGACCGTCAGGCGTGGTGATGTCACAGAACATACGGGCTGTCGGATCAATCTCTCCGCGCCACGGCAAAATCTGGAACGTCGTGGGGTCGGGATGTGCCAGAACGTCGGCCTCATAACTGCGCGTCAGACCTTCAATGGCTGACCCGTCGAATCCGACCCCTTCGCTGAACGCCCCCTCCACCTCGGCCGGGGCAAGTGCAACAGATTTGAGCTGCCCCACAACATCGGTGAACCAGAGGCGCACGAACTTGACACCGCGCTCCTCAATAGTGCGAAGAACGAAGTCGCGCTGCTTGTCCACGGCTGCCTCTCGTACGGGTCGAATCGTATCCCTAGGCTATCGCTCCCGCCGTCGTGCCAGACTTACGACATGACAGAGGCAGTCGTCAAACGGGTTCGCACGCGGCATTTCCAGAATGCCAAAGCCGAGGGCATCAAAATCACCGGGCTCACGAGCTACGACCAGCTGACCGCCGCGATCTTCGATCGTGCCGGTATTGACTTTCTCCTGGTCGGGGATTCGGCAGGAAACAATGTGTTGGGCTACGAGACAACACTGCCCGTGACGCTTGACGACCTCATTCCGCTGACACGCGCTGTTGCCGGCGCCGCGAAGCGGGCGTTTGTGATCGCAGATATGCCCTTCGGATCGTATGAGTCAGGACCCGATGAGGCGCTCCATTCCGCACTTCGATTCATGAAAGAGACAGGTTCTCACGCCGTCAAACTCGAAGGCGGCGTGCGCAGTGCCGAACAGATCCGCAGGATCGTGGGCGCTGGCATCCCGGTCATGGGCCACATCGGCTTTACTCCGCAGAGCGAGCATCAACTTGGCGGCCACCTCGTGCAGGGACGCGGATCACGCATCGACGAGTTGTTGGCGGACGCTCACGCGGTCCAAGATGCCGGCGCCTTCGCGGTGGTCTTAGAGATGGTCCCGTCAGACGCCGCGAAGCGCGTTACAGCTGAACTCTCGATCCCGACAATCAGCGTCGGGGCGGGACCAGACGCCGACGGCCAGCTCATGGTGTGGACGGACTGGGCCGGACTCACAACCGGACGCATCCCCACCTTCGTGAAGCAATACGCCAACCTTGCGGGCATCCTCACCGACGCGGCAACGGAGTGGATCGCCGACGTGAATAGCGGCGCATATCCCGACGCCGAGCACTCCTACCGCGAGTAGACGATCGCGAGGACGATCACAAGAGCCGCAAAACCCAGCGACACGGCACCCAGGATCGTGCCCGCCCGTGCACGTCCCAGTTTCGAAAGCATGCCGGCATCGCGATTGCGCTTCTCGGCCGACATACCTAGAACACCGAAGACGAGTGCAAGGATTCCGGGCAGTGCTGCAAGCGGAATGACGACGGCAACGATCCCCCAGACGAGAGAACGGGTGGCCCACCCACTTATCGGTACGAGTACTCCGAGCTCAGACGGGACGCCGCTGTTGACATGCGGGGTCCATTGCGTACCCGACCACCATCGCTGAGGGGCCTGACCAGAGGGATCCGGGTACCAACCAGGGGGCGCAGAAGCTAAGGAATTCGTCATGGCGATCAGGCTCCCGTTGTTGCAGCGGTGACAGTCCAGCTCATCGAGCCTGCCGCGTCGGTGACCTTAACATGCGCGACCCCTGCACTCCCGTCCGACACCAGGATCCCGCAATCAAAGGTCGTGCCAACCGTAAGAGAAGCCGTCGGGGGGCAATTCACATCGACTGTCGCGTTCGGGTTCACACGCGTGAGTCTCGAAGAGAGTTCCGTCGAAATGGCGGACTCGACCTTGGCTTGGTCGTAGTGCGGCTGCAGCACGACGAACCACAGGGCTGCGGCAAGAAGCTGAATGGCGATGACACCGACACCGATTCCGATCGCCGCGCCCGCTGTCCCGCGTCTGCTCTCGGCCGGACCGAAGCCCATCGCTTCGATGACTCGTGCCTCGCCGCGCCCTTTGGCGCCCGTTGCGATGGCGATAATGCTGAAGATCAGGAGGGGGTTGATCACGATCGAGACAAGCGCCCAGACGAGCGCGCGCCTGGCCACGCGGTTCTCGGGCGGCGGCGCCATCATTTCGCCGTACCGAGCGGGGGTGCCATAGGCAGCTGGCCCGTAACCAGGAGCCGCATAGCCCGGCATCCCATTTACAGAAGCCGCATGGCCGGACCCATTTGTGGGAGCTGAATGCGGGGAAATCGATGAAGGCTGGCTCGTTCTGATTGCTCCGGTGCCCGTGCCAAATCCGGCACGGGTCACCTCCGGGGCATCCTCACGGTGCCACGCGAGCTGCTCTTCTGTGCTGATAGCCGGAGGCAGCGGAGTGCTCAGGGCTGTTGCTGCGGCAAGCGGCCGCGCGGTTGGGGTGGCGGCGGGCGCAGGGGCGGCAGGAGGATTGGGTACAACGACCGGAGCGGTAACCGTCGGCGGAGCAGCTTGGATGGCCTGAACGTGCTCGGTCCACGCAGCGCCGCTCCACCATCTCTGCTGCGCGGGCACATGCGGATCGCTGTACCACCCTGGCGCAGGCAGAGTCTCCACCGCTGTCATTCATATCCCCCGAAAATCGTGCTCTAAGTCTCACAAGGAGTCGCTGCCCACGGCCAGCCACAGCTCACCCCCAAAGCTGGTGTCGCCCTCACTATCGGGCGAAGATGTCAGCGTGAACGATTCTCCTGACTACCGCATCGGGATGTCGGGATGGGTGTATCCCCCCTGGCGATCCACCTTCTACCCTCCTGGCCTGCGCCAGGCCGATGAACTGGAGTACGCCTCGCGCCGGGTTACGTCCATCGAGATCAACGGGTCGTTCTATTCCTTGCAAAAGCCCGACAGCTGGCACAAATGGAGTGACGCAACACCCGATGACTTTGTCTTCTCGGTGAAGGCGCCTCGCTTCATCACCCATATCCGCAAGTTGGAGGATGTCAGGGAGCCTCTTGCCAACTTCTTCGCCTCCGGCATCCTGGCGCTGGGTGCCAAGCTCGGCGCGATCCTCTGGCAGCTCCCGCCCGGCTTTGACTACGACCCGGAGACCATGGAGGCGTTTCTCGACCTGCTCCCCCACAACACGCGCGAGGCGGAGGATGTGGCGTCCCAGCGAAGTTCGCGCATGGCGGGACGCGAGCTCCTGACGGGTGACGCGAATCGTCCGATCCGGCATGCCATCGAACCGCGTTCGCACAGCTTCGACGACCCCGACTTCGCGCGGCAGCTCGAAAGCCACAACGTTGCCGCGGTGCTCGGTGACAGCCGCTCGCGGTGGCCTCGGCTCGACTGGGTGACGGCAGACTTCGCCTACGCACGCCTCCACGGTGAATCCGATACATATCCGAACGGGTACGACGATTCCGGATTAGATCTCTGGGAGGAGTGGATCCGCGATCATCTGGATCACGAGCGTGACGTCTACGCCTACTTCGACACCGAAAACAAGGTGCACTCTCCGCACGATGCCATGAACCTATTGGAGCGGATGCGGGCCTAGCTCTCGTCAGCCTCTTCGGCAGCCCAGGCTGCGGCCCGCTCGCGCGCAATCTGGGGAGCGCGCTCGGCCTCCTCGCGACTGGCAAAGGGACCATCCCGGTCGGAGCCGAGGGACTGCGGTCCTTCTTCTACTTCTCCGGTCTTGTGGTTGTACCACCATTCAGTCATGTCTCAACCGTACGCTCCTGCAGATACGAGAGGATGAGCAGATGGCATCCCTTGCGATTGGCATCGACATCGGCGGAACCGGCATCAAGGGGGCGGTGGTCGATCTCGACAGTGGCGAGCTGGTGTCTGACCGGGTGAAAGTCAGCACACCCGAGGGGGGTGCCCCCGCCGACATTGTGGCTGTTGTGGTCGACATGATCAGCGGTTTCGGCGCAACAGCCGATGGACTTCCCGTTGGTATCTGCTTTCCGGCCGTCGTCATCGACGGGAGGACGATGTCCGCCGCGAATGTCTCAAAGAAGTGGATCGGGCTTGAGGCTGAGGATCTCTTCGAGAAGGCTCTCCACCGCGACATCTTCTTTGTGAACGACGCTGACGCCGCGGGCGTGGCCGAGGCCCGGTTCGGTGCCGCTCTCGGTGAACCGGGCGTCGTGATCCTCACCACTTTGGGCACCGGCATTGGAAGTGCCTTGCTATACAACGGGGTTCTCGTCCCGAACACGGAACTCGGCCATCTCGAAGTCGATGGCAAAGACGCGGAGAGCCGCGCGTCGTACGCAGCAAAAGAACGCAAGAACCTCAGCTGGGCAGAATGGGCAGAACGACTCCAGCGCTACTACGAGACCATCGAGAAGTTGTTCTCGCCTTCCCTGATCATCGTCGGCGGAGGCGTCTCCAAAAGCTATGAGGAGTTCCTCCCCCTGCTTTCGTTGAGAACACGGATCGTTCCCGCAATGCATCGCAACAATTCCGGCATCCTCGGAGCCGCCGTTCTGGCCGTGCACCCGACAGAACCCGCGGCAGCTCGGTGAACTAGGCGCGCGTGCCGAGCTTCACATTCACAGCAGTCGGCGCCCGAAACACAAATCCCTTGTAGGGAGTCGGCCCGAACTCCTCGTTGAGCCGCATATCGGGGTATCGGTCGAAGAGCGCCTTCACTGCCATGCGAATGGCGACACGACCGAAATAGTTGCCCGAGCAATGGTGCATTCCCACGCCGAAGGCCATGTGCCGACTCTCAGGTCGGGTGATGTCGAACACCGCGGAATTCGCCCCGTACACCGTCTCGTCACGATTCGCCGATGACAGCGAGGCGAGCACAAAAGTGTCGGCCGCAAGTTCCCGGCCAGCCACGACTGCGTCGTTACGAAGCTGACGCACATTGGCGCCCACGGGCGACACCCAGCGCAGCCCTTCCTCCACCGCCGACTGGATCTGGCCGGCGGTGTCCTCCTGGAACTTTCGAAGCGACTCGGGATGCGTCAGCAAGCCGTCCGTTAGGGTCGCCGCCCCGTGCCCGGGCTCCTGCAGGCCGCCCGCAATGATGATCTTGAGGGTCGGGGTGATGTCGTCGATGCGTTCCTGCAGCGTGTCTCCGCTTGCGTACTGCAGGAGGTGAGACATGACCGATCCGTCGGGCTCCTTGTCCAGCTTCTCGAAGACGGGGCGAACCGTCTCGTCGATCTCGAGACTGACCTTGTTGGCCTTACGGGCGATGTCCATGTCGAGCGTCACATTCGAGGTCCCCAGAATGAGCCCATAGAACCAGCGCCGAAGGGTGTCGATGTCGAGGTGCGGAACGCCGATCACCCGAGCCACCGAGAGCACGGACATCGGTTCGAAGTACTCGGTGAGGAGTTCGGACGTCTCGAGGCCGTCGAGCATGCTCAGCCGCTCCTCGACCACCTCACCTATGACCCGGTCGGCGAAACTGTCGACCGAGGGGCGCGACAGGGTCTTGTGGACGGCTTTGCGGTAGCGCAGGTGGCGCGGACCTTCGAGGCTCAATATATTCTCGGCGCCCATGCAAACGAGCGGCTCTTCCGGAATCGTCGCTTTGAAGATCTCCGTGTTTTCGTGAATCTCTTGCACGAGCTCATAACTCGTTGCGAGCCACCCCCCGGCGCCGGGAATGTACGCAAGTGGGGCTTCTGCCCGAAGTCGCTTAAGGACGGGATAGGGGTCGGCTTCAAGATCGGCAAATGTCAACGATTCGAAATCGCGCTCAGCCTGGGTGGTCAACATGGTGTCTCCTACGTCAATGGGTCGGATTGGGGTATCCGAGGCAGAGAACGCGGATGCAAAGATCACGCCCTGATGTGGATCGAGCCACATTCCTCGTCGAACGAACTGTGTTGCTTGCATCATAGTAATCGCGATACTGTACCTTTTGGAAGGCAACATGCGCGACGAGCGAAAGGCCGCATCAACGATGAGCACATTTCCCGCAATTCCCCTGGATCCACAGGGTGAGACCGAACCCGACTACATCGACGTCAATGGCGTCAAGACCGCCTATCGTCGGTCCGGCAGCGGTGAACCGCTGGTGTTCATTCATGGCATGGGCCTGGCGAACAGCTGGCTCAGCTCAGAAGCGAAGCTCGCCGAGCACTTCGACGTCATCGCCCCACAGCTCCCGGGCTTCGGCAAGACGGCGCGACCGGCGTGGTATCGCACGCTCGACGATTTCGTCGTCCACCTCGCTGACGTACTCAACGCATTCGGCCTGGACAAAGTCCATCTCGTCGGCCACTCGCTCGGCGGCATAACCGTCGGCGCCTTCGCTGCCACCTACCCCGAGCGCATCGCTTCGCTTACCGTCGTAGCGCCGCTGCCGTTGCCGGTTGTTATTGCTCCGGAACTGGTCGGAACCCATGACGGCCCCGCCCCGGCGAACCTGATGGAGATGCTGTTCAACGAGACCTGGGAGCAGTACCCGCACCTCGAGACCGCCGGCGACCTCGGCCTGTTCATCTCAGAAGCTGACGACGACTTCTCCGACCCGGAAAAGTTCTCGCTCGAGCCGTCCGCAGGCCTGTACCGCCGACTCGACCGCATCACCGCACCTCGCCAGGTGATCGTGCCCGACCATGACTACGTGGCTCCCGAGCCCACCGGTACTGACTGGGCCCACTGGCTCAAGGCTCCCCTGGTCAAGATCTCCGGAACAGGCGGCGCAACCACCGGCCATATGCTCACCGAGCAGGAGCCCGACGCCTACGTCGCCGCGATCGTCGCGCTGGCTGAGCAAGCAAAGTAAAAGGGCTCTTCGACATGACAACGCAGAACACACTGATCGACGTCGCCCCCGGGCACGTTGACGTCATCGGCCTCGACACGGTCTACCGTCGACGCGGCGAAGGCGACCCCGTGCTCTTCTTCGAGGGCCAGGGTTATTCCGGCCGATGGATCCCGTTCTACGAAGAGCTCGCCGCCACATTCGATGTCATCGTTCCGGATCACCCGAGCTTCGGTGAGACCGAACTCGTAGACCCAATCAATGACTTCAACGACCTCTCGGTCCACTACGCCGCGTTCTTGGATGCACTCGGCGTGGGACCGGTGCACGCCGTAGGCCAGGGTTTTGGAGCCTGGGTTGCTGGCGAGTTCGCGGCGATTTATCCCGAGCGCGTGCGGTCCCTGACCCTCATTTCGCCGACGGGCACCCTGCCGGACGAAGACGAGAAAATGGTCGACCCGTACCGGCTTGATCGCGAGCACTGGCTGGATGCCGCTCTGGGCCCCGACCGCGACCAGTACAACTTCGTCATCGATTCCGATGAAGACGGGGTGAACCGAGTGCTTACCGACTACAAAGAGCGCATCGGAATCGCGCGTGTCGCGTGGAACCCGCGGTACAGCCTGCGGATGGAGCACCGCCTCGCGCGCGTCACCGCGCCCTCGCAGGTCCTCATCCCCGAGGAAGACAAGCTGATCACGCCCTCGGTGGCTCGCCGTTACAGCGAACTCCTGTCGACTGCGGCCCCTGTCACGATCGTCGGCGCCTCGGCACCGACGCAGCACCTGCTCGTCATCCAGGAGCCTGCTCAGATCGCCCAGAAGGTCGTCGAGCTCGCCTCTCAGGCCTCCTAGTCACCATCCTTTTTTTCGACCCACAATTGACGGTGCCGCAGGTGCGTCGTCGGAGGCTTTGACATGACAGACATCAAACCGGACCGGAAGCTCCTCTTCCACCTCTTTATGAACGGCAACGACGGTTTCATGCCGCATATGGATGAGGGCCAGCGCACATCCAACTACATCGATCTTCCGAACGAAGAGTTCAGCCACCCAATCCTCGCCCAGGATCAGATGCGCCGATATGTCGACAACCTCGCGCTCGGAGAGCTTCTCGGATTCGACTCATCGGTGATCATGGAACAGCGCGTCCCCGCGATCCTTCCCAGCTCTACGGTCCTGTCATCGTGGGTGCTGGCCCGCACGAAGGGGCTCCGCGTCGGAGCCCTCGGCCCATCGTCAACCACCTATGCCTCCCCGATCAAGATGGCCGAAGAGATCGCCATGCTCGACGTCATGTCGGGTGGACGCTTCTTTGTCGCTTACCCGATGGGTATTGGTCCGGCCTTTTACCAGACGGGCGCCAACCCAACCACTGCCCGCCGCCGACACCATGAGTTCACCCGCCTGGTGTCGCGGGCACTCAACGAACCGGGCCCTTTCGAACACCGCGGCGAGTTCTTCAACCTGCCCTATGTGAACCTCTGGCCTAAGCCGCTCCACAAGATCGAGACCTGGATGCCCGCATCCGGTTCGCGCGAATCGCAGGTCGAGGCGGCCCGCGCCCGTCACACGTACATCACATTCCTCAGCGGTACAAAGGGTGTGGTGCGCTACCTCGAGCAGTTCAGACGAATCGCCGAGGATGAATTCGGCTACACCCCGCCGCCCAGCCAGTTGGGTGGAACCGTGCAGGTCTACGTCGCCGAATCGGACAAGCAGGCCCGCAAAGAGTTTGAGGCCGGCCTTCTCTGGTTCTACCAGTGCGTACTCCGTGCCAACTTCGAAGAGTCATTCCCTCCCGGAGCCACCACGTGGCAGTCGATCCAGGGACTTCTGCAGAGCGGATTCGTGTTCAAGCCCGAAGACCTCACATACGACGCCATGGTCAACGAGGGAATGGCGATCGTCGGCTCCCCCGAGACGGTCACCCGCAAGCTCGAGGACTTCCGTGAGGAGACCGGCGTCGGCCAAGTGCTCGTCGTTGCTGACGGCGGCGGCTCGCCCGAATGGATGGTGCGCAAGAGCACCGAACTGTTCGCCCGTGAGGTCATGCCGCACTTCCGCCCCGAAGGCGGACGCCCAATTTGGGATGACGAGGGTCGCCAGAGCGGCTTCAACACCCTCTCGGAGGCTGGTGCACGCTGGCCCGGAGTCCCGCGCGACATGATCGCCAAGATCGACGGCAAGCTCTACAACGCGCACAACTACCACGTGGACGACCTGCGCGTGCCTGTCGACGGCAAGCCGCCGGCCTTCCCGAAGCAGTAACTCGATGCCCGACTATCAGGTCGTTCCGGGACCGGTGCACATCCACCCCTTTGCGAGCGTCGTAGCCAGCGATGACCTCATCTTCGTCACGGGCGTGGCCTTCCCGGCCGCGACCGTCACGGAACAAACGCGCGGCACCTACCTTGAGATCCAGCGGCTCCTCGAAGAGGTGGGCAGCTCGCTGTCGGAGATCGTTTTTATCCGACAGACAGTGACCGACCGCGCCTACATCGATGACGTAATCGCCGTTTCGCGAGAGTTCTTGCCTGACCCGAAACCTGCGGCAGGGACCCTCATGATCACACCGCTGGTCCACCCGGACCTGATGGTCGAAATGGAAGTCATCGCGCAACGCGGTGCGCGCCTGCTACCCCCTGTATAGCGAGAACCTGGCTTAGCGCGAACTGCCGGGAGCCGACGTCGGGAATGTCCCGCCGTCGGCTTCTGCGGTCAACCGCGCTGCCTGACGAACGAACACCAGACGGGCTCCCCCGAGATCATCCCGCGCCACGCCGTGCGGCCACACCCGCGTCGTGAAGGCCGACCACGCTGCTTCGTAGGCTGCATCACGTGCGGGAAGCACGGCTCGCACGACGAGAACGGCGAGCAGCAAGACGAGGGCGGCGGAGGTGATCCACGGTTCACGGCCCGCCAGCGGGTCGCTGCCCGATACGGCGCGCACCACCATGAGGGCGATCGAGGCGAGCAGCGCGACGAGGCCGAAGATCAGAATTGCGTCGAGTACGAAACGGCGAACGAGCGCCACACGTGCGGCGGCTGCGGCTGTGACGTCGAGCGGATCGACACCCGTCTGGGCGAGCTCGGCGGCAATCGTGCGGGCCGCCATCCAGCTCGTGGCGTCACGTGTTTCGGGCATGCGCCCAGGCTAGCGCTCAGTAAGGACGTGCTCAGTAACGACGGTAATCGGCCGCGACCGGACAGTCGAACGAGGCGCCGGCGTAGATGCCCACCCGGTTCAGATACTGAAGCACCTGAACATAGGCCTGCCCCAGATCGGTTTCGGTGTATTTGATGCCCTGCTCGGCGCAGACCTCACGAACGAGACGACGCGCGGCGCGAAGTTGCGGACGCGCCATGCTGGGGAAGAGGTGGTGCTCGACCTGGTAGTTGAGTCCGCCCATGAGCGCGGTCATCCACGCTCCGCCACGAATATTGCGTGAGGTGAGAACCTGCTTGCGCAGGAAGTCCGTCTTGGTTCCCTCGGGGATGATCGGCATGCCGATGTGGTTCGGTGCGAATGAGGCACCGAGATAGATGCCGAATACCGCGAGCTGGACGCCCAAGAAGGCGAAGGCCAACCCGAGGGGCAACACGGCGAAGATCGCAGCAGCCACCAGCGCGAGACGTCCCAGGATCAGGACGATCTCGAGCGCGCGACCATCGACCTTGCCGCGGCCAAAAACATGGCCGATCGATTTGATGTGCAGGTTCACGCCCTCGAAAGCAAGGAGGGGGAAGAACAGTGCGCCCTGATGCCGGGTGATAAGAGCACGCAGGCCGCGGGCAGAGGCGGCGTCTTCTTCGACGAAGGAAATCGTGTCGAGTCCAATATCGGGGTCTTTGCCCATCGTGTTCGGGTTCGCGTGGTGACGCGTGTGCTTCGTCATCCACCAGGAATAACTCATGCCGACAAAGCCAGCGACGAGCGCGCGACCAACACGATCATTGGTGCGCCCGGACTCGAAAACCTGACGATGCGACGCCTCATGCCCGAGGAAGGCGAACTGCGTGAAGATGATCCCGAGCGCGCCGGCGATAAGCAACTGAAGCCACGAATCACCCAAAAGCAAGAAGCCGGTGATTGCGCCACCGAGGGCAACAACCAAGGAGCCGAAGACACTCCAATAGAAGAGACGGCTGCGGCGAAGCAGATTTGCGGTGCGAACGCTCGCCAGCAGTTCGGTGAACGAACTGATCGGATTGGATCCCGCAATCCGCGGAGTCGTGCTGCGAACAGGACCAAGGGTAGAGGTGAGTGTCATAGTGCGGCTCTCGGAAATCAATTTTCGACTTCCCAGCCGGCGGTGAGCTCAACGCTCTAGATGTTCTGACAGTAACGTGCGCGGCTGGGCAAACACCGCATGAGCACACCATTGACTCGAATGCGGGGTATGACGATTGGATTTCATTTGAGTGAAATGTGACGAATATATCTACAACTAGCGCGCCTCTTGCACTACCGTGGGGTTCCAGTTGTTGTGTTGCGCAAGTGATGTAACGTCTCGCTTCTCCGCCGGAGGGTGCAGGCGGTTCGGAAAAGCGGATGAAGACACACGACGATCCGCTCCGAACGACGGAGCTGTGCATTACAGAAAGCAGTAAAGAATGCCCACTGGAACCGTGAAGTGGTTCAACGCCGAAAAAGGTTTCGGCTTCATCACCCCCGACGACGGATCGCAGGATCTGTTCGCCCACTACTCGGCCATCGAGGCCTCGGGCTACCGCTCTCTTGAAGAGGGTCAGCGCGTGGAGTTCGAGGTCACCCAGGGCCAGAAGGGCCCCCAGGCCGGAGCCATCAAGCTCGCCTGATATCCCCTTTGCGAAAAGCGCCGTCCCCTCGCGGGGGCGGCGCTTTTTCGCGTCTCCTTCCGTGTTCTGCAGGAAATCCGTCCTGCAGTCACACGCCTATTGGGCTCCAGCTCGTACAGAATGCAAAACTCCTGCAGAACGCAGGTTCACAGGGCAAGAGGAGGGCAAACGGGTCGGCCGATACGCCGGGTTCTGTCGAGATCCGAAGATCCCGTGACGGCCATCTCTCTCGGGACTACGTTGCCGCAGCCCTCTAGCGGCCTACCCGACACCTCGGCGAGCAGCTTCATCGGTGTCTGTCTGACCTTGCTCCGGACGAGGTTTACATAGCCAGCCCGATCACTCGGGCTGCTGGTGGTCTCTTACACCACCGTTTCACCCTTACCCCGGCTGCCGAAGCTGCCGTGGCGGTCTGCTTTCTGTTGCACTATCTCGCGGGTTACCCCGGGTGGGTGTTACCCACCATCCTGCTCTGTGGAGCCCGGACGTTCCTCGGCACCCACCGCCGAAGCATTGGATGACGCGACCGTCTAGCCGGCCCGTTTGCGTGTTCAGGGTAGCGGGTCTCGACAGGCTCGACCACCGTTACCGCTCGAAGGAGAGCTTCTTGTCCATCGCCTCATTGGCGAGCCGGTCAGCACGCGAGTTCTCTGCGCGCGGGATCCACTCGAAGGCGACCGGAGTACCCGACAGGATGCGGCGCGCCTCCGCGGCTAGATCCGCCATATCCGGATGCTTGATCTTCCATCGACCCGACATCTGCTCGACGACGAGTTTGGAATCGAGTCGCACGCGCAATACCGCGTCCGGATCGATGGCAATCGCACGCGTGACACCCGCGATCATGCCCCGGTACTCGGCGACGTTGTTCGTCGAAATACCGACGTAGACACCCATTTCCGCGAGAACCTCGCCGGTCGCGGCGTCGATCACCAGAGACCCTCCGGCTGCTACGCCCGGATTGCCGCGAGATCCACCGTCGGCTTCGACGATGAGTTCGCGGGTCACAGGCCAGACTCGTTCGTGCGAACGAGGATCGCGTTCGAATCCGGGCACAGCAGCACAGCGTCGGGTGCGGCAGCGCGAATAGCATTCATGTCGTGGGCGTTGAGGGCGACGCCGCTGGCCAATGACACACCCCCACGAAGCATCGACGCCCCCACTCCGTAGCGGGCCCGCTGCTTTTCGTACAGCGCAAGCAGATCGGCGGGCACCTGTGCCGCGACGGTTGAGCGGTTCGCCTCGGCGTAACGCCTGTCCTCGTCGAGCGCGGCCGTGGCCGCATCGCGCGACGCTGTGAGTTCAGCAATGCGAGCGTCGAGATCGGCGAGCTGCGCCTGCTGCGTCGCCACGGCGGCAGCGGCCTGATCCACGGTGTCCATCACGGCAAGTTCGATGTCTTCGAGATCGCTCTGACGGGTCGCCAGAGCGGCGAGCTCCTGTTCGAGCGCGGCGACATCCTTGACCGAGGAGCTTTCGGCGAGGCGCGAGCGGTCGCGGGCGACTCGGGCCTCGACGACAGCAACATCCGCCTCGGTACGTGTCAGCTCTGCACGTGCGTCTTCTTCGGCTCCCTGAAGCTCGGTCAGCCGACGTTGCGCCGCCTCGCGCTCAGCTGTCGCGGAGGCAAGGGCCGCCAACTCGGGCAGGTGCGCCGCGCGATGAGCCACCTGCTGCAGTGTCGTGTCGAAGGCCTGTAAATCGAGAAGCAGTGCCTGGTCAGAGGGGGTGGCCGTCAGGGCCATGAAGTATCCATTCGTTAGAGCCGGTAAGAAAAAGCTACTGGAGGATCGCGAAGTCCCACGGGTCGGTGCGCAGATCGCTGACCGACACAGAAATGTGGGGAAGGGCCGCCCGCAATTGTTCCGCGGCGGCGTCGAGCCACAGCCATTCGCTCGCCCAGTGCGATACATCGATAAGGGCTGGGCCGCCCGAAACGTGCGCCGACTCCATGGCCTCTGATGCGGGATGGTGACGCAGATCACTCGTGATGTAAACATCGGCGGCACGGACATCCGCATGCCCGAGAAGTGAGTCGCCGGCTCCTGCACACAGAGCAACAGTCCGGACTTCGCGGTCGTACTCCCCCGCCACCCGCACACCACTCGCCGTGGCCGGCAGCACCTCGGCGAGGCGTCGTGCGAGAGCTCCGAGAGAGAGCGGCTCGACCAGATGTCCGATTCGACCGAGACCCACAGCCGGATCAGTGCCGGGCACAAGCGCTCGGGTGTCGGTAAGACCGAGAGCGGTCGCCAGCATCGCCGATGTTCCGCGCTCCACAATGTCCGCGTTGGTGTGAGCCGCGACCAGGGCGCATCCAGCGCGAATAAGTCGGGCGACCGCCGCGCCTTTCGCGGAATCTTCGGCAATGTGCGTCACCCCTCGCAAAAGAAGCGGGTGATGCACGAGCAACAGCTCGGCCTCGAGCGAAATCGCCTCGTCGATTGTCGCGAGAACGGCATCGACGGCGAGATGGATGCGGTGGACTTCGGCGCTCGGGTCCCCCGACAGCAGACCCGGTGCATCCCATGCCTCTGCTGTGTCGAGCGGCCAGAGCGCCGTTATCGCGGCGTTGACGTCGGCGAGGGTTGTGGGCGCGGGTCCGGTCGGCACGGCTTCAGTCTACGAGGGACCGATCCTTCGTCCCTCTTGTCGCCGGATCGCGGGGCGCGCCGTCGCAAGCGTCACGATGAGAGCTCCGACCAGGGCCACGAGAACGCCAATGCCGGTTCCCACGATCGCATCGTCGGAACTCATTCCGAACACTCGGAAGAGGTAGCCCTGCCATTCGAGACCGGGGAACGAGGCCGCGACGAGGCCCCACCCGATCACGGTAAATGCGACGAAACAGGCAAGGTTAAGGGCGCGGTACGAGGAGTAGACCCCACCAGGCCGCTGCAGCGCGGCTGCCGAATAGGGATGTGTGCGCAGCATCAGTTCACCGACGAAAATGCCGACCCACGCCGCGATCGGCACCGCGAGGGTTTTCGATATGTCGCGGATGACTGTGGCCACATCGGCGCCAGAGAACGCCAAGCCGAGAGCAGCCGCGATGCCCACCAGAGCGACGATCAACGTCGCCTGGGCGCGGGGAATGCGGAGCCCAGTCGACAGCACCGCAAAACCACCCGAATAAGCGGCAAGCGCCGCTCCCGACAGCAGGCCCAGAGCCAGCGCGGCGATAAGGGGAACGGGATACCAGTCCGGTAGCAGCGAAGCTAAGGTCTGCACGGGCCGCGCGACCAACCCTCGTGCGAGCTCCGGGCTCGACGCGGCCAGCACAGCGCCCCAAGCGACGAGCACGAAGGCAGGAAGCGTGGCTCCGAAACTGGCTGTCAGCATGGTGCCTGCGCCGGATCCCCCCGGCCGCTGATGACGGGCGATATCGCCGCTGCTGTGCGCCCAGGCAATACCGACAACGCTGAAGACCAGGACGGCACCCGAGACGACCAGCATCCACGAGCCGTCACCTGTCTGAAGCGCAACGGCAAGGTCGACGCGGCGCGCCGTAATGACGATGACTCCGACGATCAAAAGCGCGGTGACAATCGCGAGCACCATCTGAACGCGCACCACCAGGGCGTGACCGTAGATGGCGACAGTTGCCATGAGGCCTCCTCCGATAACCACGGAGATCACCGTCCAGCCAAGAGCGCCGAGCGCTCCGCTCAGCCTGGCTGCGTCAAGCACCTGGCCGACGGCCGACCCCAGCACCCACAGAAGCACGGCGGCCCAGAACAGGCGCGACAGGACCGCAAGGATTGCCGGCGCCATATTTCCGCGGTGCCCGAATGTGGCACGCGACAGAACCATGATCGGTTGACCGCTACGTTTGCCCGCCAACGCTCCAAACCCGAGCGGGAGGAACGACAGAGCTACCCCGGCAAGGGCGGCCACTATCGCCTGGCGCAGGCTCATGCCCAGAGCGAAGATCGATGCGCCGAGCACGATGCTCACAATTGACGAGTTCGCCGGGAACCAGAGCCAGAACATTCTGACCGCCTTACCCGTGCGTGCATCGAGCGGGACGGGCGCGATACCGGCAGGTTCGGCGCCACGGTCAGGAGAGGGGGATGCCGCGGTCGGCGGTTCCGGGGTCATCTCGACGGGGACAGGCGCGAACTCTTCCGGATCAAGGGAGGTGAGGTCAACGCGCGGCGCAGGCGCCGCAGCAGGGTCGGGCGAGGGAACCCTGTCGCTGGGATCGATCGCGTCGTCATCCTCGTCGAGGTCTATCGGTCCGGCAAATGGCTCAGCCTCGCCGGCAACTTCGGGGGCCGACTCCGCGACAACTGCCCCCGCCGGAGGTGGCAGATCGACGATGTCGGAGACCTTCGGCGGAGCAAGGGTTGGCAGCGTGGCTGTGATGAGCGCCTGCGATGGCGGAGGCGGCAGCGCTTCCCCGTATGCGGGCGGCCAGTCTCGCGGCGTCACATCAGGTGTTCGGAGAGTGTCATCGGGACTGCCGCGCTCAGGTGGGTCGTACTCGGGAGGGTCAAAATCGACGACGGGTAAGAAGTGCACGGGCGCCGGGTCAGGAATGAAGACAGGCGGCAGCTGCTGAATGTGCGTGACCGGCGGCGGATCAGGAAGGAACTCGGGCGCCGCTGCGTCTTCAAGGGCCGCAGGAATCACCGGATCAGGTACGAACACAGGCGGCGTGGGAAACATCGGGTCGCGTGAAGGTGGTTGTCCAAGGAAGTCGTCGCTTGGGGCCTCGTCCACCAGCTGCGGAATCACCGAAATTGGAGATGTGTAGGTGGCGACTTCTGCCGCAAGAGCGTCCGCGAGAGCGTCATCGTCGAAGGTCATTGACTGCTCTTCCGCGGGCTGATCGCCCACAGGATCACGAGGCCTCGATGCGTCGCTCATGACCGGAGTCTAGGGTCGTCCTCGAATTTCGGCACCCCGACAAGCCGCGCCCGGATGACTGCCGTTACTCACCATGGTGGCACACACGACGTTCACGCCATCAAGGCACGTCGCGGATGAAGAAGGTGAGTACGCATGCGACGGCCGCGAGCACGAGGCTCGTCACAAACACCACCGTGAAATCGGGTATCGCCGCAACGAAAACGGCACCGAAGATCAGCGGGACGATGACGTTCGGGAGGGTGATGACTGTCGAGAACATACCTGCGTCTCTCGCTGTCGTCTCCACATTTGAGACCTCGGCAACGACGGAGAGCAGAATGGTGACGAGGAGCCCGCCTGCGACGGCAAGCATGAATTGCGACACGGTGAGCGTGGCGAAGTCCCTCGCGAGCATCATCACCATCGTGCCCGCGATGAGCAGGAGGCCCGAACCGATTACGAAAACCTTGCGACGCCGGAGCTTGTCGGACAGGTACCCGCCGAGGGCTCCCGCACCGATCGCGGCGACCGCCCCGATTGCGGCGAGCAGTGACACCGATCCCGGAAGGTCGCTCTCGGGAACCTTGATCGTAAACGCGAGGACATAGTACAGGTAGATCTGTGGAATCGCGTAGGCCCCGATCGCGCAGAAGGCCGTCACGAGAAGCGCCGCGAACGACGGGCGTCCCACCGGGTTGATCCAGTAGGACTGCGCGAGTTCGCGCAAGGTGAACCTCGGTGGCTGGGTCTCGAGCTGGCGATCGGGAAGGGCGAATGCGAGCGGCGGGAGAAGAACGGCGGCAGCGATCGCCGGCACGAGGAGACCCCAGGTAGGTGAGTTTCCCAGGAGGGGT
>DATMIW010000066.1:0-9413 GCA_035554115.1 Pseudolysinimonas sp. | reverse complement strand
TTCCTGCCCGCCGAGTTCCTCGGGCAGTTCTTTCCGGTCTGGCTGCTCTGGCTGTGCCTGGTCAACTTCATCATCGGCAATTCGGCCATGGTCTACCTGTCGATGATGGGGCCGTACAAGCGCGGCACCTTCGAGCTCATTCTCTGGGCCACGCTCAACCCGCTGTATTGGATCCTGCACTCGATCGCTGCATACAAGGGGCTCTGGCAGCTGCTCACCCGCCCGCACTACTGGGAGAAGACCGAACATGGCCTTACAACTCAGTCTTCGCCCCACTGAGGCACGGCGGCAGGAGCCGCGTCGCCTCCGTCAGCGGGATCGCTTCGACGCCTTCCCGCGCACCCGTTCGGCGCGATGGTTGGTGCGCCTGTTGTTCGCCTTTCCGTACATGCTGCCGACGATGTTTGCGATGGGTCGGGCCGATTCAGTGGACACGCCGAACGCGCAGTTGCTGCAGCATGTGGCGCAGATCCCGTGGGACCGTGCCGACGCATCCTGGTTGGGAGAGATCTACCCCCCGCTGTCGACGCTGATCGCGGCAGGGATTCCTGGTGGGCGCGCGGGGCTGTCGATCGCCGGAGCTTTTATCGCGGGAATCTTCTTGCAGAAGATGCTCGAGGTGATGGTTCAGCGTCGTTTCCGACCGTCGACCGCGGCAATTCTGCTCATTGCCCTCGCGGCAAACCCGCTGTTTTTCTACACAGCCACCGAGAACTTTCCGGCGTTCCTGGGGTTGGCCTTTTTCGGTCTGGGCATCGCCGACATTGTGAGGTTTGTGGCGTGGGGGAACACCCAATCCGGATTCCGTGCCGGCATGTTCCTGATGCTCGCCACGCTGTCCGACCTGAGTGGCTTGGCATATGTTCTGACTGCTGCGGCGGCTGCCCCGTTCCTGCGACTCGGACGACACGGGCAGCGAGGTGCTCGTGGCGCGAACGTGTTGGTAATCGTGTATCCGACAGTTGCGTCCCTAATCGCGGTGCTGCTGCTCAACAGCTTCTTTCTCGGCAATCCCATCGGTAGCGTCGGCACGCGGTTGCTGGCTGGGACAACCGAGAGATTCGAGAGCGTCGGGCCGCTATTTCAGACGCCCAGTGGATGGTTGCTGGTGGCCTCGGTACTGAGCGCCTGGCTTATGGCGTTGATCGTGCGTCGTCCGGGGTCGATTCTCGTGTCCACTCTGGTGTTTGGCGCGCTCATCACCGCATTCGTTCTCGGCTTGCTGCCGCCAGGATCAGCAGGCAACACCTTTATTGCGATGACGCTGATGGCAATTGCGCTGATCCCCACCCCTAAGCGCCGCCTGTTGGTTGTTTTGATGAATGTTGTGGCGATCCTGCAAATCGGGATCGCCTGGACCTCGGCGTTCAACCGCGACATTGTTGTGCAGTGGATGTCCGCACTAGGCGTTCTGTAATTCATACAAACGTGTGGGTTAATGTCCCCATCGCGGGTAATTCCTGGTATTCTGTGAGTTATGGAATTGCACAGCACCGAGGACCTCGAAATTCTGCTTGGCGAGCAGATACGTTCCGTGCGCATTGCCCAGCAGTTGAATCAGCACGAACTTGCCGCCCGCGCCAACGTCAGCCCCAACTCCGTCAGCGCGCTCGAGCGAGGTGAGGGCAGCACCATCCGCACCCTCGTGCGCGTTGCACGGGCGCTGGATCGCACAGAATGGCTGAGCAGCTTCGATCCCATTGGTGACGGCCCCAGCCCGATGGATCTGTTGCGCACCCGTCGGAACGAGCCCGTGCGTCGCCAGCGCGTGAGCCGTAGTCGCTGATGGTTTACACAGCTGTGGACCTCGTTGAGGTCCGCATCTGGGGACGTCGTGTCGGCGCGATCGCCGGCATCGGCGCAGGAGCAGTCCGCGGCGCATACGCATTCGAATATGACCCGGCATGGATCGTTTCCGGACTGGACCTCGCCCCGGTCCTCATGCCGCGAGCGCGACGCACCTATGTCTTTCCTGATCTCTCTCCGGAGACCTTTCAGGGGCTGCCCCCGATGATCGCTGATTCGCTTCCCGACAAATTCGGCAACGCGATCGTGACGTCCTGGCTGACGCGTGAAGGCGTCTCACCGGCACAGATCACGGGTCTCGATCGACTTGCCTATCTCGGGGCCCGTGGACTCGGTGCCCTGGAATTCATTCCAGACCGCGCGCCCGCTCACCCTCGACCGACTGCCCTCGACCTGTCGCAGCTGGTCACCGCGGCGCGATCGGCGGTGCACGGTTCCCTTGCCACAGAGGCGGAGTCAGAGATCGCACTGCGACGCATAATCGAGGTCGGCACCAGTGCCGGAGGTGCGCGAGCGAAGGCGATCGTGAATGTGAATACCGAAACGGGTGAACTGCGATCAGGGCAACTTCTTCCCGAGCCGGGATTTGAATCCTGGCTGCTCAAGTTCGACGGAATCGGAGTCGACCGAGACCTCGGTGCGACCGCCGATTACGGTCGCATCGAGTTCGCCTACTCGCTGATGGCCCAGGCCGCCGGCATCACAGTTCCTGAGACGCGACTTCTGCACGAGAACGGGCGAGCCCACTTCATGACGCGTCGGTTCGACCGGGCGGCCGATGGATCCAAGGTTCATCTGCAGACCTTGTGCGCGATGGATGGGCTCGACTTTAACCAGATCGGCGTTCATGACTACGCGCAATACCTGCGGCGCGTGGTCGAGCTGGGGCTCGGAACCGAGGCCCTCGTTGAGGCCTTTCGCCGTATGGCCTTCAACGTCGCCACCTCGAACTGCGATGACCACACGAAGAACTTCTCCTTCCTCATGGAGCCGAGCGGCCAATGGTCGCTCGCGCCCGCGTACGACCTCACCTACGCGCATTCCCCGACAAGTCAATGGACCTCACAGCACCTTATGAGCGTGAACGGCAAATTCTCCGACATCGCTCGGAGCGACCTCCTGGCGGTCGCCGACAGATTTGAGGTACCAGGCGCGGTGGGTGTCATCGACGCGGTGGTCGAGGCCGCCGCCGAGTGGCAGACATTCGCAACCGCTGCCGATTTGCCGACCTCAGCCACCGAACGGATCGCCGCCGATTTCCCCCTTGATGCCCTCCGGCGGCGTCGCACTCGGGCAAAGGGCGCCCAACGCGCCGATAGATTAGGGGGATGAGCGCGCAGACCGGTTTCGACCTGTTCCCCGATCGCGCCGTCGTCGCCCTCCGCGTCAACGGCGAGCTTCGCGATAAGGCCTCGACCGTGAGCAAAACCGACACCGTTGAGGGCGTGACGATCGATTCGGCAGACGGCCTCGCGATCCTGCGCCATTCGGCAGCTCATGTGCTTGCGCAGGCGGTGCAGACCATCAACCCCGAGGCCAAGCTCGGGATCGGCCCGCCCATCACCGACGGCTTCTATTACGACTTCGATGTCGCAACGCCGTTCACGCCCGAAGACCTCAAGGTGATCGGCAAAGAGATGGATCGCATCATCCGCAGCGGACAGCGTTTCGTTCGCCGGGTGGTCACCGAGGATGAGGCGCGAACCGAACTCGCGGCGGAGCCGTACAAGCTCGAGTTGATCGGGCTGAAGGGCGGGACCTCGACAGAGACCGCCGAAAACAGCGAGAACGTCGAAATCGGCGGTGCCGAGCTGACCATCTACGACAACGTGTCGAAAGACGGCGAAACGGTGTGGAAAGACCTATGCCGCGGTCCGCATGTGCCCAACACAGGTGCTATTGGTAGCGGTGCACAGCTCATGCGAATCGCCGCAGCCTACTGGCGTGGGTCGGAGAAGAATCCGCAGCTGCAGCGCATCTACGGCACAGCCTGGCCGAGCAAAGACGAGTTGCGCGCCTACACGACGCGTCTCGAGGAGGCGGCCAAACGGGATCACCGCAAGCTCGGTTCCGAACTCGATCTGTTCTCCTTCCCCGATGAAATCGGATCCGGCCTCGCGGTATTTCACCCCAAGGGCGGAATAGTGCGCGCCGAAATCGAGAACTATATGCGCGAACGCCTTGTCGCCAACGGCTACGAGCAGGTCTATTCGCCGCACATCACCAAGGGCAGTCTTTTTGAGACCAGCGGTCACCTGCAGTGGTATCGCGACGGAATGTTCCCGGCGATGCATCTCGATGAAGAGGTTGACGCCGACGGCCACGTCACGAGGCAGGGGCAGGACTACTACCTCAAGCCGATGAACTGCCCGTTCCACAATCTGATCTACCGCTCGCGCGGACGCAGCTACCGCGAGCTTCCTCTACGACTGGCCGAGTTCGGCACGGTGTACCGCTACGAGAAGTCGGGCACCCTGTCGGGTCTCACCCGGGTGCGCGGACTGACGCAGGATGACGCGCACATCTACGTGACGCCGGATCAGGTAAAGACCGAGATCGCCACGCAGCTCGAGTTCGTCTTCGAGACTCTCCGCGGGTACGGATTGAGCGACTTCTATCTCGAGCTCTCGACGCGGAATCCCGAGAAGTCGGTCGGATCCGATCAGGCCTGGGACGACGCGACAGAAACCTTGCGTCAGGTGGGCGAAGAGTCCGGGCTTGAGCTGGTCGCGGATCCAGGTGGCGCAGCCTTCTACGGCCCCAAAATTTCAGTGCAGGCACGGGATGCAATCGGACGCACGTGGCAGCTGTCGACAGTGCAGCTCGATTTCAATCAACCGGAGCGTTTCGACCTGGAGTACACGGCATCCGATGGCACCAAGCAGCAGCCGGTGATGATTCACCGGGCACTGCTGGGGTCGATCGAGCGTTTCTTCGCGATTTTGCTTGAGCACTATGCGGGGGCCTTCCCGGTCTGGTTGGCACCTGTGCAAGTTGTGGGCATCCCGATTGCGGACGAGCACGCCGAATATCTCGGGGGTGTAATCGATACCCTGCGGGCGGCTGGGGTCCGGGCCGAGCTCGATTCCAGTTCGGAGCGAATGCAGAAGAAGATCCGTACGCACACCCAGGCGAAGGTGCCGTTCCAGCTGATCGCGGGAGAGCAGGATCGCGCGGCGGGTACCGTGAGCTTTCGTTTCCGTGACGGGACACAAGACAACGGGGTTGAGATAGACGACGCGATACGACGCATTCGCGACGCGATCGATACGAAGGCGCAGGTCTAATGACCGGCATCGATGGGCGGGATGCCGGCGATTCGACGGCTGAGTTCAGCCGCGATTTCGCGGGAGTATCGGACGGTTTTCAGCGCCTGTGGACACCGCATCGCATGGTGTATATCGAGCAGGGTGCGGCGTCATCCGGCGATGGATGCGTGTTCTGCGTCGCGCCTACTTTGACTGACGAGCAGGCTCTCATCGTGCATCGCGGCAAGCAGGCGTACGTGATTCTGAATCTTTACCCCTACAACAGCGGGCATCTCATGGTCGTTCCCTACCGACACATTGCGATGTATGACGAGCTCACCGACGGCGAGGTTGCCGAGGTCGGTAGCCTCACCCAGACCGCCATGCGCGCTCTGGGAGCGACCTCCCATGCTGAAGGCTTCAACATCGGCATGAACCAAGGCGTCACAGCCGGGGCGGGCATCGCGGCCCATCTGCATCAACACGTCGTGCCGCGGTGGACTGCTGACGCGAACTTCTTCCCGATAATCGCCCAGACCAAAGCTATTCCCCGCCTCCTCGGCGAAGTGCGTGCTGAGATTGCGGCCGCCTGGCCCGTCGCCTGAGCGAGCCGGCCCCCTCCATCGAAAGTAGAATCGAAGATATGACTGACACCACCGCCTCCACCGAACAGGGAACGAGTCGCGTCAAGCGTGGCCTTGCCGAAATGCTCAAGGGCGGCGTCATTATGGATGTCGTCACGGCCGAGCAGGCACGGATCGCCGAAGACGCGGGCGCCATCGCCGTTATGGCCCTGGAGCGCGTGCCCGCCGACATTCGCGCACAGGGTGGTGTCGCGCGCATGAGCGACCCAGATCTCATCGACTCGATCATTGCCGAGGTGTCGATCCCCGTCATGGCGAAGGCCCGCATCGGCCACTTCGTTGAGGCGCAGGTGCTGCAGCAGCTCGGGGTCGACTACATCGATGAGTCCGAGGTCCTGAGCCCGGCTGACTACGTCAACCACATCGACAAGTGGCCCTTCACGGTGCCCTTCGTCTGTGGTGCGACAAACCTCGGCGAAGCGCTGCGTCGTATCACCGAGGGAGCGGCCATGATTCGCTCGAAGGGTGAGGCAGGCACGGGTGATGTCTCAGAAGCCACCAAGCACATTCGCACCATCACCGGCGAGATCAATGCCTTGAAATCGAAAAGCAAAGATGAGCTCTATGTGGCCGCAAAAGAATTGCAGGCGCCGTATGAGCTCGTTGCCGAGATCGCGGCGACCGGAAAGCTTCCTGTTGTGCTGTTCACCGCAGGAGGTGTCGCGACACCGGCCGATGCGGCGCTCATGATGCAGCTCGGGGCGGATGGTGTTTTCGTCGGTTCTGGAATCTTCAAGTCGGGAGACCCGGCGGCGCGCGCATCGGCGATTGTCAAGGCCACAGCGTTCTATGACGACCCTGCGGTGATTGCCGAGACCTCGCGTGGGCTCGGGGAGGCCATGGTGGGCATCAACGTGAGCGACCTCGCCGCCCCGCACCGACTCGCCTCGCGTGGCTGGTAAGCCGCGGGTCGGAGTTCTCGCCCTTCAGGGCGATGTACGTGAGCACCTGCGGGTGCTCACTCTGTTGGGTGCGGATGCGGTGCCGGTTCGCCGGGAACGCGAACTCGACGAGGTCGCGGGTCTGGTCATTCCCGGGGGTGAGTCCAGCGTGATGGACAAGCTGACCCGTATGTTCGATCTGGCCGAACCGTTGAAGGCCCGAATCGCATCCGGGATGCCCGTATACGGCACCTGCGCCGGGCTCATCATGCTCGCGGATCGACTCTTGGATGCGTCGCCCGCCCAACAGACTCTCGGCGGTCTCGACGTGACAGTTCGTCGCAATGCCTTCGGAAATCAGAATGACTCGTTCGAGACGGACCTCGATGTTCCCGAGCTCGGAGAGCCGCCTGTTCACGCGGTCTTCATCCGCGCTCCGGTGATCGAAGTTGTGGGGAAGCGCGCGACGGCTCTTGCGAGAGTGCCCGACGGCCGCGTTGTCGCCGTTGAGCAGGGAGCCTTGCTTGGCACGTCCTTTCACCCCGAGGTCACTGACGACCACCGTTTTCATGCGAGGTTCCTCGAGCGGGTGCGCGAGCTGCCGTAGTTGGCGCAAGCCCGGCGTGGCCACATGTCAGATGGTGTCGGTACGGATCGTGAGTTCCGTGGGGGTCGCGGATGCGACGGCCCGATACGCGGCGGAAGTACGCACGACACGTTCAAATTCGGTTATTCCGGGCGGTTTCGGATCGAAACACCACTCGTGACCACGTCCTAATGCTCGGCGGGCAGGCGTCCAGCGGTAGGCAAGTGCGACAGTGAACTGGACAATCGGCTCGGCGTCTTCCCGGATCAGCTGACGCGTCAGTGAGACGGTGAATCGGGCCGCATCGGCATCCGGACCCCACTGCCAGAGCAGGCCGTCCCCTTCGTCGGCCACGCTGCTGTGCTGGGCGCGCTTCTCTCGGTAAAAGGCAAGCACAAGTCCCAGAGTCTCTGCCGCACGAGGGGAGTCGAGGGTGCGGTCGGACTCGGTGACGAAACGACGAAACGCATTTTCGACAAACGAGATGCGGAACCAACGCGACGGCATTCCGCGAGTGTATTAGGCATCGGGATCTCGCGGGTTGGGTAGAATCGTCGAGGTTTCGATGCGCCCAGAGTGCGCGCTCGTGACCACCGATCTTCAGAAGGAGCACCGTGAGCGGGCATTCCAAGTGGGCGACGACGAAGCACAAGAAGGCCGTCATCGACAGTCGCCGTGCCAAATCGTTTGCGAAGCTCATCAAGAACATTGAAGTTGCCGCCAAAATGGGCGGCGCCGACCTGTCGGGCAACCCGACCCTCGTCGACGCGGTGCAGAAAGCCAAAAAGACGTCGGTGCCCAATGACAACATCGACCGCGCGATCAAGCGGGGGGCGGGTCTCAGCGGTGAGTCAGTCGATTACCAGACCATCATGTACGAGGGTTACGGCCCGAACGGTGTGGCCCTGCTCATCGAATGTCTTACCGACAACAAGAACCGCGCCGCGGCTGAAGTTCGCACGCTCATGACGCGTAACGGCGGCACGATGGCCGACCCCGGAAGCGTCGCCTACAACTTCGCGCGCAAGGGCGTTATCTCTATCACCAAGACCGATGCTGTTACGGAAGACGACATCCTGATGGCGGTTCTGGATGCGGGAGCCGAAGAGGTTGCCGACCAGGGCGGCGGATTCGAGGTCATCACCGAGCCGTCGCATCTGGTCGCCGCCCGCACAGCGCTCGTCGAGGCGGGCATCGACTACGACTCTGCGGAGGCGGAATTTGTGCCCAGCGTGCAGGTCGAGGTCGATGCTGAGACTGCTCGAAAGGTCTTCAAGTTGATCGACGCGCTCGAAGACAGCGACGATGTGCAGAACATCTTCAGCAACTTCGAGGTGCCCGCGGACGTGCAGGCCGAGCTCGACGCCGACGAATAGCCGCGTATCGAAACCCTCCGCAAGGGCGTGTCATTCGCACATGTGTTCGAGTCTCACGATACCGTCATCCCATGCGCGTGCTCGGAATCGACCCAGGTCTGACACGGTGCGGAATCGGAATTGTCGACGTTGCTCCGAATCGCCGGGCGACTCTGGTGTACGTAGGCGTCGTGCAGACTCCGCCGGACGCTCCTTTGGCGGAACGGTTGTTGGCAGTTTCGCAGGGCATTCGGGCCGTTCTTGTCGAGCATCGGCCCTCGGCAATGGCCGTTGAGCGGGTCTTTGCCCAACACAATCTGCGTACGGTGATGGGCACTGCCCAGGCGAGTGGAATCGCTCTTGCGCTCGGTGCCGAGCACGGTCTCGCGGTCGGGCTTCACACTCCGAGTGAGGTCAAGGCGGCCATCACCGGTTATGGGGCTGCCGACAAGGCGCAGGTGGGGGCGATGGTGGCCCGTGTGCTCGGGTTGGATGCGGTGCCGCGGCCTGCCGACGCGGCTGACGCATTGGCCTTAGCAATCTGCCATGCCTGGCGCGGGGGTCCCCCGATGGCCGTGGCGGGCTCGACTGTGGGAGCTGGTGCGGAACTGACGCCGGCGCAGCGGGCCTGGCGGAACGCCGAGAAGAAGACGGCTCGGGCCCGATGATCGCCTCCCTGCGCGGCACGGTCCTGTCGCTTTCCGGAACGGTTGTGGTCGTTGAGGTGGGCGGCGTCGGATTGGCCGCGCACGTTACTCCGCACCACGGTTCGACTCTTCGTCTCGGTCACGAGGCTTTCCTGCATACCGCGCTGATCGTGCGAGAAGACGAGCTGAGTCTCTTCGGATTCGCGACCACCGAAGAATTGCAGGTCTTCGACCTCTTGCGCAGTG
>DATMIW010000065.1:0-14042 GCA_035554115.1 Pseudolysinimonas sp. | reverse complement strand
GCGGAACGGTTCGGGCCAGCCGCCAGGAAGGTCTCCCAATTCGCCGGCCATGAACCCGACAACCGAATCCGGAATGTCGAAGGCTCCAGGATTGCGCTCGAACTCATCGGGATCCGCGTCAGCAGCCGCCAATGCGAGCGCGAGATCGCCCACCACCTTGGATGACGGAGTCACCTTCGGGGGACGCCCCAGAATGCGGCTCGCCGCGGCATACAGATCTTCAATAACCTCGAAGCGATCCGCGAGCCCGAGCGCAATCGCCTGCTGTCGCAGATTGGAGAGCTGCCCGCCAGGAATCTCGTGGTGATACACCCGACCGGTGGGACCGGGCAGACCGGACTCGAAGGGGTGGTAGGCCGCGCGAACAGCTTCCCAATACGGTTCGAGCTCGCTAACGGCTGCGAGGGAAATGCCGGTGTCTCGCGCCGTGTGAGCCGTTGCCGCCACGAGTGCCGAGAGGCTGGGCTGACTTGTCGTGCCCGACATAGGAGCACTCGCCGCATCAACCGCGTCCACTCCGGCCCGACTTGCCGCGAGGAGCGTCGCGAGCTGCCCGCCGGCTGTGTCATGCGTATGCAAGTGGACGGGCAGCTCGAAGCGGTCGCGGAGCGCGGTCACGAGCTTCTCTGCAGCCTCGGCCCGCAACAGACCGGCCATGTCCTTGATCGCGATCACATGAGCGCCCGCGGCAACAATGTCGTCGGCCAGTCGCAGGTAGTAGTCGAGTGTGTAGAGCGACTCGGAGGGGTCGAGCAGGTCGGCGGTGTAGCAGAGCGCCACTTCGGCGACGGCCGTGCCGGTGGCGAGGACAGCGTCAATCGCGGGCCGCATCTGCGCAACATCGTTGAGGGCGTCAAAGATCCGGAAGATGTCGACACCGGTGCGCGTCGCCTCCTGGACGAAAGCCTCGGCAACTTCAGTCGGATACGGCGTGTAGCCGACAGTGTTGCGCCCGCGCAGCAGCATCTGGATCGCCACATTCGGCAGTGCCTCGCGCATTGCGGCGAGCCGCTCCCACGGGTCCTCACCCAGGAAGCGCAGAGCGACGTCATATGTCGCGCCTCCCCACGCTTCGACGCTGAGAAGCTCAGGCGTCATTCGCGCAACATGGGGAAGGACGGCGACAAGGTCCTTGGTGCGCACGCGCGTGGCCAGCAGCGACTGGTGGGCGTCGCGGAATGTCGTATCCGTGACGGCCAGTGCGGTCTGTGCGCGGAGCCCCGCTGCGAATCCGGCCGGGCCCAGCTCCACAAGCCGTTGACGCGAACCTGCGGGTGCCGGCGCGTCGAGGTCGACGCGGGGAAGCTTCAGAGCGGGGTCGATGACCCCCGCGCCATCGCCATGAGGCCGGTTGACTGTGACGTCGGCAAGCCAGGTGAGGATCTTGGTGCCACGGTCTTTCGAAACGTGACCGCGAACGAGCCACGGTCGCTCTTCGATGAACGAGGTGCTGATGTCCCCCGCTATGAAATCGGGGTCCTCAAGAACGGCTTGCAAGAACGGGATGTTCGTCGTCACACCACGCAAACGGAACTCCGCAAGGCCGCGTCGCGCACGTCGGACGGCGGCCTCGAAGTCACGCCCCCGGCAGGTCATTTTGACCAGCATCGAGTCGAAGTGCGCGCTCACCTGAGCGCCAGCGGCGACGGTGCCGCCGTCGAGTCGGATGCCGGCGCCGCCCGGTGAACGGTACGTCGTGATCTTTCCGGTGTCGGGCCGGAATCCGGATGCCGGGTCTTCGGTCGTGATGCGACATTGCAGCGCGGCGCCGCGCAGGTGCACATCCTCTTGATGCAGCCCGAGATCGGCCAGGGTCTCCCCCGCCGCGATACGGATCTGCGATTGCACCAGGTCGACGTCGGTGACCTCTTCGGTCACTGTGTGCTCAACCTGGATGCGCGGATTCATCTCGATGAACACATGCTGTCCTGCGCGCTCGCCAGCGGTATCGAGAAGGAACTCGACGGTGCCCGCGTTGACATATCCGATCGACCGCGCAAAAGCGACAGCATCGCGGTGCATGGCGTCGCGGATGGCCGGGTCGAGGTGCGGAGCGGGAGCGATTTCGACGACCTTCTGGTGACGGCGCTGCACCGAGCAGTCACGCTCGAACAGGTGCACCGTTTCGCCCGTAGCATCAGCCAGAATCTGAACCTCGATGTGCCGAGGGCGCACAACGGCCTGCTCGATGAACATCGTCGGGTCGCCGAATGCGCTGTCCGCCTCGCGCATGGCGGCCTCAAGCGCGGGTCGGAGTTCGTCTCTCGTGTCGACGCGGCGCATCCCTCGACCGCCACCACCCGCGACAGCCTTGGCGAAAACGGGGAAGCCAATCTCATCGGCACCGGCGAGCAGCTCGTCAATATCTCGTGACGCCGGGGTCGAGACAAGTACCGGAACGCCTGCCGAACGTGCATGCTCTTTGGCCGTGACCTTGTTGCCGGCCATCTCCAGAACGGCGCTGTCCGGTCCGATGAAGGTGATGCCCGCTTCAGCCGCCGCATGAGCCAGATCGGGGTTCTCTGAGAGGAACCCGTATCCGGGGTAGATCGCGTCAGCGCCGCTCTCCTTGGCGACTCGAATGATCTCGTCGACATCGAGATATGCCCTGACCGGATGGCCTTCTTTACCGATCAAATATGCCTCGTCGGCCTTGAGTCGGTGCAAGGAATTGCGGTCTTCGTAGGGGTACACCGCAACCGTTGCAGCGCCAAGCTCATATGCTGCTCGCATCGCGCGGATAGCAATTTCACCGCGGTTGGCCACCAAAATCTTGCTGAACATCGAGAACCTCTCCATCGTGGCCTTTGGGTTCTTCCAGACTACTGAAGGTAGGCTCCCTACTCGTGCATGTACTCAGCGTGAGCTCCCTCAAAGGGGGCGTGGGCAAGACCACTGTCACGCTCGGGCTCGCCTCCGCAGCGTTTGCCAAAGGTCTCGCAACTCTCGTCGTTGACCTCGATCCACAGTCGGATGTCTCAACCGGCATGGACATCGATGTCGCGGGCCACCTCAACATCGCCGACGTCCTCGCCTCGCCGAAAGAGAAAATCGTGCGCTCGGCCATTGCGCCGAGCGGGTGGACCAAAGGTCGACCCGGCACCATCGACGTGCTGATCGGCTCGCCATCCGCGATCAATTTCGATGGACCGCACCCCAGCATCCGCGACATTTGGAAGCTCGAGGAAGCCCTCGCTCACGTCGAGAAGGACTACGACCTCGTGCTGATCGACTGCGCACCGTCGCTCAACGCGCTCACCCGCACGGCCTGGGCCGCGTCGGACCGCGTCGCCGTTGTCACCGAGCCGGGGCTCTTCTCCGTCGCCGCCGCCGACCGGGCCCTCCGCGCTATCGAAGAGATTCGCCGCGGACTCTCGCCGCGTCTGCAGCCTCTCGGCATCATCGTCAATCGGGCGCGCGTGCAATCGCTTGAACACCAGTTCCGGATCAAAGAGCTGCGCGATATGTTCGGGCCCCTCGTTCTGTCGCCGCAGCTGCCGGAGCGGACCTCATTGCAGCAGGCTCAGGGCGCCGCTAAGCCGGTGCACCTCTGGCCCGGTGAGAGCTCGCAGGAGATGGCTCGCAACTACGACCAGCTCCTCGATCGCGTGCTGCGAACAGCTCGGCTCGAGCAGCCTGCCGGCTGACACGCTCGCGCGTTGTGACTACGCCGTGCGGCGGGCGCGACGGGCGGCGAGCTCGTCGGAGGGGTCTTCTGACTCTGTCGAATCCAGCTCGACAAGACTGCTCTCGACTTCGCGCAAGACCTTACCCACGGCAATACCGAACACACCCTGGCCACGGCTGACCAGGTCAACAACCTCGTCATCGGAGGTGCAGAGATACACACTCGCACCATCGGACATCAGAGTCGTCTGGGCAAGATCATTGATGCCAGCTTCGCGGAGCTGATTGACCGCTACGCGGATCTGCTGCAGTGAGATTCCGGTATCAAGAAGCCGTTTGACGAGCTTGAGTACGAGAATGTCGCGGAATCCATAGAGACGCTGCGAACCGGAGCCGGCAGCGCCGCGCACCGTCGGCTCGACGAGCTGTGTGCGGGCCCAGTAGTCCAACTGGCGGTAGCTGATCCCCGCCGCGCGAGCCGCGACTGCACCCCGATAACCGGCGTTCACATCCAGGTCGGGCATGCCGTCGGTGAAAAGCAGACCGAGATCGTAACGAGATTCCTCGTTCCGATTCACTACTTCACTCATCTGGCTTCCTAACCTTCAGGCTGAACTTGAGGTTCAACTCCTCGTGTGCTCTCACGGTAGCGACCCAGCTGCGTCGCGACAACGACATTCGGGCGTGTCGGAGTCGAATATCTACGAGAGTCGGCCGAGGGCCGAACGAATAAGGCTTGAGCGGACAAGCTCGAGCTGGCCGGCGATTTCCCGAGCCATTTCGCCAGCCTTCGCGCGGCTCGCCGTGTCCTTTCGGCGTGAGACGGGAATGAGCGCGCTCTCGATGAGGCCGAGCTCACGCTCGGCCGACGCGCGGAATCCACGCAAATGACGTGGCTCAATCCCCGAGCGCTGAAGCTCGACAAGGGCTCGCAGCACTGTCAACGCGTCGTCACCGTAGTGGTCCGCCGCGACGATCAGGGATGCGCTCACCGCATCCGAAAGCAGCATCGGTGTGGCGCCCGCCTCTTTGATGAGCTCCTCGCGTGTGAGCCGACGCTCGGTCGACAGAATTGAAGGAACTGGCACGGCTCCGCCACCGGGAAGCTGGGGCTCGCGCCCCGCATCCAGATCATCGAGGTAGCCCCGGATCACCTTGAGGGGCAGGTAGTAGTCGCGCTGCATCGACAAAACAAAGCGCAGCCGTTCGAGGTCGGTGGGCGAGAACTTGCGATATCCCGATTCCGTGCGTGACGGCGTAATGAGCTGTCGTTCTTCGAGAAAGCGCAGCTTCGACGGCGAAAGGTCGGGGAATTCGGGACTCAAGCGTGCGAGAACTTGACCAATGCTGAGCAGAGAAGGTGCCGCCGACAACCGTGCCGGGGATGCAGCCGCCGCCATTACCGCGCCGCGGCGGCGATGTCGAGGCGGGACGCGTAGAAGGTGAGGCGGAACTTGCCCACCTGCACTTCGGCGCCGTCGGACAGCAAAGCAGAATCGATACGCACTCCGTCGAAATAGGTGCCGTTCATTGATCCGAGATCGCGGACCTGGAAGGTTGTGCCCACGCGAATGAACTCCGCATGACGGCGCGAAACGGTGACGTCGTCGAGGAAGATATCGGCGTGCGGGTGGCGACCAGCAACGGTCAGATCTTCGTCGAGGAGGAAGCGCGCCCCGACATTCGGGCCGCGGCGAACGACCAAAAGGGCTGACCCCGACGGGAGCGCGGCAATGGCGTCGCTCTCTTCGGGTGAGATGCCTGCTTCCATCGCGGCGAGCTGAGCGACGAAGTCTTCGCTGAAATGCGCGGTGGTGTCGTTCGAGTCAAAGCTGTCAGAGCCGCTTGGCGTCGGTTCGTCGACCATCTCGACCTCCTCAAAAATCCAGGCTATCGGATGCGGCAGGGGCCGCATCCATCGGAAGTCGAATCAGACGACCGGCTTCAAGTGCATAAATGATCCCAGCCCACCAATACAGGAAAACGCCCCATAGCGCGGTCGCCCATGCGATCGCATTGGCGACGTCGGCGGCGGCAGGGAAAGCCGCCCCGA
This sequence comes from Pseudolysinimonas sp., assembly GCA_035554115.1. GTDB lineage: Bacteria > Actinomycetota > Actinomycetes > Actinomycetales > Microbacteriaceae > CAXTSE01. The sequence continues at coordinate 8,362 of DATMIW010000065.1, read as the reverse complement.
CCACGAAGATCGGCATGGCCGTGAGAAGTGCGAAGGTACCCATTTTTCCCAGGTGGTGGCTGGGCATCGGGCCGAACCCGTGATTGGCGAGCATGACCCCGAGGATCACCAACAAAAGCTCGCGCGCAAAGATGACACCGGCCAGCCACCACGGGATGATCTGGCTCCAGGCCAATCCGATCAATGTGCTGAATATGAACAACCGGTCGGCCGCCGGATCCAGCAACTGGCCCAGCCTGCTGACCTGGTTGAACCTGCGGGCAATGAAACCGTCGACGAAATCCGTGGTGCTTGAAAGCACCAAAATAATCAACGCGAGAAGGTATTCCTCGACCAGAAGAAAGGTCAGAAAGACCGGAATAAGCAGCAGGCGCAAAAAGCTGAGCAGGTTGGGGATCGTCACAATCCGCGTGCTCACCGTCGTCACAACTGCCTCCCTTGGGGGCCGAGTCTAGCCGGACGCCGACACGGCGTGTGGGCTGGTTTGCCAGGGTCGAGGGTCATAGCCTGATGTGATGTCGTGCATCCGTTTCAACACCCCCGCTCAGCGCGCACAGATGGCCGCAATGGCCCCGTCGATGATCACGGCCGAGGAAGCGGCGGCTCTTCATCCCTCTCCCCCGGTGACCGAGAGCAAGATCTACCGGCTGCACCTTCTGGCCGATGACAGCAATCCCAAGATCCGTGAAAGCGCCGCATCGAGCTATCACGCACCGGCTGAGCTCTTCGCACGCCTCGCCCGCGATCCTGATGCCGGTGTACGCGCGTGCGTCGCCCGCAACGAGGCGGCGCCTTGCGATGTCTTGCGCGACCTTGCACACGACGAATCAGACACCGTGCGCGGGTGGGTGGCCGTCAACTTCTCGGTCCCCACGGATGTTATGGCTGAGCTCGCCGACGATCCCAGTGAGACGGTACGTGGCCTGGTGGCCTGGAAGTCGTCACTGCGCAGCGAACTACAGGAGAGTGTGAACGCGTAACGCCAGCTGCGGCCACGCCATCACCAGGCCGGGGTGTAACTCAAGCGCCGACACCTCATCGAGCGGAACCCACCGCACCTCAAGGCTCTCGAGATCGCCGACGACCGGTTCAAAAACTTCGCTCGAACGCGCGACGACCGTCGTGTAGCTCCAATAGCCCAGGTCAAGAACCGAGAGTTCGAGAACCTCCACGAGATGGGGAGGAACCGAGGCCTCTTCGTCGGCTTCGCGGATCGCCGCCTGCGCCGCCGTCTCTCCCGCCTTGCGGGCCCCGCCGGGCAAGCCCCAGGTGCCTCCGTGATGGCTCCACGCAGCGCGATGCTGCAGAAGGACCCCGGCCTCAGGATGCGCGAGTAGAAGGCCCGCGGCACCGTACCTTCCCCAGTAGCGGCCGTGCGGTCCGTCCACCCACGAGTCCTCGGGGCCATGTGCACGGCGCGCAGCCGGATCATGGCTGGCACGCGTCATCACCCCAGCCTACGGCGGCGGTCATAGAGTCGGGGGCATGACTCGCATCGACTCGTGGCTCTGGGGTGTGCGCGTTTCTCGTACGCGCTCGGCGGCCACGGCACTCGTGCGAGCGGGGCATGTGCGCGTCAACGGGGAGCGCGTCAAAGCGGCCCAACGGGTGTCGATCGGCGACGAAGTGCGAGTGCGATCCGAGCCGATCGGCGAACGCACTCTGATCGTGCAGCAGCTGCTCGATAAACGTGTCGCCGCATCAATTGCTGCCCTGGCCTATGCCGACCTCACACCGCCCCCGCCTCCGAAGACCGAGAGAGTTGTCATCGCGGCTCGCGAACGCGGGGCAGGACGCCCGACAAAACGCGATCGGCGCGAGATCGACAAACTCACCGGGCGACACCCATCGGAGCTCGAAAGCTGATCGCGTCGCTCGGACGAGGTGACTCTACTTGACCGATGCGGTCGCGAGTGCGTGCTCGATCGAGGCAATGACTGCCGGGTCATCCGGCTCGGTCGCCGACCGGAACCGCGACACGGAGCCGTCGGGCGCGATCAGAAACTTCTCGAAGTTCCAGGTCACCTTCCCTGCCTTGCCCTTGGCATCCTCAACCTGAGTGAGCTGGGCATAGAGCGGATGCTGCTCTGGTCCATTGACCTGGACCTTGTCGGTGAGCGGGAAGGTGACGCCGTACGTCGTCGAGCAGAATTCCTTGATCTCCTCGGTCGTTCCGGGCTCCTGGCCCATGAACTGGTTGCAGGGGAATCCGACGACGGTGAAGCCCTGCGAGGCATAGCGCTTCTGCAGCTCCTCGAGCTTCTCGTACTGGGGCGTGAAGCCACATTTCGAGGCGACGTTCACCACCAGAACAACGTCAGCTCCATATTCGGCGAGTGTCGTCGCCTCGCCGTCGATCGTGGTCAGTTCGATGCTTCTCAAGTCCATACTCCGAGGGTATGTCCTCTGCGGCGAATCGGCTGGCCGCGGCGTAGCCTGAGGGAATGGCCATCGAATGCCGACACGAAGCTGCGCAGCATCGTTACACCCTCCTCGTGGACGGCAGCATTGTCTCGGCGTTGCAGTATGCCGATCACGGCACGTCGATCGCCTTTACGCACACGGTCACCGTTCCTCCAGCTCGCGGGAAGGGATACGCCGATACCCTCGTGACATTTGCCGTCGATGACGTGGAGGCCCGTGCGGCCGGACCGATCTCGGCGAACTGCTGGTATGTCGCTGACTGGTTCGATCGCCATCCCGAGCGGTCTGCTCTTCTCGCGGCACGGTGACAGGAAAACCGTGGCCCTGGCGATAGAGGACTATGCCCTGATCGGCGACTGCCATACCGGAGCCCTGGTCGGAACCGATGGCAGTATCGACTGGCTGTGCCTGCCGCGCTTCGATTCCACATCGACGTTCGGCGGACTTCTCGGGACCGACGAGCACGGCCACTGGAGATATGCACCTGTCGGCATGGCCCGGTGCACCTCACGGCGCTATCGACGCGACACCTTCGTTTTGGTTACCCGGTGGGAGACTCCCACCGGCGTTGTCGAGGTGACGGATCTGATGCCGCACGGCGAACGACGTGCCGATGTGATTCGACGCGTCCACGGGATCCGGGGCAGCGTGCGTATGGAACAGATCCTGCGCATCCGATTCGACTATGCCGAAGCTCTGCCGTGGATTCGGCAGGTGCCTGAGCACGCCACAAAGGAACCGGATAGCCATGCCATGATCGCCGTGGCCGGGCCCGACTCGGTTGTTATCCGTGGGCCACTGTTCCAGCCAGACGATCATGTGCACCGGGCCGAATACACGGTCGAGGCGGGACAAACCGTCGACACCGTTCTGACGTGGTATCCCGCTCACCGCGAGCCACCGCCTCCCATGGATGTTGACGAGCGAATCACCGCGACAGTGGGATGGTGGCGGCGGTGGGCCGATACGAGTCGAGCCACGGGGCGCTACTCCGACGAGGTCGCGCGTTCTTTGCTGGTGCTGCGCGCGCTGACCCACGAAGACACGGGCGGCGTGGTTGCGGCCGCGACGACCAGCCTCCCCGAAGAGTTCGGAGGTTCGCGCAATTGGGACTATCGCTACGTCTGGTTGCGTGACGCCGCCCTGACCCTCAACGCCCTCATGTCGCATGGCTTTGGGGCAGAAGCCACCGGATGGCGCGAATGGCTGCTGCGGGCGATCGCCGGGGACCCCGCGGATCTGCAGATCATGTACGGTCTCGCCGGCGAGCGTCGCCTTCCCGAGTTTGAACTCACGTCACTACCCGGATATGCCGGATCAGCTCCGGTCCGGATCGGTAACGGCGCATACCGTCAATTTCAGGGCGATATTTTCGGCGAGGTCATGATCGCGCTCGAGAAAGCGCGCGAAATCGGCATCGCCGACGACAAGTTTTCTTGGTCTCTTCAAGTTGCGCTCCTCGACTTCATCGAACACAACCTCGACCGCGCCGATCATGGCATCTGGGAGATTCGAGGGCCCGCGCGACAATTCACCCATTCCCGCGCCATGATCTGGGCGGCTTTCGACCGCGGTATCCGCGCCGTCGAAACACATGGCCTCGCGGGACCGTCGGAGAAATGGACTGTCATTCGCGAGCGACTTCGCAGCGAGATCATGCTGTACGGGTTTGACAGCGCGCGTAACACCTTCGTTCAGCATTACGGATCCTCCGAGGTCGACGCATCACTGCTTCAACTCGCGCAGATCGGGTTCGTCGCCGCCGACGACCCCCGCATGCTGGGTACTGTCGCAGCGATCGAGGCGGACCTCGTCCAACACGGCCTCGTACGGCGATACCGCACCGCGACGAATGTCGACGGGTTGCCCGGTGACGAGAACCCGTTCCTTGCGTGCTCGTTCTGGCTGGTCCAGCAGTACGCCGCGTCGGGTCGAGTTGACGACGCCGTGGAGTTGATGGACAGCCTGGTCGCCCTCTGCAATGACGTCGGCCTTCTCTCAGAAGAGTACGACCCCGTGCAGAAGCGCCAGGTGGGGAACGCTCCCCAAGCTCTTTCGCACCTCGCCCTCGTGGGAGCGGCGGATGCGATAGGAGCCGCAAAAATCATCTGATTCCCGCAACGCGCCGGAGCAAGAATATTGGCCAATTCAAAATGCGAATCCGGATTAGCTTGCAATTATCTTGCCCCGTGCAGTCAAAACGCAATTCCAAATTCGCGTTTGGAGTGGCCGCGTATCCGCGGCAGAAACGGCACAGAGGCTCCGAATCGAAGCCCCTGTGCCGCATGTCGCTGGTCGAGAAGACGGCCTTAGTAGGCGGAGAGGTGGTTGACGGTCTTGACCCGGGTATTGGCCTGCAGACCTTCTAGCCCGAGCTCTTCGCCGATTCCACTCGACTTGACGCCGAGCCACGGGATTGCCGGGTGCGGAGTGCCCCACGCGTTGACCCACACGACACCGGACTGGATATCGCGGGTGAAGCGATTGATGCGGGCCGCGTCGTTGGTCCAGATGACCGCCGTCAAGCCGTACTCGTTGCCGTTCGCCAGCGCGAGCGCCTCGTCGTCCGTGTCGAAGGGAACAACGGTGCCGACCGGGCCAAAGATCTCCTCTTTCGCAATGGTCAGATTGTTCTCACCAACGAAGATCGTCGGATTGATGAAGTAGCCGGGGCGGTCAAGCCGCTCGCCACCCGTAATCAACTGGGCGCCCTCTTCGCGCGCCGTCGCGATATAGCCCAGCACGCGGTTGAGCTGCTTCTCGCTGATGAGCGAACCCATGCTGGTGTCGGGATCCAATGGGTCGCCCAGCTTGACGGCTTCGGCCTGTTCCTTGAGCAATCCCACGAACTCGTCGAGGATCGACCGGTGCACATAGATGCGTGACCCTGACGCACAGGTCTGTCCCTGATTGGCAAAGACCGACAGCGCCGCGATCGGTGCCGCCTTGTCGAGATCGGCGTCCGGCCAGACAATCTGAGGTGACTTGCCTCCGAGCTCAAGGGTGACCTTCTTGAGCGCGGCACCCGCGGAGGCTCCGATCTGTCGCCCGACCGCGGTGGAGCCGGTGAACGAGATCTTGTCGATCCCGGGGTGATCGGTCAGCGCCTGGCCTGCAACGGATCCCGCACCGGTCACGATGTTGATCACACCAGCCGGGAAGCCGGCTTCGATAGCCAGTTCACCGATACGCAAGGTGGTGAGGCTCGCCTCGACCGCGGGCTTGATCACAATGGTGTTGCCAACGGCAAGGGCCGGGGCCAGCTTCCACGACAGGATCATGGTGGGCGCGTTCCATGGCGTGATGGCGCCGACGACGCCGAGCGGCTGCCGCAGGGTGTACGAGAGTCGCTCTGCGCCCATGAACGGTGGCAGAGAGAAGGTCGAGCCGGTGAGCTTGTCTGCCCAGCCCGCGAAATAGCGCAGGGTGTCGGCGACGACCGGCAATTCCGCAAAGAAGGACTCCCCGTACGGGCGGCCGACATCTGTCGCCTCAAGCGTCGCGAGGTTGTGGAAATCCGCTTCGACCAGCTCGGCGAGACGCCAGAGCAGCTTGCCGCGCTCGGCACCCGACAACTGCGACCACTCCCCTCCATCGAACTGAGCACGCGCAGCCTTAACGGCCGTGTCGACGTCGGCTGGGGTGGCGGCGGCCAGTTTGCCGAGTATTTCACCGGAGGCGGGGGCAACGACGTCGATGGTTTCACCATCGGATGCGTCACGCCATTCGTTGCCGATGAGTAGCTTGAGCGGGGGGAGCTTGAGTTCAGACATCAGATCTTTCCGTTTTCGCGCAGGACTTCTTGTGCAATGCGGAACGCTTCAACGCCCGCGGGGATTCCCGAATACACCGAGAGATGAATCAGAGTGTCTTTGATCTCGTCGACCGTCACACCGTTTCGCAGCGCGCCCTCGAGGTGAAGTTTGAACTCGGCGCTGCGGCCGAGTGTGCCGATGATCGCGAGATTGAGGAGGCTGCGGTCGCGGCGACTCAGTGCCCCACGGGCCCAGGATCCGCCCCAGCAGAACTCGGTGACGAGTTCTTGAAACTCTTTGCCAAACTCGCCAGCATTCGCGAATGAGCGGTCGACGTATTCTTCGCCGACCACCTCTTTGCGCACGCGCAAACCGCGCTCGAAACCGGTTTCCTCTGCGGGACCGTCAGACATGAAACACCCTTCTGAAATTCAATGGGAAAGCGAAACTATTTTGGCCAGGAAGCTACTTAGCCAGATGCGTCGTGAAGAATCCCACGATCGCGCCGATGACCATCGGCGAGTGGAACACCGCCTCTTCGTGACCCGTATTGCCGATGGTCATCAAGGTGGACTCGGCGCCATTAAAGACAAGCTGCTCGTGCATGCGCTCGCTCTGGCTCGGTGCGATCACCAGGTCACGATCACCGGTCATAAGCAAGAACGGGGATGCGTCGGCCGACACCTGCTGAATGAGGTTGGCGCGCACGTGGTCGGGGTTGCTGGGGTCGAAGGGAATGCCAAATGTCGCTGAGGCCTCGGGTGAGTCAGCGAAGATGATCTCTTCAAGCCAGCCGCGCGGCTGAAGGACGCGGAAGTCGAACATCGTGAAGAACGCGACGGTGGCGTCGACGTCAGGGGCGATCCCCTCCGACGGCACACCGAGAGCCAGCGCGGAGGCCATATAGGCGCCGGCTGACGAGCCCCAGGCGCCGATCTTGGCACCTTCGAACCCGTACTCGGCCGAGTGCGCCCGAAGCCAGGCAACGGCATCGCGCGCGTCGTCGGTCTGCGCCGGGACTTTGGCCACATCGAGGAAGCGGTATTGAACTGTCGCGACGGCGAAGCCCGCCTCGGCGAGTACATCAGCACGCTCGGCCTCGGCATCAGCGCGGTCGCCCTCAACGAAGCCGCCGCCGTGGAAGTAGACGACTACTCCGAGAACAGGCGTGCCCTCCGGGAGATGCAGATCGAGGTGAAGCTTCTGGCCCGCGACCTCCTTATAGACAATGTCGCGAATAACCCGAACGCTCACGCTATGCACCCTTCATGAAGCTCACATCTTGGAAATCTCAGAGCTTTCAGCCTATCGGTGACACCCAGACGAATGCCCCGAGGTCCGCACTGTGCGCGGCGCCTCGGGGCATTCCTTGAAGAGAAACTAGGCCGCGTTCTCGATATGCGAAATGATCTGCGTGCCGTCTTCTGTGATCCAGCCCTTGTTCTTGGAGTAGGCGATCATGTTGTCAAAGCCAGACAGCCACTCCTCGGACGACGACAGCTCACCGGCGGCGGCGCGGACCCAGTCGATCGAGATGAACGCGGCGTCGGTTCCCTCGGTCGGGCCGAGCTTGCCGACCGACGCCCCCTGAAGGGCGGCGTCGAGCGTCGGGAGATCTACGCCCGCCGCGTCGACCGCGAAGCCGCGGAAGTTCTCGGCCTCGTCTAGAACGAATGCGGGTTCAGCAGCCGTGTGACGAACAATCATGTGGCGTCCTACTTCTTTTCGTTGATGACGGGGTTGGTGAGCGTGCCGAGGCCCTCAACGGAGACGCTGATGACGTCGCCGTTCTTGAGGAACTCCGGCGGGGTGCGCTTGAAGCCGACACCCGCGGGCGTGCCCATCGGGATGATGTCGCCCGGCTCCAGGTCGATGAACTCGGAGATGTGCTCGATGATCGTCGGGATGTCGAAGATGAACTCATCGGTCGACGCGTCCTGCTTCACGACACCGTTGATCTCGACCAAGATGCGGGCGTTATGTGGGTCGATGCCCTCGTCGACGAGCGTGATGTACGGTCCGACAGGGCCGGAGGTGGCGAAGTTCTTGCCGCCCGTGTACTGCGTAACGCGGAACTGGTAGTCGCGCACCGACACGTCGTTGAAGATCGTGTACCCGGCGACGTGGTCGAAGGCGTCGGCCTTGCTGATGTGGCGGCCGCCCTTGCCGATGACGACGGCGAG
>DATMIW010000064.1:0-10828 GCA_035554115.1 Pseudolysinimonas sp. | reverse complement strand
CCACTTCCTGGCGCGCCAGGTGGCACGCATCACTCTCGAGGAGATCTTCTCCGGGCTGTCGAATCTGCGACTGGACCCTGATCGTGAGGCCGTCGTTCGCGGCTATGCCCTGCGCGGGGTGCAACACCTCCCCGTGGTCTGGGACGTGTAGCAAGACGCACCGTTGCCAATCTGCAACACGGCTAACTCGTTCAACGAATCGAGCGTATGGTAGCTTGACGCACAGTACGCCGGAGGGCAGCAACGTTGCAGCCGCTAACTCCTGAAATCACAGCTCAATGATGAGACGAGGTAGAAATGCGCGTGTCCCCCTCCTCGCCGTTTTCCGTTGGAAAACTGCGCGGCATGAAACGACGAGTAGCTATTGCTGTTGGTGCAGTAGCAATTGCGCTGGTGGCAACCGCGTGCGCTCCCGCCGGCGGTTCCGGAGCCGGTGCTGGTGGCACACTCCGAATCGGGATTCCAGGGGGTAGCTCGGCGACAGTAATCGACCCCTACACCTTCTCCGATCCGTTTGGGGCCACAATGGCGCTAGGCATTGGCGAATCCCTAGTGAACTTCGACGTGAACTCGAAAAAATACAACGAATTGGCGGAAAGCTGGGACTCTAACAAAGACAAGACCGTGTGGACGGCCAAGCTCCGTCAGGGCGTCAAGTTCAACAACGGGAAGCGGTTTGTGGCCGACGACGTCGTCGCGACATTCGACTACATTTTCAATCCCGACATTGCTTCGCCCTTCTCCTTCCCCCTGCTGCCTGTGATCACATCGGTCACCGCAGTCGATGACGAGACGGTGAAGTTCACCCTGACGCAACCGGTCGGATGGTTTGAAGAGCTGGTGGCAGGGCTTCCGATCATTCCGAGAGGCTTCGACTCGAGCAAGCCCGTATTCGTGTCTGCCTACAAGGTTCAATCCATCAATCCCGGAGTGGACGTCACCCTCGTGAGAGATAAGAACTACTACGGTGACAAGCCGATCGTCAACAAGGTCGTGTTCGTGGCTTTGAACGACAACGATGGCCGCGTCAACGCGCTTCTCTCTGGCCAGGTTGACGTGATTACGAGTTTGCCCCCGGCGCGGGTGCCTGAGCTGCGATCCAACTCTCAGTTCAAAGTACTCAGCCTGCCAAGTGGCTCTCCGAATGTTCTCGGGGTGCGTACAGACGAGGGAATAACCGCCGACCCGCGCGTGCGCGAAGCCATCCGGCTCGGTGTCAACCGCAAGGAGGTTCTCGACGTCGTGTATGCCGGCGAAGGCCGCCTCGGCAATGACCTCATCGGAATCGACGACCCCGCGTACGACCATTCTCTCGTTCGCAAGCAGGATGTGGCCAAGGCAAAGAAGTTGATTACCGAGGCGGGTGTTGAGGGTGCTGACCTTCCCATCACCGTTGTTGCCGGAAACCCTGAAGAAGCGTTCGTCCAGGTCGTGGCGCGAAACCTGCGCGAGATCGGTCTCAATGCGACAGTCAACGCGGTCGACAACGGCGTGCTTCTTGAGTCCTACGGCCAGTGGCAAGCGTGGTCTTATCCGAGCGCAGCCCAGACGGTCATGAGCGCGGGACTCAACCTCGCTTCGACCGGACCGGACAACGACACACACTGGAACGATCCGGAGTGGACTGCGGCCTGGGAAAAGGCGTACGTTGCGAGCGACAAGGATCGAGGCCAGTACACGGATGCGATGCAGAAGGCGGTGTTTGACCGCGGAGGACTCACGATCCCCGCGTTCGGCAACTCTCTGTGGGCGGGTTCGCAGAAGGTCAAGGGCTGGCCAAAAGCTGACCCCACCAACGTGCAGATCTTCAAGAACTTGGCGAAGTTCAGCATCGCAGGCTGATTTATCTCAGGCGGTCACCCTGGGCCCATTTGCGGTCTAGGGTGACCGCTCTTTACCCCTAGGAGATCCTCTTGGCGCTCACAGTCGACCACGACGCGTTCCGAACTAGCCCAGGGAATGGAGCTTCTCGAAACGGTGCCTGGCTCAGATATCGATGGATCGGTGGTCGTCTTCTCTTTGCCATTGTCACGCTGCTGGTCGTGACTTTCGTACTCTTCATGGCAACGACGGTTCTCCCCGGAGACGCTGCGGCCCTCATAGCCGGAAAATCAGCGACTCCCGAGACCGTGGCCCTCATTCGCGAACGACTCGGACTCGATCGCCCGCCGCTCGAGCAGTACTTCTCGTGGCTGGGCGGGGTGTTTCGGGGTGACTTCGGTGTATCGCTGATCTCGGGTCGGCCGGTCTCCACGGCGCTGGTCCCGGCTCTCGGCAACAGCCTCATTCTTCTCGTCCTGGCATCGGTGATCGGTCTTCCGCTTGCCGCTCTTATCGGCATCTTCGCAGCGGCCAAGCCGGGCGGTGTCGGTGACTGGCTCGCGAACATCCTGTCGGTCGTGCTCTCGGCTATCCCCGACTTCGTCATTGCGATCTTCTTGATCTTCCTTTTCGCCACCGGGGTCTTCGTGGTTCTTCCGGCCGTCTCGTTCGTACCCGGTGGTTCTAGTCCGCTGGCCTACCCGGCAGTGCTTGTCCTCCCGGTTCTGACCTTGGTCTTCACGTCCCTGCCCTACCTGTCCCGTCTGATGAGAGCGTCAGTAGTTGAAGAACTCAGCTCTGAGTACGTCGCGATGGCAGAACTCAAGGGCCTCACCCGCCGCAAGGTACTGGTGAAGCACGCGCTTCGGAACGCCCTCGTCCCCGGCATCCAGGGCGCGGGACTCACTGTTGGATTCCTGCTCGGCGGAACAGTGATCCTCGAGTTCCTCTTCTCGTACCCCGGGATCGGCCTGCTGATGGTTCAGGCCGTGGGACAGCGAGACGTCCCCACGATGCTGGCAGTTGCCTTCGTGACGACGGCCTTCTTTGTGCTCATAAATCTCCTAGCCGACATTGCCACGATGCTCGCAACCCCCAAGCTGAGGACCTCATGAACGCGCGATCGTCTACGACTGAAAAGGTCGCACCCACAGTTTCGATACAAACGCCGAGCCCGGCGTCTGACAACTTCCGGTCGGTGCTCCGTGATCGCCGCACCATCATCGGGTCGGTGATTACAGGAGTTGTCCTGCTTATTGCGATCTTCGGGCCTCTTTTTGCACCGCATGCGGTTGACGCCTATGTCGGGTCGCCGTTCGCCGGCCCATCGGCATCGACTCCCCTCGGTGTTGATGTCCTCGGCCAGGACGTGCTGTCCCGCGTCCTCAACGGAGGCCGAACTATCGTCTGGATGTCGCTTGTAGCATCAGCCCTGGGAGTCATAGGCGGAGTCCTCCTGGGTATGATCGCGGGCTTCGTGCGCGGCTTCGTTGGCGAGATCATCATGCGTGGGTGTGAGATCTGGATGGCCTTGCCGATGATCATCTTCATCCTCATCATCATCGCTTTGTTCGGCCGCGCTCCATGGCTGCTCGTCCTTCTTGTGGCACTGGGGCACGTTCCGCAGGTCACTCGCGTCATCTATGGAGCGGTGCTGGACGTGTCGCAGCGAGAGTATGTCGAGTCGGCGGTGGCCTCGGGATCGAGAGTCTTCGAGACCGCTCGCACCCACATTCTCCCGAGCCTGGTTCCGGTGGTCATGGTCGAGTTCGGTCTGCGGGTTGTCTGGTCGGTCGGGATGCTCGCCGGCCTGGCGCTGCTGGGGCTTGGCGTCGCGCCGCCCGCAGCGGATTGGGGTCTCATGATCAACGAGAACCGCGGCGGACTTTCGGCCCAGCCTCTCGCGATCCTGATCCCTCTCGCGCTGATCACGCTATTTGCTGTTGGGGTGAACCTCATTACCGAGGGCGTCGGTCGTTCGCTGGGACTTGCCGAAGGAACGACAAAATGACGACCATCGAAGCGAGCTCCGCAACTATGGAGAAGACCGTCCGCGTGAGTGGGCTCACCGTGCAGCTACGCGACGGTCGGGTGATCGTCGATGACGTGTCGTTCGAGATCGCCCCGGGGGAGATCCTGGGCATGGTCGGGCAGAGCGGCTCGGGAAAGACGACAACCGCGCTTTCCCTGTTCGGCTTCACTAAGCCTGGTGCGCAGGTCTCTCAGGGGCGCGTTCTCGTCGGAAAAACCGATGTTGAGGCACTCGACGCCGCGGGAAAGCGTGCGCTCCGCGGGCGCACCGTCTCGTATGTGCCGCAGGATCCGCGCGCATCACTCGATCCGGCCATGCGGATCGACGATCAAATAGAAGAGGTGCTGGACAATGCGGAATATCCGCTTCGGGCAGAAGAGCGCCGCGCCGCGGTCGAGGCGGCACTCGCGGATGTAGGACTCCCCAATGATCGGGAGTTCCTGCGGCGATACCCGCATCAGCTCTCCGGTGGTCAGCTCCAGCGGGTCGGGATTGCGATGGCCCTCGTCGGTCGGCCGCCGGTGATCGTGCTCGACGAACCGACGACCGGGCTCGACGTCGCGACGCAGAGCAAGATACTCGCGCTCGTACGCCGAATCTGCACGTCACACAATATTGCTGCGCTCTACATCACCCACGACCTCGCGGTGGTTGCCGACATCGCGGACCGCGTTGTCGTTTTGCACCACGGCCGAATAGTTGAGTCGGGAACCGTTGAAAAGGTGTACCGCGAGCCGCAGCACAGCTACACGAAGCTGTTGTTATCAGCGGCACCCGATCTGGTGGGCACTCCGCTCACCGATGAGGTCTCGCCGATCGCGGTCGACTCCACGGAGCCGAATGCGCGGCTCGACGTGAAGGCTCTTGTCGCCGGCTATCGTCGCACCCAGGTTCTGCACGGGGTGGACTTCACCATCGACCCCGGAGAGTGTGTTGCGGTCGTGGGAGAGTCTGGTTCCGGCAAAAGCACGCTGTCGCGCGCGGTGATCGGCCTCCACCCCCGCTACACGGGAACGGTCAGCTGGCGCGACCGGGTCCTTCCCAAGGGAGCCAGCGCGCGTCGGTCGCATTCGGTGAATGAGATGCAGTACATCTTCCAGAGTCCCTACAACGCGTTGAACCCGCGACTGACTGTCGGGCAGAGTCTGACCTCGGCGAGGAAACTTGCATTCCGACACGAGCCCTCGGCACAGCGTCGAGAGGCCATTGAGTCGGCTGTACGACGTGTCGAATTGGAACCACACCTGTTGAGACTTCGCCCGAACCGTCTGTCTGGCGGCGAGCGGCAGCGGATCGCCATTGCGCGTGCGCTTGTTGCAGAGCCGCGGTTGCTGATTTGCGACGAGGTGACGTCGTCTCTCGACGTGCTCATTCAGGCGTCGATCATCGAACTGCTCCACCGCCTGCGAGAGCAAGACGGATTGTCGCTGCTTTTTGTCACTCACGACCTGGCACTGGTCCGTTCATTTGCCGACCGGGTGCTCGTCCTCAATCAGGGGCGCATTGTCGAGCAGGGGCCAACCGCCGAGGTTCTGGCGAATCCGAGGGATCCGTACACTCGGGATCTCTTGCGCTACACCTTGTCGATCGCCGAGGCACTCGATGCTCGGTATGGCCCTGTCTCTGAGGCTGGCTAAGAAATAATCCTGCGCGGGACTCCGCTTCGACGCGTGGGACGCCGGTTAAACGAGAGAGGGGCGGCCAGTGCACAACGCTGGCCGCCCCTCTGCATGGGGGGACTAGCTCACGGAGGCTCCCGCGAGGTCGGAGCGGTAGCCGTCGCGGGCGTAGGACGCCCACGGAGCGGGCGCCACTGTCACCTTGATGGGGAACTGGCGGTGCTCTTCCAGATCCTGCCGCGGGAACACGCGGCTGTCGCCCCAGAGCAGAGTCAGTTCCGTTCCCGGCTCGCCGAACTCTTCGTCAACAATTGCGACAGTCGCGAAGACCTTGTCTGACGCCATGAAACCTGACTGCCACGCAACGCCGACCGTCTTACCGTCGTGCTGCACGGCGTCCAGCTGCGCGCCGGCGTAGTTCGCGATCAGCGGCGAGATCGGGAGAGTCGTCAGTCCGTCTACGGGAGTGACGAGACCCTTCGTGGCCTCGGCGAACGAGTCGGCGTCCCACACGAGGGTGACCTTGGTGCGGGCCTTGCGGTCTGCGACGTTCTTCTCGAGCGCAGCCTTCCCCCGGAAGTCGCGACGCTTGGAGACCGTGCGACCGAAGCCCAGGTCGTAGGGCGTGAAGTAGTAGTCCTCGATGTTGGCAGGATCGTAGCTGCCGCCCATCGACACCATTCCGAATGCCTCGGGATCTTCCGGCAGCTCAACCCACTCGCGGAACTCGCGCATAGCTTCGCCCGAGTAGATGGCGGGAATCTTGACCCAGGTGTACCCCGAGTCGATCGAAGCCGTGAAGTAGGCGAAGTAGCCAACCTGGCGGAGTCCGAACTCTTCACCGGCATCGACGATGATCTGACGGACTTCGTGACGCTCCTCCCAGGGGCCCTCGAACTCCAGGCCGGGCTGGCCGGCCATACCGTGACGGATACCGTGCACCTTGTGACCGGCGATCTCGAAGTCGAGCCCGTGGAAGAACTTCACAGCCTCGAGGTCGGCGTCGGTCACCTTGGCGAGAAGCTTGAACGCGTCCGGCCCCTGCACCTCGAAACGGTACCGCTCCGGAGTAGTAACTCCCGGGTAGTACGAGCTGTACTCGACGTCGTAGCCGCCCTTTTCGATCTGGAATCGGAGCCAGTCGAAGAGTGCGAGGTCGGGGGTCAACTCGTACGAGTCCTCGGCCTTCTTGTGCACGATTCCCTCGCCCAGCATCCATCCGTCGGGGGTGATCGAAACGATCTGCTTGGCGTTGCCGATCTCGAACCCTTCCCAGTTGTTGACGGAGTTGTCCTCGAGAAGACGGAGGGCATCCGGTCCTTTGAGTCGGAGAATCGTCATGTGGAAAGAGAGGTCAAGCAGTGCGACGCTCTCTCGCCACGCGCGCTGCTCAAGCCGCCAGTTGCTGTGCTCGGGCAGGTATTCTCCCTCGCCGCCGGGGCCAATGTTCTCTAGCGGGAAGTTCGCAACCTTGCGGAGCGCATGGACGGGGGTTTCGTATTGTGCGAGCCAGGTGGCCAGGGTCTGCGTTGACATGGTGTTCCTTATCTATCTGGGGTATTTGGTTGAACAGGTGTGTAGGTCTGGTTCAGAGCGACTCGCGGAATCGCACGGTGGGAGCGAACCGCGGAGCGGGGAGGGTCTCGGGGTCGAGGACACCGGCACCTTCCAGGACGTCGGGGATGCGGGACACGGCGGCGGCGTTCGTCAGGCGGTTCCCGGGATAGGGGTCCAGGGTTACCGTCACGCTGGGCTCTCCGATGATTTGGTACTCGTCACGCGAGGTCTGGCCCTCCTGGAGGATCACTGCCTCGACGACGCCGCGCCAGCTGACGCCTTCTGCGGTCTCAAAGGTGTTCGTAGATCGGGATCCGACCACGTGTCCGACCTTGACGTGCAGATCTCCGCGCTCCCAGTAGAGGTCCTTCTCAGCCAAGACTTCTTCGTGATAGGTGGTCATTTCACCCGGTGTCAGATTCATGCGTCGTGCCGCTGTGAGCATCGGGTCACCCATCACCGAGGGCCAATCCTGCATCGGGTGCGGTTCGCCTTCGGCGAGGGGAGCTTCGCCCATTCTCAGAAACTGCTCGAGGCCAACGAGCGTGTCGATATCAATTCTCGAGTGGTACCGCATCTCGTCGAGGCGCGAGATTGCAGCCGCGGCTAGGGTCGGCAGCTGCACCCACCAAATGTCCTGCATGCCCACGGCGCCGTAGCCGGCGTTGTTGGCTCGACCGAGCGCGTCAATTTCTGCATGCTGCTCGGGCGTGAGTTCGAAGACGGCGGGATTGATCGTGAGATAGCCGATTCCGGCGGCCAGAAGGGGGCGGGCGAGGTCCAATTCGACCTCGGGGTCGTCGATTGTCGCCGCTGACAGCACGAAATGGGGCGGTTCCGGAAGGTTCACGAGGTCGGCGACACTGCCATGAACGATGGCAGATGGCACCGCGCCGTCGACGAATTCCGAAACGGGCTTCCCGACCTTCGGCCCGATGTCCACGGCGCCGACCAATTCGTGTCCCCGAGAGAGGGCGATCTTTGCGATCCCCGCGCCCTGGAATCCCATGCCGACAATTGCAAACCGTGTGCTCATGTAATAGACCTCTTCGTCTTTGAATGGAGGGGGTCGGCGAGTTGCTCACCGGATGTGGAATCTATAGCAATGCTGTGCCAACATACAGCTTGAACGGTACAGCAACACGATCGTACGGTAAGCTAGCCACTAACACCATCCCTGCAACGCGGATTCACTACTTCCGCGAACTCGTTTCTCAAAGAAGAGAAGGACCGAAAATGACCATCACCGAAGCAATTACCGAGACCGTGCCGCAGGTTGTCCGGCTGCCGCAGGCCTACGGTGAGCGAATCGACATTCGGCCGACCATCGATTCTTTACGGCCTGCGATTCAAGCTGCAGAGGAGCAGATCGAAGCTGGGGTGATGCCGACGGAACTTATCGAGACACTGTGGGAAGCGGGGTTCTTTCACACCCAGGCCCCGCGCGAACTTGGCGGCCTAGAACTGCACCCCCTGGACTATTGGGACTTCATCTTCGAGCTGTCGCGCATAAACACTTCGGTGGCATGGGTTGGCACGATCCAAAACGGCGGGATGCTGCTGCTGAGCCCCGAGCGCTTGCGCGAGTTGACCGAAGAGGCCGGCGGACGGTTGATCCTCGCCGGAAGCCACGGCCGCCGGGGGACCGCGCGTAAGGTCGACGGCGGATACATCATCAACGGCGACTGGGCCTTCGCATCGGGATCCCCTTGGGCGACGATCATCACGGCGTTCTGCGAAGTTGTCGACGACTCTGGCGCGCCTGTTCTCGACGCGGACACGGGGACTAACGTGTTCATCGACTGCATACTGTGGCCGCATGAGATTGAGTTCACTACGCCCTGGAACGGCATGGGTCTGCGTGGCACGGGCAGCGGTCAGTTCCGCGCCCGCGATCTGTTCGTCGAAGATAGCCGTGCTCCCGGCTTCGAAGACCTCTTTGACATGGTGTACGCAGACCGAGCGCTCTATGCTTCCGGCGGCATCGACACGACCGCTGCCGCGATCCTCGGCGCAGCGCAGGGTGTCATCGACGCCTTCATCGAAACGGCGAACCTTCGGCGCGCGCGCGTCTCGTTCGCCAATCGCGCGCAGACGCTCGGTCAGCAGCAGTCACACCAGATTGCGCTGGCGACTGCAGACGCTCTTATCCGTTCGACACGGGAATGGACGAATTCGCTCGTCATCCGACGTTACGAAGGCGCTTTCGATGCCCACCCGGACCTTGCATGGGAGTGGACCCTTGAGGCCCAGCAGCTCGCCGCATATGCTGCGATCGCGGCGAAACAGGCAGCGACCCTCATCTACAACATCTCCGGTAGCGACGCGGTCGTAAAGGGTCGCGGCATCGAGCGGGCCTTCCGCGACACTTTCACGTCAGGGCAGCACTCCCTGTTGCTTGAGACGACATTGTCTCCTGTCGGCCAGTATTTGCTCACGCGGGATACTCCGACCGGGCCGGTATTCGAAGATGTCGGCGGGCTACTGGCTCCGGCGCCGGAAGGTTACAGCAGGGAGGGTCGCAACTAGCGCATGTGGGGGTGGCGCCTGCACTGTTGTCGCCCCCTCCCCGCGATAGCCTGGTAGCCATGACCGATCGCCGCCGCCGCGTCCTGCTCAAACTTTCCGGTGAGGCGTTCGGCGGTGGTCAGCTCGGGGTCAACCCCGACATTGTGGCGGCAATCGCCCGCGAGATCGCCGAAGCAGCGCCCAAAGACGCCAAGGATCCACGCGGTGTCGAGATAGCCGTGGTAGTCGGCGGCGGCAACTTCTTCCGCGGAGCCGAGCTCAGCCAGCGGGGAATGGATCGCGGCCGCGCCGACTACATGGGCATGCTTGGCACCGTCATGAACGCACTCGCCCTGCAGGACTTCCTCGAGCAGGCGGGTGCGGGTGTCCGCGTGCAGTCGGCTATCGCGATGACCCAGGTGGCCGAGCCGTACATCCCGTTGCGGGCCGAACGCCACTTGGAGAAGGGCCGCGTCGTGATCTTCGGTGCCGGCGCCGGGCTTCCATATTTCTCCACCGACACGGTCAGCGCCCAACGTGCGCTCGAGATCGGCGCCGTCGAGGTGCTCGTCGCCAAAAACGGCGTCGATGGTGTCTACACGGCCGACCCCAAGACCGACCCGACAGCCACCAAGCTCGACGAGGTCAGCTACCAAGACGCTCTTGTGCAGGGCCTGCGAGTCGTTGACTCGACGGCGTTCAGTCTCTGCATGGACAACGGCATGCCCATGCGGGTATTCGGCATGGAGCCATCCGGCAACATCACGAAAGCGCTGCTCGGCGACGCGATCGGCACGCTGGTCCATTCGTGACCGACGGTCGCGGGGCCGATCGCTACGGCGCCGACCCGCTCGCCGGCGATTGGTGGTCGGCAGGGCGCCCGGTCGTAGCGACGGTGGAGGCCACCCCCGGCCTGGTTGTCGAGCTTCCCGACGAGGCGGGTGACGCCACAGGCCGCGGCGACGGTTTTGTCGGCGCGGTCGTGCGCACCGACAAAAACCTTGTCACGCTCGAAGACCGCCGGGGACGTCAGCGCGTGTTTCCGCTCGGCGGCGGCTTTCTGGTCGACGGTGAGCCCGTCGTGCTGAGAGCCCCGCGCGCTGCGGCACCGACACGCGTAGCGCGCACGGCATCCGGGTCGACGGCGCTCCCGCAGCAGCGTGCGCGAGTGGCGCGCGCATCCCGCATCTATGTCGAGGGCCGCCACGACGCCGAGCTTGTCGAAAAGATCTGGGGAGCCGACCTTCGGGCCGAGGGAATTGTTGTCGAATACCTCGAGGGCGTGGATCAC
>DATMIW010000063.1:0-22225 GCA_035554115.1 Pseudolysinimonas sp. | reverse complement strand
GGCAGGTCGGGCGCGTAGAGGCGCCTGGCGATCGCCCGCTCGTCGACCCTGCGCGGTCCGTGTCCGTCGCGGACCTCGGCCGCCAGCCGC
Source organism: Pseudolysinimonas sp. (assembly GCA_035554115.1). GTDB lineage: Bacteria > Actinomycetota > Actinomycetes > Actinomycetales > Microbacteriaceae > CAXTSE01. Next base: position 22,135 of record DATMIW010000063.1, on the reverse strand, counting down.
TCGACCGCCCGGACCAGCTCGTCGCGGGCGCCGTAGTCGAGGGCGACGGTGAGGGTCATGCGGGCGCAGCCGGCGGTCAGCTCCTCCGCCTCCTCGACCCGGCGGCGGACGCGGCGCGGCACGCGGTCGCGGCGGCCGATGAAGCGGATGCGCACGTCGCGCTCGTGCAGCTCGTGCGAGCGGCGCACCAGCAGCGACTCGTTGAAGTTCATCAGGAAGCGGACCTCGGACGGCGGCCGGCGCCAGTTCTCGGTCGAGAAGGCGAACACGGTCAGGTAGGAGAGGCCCACGTCAAGGCCGCCCTCGACGGTGTCGAACAGGGCCGCCTCGCCCGCCTCGTGGCCCTTGTTGCGGGGCAGGCCGCGGGCCTTGGCCCAGCGGCCGTTGCCGTCCATGACGATGGCGACGTGGTCGGGGACGGCGCCCGTCGGCATCGTCGGGGGGTAGAGGCCGGTCCAGTCGACAGCCTTGAAATCGACGGCGTCCTTATGCGTCTTCCCGACGCTGCGCGTTTTGTCGACCACGCTGCGAGCCTACCGAGCGTCGCCTGAGCGCCGGTTGGTCGATTCCGCACGGAAGAGGCACCAATTCCCTTTGCGTTCTCGTTGTGAAGGACTGTCCTTCACAACGAGAACGCGAAAAACATCTGTTGTCGTTCGGAGCGAGCGCGCGGGCGGGCGGGCGGCGCTAGGCAGCGGGGCCGCGGACGCGCGAGGGAGGCGGCGGGCCGGCCACGCGATCCTGATAGTCGAGGGAGCGCAGGCCGCGTTCCAGGTGGAACTGCGTATAGGCGGCGACGACGCCGGAGCTCTGCGAGCGGGTGCGCTCATCGGAGTCTTCTGCCGCATACCAATCGCCGGAGAGCAGGGCGCCGAGCAAGCTCAGCGTTGCCGCATCGAGACGCACGGTGCCGGGCGGAGCCACCGCATCCGCGACCACGCCGCCGAGCTGCGGCACGAACGCGGTGTGCGGGCCGGGGGCGCCAGTAACCGCGCAATCGACGAACGACGGCGCCCATCCGGCGATCGACAGCGCACGCAGCAGATACGAGTCGAGCGTGAGACCGGGGGGATGCTCAGAACGGCTCAGCGAGCGCAGCGCCCCCACGAGCAGCAGATAGTGCTGCAAACCGGCCTCGTGCTCGGTGAGACGATCGGCGGCCTCGACCATTGCGTTCGCCGCCGTGTAGCGCGGGTAGTCGTCGACAATGTCGGCCCCATACGAGCCAACCGACTCCGCCTGCTGAACGATGTCGAGCGAGCGTCCGATGTGGAACTGCCCGTCAATAACCATGAAGGGCTCAAGGCGCGCTCCAAACCGTGACCCTGTGCGGCGTACCCCCTTGGCGACGGCCCGGATCTTGCCGTGCTGACGGCTGAGCATCGTGACGATGCGATCGGCTTCGCCCAGCTTGTGGGTGCGCAGCACGACGGCTTCGTCGCGGTAGGTGGGCATAGGTCCATTGTCGCGCGCCTGTGCAACGATGGCCCGGTGGCGGACTACGTGTGGCGAGGACTCGAATACGACGGACTCGAACGCATCCGTGTCGAAGAAGGCGGCATGATGCGCGCCACGTCGATCATCGACTCGGCTCGAGGGCGCTACAGCTATGAGGTCGTCTGCGAATCCGACTGGACTTTTCGGCAGCTGCGCCTCGAGGCAGCAGCCGGCGAGCGCACCCTGCTCATCACCAGCAACGGTCGCGGCGCGTGGACGGTCAACGACGAACCCCGCGGCGATCTGACGGATGCCGTCGACCTCGACCTATCAATCAGTCCATTCACGAACACCCTGCCGATTCGGCGACTGGATCTCGCGGTCGGCGACGAAGGCGACGTCACGGCCGCCTACGTCTCGTTTCCCGACCTCGAAGTGACAGTCGACGAACAGCGCTATACGCGGCTCGATGAAGACCTGTACCTCTACGAATCCCTCGACAGCGACTTCAGCCGAGAAATCACCGTTGACGCGACTGGGATTGTTGTCGAGTACCCCGGCCTGTTCGAGCGGCTATGAACGCGCGGATTCTTGTCACCGGAGGCACCGGACGGCTCGGCCAACCGACTGTCGCCGGCCTCCGCTCCCGCTCGTACCCGGTCCGCATCCTGAGCCGCTCCTCCGGACCCGACCATGTCGTCGGAGATCTCGCGACGGGTGAAGGTCTCGATGCGGCCCTCAACGGCATCGAAACCGTTCTCCACCTGGCAACCTCGCGCTCAAAAGACCTCGACCAAACGCGCACACTGCTAGATGCCATGGCCAGGGTCGCCGGAACCACAACTCCCGCGCACCTGATCTTCATCTCGATCGTCGGCGTCGACCGGATTCCGTACGGCTATTACCGTGACAAGGTGGCGAGTGAAAAGCTCATCGAAGCCTCCGGGATTCCGCACACCATCATCCGAGTCACGCAGTTTCACGGATTCGTCGCGGAGTTCCTGGATCTGCAGCGGCGCCTGCCCGTCACCTTTGTGCTCCCCATGTCGGCGCAGACGATCCATATGCCGGAGGTCGCGGAGCGGCTGATCGAGCTCGTCGACGCCGGGCCTCAGGGCCGCGTCGCCGACTTCGGCGGACCGCAGCAGCTCACGCTGCGCGAGTCAGCGTCCCTGTGGCAGGCCGCCCGCGGCATCCGGCGGCCAATCTGGGCACTGCATCTGCCAGGCAAGACTGTTGCCGCGTTTCGTACGGGGCACCACATGTCGGGGTTGCCCGGCGATGGGCGTGTGACGTTTGCGGAGTACCTCGCGGAGGGGTCTCGACAAGCTCGACCGGCGGAATGACGGAGGTCTCGACAAGCTCGACCGGCGGGTAGCCGCTGATCGAGCCTGTCGAGATCAAGGCCGCTAGTGCGTCAGCTCGGGAACCCGCGACCGCACGGCGCGGTTCACTGCCGACACAACAGCCTTCAGCGATGCGGTCGAGATATCGGCATCGATTCCGACACCCCAGAGGCGCACGTCCCCAACCTGCAGCTCGACATAGGCCGCGGCCTGTGCGTCGCCGCCCGCGCTGAGCGCGTGCTCCACGTAGTCGTACAGCTTGATCGTGTGCCCCTGCTCGCTCATGATCTCGAGGAACGCGGCAATAGGACCGTTGCCGACACCCGTCTGCTGCTCCACCACATCGTCGACACGCAGCCGGATGTCGAGGGTCACCGAACCGGTCAGCTCGCTCGCCGTGCGGGTCGACAGCAGTTCGTACCGGCCCCACTTCTCGTCGGGGCGGTCGTGAGCTGCGGGCAGATACTCGTCTTGGAATATGTCCCAGATCTGTTCGCTCGTCACCTCACTGCCTGACGCCTCGGTTGCAGATTGCACAACCCCCGAGAACTCGATCTGCAGGCGGCGCGGCAGGTCGAGGGCGTGATCCGCCTTCAGCAGGTACGCGACACCGCCCTTGCCTGACTGCGAGTTGACGCGCACAACGGCTTCATAGCCACGGCCCAGATCCTTCGGGTCGACGGGCAGATACGGCACCGCCCATTCGAGTTCGGAGACGGGGATTCCGCGGCGCGCTGCCTCGGCATCCATTGCTTCGAAGCCCTTTTTGATGGCGTCTTGGTGGGATCCCGAGAAGGCCGTGTAGACCAGGTCACCAGCCCAGGCGCTGCGCTCAGGCACCTTCAGCTGCGTGCAGTATTCGGCGGTGCGCCGCACCTCGTCGAGGTCGCTGAAGTCGATCTGCGGGTCGATTCCCTGCGTAAACAGGTTGATGCCCAGCGCGACGAGGTCGACATTGCCGGTGCGCTCGCCGTTTCCGAACAGGCAACCCTCGATGCGGTCGGCACCAGCCTGGAAGCCGAGCTCCGCGGCCGCGACAGCGGTGCCGCGGTCGTTGTGCGGGTGCAGGCTCAGAACGACGTTCTCGCGGTGAGCGAGGTGGCGCGACATCCACTCGATGGCGTCGGCGTAGACATTGGGGGTGGCCATCTCGACCGTCGCGGGCAGGTTGATGACGACCTTGCGATCCGGTGTCGGTTCGAAAACCTCGAGCACCTGATTACAGATGTCGACAGCGAACGGCAGCTCGGTGCCGGTAAAGCTTTCGGGGCTGTACTCGTAGAAGACCGTCGTCTCGGGGATGGTCTTCTCGTACTGACGACACCACCGCGCGCCCTGCAGGGCGATGTCGATAATGCCCTGCTTATCGGTGCGGAAGACCACGTCCCGCTGCAGAATGCTGGTCGAGTTGTAGAGGTGCACGATGACCTGCTTGGCACCGGCGACAGCTTCGTAAGTGCGCTTGATGAGTTCTTCGCGGGCCTGGGTGAGCACCTGGATCGTCACGTCATCCGGAATCAGATCCTCGTCGATGAGCTGCCGGACGAAGTCGAAATCCGTCTGGCTTGCCGAGGGGAACCCGACCTCGATCTGCTTGTAGCCCATTTTGACGAGCAGATCGAACATGATCCGCTTGCGCTCGGGGCTCATCGGATCAATGAGGGCCTGGTTGCCGTCGCGCAGGTCGACGGCGCACCAAATGGGTGCCTGCGTAATGACCTTGTCGGGCCACGTGCGGTCGGGCAGCGCCGTCGGGAACTGCTCGGCGTAGGGGCGATAGCGATGGATTGGCAGTCCGGAAGGCTGCTGGGTGTTCTTCATAGCTCTAATTCCTCAAGTCGAAAAGGGTGTCAGCCAACGACAAACTCCGCGACGAGGGAGGCCGAAGAACTAGACCTCGTCGCGGCAGCTAAGAAGAAGCAGACCCAAACGCATCCAATAAGGGTAGCACCGGAGGCTCCCCACGGGGGCGACGGCCGATGACAGCGCCTGACAGCGCCGTGACAGAGCCCAACTGGCAGGCTCGACCGCATGACATATGCCATCGAGGCCCACGGCCTCACGAAACGATTTGGAAAAACCCAGGCTCTCGCTGGCGTTGACCTCCTGGTCGAAGAAGGTCGCGTGCTCGGGGTGCTCGGCCCGAACGGAGCCGGCAAGACCACGGCCGTTCGCGTCCTGGCAACGCTGCTGAAGCCCGACGCAGGAACAGCACGGGTCGCCGGCCACGATGTGCTGCGCGATTCGGCGGCGGTACGCCGGGCTATCGGCCTCACCGGCCAGTACGCGAGCGTTGACGAAGATCTGACCGGCATCGAAAACCTCGTGATGATCGGCCAGCTGCTGCACCTCAGTGCCTCGCAAGCCCGAGTGCGGGCGACCGAGCTCCTCGGGCAGTTTGAGCTCACCGACGCCGGAAAACGCCTGGCCAAGACCTACTCCGGCGGGATGCGGCGACGACTCGACCTCGCGGCCTCCCTCGTCGGACGCCCCAGCGTCGTGTACCTCGACGAACCGACGACAGGCCTCGACCCGTCCAAGCGCGACGACGTGTGGGAGATGGTACGAGAGCTGACCCGCCAAGGCACCACCGTGCTGCTCACCACCCAATATCTCGAAGAGGCCGATGCTCTCGCCGAGGAGATCAGCGTGATCGACCACGGCAGGGTGATCGCCCATGACACCCCGGAGGGGTTGAAGCGAGAGCTCGGTGGTCAGACCCTTGAGGTGCGCCCGGCATCCACCGCCAACCTCGGTCGGGTAACGGCTCTGCTCGCAGAGGTCGGCACTCGCGCACCTGAGCATCCGGCACCTGGCCTTGTGTCGGTGCCCGTCGCCGACGATGCCGCCCTTACGGCGGTCGTCGCCAAGCTTGGGGCCGCCGGGATTGCCGTGACGGAGTTGTCTCTGCGACTGCCGTCGCTCGACGAGGTGTTTTACGCGTTAACGGGGCATGAGGCGGTCTCAACAGGCTCGACCGAAGGAGCGAAGCGATGATTCACGACTCACTTGTGCTGGCTCGCCGCACGGTCACCAAGATGTTCCGCAATCCCGAACAGTTCATCGACGTCACAGTCCAGCCGATCATCATGACCGTGCTGTTCGTGTTCATTTTTGGTGGCGCTGTCGCCGGCAACACGTCCGATTACCTGCAGTTCGCTCTGCCGGGCATCATTGTGCAGACGATCATGTTCACCTCGATGACAATCGGCGTGAATCTCAACACCGACCTGAAGAACGGGGTCTTCGACAGGTTCCGTTCTCTGCCCATCGCGCGATCGGCTCCGCTCTTCGGTGCGGTCACGGGTGACATCGTGCGCCATGCCATCGCGGTGGGGGTCAGCCTCGGGTTCGGTGCGATCATCGGGTTCCGCTTCCAGACGCCCTGGTACGACGTCATCTTCGCGATCGTGCTCATGATCGTGTTCGCGGTCAGCCTGTGCTGGGTGTCAGTGCTTGTCGGAATGCTGGCGCGCAGCTCCGGGGCCGTGCAGGGGCTGTCATTCCTCTTCGTGTTCCCGCTGACCTTCGGATCGTCAACCTTCGTTCCCGCCTCGACACTCCCGGATTGGTTGCAGGGCTGGGTCGCCATCAACCCGGTCACACATGTGATCGAAGCGATGCGCGGACTACTCGTGGGGCCCAACATCATGGCGCCCGGCACGAGCCTGGGAAGCGAGGTCGGCTGGGTGCTGATCAGCTGCGTCGTGCTGGTGGGGGTCTTCTTCCCGCTTGCGGCCTGGGCTTACCGACGCAAGATCTGACCGAGAGCCACCGCGGCCTCCGACTGGTCGAGCTCCGCTGTCGCCCCTGACAGGGCGAGGGCGGAGCTCGATGCTTTTCGGCCCAAGGCTAGTGCAGCACGCAGTCGGCGCTCCCCCGGTTCGTGGGGGTCGGCGGCGCCACGCAGACTCACCGCAACCGAAAGTGCCTGGGCGACCGCACCCAGATCTCCGCGCTCGAGGGCGAGGCATCCGACAGCGATTGCGACGGCAGCCATGACGGGATGGTCGCGGCTGCCCACAGCGGCATCGGCAGCCGATCTCAGATAAACCTCCGCACCGTCGAGATCTCCGGCAAGACGTAACCGCCCACCGCGGGCCATGTCGACCAGAGCGGATAGCTGAGGGGGAGGCTTCGGCCATTCCTCCAGCATCGGCTCCAGGGTGTCGACACACTCAGCCGCGAACGCGGAATCGCCCAACTGAATCGCGAGGAGCGCTGACCCCGTCGTGGCAAGCAGCTGCGCCATGACAGACCCGGTCTCCTGCGCCTCCTGGCGCAGTTGGCGTGCGCGTTCCCGCGCCTCATCTATGCGGCCCAACTTGACGAGCAACGACAGGGCAAGGCCCTGCTGCTGTTGCAGATCGCGCGAAGACGTGACGGTGCGCAGAGTTTCCGTGGCCAGATCCGTCATTGCCAGAGCTTCAGCGAGCTGACCGGTCACCGACAACCATTCGGCGCGCATCTGTTGCGCTAAAGCCAACCCCCACGTGTCCCCGGTGTCTGTAAAGCCGACAAGACCGGCGGCGCTTCGACTGCCGAGTTCAGCAATGTCTCCGCGATTGTGGGCGAGAACAGCTGCCCCGACGGCAAGAGCGGCGTTCGCCCATTCGCTGCGCCTGTGGTCGGGGTCGGCGGGGAGTGTGACGAATTGTGCCGATGCCCCGCCGCGATCGATTGCCGCGGAAAACGCCTCGATAATGATCGGCATCACCTGCAGAAGATCGTGAGAGCTCGCCGCGGCGCGAGCCATGAACGCCGCACGATTCTCCTGGGTAGAAACCGTCAGGGTGGGGGACGGGTCATCAACTCCGAATGACCTGAATACCTCAGCGAGAAGAGCCGCACCCTGGACGAAGACAGCTTCGTCCGACGCCTCAAGGCCGCCCACCTCCTCCTGCACGAATTGCGCTGTCGCGTCCAGCCACGTCTTGGCCTCGTCATTCTGATCGCGCAGAATCCAATACCAGGTGGTGCCTGCGGCTAGTCGCAGCACATCGCCGCGTCGACGATCCGCGATCGATGCCCGAAGTGCCGCGATGATGTTGTCCGACTCGGCGTCAAACCATGCGAGCGCAGAATGGATGCCGGGACCGCGCAGAAGCGCATCGTGCTCCATGGCAGCGCGACCCAGCCATCCCGACTGTGCCTCCTGATGAGCGAGCAATTCGCCGCTCATTGTTAGCCGTTCGAGGCAGTACTCGCGGATCGTCTCGAGCATGCGGAAACGGCCGCCCCCGCGCTGGACAAGTGACTTGTCGACAAGCGCATCGATGTCGGAGACCCGGCCTCCATGTGCGGTAGCTACGGCACCCGAATCGCTTGTCGCGACGCCTGCAGGGTAGGTGGCCAATGCATCCAACATCGTCCGCTCGCCGGCCTCAAGAAGGTCCCAGCTCCAGTCGACGAGAGCCCGCAGGGTTTGGTGTCGTGGCAGTACCGTGCGCGGCCCACTCGTGAGAAGCGCGAAACGGTCATCGAGCCCCGTGGCGATCTCGTCGAGCGTGAGGGTGCGTGCTTTGGCCGCCGCGAGTTCGAGGGCGAGCGGCAGCCCGTCGAGCCGGCTCTGGATACGCCTGGCAGCATCCGCCTCGTCTTTGCCGATGGAGACTCCCCGCGCAGCCCGCACGCGTTCATCGAACAACCGTGCGGCGGATTCAGCGGTCAATGGGCCGAGCGGCACAAATGCCTCGCCGAGGACACCCAAAGGTTCGCGGCTCGTCGCGAGAATGCGCAATCGCGGCATCGCCAGGGACATCTCGTGGACAACGTCAGCAGCGGCGGCGATCACATGCTCGCAATTGTCGAGGACAAGCAAAATGTCCCTGCCCGCAAGGGATGCGAGCGCACGCTCGCGAGGCGACGTTGTGGTGGGAGGAGACTCTGCGGCCCGCACATCGCGGCCGAGAGCCGTCGCAATCGTCGCCCACAGGTCGTCGGCCCCGACCGGTGCCCACTCGACGAGGACCGCGCCACCGCGTTGACGGGCGGCTTCTTCGGCCAGCCGTGTCTTGCCTGCCCCACCCGTACCGAGGATCGTGACAATGCGGGAACGGTCGAGCTGCTGGTCAACCGTTGCCAATTCGGCATCACGACCGATCAGGCCGGTGAGGTTGGCCGGGATCAGTGCCTGATCCGTCGCCGATAAGTCGTCGGCGTCTGCCAGCTGGAGGGCAACCCTGCGGTCGTCGGCCAAAGCTCGCGCAAACCAGTCGTACCCGTCGTCAGGGACCCATGGCTCGCCCGTCCACAGCTGCAGCGCACTGCGAGCGACGTTTGCCGCGTGCCCCGGTGAGGCATTGCGGGCGTCTGCCACCAGGTCCTGGAAATGGACGGCATCCACGTCGTCACGCGCAAGTGCGAGACGGTACCCGCCAGGCACGGATTCGAGAATGCCGTCGGGGAGCTGCGGGCGCAGCCGCGACACCAAAGACTGCAGAGCGGCACGTGGATTTTCTGGGACATCCAGGGACCACAGGTCTTCGGCAAGGGCTCGATACCCAACGGCGGAGCCTGTCTCCAGCGCGAGCCGGAACAGGAGGCCGCGCTGCCGCCCGCCCGCAATCGACAGCGGCTGACCGGATTGCTCGACGCGCCAGCCGCCGAACAGTCCGATCTTCACGGGATAACGATAGGAGGCACGGCCGACCTTTGTAACTCCGTATGCCGCCACTTTCCGTGCCGAAACGCCAGTTTTACAGCTCAGTCCCGCTTCACTTGCATCTTTTGGCGTCTCGACCGAGTTTGCGTCCAGCCGTTTGCGAGCAGCGCGGCCTCACCGACCGGCGAGGTGACACCGGCCGCAGCGACGCGCGGAGCTAGAAACCCAAGCGGCCGAGCTGTTTCGGGTCGCGCTGCCACTCTTTGGCGACCTTCACGCGCATCGAGAGAAACACCTGCTGGCCGACGAGCGGCTCGATCGCCGCCCGCGCACGGGCACCGACCTCTTGCAAACGTGCACCCCCGTGCCCGATAACAATGCCCTTCTGGCTGTCACGCTCGACCCAGAGATTGGCGTAGATCTCGACGAGATCCTTATCGTCGCGCTGCACCATGTCGTCGATCGTCACGGCGAGCGAATGCGGCAGTTCGTCCGAGACTCCTTCGAGCGCGGCCTCGCGAATGAGCTCCGCGACCCGCGCCTCCAGGGTTTCGTCGGTGACGGCGTCGGCGGGATAGAGGGCCGGGCCCTCGGGAAGCAAGGTGACCAGCTGGGTGAGCACGATATCCAGCTGGATGTCGTTGGTGGCCGACACCGGAATGATCGCCGCCCAGTCGCGCAGCTCGCTCACCGCCAGCAAACGCTCCCCCACCGTGTTCTTCGACACCGTGTCGATCTTCGTCAGGATCGCGACCTTCTTGGCGCGCGGGAAGGCCTCCAGCTGTTCGTTGATGAACTTGTCGCCGGGGCCAATCTTCTCGTCGGCCGGAAGGCAGAAACCGATCACGTCGACGTCGCCGAGAGTCGAGGTGACAACGGAGTTGAGCCGCTCGCCAAGCAGAGTGCGGGGGCGGTGGATGCCGGGGGTGTCGACGATGATCAACTGACCGGATGCCGTGTGCACAACACCCCGAATCGCACGCCGCGTGGTCTGCGGCTTCGATGAGGTAATCGCGACCTTCTGGCCCACGAGGGCGTTGGTGAGAGTCGATTTGCCGACGTTCGGACGCCCGACGAAGGTCGCGAATCCGGATCGGAACGGCTTATTGACTGTCATTTTTTCCCCACGATTCCTGGACGGCTTTGAGTGAATCATCACGTTCGACGATCAGGGTGCGGAGAAGCTTGCGGCGACCTTCGACGCGCTCAGCCCGCAACACGAGGCCAGAAACGGTCGCCGTCGACCCGGCGACAGGAAGACGCCCCCAGGCTTTGGTCAGCAAGCCCCCGGCCGAATCGACGTCGTCGTCATCCAGCTCGATACCGAAAAGGTCCCCCAACTCATCGGTTGGCAGCCGCGCGCTCACGCGAAAGACCCCATCGCCGAGTTCCGTCACATCGGGCAGTTCACGGTCGTATTCATCCGAAATATCTCCCACCAGCTCTTCGATGAGGTCTTCCATGGTGACGAGTCCGGCGATCCCGCCGTATTCATCCACGACCATCGCCAGGTGGTTGGAGTCGAGCTGCATCTGACGCAGCGCGTCGTCGGCCTTCTTCGACTCGGGCACGAACAGTGCGGGTCGAGCCAACTCGGCAACAGTCGTTGTCGAGCCCTCGGGATGCTCATAGGCGAGGCGGGCCAGGTCACGCAGGTACAGCACACCCAGCACGTCGTCGGCATCTTTGCCAATAACCGGGATGCGCGAGACGCCCGTCTTGAGAAACTCGCCCATCGCCGTATCAATCGTCTCGTCGGCATCGATGGTGACCATGTCAGTGCGAGGCACCATCACCTCGCGCACAACCGTGTCGCCCCACTCGAAAATGGAGTGGATCAGTTCGCGGTCGCCCTGCTCGAGAACATTGCCTTCGGCCGCCTCATCGACCATGCTCAGCAGCTGCTCTTCGCTCGAAAATGTGTGAGTTCGCGGGCGACCGGGCGTCACTCGATTGCCGATCACCACCAGGGCGCTCGCAATCGGGCCGAGAACAACCCGCGCCACCCGCACCGGCAACGCCGAAAACACCATGATGCCGCGCGGATGAGCCCGACCGACCGACCGCGGGCTCGACCCGACGAGCACAAACGACACCGCCGTCATAATCAGTGCGGCGATCAGCAGCACCCAGCCGCGCGACGCAATTGCGCTCGAGAGGGCAATTGTCACCAACACGGCCGCTGTCGTCTCTGAGACGACGCGCAGAAAATTGATCGCATTGACATGGGCGCCCACATCAGCGGCAATCGAGAGGAGGAAACGTCGCGCTCGGCTATCTGCCGCAAGGTCGATGAGGTCATTGCGGCTGAGCACCCCCAGCGCGGAGTCGGCGGCCGCGAGCAGGCCACCGAAGGCGACGAGCACCACGGCGATCGCAATGAAACCGCCGATCATGGGCCGCTACCGTCGTCGCTCGTCGAGGGTGAAACCCACCAAAATGTCGCGCTGAATGCCGAACATCTCTTTCTCTTCGTCGGGCTCCGAATGATCGAAACCGAGAAGGTGCAAGATGCCGTGAGCCGTCAGCATGACCATTTCGTCGAGCGAGGAATGGCCCGCGCCCACGGCTTGCGCGATCGCGACCTGAGGGCAGAGCACGATGTCGCCGAGCAGACCGGCGGGCGTGACCTCGTCCTCGCTGCCGGGACGCAGCTCATCCATGGGAAAGCTGAGCACATCTGTGGGGCCGGGCTCATCCATCCACTGCACATGCAGCTGTTCCATGGCGGCTTCGTCGACGAGCAGGATCGCGAGCTCGGCATCCCGGTGCACCCGCAGGTGGTCGAGGGCATACATCGCGACGCGCTGCAGGGTGGCCTCGTCGACGTCGATGCCGGACTCGTTGTTGACCTCGATCGACATGGCTACTTTCCTCCGCGGGAACGCTCGTAGGCCGCGAGCTGCTTCTCGGCGTCATACGCCGTATACGCGTCAACGATGCGCGCAACCAGGGTGTGGCGCACAACATCGTCACTCGTGAGGTACGCGAAGTGGATGTCGTCGACCTTATCGAGCACGCGCGTCACCAATTGCAGCCCGCTCGCCCCGGTGGGGAGGTCGATCTGGGTCACGTCACCGGTCACAACCATGGTGGTGCCGAATCCGAGTCGCGTCAGGAACATCTTCATCTGCTCAGGTGTCGTGTTCTGCGCCTCATCGAGCACGACGAAGGCGTTGTTGAGCGTACGGCCGCGCATATAGGCGAGCGGCGCCACCTCAACAGTGCCGGTCGACAAAAGCTTCGGAATGATGTCGGGGTCCATCATCTCGCCGAGCGCATCGAACAGGGGGCGCAGATAGGGATCGATTTTGTCGGTCAGGCTGCCGGGCAGGAACCCCAGTCGTTCGCCGGCCTCCACCGCCGGGCGGGTGAGGATGATGCGCTCAACCTCTTTGCGCTGCAGAGCCTGCACCGCTTTGGCCATCGCCAAATAGGTCTTACCGGTGCCTGCCGGGCCGATCCCGAAAGTTATCGTGTGGTCGTCGATTGCGTCGACATAGCTCTTTTGTCCGAGAGTTTTGGGGCGAATCGTCGCACCCCGCACGGTCAAAATCGCCTGACTCAAAACCTCGGCCGGGCTGCCCTGATCGCGTTCGATGATTCGCGCCGAGGTGCTGACATCGCTTGCGCCAAGGTCGGCGCCATTCTTGACCATGAGGATCAGCTCTTTCACAAGGGTCTCCGCCGCCCGGAGGGAAGCTGGCGGGCCAACAAGGGTGACGGTGTTGCCGCGAACGTGCACCGAAACATCCGGATGCTGTTTCTCGATCGCGGTCAGCAAGCGGTCGTGCGGCCCCAACAGCTGCACCATCGCCACGCCGTCAACTTCGAGCTCGACGCGCTGCGTTCCAGCGCCCGAGGCCGAACCAGACCCACTAGGCAAGGGAACCTTCCGAAAGCGACCCACCGGGGTTGCCCATCAGATGTGCGTGGACGTGGAAAATTGTCTGCCCGGCGCCTTCACCGGAATTGAAGACGAGACGGTAGTCGCCTCCCGTGTGCTCCTGCGCGAGGGTCGAGGCCGTCGCAACAATCTCGGCGAGCAACGCCGGGTCACCGGCCGCGAGCTCGGCAACATTCGCGTAGGCGGCGGTTTTCGGCACGACGAGAAGATGCACGGGCGCTTTAGGGGCAATGTCGCGAATCGCGATCACACGGTCGGACTCGAAAACGATGTCAGCCGGAATCTCGCGCGCAACAATCCGCTCAAACAGTGTCGGAGCGACCGCAGACGAAGACATGCCCCCATCTTAAGGCGCGAACCGTCACCACCGGCCGAGTTTCGCCAGCAGCACAGCCAGAGCGGCGGGCCCAGCAGTGGATGTGCGCAGCACCTCGGCACCCAGACGGACGGTTGTCGCACCAGCCCGCGCGAGAACCTCGATTTCGCGCGGCGAAATACCACCCTCGGGGCCCACGACGAGCGTGACGCGATCGGCACCCTCGACGTCAATGTCCGTCAGTTTCAGCTCGGCGGTCGGCTCGAGCACCAGCACAAGGCCCGGAAGTGCGGCCAACTGTGCGACGGTCGTCGGATCCGCAACCTGGGGCACCCAGGCGCGCAGCGACTGCTTGCTCGCCTCGCGCACGATCGACGCCCACCGCTCACGGCCCTTGCTCGCCTTCGCACCCTCCCAGCGCGACACCGATCGCTCGGCGGCCCACGGGATCACCCCCGCAGCACCCAGCTCGGTGGCCGCCTGAACCGCCAACTCGTCGCGATCCCCCTTTGCCAGGGCCTGCGCAAGCCACAGCTCGGGTCGCGGAGCCGGGTCGCGCCGCACCTGCTCGACCTCAACCTCGACGATGCCGGCGTCGGTGCTACGGACCGTGCCCTGCACGACGAGCCCGGCACCGTTGCCGACGGCGATGCGCTCACCAACGCGCAGCCGGGCGACGGTGATTGCGTGCCGCGCCTCCGCGGCGGTGAGCTGCACCGTTGAGCCGGGGGCGGCATCCGGGTCAAGCTCGGGGTTCAGGTAGAGGGACGCCATGCGCCTAGATGTTGAGGAAGCGATCGCGCAGTTTCGCGAAGAGTCCCTGCTGGAAATGCGTGAACTCGGGGGGCACCGGACGTCGGGTTTCGGCGAACTGCGTGATGAGCTGCGTCTCTTTGGCGTTGAGCCGCACCGGCGTCACCACCTGGATGCCGACCTTCAGATCTCCTCGACCCGAACCCCGCAGGCGGGTCACCCCGCGGTCGCGCACCGTGATGATGTCGGCGCTCTGCGTTCCGGGCTTCACCTCAATGGAAATGTCGCCGTCAATCGACGGAAGGGTCGCGATGGTGCCGAGAATGGCATCCGTCATCTGCACTTCGAGAGTTGCGAGAAGGTCGTCGCCATTGCGGCTGAAGGTGTCGTGATGGGCGACTTTGACCTCGAGATACAGGTCGCCGTTTGCGCCGCCAGCAGGACCCGCTTCCCCTTCACCGGGCAGGTGCAGGCGCATTCCGGTGTCGACACCCGCGGGCACATCGACGCTCACGCTGCGCTTGGCTCGAACCCGACCCTGGCCTGCACACGACGGGCACGGGTTGGGAATGACGGTTCCGTAGCCGCGGCAGGTGCCGCACGGGCTCGAGGTCATGACATTGCCGAGAAGGGAACGCATGGCACGCTGCACCTGGCCGGTGCCGTGACACATATCGCAGGTCACCGGCGAGGTGCCGGGCGAGCAGCACGAACCGTTGCAGGCCTCGCACAACACGGCGGTATCGACGTTGACCTTGCGCGTCGTCCCGAAAATGACGTCCTCCAGAGCGACGTCGAGACGCATAAGCGCGTCTTGCCCGCGCTCTGTACGTGACCGGGGGCCGGTCGTTCGTGCCTGGGACGCCCCGAAGAAGGTGTCGAAGATGTCGCCGAAACCGAACCCGCCGGCTCCGCCTCCGGCGCCATTCTGCGGGCCGAGGTCGTAGCGCTGACGCTGATCCGGATCGCTCAGCACGTCATACGCGTGAGTCACCGACTTGAAGCGCTCAGCGGCATCGTCGCTCGGGTTGACGTCGGGGTGAAGCTCGCGCGCGAGACGACGGTAGGCCTTCTTGATCTCTTCCGGCGTTGCTGCGCGATCGACCCCGAGGACGTCGTAGTGGTCAGCCAAATTTCCTAGTCCTCACCGAGCAGCCGCGTCAGGTAGCGGGCAACAGCCCGCACGGCCACCATGTTGTTCGAATAATCCATACGCGTCGGGCCGAGAACTCCCAGACGCGCCACACTTCCACCGGATGCCGTGTAGCCCGAAGCCAGCACACTCGTCTCGCCCAGGCCAAAGCCGTCGTTCTCACGCCCGATGCTTGCCGACACACCTTCGTCTGCCAACTCGATCTCACCGAACAGTTTAAGCAGAGTGACCTGCTCTTCGATGGCTTCGAGCACCGGAAAGATGCTGCCCGAAAAGTCGCCTTCGGTGCGGGCGAGGTTCGCGGCTCCCGCCAGCACGAGTCGATCCTTCCGATTCACCGCAACCTGGTCTCCCAGACTTGTCGCAATGTCTCGTACGAGTTGAGCGTGCTCGCGCGCGACGAGATCGGGGATTCCGCGCAGCTTGTCGTTGGCATCGGCGAGCGCCAAACCTCCCAGCTCGGTGTTGAAGACCGAGCGAAGCTGGGACAGATCCTGATCGCTCAGGCCGTGAGCGACATCCAGCATTCGCTGGTCGACGCGACCGGAGTCGGTGATCAGCACCGTCATCAGGCGAGTCGGCCCGAGCGCCACAAGCTCGATATGGCGCACGCGCGCGGACCCAAACGACGGATACTGCGCGAGGGCCACCTGGTTCGTGAGTTGCGAAAGCAGCCGGACAGTGCGCGACAGCACATCGTCGAGGTCGGCCGCCTCACCCAGGAAGGTCTCGATCGCCTGACGCTGCGCGGAACTAAGGGGGCGCAGATCTGTCAGCTGATCGACGAAGACGCGGTATCCCTTGTCGGTGGGGACACGTCCAGACGAGGTATGCGGGGCTGTTATGAGTTCTTCTTCTTCGAGCTGCGCCATATCGTTGCGGATCGTTGCGGCCGAAACTCCGAAGGCGTGGCGTTCGACAATCGTCTTCGATCCCACGGGTTCACGTGAGGCGACATAGTCCTGCACGATCACGCGCAAGACAGCGAGGCTGCGCTCAGACACCATGCGGGTCACCGTCCCCTCGTCCTTGGCACTCTCGGAGTGTGACTGCCAATAGTACGCGACACACCGTTACCCGACCGTTGCACACGGCATTCCGCTACCACTACCGTGTGAGTGTGCTTGAGCCGCGCCCCGGGGTGGTCAAGCGCGAGAGACCTTCTCCGAAATGAAAGGCATCACATGACTACCCCTCCTCCCGCAGCCCCGCAGCCGGCCGCTCCGCTCACCGAAGCCGATGACAAGCAGTGGGCTGGGTTTGCTCACCTCGGCGGGATTCTCGGCTTCATCCCGGCGCTGATCATCTGGCTCATCTTCAAGGACCGCGGTCCTCGCACCAACGTCGAGGGCAAAGAGGCTCTGAACTTCCAGATCACGATCCTCATCGCCTATGTCGTCGGCGCGATTCTTTCGCTCATCCTCATCGGTGGCCTCATTTCGCTGGCCGCCTGGATCGTTTCGATCATCTTCTCGATCATCGGCTTCACGAAGGTGCAGGCGGGCGAAAGCTACCGCTACCCCTTCGCGATCCGCTTCATCAAGTAGAAAGTAGACGCGTATTCGAAAGCGCCGGGCCTGCGGGCTCGGCGCTTTCGTGTTTCTCACCGCTTGCAGATCGCGCTTGTCGAGATCTACGCCGGGATCTCGACAAGCTCGATCAACGGGAGTCGCCGAGGAGGCGCCGCACGACGGCGTCGGCGAGCAGTCGCCCGTGCAGGGTCAACACGATGCGCCCGGAAAGCGCGGCCCGGCCCTCAATTAGCCCGTCGGCGATGAGCCCCGCCACGGATGCGCGCCCCGCCCCCTCGAGGACGGCGACCGGCAATCCGTCGGCGATCCGCGATCCCAGCAGCACCTGTTCCACCCTCCGCGTCTCCGCGTCGAGGGTCTCCCGGCCCGCTCCGGGTGAGAGCCCCGCCGCCAGCCGCTCCGCGTATGCCGCGGGATGCTTCACATTCCACCACCGCACGCCGCCCACATGACTGTGCGCTCCGGGACCGATCCCCCACCAGTCCTGACCTGTCCAGTAGGCGAGGTTGTGCCGGGAGCGATGCACAGGCGCCGTCGCCCAGTTGCTGACCTCGTACCAGTCGTAGCCCTGCGCGGCCAGGGTCGCATCCGCGAGTTCGTACATGTCGGCCTGCAGGTCATCGTCGGGGCTGGCCACCTCTCCGCGCGAGATCTGCCGCGCCAGCTTCGTGCCGTCCTCGACGATCAGGGCGTAGGCGCTGATGTGATCAGGCCGCTGAGTAAGGGCCATGTCAAGAGATGCGCGCCAGTCGTCGAGGGTCTCGCCGGGCGTTCCGTAGATGAGGTCGAGGCTGACGTCGAGCCCTGCCTCGCGTGCCCACTGCACCACCAGCGGGATGCGCGCGGGGTCGTGCGTGCGCTCAAGGGTGGCGAGGACGCTCGGCACCGCCGACTGCATCCCGAAGCTGACCCGCGTGAACCCGGCGGCGGCGAGTTCGGCGAGCGACTCACCCGTCACCGAGTCGGGGTTCGCCTCGGTCGTCACCTCGGCATCCAGTCGAAGGCCCCAGGTGGTCCGGATGCCGTCGAGCACGCTCGCAAGGTCACTGACGGACAGGAGGGTCGGGGTTCCACCCCCGACGAACACCGTCGACACGGGACGCGGCGTGGCGCCGCTGTTCTCGAGCACAGACGCAGCCAGCGCTATTTCGGCCAGGGCCTGACCGGCGTAGTCGCTTTGCTTCACGCCCCGGATCTCGGTGGCGGTGTAGGTGTTGAAGTCGCAGTACCCGCAGCGCACCTTGCAGAACGGCACATGCACATAGACGCCAAAGTCACGGTCGACGGATCCGGTGGCGACGCTCGCCGGGAGTGCCCCGTCCGCAGGTGCCGGGTCGGCGATCGGGAGGGCGGACGGCATCTTGCGATTCTCGCAGAGAAGGCCGAAGCCGACCGGCTAGTTAATCGAGTAATAGCCCGGCATCGAGTTCATCAGCGACTGCACCAACACGATCGCCCACACGAAGGAAGCAATGAAGATGACCACCTGAACCGCGATAAAGCCCCAGAGCGGAGCGAGCCCTTGCCCGGTGCGATGTCTCACCACAACCGAGCGGCCGATCACGTAAACAATCCCGCCGAGAAAGGTGAACGCCCAATGGAAAGGACGTTGCACACCTCGCTGCGCCAAGACGCGAGCGTCAAGCGCCGCAAAGAACACGCTGAGGCCATAGAGCAGGAAGCTGAACACCAAGTTCGCTACATAGCCGGGTGACGTAATGAGGCTGAGTTCCGCGGCTGTCGACGACGTGGAATTAACCGTCATTGACCGTATGTATCCCTCTATGTCGATGAGGAAAATCGACGCGATGCTGGACAGCGGGAGCAGCACGATCAACCACACCCACACGGTGCCAGTCTTCGTGCCCTCCGAGGCCATGAGCGCTGTCGCGGCGGCAGCCGGGTCGTAGGGGTCCTGGACATGCTCGGTCCACTGCACCCCATCCCACCACCGCTGATAACCGGGGGCAGTCTGATCGGGATACCAGCCGGCGGGGACAGGGGTCGTCATGTCACTCACGCGGTCAGTCTAGGCGTGAGACGAGCGCTACTCACCCTCGATCGGACCGCTCAGGGCGCGTTCATAGCGCGTTGTGTAGATCTCTTGCATGATCCGGACGGCCGGGTACGCGATCCAGAACAGGAGGCTCGCAGGGCGGGAGAAAGCACGGATCGTGAGCCATACCGAATCGTCGTCGCGCCTCTCGACGATGAAAGCCTCTTCGCCGCGTTCCGGATGACCGGGCAGGGTGCCGTAGGCGAATCCGCGGCGCTGCGGCTCGTCGACCACGTACACAACGCGCGCCGGCACCCGAAACGGCCACAGCGGAACCCGCATGATCGCGGTGTCGCCTGCCTTCAGCAGTTCAGTTCCGTCAGCGGAATAGAGGGTCTCGCCCGACTCCCCCACTGTCGCCGGTGTGATCGGGGAGCCCGTCGTGTCAAAAACCACCGGCGTGTAGCCGCCGACTGTGACCTCTGTGGGCGAGATGAGAGGACGCACGCGAATGCCCGATCTGCGCTGGAGCTCCCAGCTCATGACAGCCACCCACGCATGCTCCCAGCGTGCCGCCCCGTGCCCGATACGCACTCGACGTTCACTCGGCCGGTATCCACGCGGCGGATACTGCAGCAGATCGTCCGCCTGGGTTCCGCCCACAGCGCCATAGGTCACGGGCACGCGCCACAGTGAACGTTCGGTCGCGGGGGTCACATTCCCAGGGTAGACGCAGCTTTGCGGCACATGTACCGCGCAGAACTGCTGCTTAGTTCCAATTCGTGACCGGCAGGCCGTCGCCGTCGTGGGCCGCTCCCGCGAGGATGACGATCCAATCGATGAGCGGCCAGATGCCAAGCGTCAACCAGCCGACCAAGAGCTTGGCCACGCCCATCCCGATATTTCCGAGGTAGAAGCGATCTATGCCGAGACCACCGAGGAAGAATCCCAGGATTGACGCGACAGTCCTGCTCTTCGGCGAGATCGCTGCGCCATACGAGATCGCTGCGCCATAAATGGGCACTGAAGCTGCGGCCCGTGTCCCCTGATACGCGGCACCGTCCCACCAATGCTCGACGTTGGGATTTCTAGGATCTGCGTACCAGCCGGGAGCCGCGGTGTTCGTCATGCCGCTCATCATGATGGAGCGCCATCACCGCGTCAAACGGCGGCTACAGGCGCGATTCGAACGCGGCGCCGGGCTACTTCTTCTCTTTGCCCTTTTCGACATCACCGGACAGCGCGGCGATGAAGGCCTCCTGCGGCACCTCGACGCGGCCCACCATCTTCATGCGCTTCTTGCCCTCTTTCTGCTTCTCGAGCAGTTTGCGCTTACGGGTGATGTCACCGCCGTAGCACTTGGCGAGGACGTCTTTCCGCATGGCCGAAATGGACTCGCGCGCGATGATGCGTGCACCGATCGCGGCCTGGATCGGCACCTCGAACTGCTGGCGCGGGATCAGCTTCTTCAGCCGTTCTGTCATCAACAGCCCGTAGGCGTAAGCCTTCTCCCGGTGCACGATCGCACTGAACGCGTCGACCGCCTCCCCCTGCAGCAGAATGTCGACCTTCACGAGGTCGGCCTCCTGGTCGCCGGCGGGCTCGTAGTCGAGCGAGGCGTAGCCGGCGGTCTTCGACTTGAGGTGGTCGAAGAAGTCGAAGACGATCTCGCCGAGCGGCATCGAGTAGCGGATCTCGACCCGGTCCTCACCGAGGTACTCCATTCCGAGCAGGGTGCCGCGGCGCGACTGGCACAGTTCCATGATCGTGCCGACGTAGTCCTTCGGTGCCAGGATCGCCGCCTTCACCATCGGCTCCGTCACCTGGGCGATTTTGGCGCCGGTCGGGAACTCGCTCGGGTTGGTCACGGTGAACTGCTTCTTGTCTTCGAGCACAACCTCGTAGGTCACCGACGGGGCCGTTGAAATGAGGTCGAGGCCGAACTCGCGCTCCAGGCGTTCCGTGACGATCTCGAGATGCAGCAGGCCCAGGAATCCGCAGCGGAAGCCGAAGCCGAGGGCGACGGACGTTTCGGGCTCGTAGTTGAGGGACGCATCCGACAGTTTGAGCTTGTCGAGAGCCTCACGCAGGATCGGGTAGTCACTGCCGTCGATCGGGTACAGCCCCGAGAACACCATCGGTTTCGGATCGGTGTAGCCGGGCAACGCCTCTGTGGATGGCTTGGCCGCGTTCGTGACGGTGTCGCCGACTTTGGACTGTCGCACGTCTTTCACGCCGGTGATCAGATACCCGACCTCGCCGACGCCGAGGCCCTTGGTCGGGGTCGGTTCGGGAGAGCTGACACCGATTTCGAGCAGCTCGTGCACGGCACGCGTCGACATCATCTGGATCTTCTCGCGCGGGCTGAGACGCCCGTCGATCATGCGGACGTAGGTGATGACTCCGCGGTAGGAGTCGTAGACCGAGTCGAAGATCATGGCGCGGGCCGGGGCATTGGGGTCGCCGGTCGGGGCGGGGATCTTCTCCACGACGCGGTCAAGAAGCGCTTCGACGCCTTCGCCCGTCTTTCCGCTGACCCGGAGCACGTCCTCGGGGTCGCAGCCGATCAGCTGCGCGAGCTCGCGGCTGTACTTTTCGGGATCGGCGGCCGGAAGGTCGATCTTGTTCAGCACCGGGATGATCTCAAGGTCGTTCTCGAGGGCCAGGTAGAGGTTCGCGAGAGTCTGCGCTTCGATGCCCTGGGCGGCATCCACCAGCAGGATCGCCCCCTCACACGCCGCGAGCGAGCGGCTCACCTCGTAGGTGAAGTCCACGTGGCCGGGGGTGTCGATCATGTTGAGGGCGTAAGCGCCGTCGTCACCGGCCCACGGCATCCGGACCGCCTGGCTCTTGATCGTGATGCCGCGCTCGCGCTCGATGTCCATACGGTCGAGGTACTGCGCGCGCATATCGCGGTCGCTCACGACGCCGGTGATGCCGAGCATGCGGTCGGCGAGAGTCGACTTGCCGTGGTCGATGTGGGCGATGATGCAGAAATTGCGGATGCGCGAGGGGTCGGTGGCAGCGGGGGCGAGGGGCTGCAGGGCGCGCGGAGACATGACTGTCGATTGTCCCATGAACGCACGAGTGC
>DATMIW010000062.1:0-39247 GCA_035554115.1 Pseudolysinimonas sp. | reverse complement strand
GGCCTACCAGGCCGAGCGCAACGACATCACGATCGTGTCGGCCGAATCGATCCGCGACCAGGCGTTCACAATGCGCAAAGGCGGCTATCAGGCCGCACATGTCGATGCCGCTCTTGAGCGTCTCGAAGATGCCTTCGCGATTCGCGAACGGGATCGGGCGGTTGAGCAGACCGGAGATGCCGCCTGGTTTGCAGCGGCTCGCGCCCGCGCGACAGAGATCTTGGATCGCCTCATTCGCCCGCGCGGACGTCGCTTCCGGCACGTCAACATTTTCACTCTCGGCTACTCGGTCCGCGAAGTCGATGCCTTCACTGACCGCATCACCGCACACTTCCAGAGCGGTGCCGCGCTGACAGTGGACGAGCTCCGTACTGTCGCCTTCCGTGCGCAGCGGGGGGGATATCAGGAAACACAGGTCGACGTGCTGCTCGCCGATACGACAAGCGTTCTGCTCGCGATCCGCTAGCCGAATCGCGCACGTTTCGAGGCCCCAGAAGGCGGGTCCTGTCGTTTCCCATCTGCCCTCTGTACACTTTGCTGAATGATTCGCGACGGGCGTCAGGAGGCGCAGTTCACGCGCGCATCCACGGTCGTCCCCCCGCGGCCCGTGCGTGCGCGCTGGCCGCTACCCATTTTTTCGTACCTCGTGATCATGGCTTTCGTGTTCGTCCTCGTCATGTCGCCCAACACTCCGGATGTTGCACTCGCCGACCCCGACAACGTTCGGCCGCTGACGGGGCAGAGCCTCGCTGTCGACACCGACGGCGTTCTTGACGCGACAACTCGCGGTGTCTATGGAGTCGTCGCCCCGAAGCCGCCTCCTGCGAAAGCCGGCGCACCGGCAAGCGGCATCCCCGATCCGGGAACGGCCAAGGCCATTGCCTACGACATGGTGATGGCTCGCGGATGGGGTCAGGGCGAGTACGACTGCCTCGTCGCCCTGTGGGAGCGGGAATCCCATTGGAATGTGTACGCGAGCAACGGAGGCAGCGGAGCCTACGGAATCCCGCAGGCTCTGCCCGGCAGCAAGATGGCCACCGCGGGTGCCGACTGGGCGACCAACCCGGCGACCCAGATCACCTGGGGCTTGGGGTACATCAGCGGCCGGTACGGGACCCCCTGCGGCGCCTGGGGACACAGCCAGTCCAGCGGCTGGTACTAGGCCCCGACAGCCCGTACCATCTCCCACCCGTCAGGTGCCGCCGATAGCCTGACGACATGGACTACGCACTCGTCGCCGTGACCGGGGTCGTTGTCGTTGTCGCGGCCGCCGCGTTCTCGCGCCGGCTGGGGGTTGCTGCCCCGCTGCTTCTCGTCGTGATCGGGATTGGGTACAGCTACCTTCCGGGCGTACCCCAGATCCGTATCGAGCCGGACATCATTCTTGTGGGGGTGCTGCCGCCACTGCTCTACGCCGCGGCGATCACGGTGCCGGTCGTCGACTTTCGTCGCAACTTCGCCAGTATCTCGGCACTCTCGGTCGTGCTGGTTGTCGTCAGCGCATTCGCCACCGGGTTCGTGCTGTTCACCATCCTTCCCGACCTCGATTTCGGGGCGGCAATTGCTCTGGGAGCGGTTATTAGCCCGACCGATGTCGTGGCCGCGACCTCCATCGCTAAGCGTCTCGGGTTGCCTCCGCGCTTGGTGTCGATCCTCGAAGGGGAGGGGCTCGTCAACGACGCGACGGCCCTCGTGTTGTTGCGTGCTGCGGTCGCCGCAACCGCTCTGACCGCATCCGGGGATTTCAATCCTTGGGGTGCCGTCGGCAACTTCGGATACGCCGTCGTGATGGCGGGTGCAATCGGATTCGTGGTCGGGGTTGTCGCGGTTTTTGCGCGGCGCAAGCTGAACGACCCGATCCTCGACACCGCCGTCTCCTTTGCTGTGCCGTTTATCGCCTACATTCCCGCGGAAGAGTTCGGCGCGTCGGGCGTTATCGCGGTCGTGGTCGCCGGCCTCTACAGCGGGCACAGGAGCGTCGTCTTCTCGCCCCAATCCCGGATCGCGGAGCGGCTCAACTGGCGCACCCTGCAGTTCGTGCTCGAAAACGGCGTCTTCCTGGTCATGGGAATGCAACTCTCGAACATCGTCGCCGACGTGAAAGTCGACAAGCTTTCGGCGCACGAAGCCGTGCTGCTAGGGCTACTGCTGACGGCGATCCTCATTGCGATCCGCTTCGTGTTCGTCTGGCCGCTTTTGGCGTTGATTCGTCGCGGCGAGCAGCGCGCCGGCACCCGGCAATCGAGGCTCGCCTCGGTGCGTGACCGCTTGCAGCAGATGGTTCCGTCGTCGGAACGCCTCCGTCGCCGCCGTGACAGATTCGAGCGTGTCGTCGATCGACGCCACAATGACATCGCCCAATTGCGCGACGAAGGCTTGGGTGCACGCGGTGCTGTCGTGATCGGCTGGGCCGGGATGCGCGGGGTGGTCACCCTCGCCGCCGCACAATCCCTGCCCGAAGACACGCCGTATTACGAACAGCTCGTCCTGATCGCCTTCACGGTCGCCATCGTGACCCTGCTGCTGCAGGGCGGGACCCTGCCGCTCCTCATCCGACTGACGCGGATTGTGGGCACGGATCGCGCCGCCGATCGCCGCGAACTGGCAGGACTTCTCGACGAGATGGCCGCAGCTGGCATCAGCACTCTCGAGAACCCCGATTTCGAGCTCCCTCAGGGACAAAAAGTGGACTGGGCGGTGCTCGAGCGGGTGCGGCAAGACACCCTGCTCGCCTCGCAGGCCGCGTGGGAGAGGGCCGAGCACGCGGATGCCGACGACGGGATCCTCGAGTCGCCGCATCAGCAGTACCGCGATCTGCGTCGCGAGGTGCTGCAGGCCGAGCGAGTCGTGCTGTTGGAGGCGCGCTCGCGGGGCACATACCCGTCCCGCATTCTGCAGCGGGCGCAGGCCCTGCTCGATCTGGAAGAGGCTCGGCTCCAGCAGATGGACACCGGCGGTCGCCTCGACTGAGCGTGCTCCGAGCAACAGCTGGGACTCGGGTCGGCTTGATAGCGTGGGCGGATGCCTCGCTCCCATCGCCCTCGACGTCGCTTGTCGAGCGAGGAACCGGAACCTCTGGACCTGGAGCGCGCTCGGCTCGGAGCCCGCCACACCGAATCCCGCCGCGACGGTCTCTGGAACGTGCAGCCGATCGCACCGGGTCGCTCGGAGAAAAGCTACATCTGCCCGGGATGCGGGGGAGATATCGCTCCCGGTGTCAGTCACCTGGTGGCCTGGCGCGCGGACGGCCTGCTCGGGGAGGCCGAAGATGTGGCAGCGCGGCGTCACTGGCATTCGCACTGCTGGAAGATTCAACCGTGAGCGAGCAGTCTGCAGAGGTTTCCGGAGCGACCGAGACTGCCGGATCCGAGTCCGAAGTAGCGATAACGAGCGGGGTCGTGCTGCCCGCAACTCGCGAAGACATTGTGCTCCACACCTCGGATGGGCTCGCGCTCGTCGGTGAGCTGGCCGTGCCGCAGGATCGGGCCCCGGTTGCGACTGTGCTGTGTCTGCATCCGCTGCCGACAGCCGGCGGCTTCATGGATTCGCACATTCTGCGGAAGGCGGCAGCGCGACTCCCCGCTCTGGCCGGAATCGCGGTGCTGCGGTTCAACTTTCGCGGCACAAGCTCGCCACGGGGCACCTCAGAAGGAGAGTTCGGCGATGGAGAGGATGAGGGCCTCGACCTCGCCGCGGCCGTCACGTTCTGCGCCGACCGCGGCCTGCCGACACCGTGGCTGCTGGGCTGGTCATTTGGCACCGAGGTGCTTCTCAAACACGGGCGCGAGCATCGGATCGCCGGCGCAATCATGTTGTCGCCACCCCTGCACCGCGCGAGTGACGCTGAGGTTGCCGCATGGGCGGGCAGCGGTGTGCCAATGACCGCGGTGATCCCCGAGTTCGACGACTATCTGCGCCCAAGCGAGGCGGCGCAGCGGTTCGCGTCGATTCCCGAGCTGGAGCTCGTGGCGGTGGAGGGCGGCAAGCACCTGTGGGTGGGGGAGAAGCAGACCTCGCGGGTGCTGACCGAGATCGTGGCGCGGGTGAATCCAGCGGCACTGCCTCTGCCGTCGACCTGGCGGCCGTAGCGCTCCAGACGGGCACCCAGGGTCGTGGCAGACTCGGGTCATGAAGTCTGTGACGCCCACCGAGTTCGCCGCTCTCGGCCCCGATGCCGTGCTGATCGATGTGCGAGAGCTCGACGAGGTCGCCGAGGTTCGCACCGAACGCGGAATCGTCATGCCCATGACAACATTTCTCGATCACATTGAGGAGTTGCCCGAAGGTCCGCTGCACGTGATGTGTCTCGTGGGCGGACGCAGCATGCGCGTTGTCGCGTACCTCGAGCAGCAGGGCTACGACGCGATCAACATCGACGGCGGCATCCAGGCGTGGGAGGCGGAGGGCCTCCCCGTCATCCGCGCCTAGCCCCGCCGGTCGAGCCTGTCGAGACCAGAGCTACAGCTCGTTCTGACGCGGAACGATGACCTGCTTGATGATGAGCAGCACCGACGCCGCCACCGGGATCGCGATCAGGGCGCCCAGAATGCCCAGCAGGGTTCCCCCGGCAAGCGCGGCCACGACAACGAGCACTCCCGGTACCTTCACGGCCCGGTTCATCACCGTCGGGCTGAACAGATATGCCTCGACCTGCATGTACACGAGGTAGTAGATCACCACAATGAGCACGGCGGGCCATGGCTCAAAGGCCCAAATGCCCAGAGAAATCAGCACCGCGCCGCTGATCGTTCCGACAAGCGGCACCAAGGAGAACAGGAAGGCGAGGAATGCGAAAAGCGCTGCGTATTCGATCGGCTTGCCGAGAATCCAGCCCAGGATTGTCATGAAGATCAGCGTCAGAATGCCGTTCGCGAGCCCGAGCGTCACCTGCCCGATCACATATCGCCCGACCGACTGGGTGATCTGCTCGGAGATGTCGATGAACTTTTCGCGCTTCGTGGCCGGGATGAGCTGATAGAGCCCGCGCTTGATGCTCGAGAGCGAGGCGACGAAGTAGAGGGTCAAGATCAGGATGATGATCGCGCCGAATGCCCCGGTCGCAATGTTGATCACGGTGTTCAGGACGCCCGAGGTGATGGTGCCCAGGTTGTCATTGAAGAAGTTGGTCACCTGGTCGACGGCGTTCTTATAGGTGCCGAGCCACGACAGATTGTCGCCCCACCAGATTTCGATGGCCTTCTCGCGCACAATGTTGTCGACGATGTCCGGGGCCTGCTTGATCAGATTGCCCACCTGATCGGCGATCACCGGGATGATCGCGAGCACGAGCCCCGCGAAAACCCCCAGAATGCCCACGAGCACAATGAGGATCGCGAGCCAACGCGGAACCTTCTTGCGCTCGAGGAACGAGACCGCCGGGTCAATGCCCAGGGCGAGGAAGAGCGCGGCTCCCACGTAGGTGATGATCGTCGCGAGCGCGGCGAGACTGCCGCCGATCAGGATCGCGACCAGGACGCCTAGCCCGCCAAATAGTCCCAGCCGGAAGGCGTTCTGGATCTTCATCGGGCGCTCGCCTGCTCGCTTTCGCGGAGCTCGAGACTCTCGTCGGAATCGGGGGAGTTGTCGTCGTCGTCAGCTGGCGCATCCTCGGTCGGGGTCTCGCTCAGTGCGGCCTCGTCCTCTGCCGGCTCGCTCTCCGCTGCCTCGTCAGCTGCGGCCTGAGCTTGCGGCGCAGCATCCGCATCCTTTGCCGCAGCGGCCTTCTTGGCGCTCGAGGCCTTGGCTTTCGCGGGTTTTTCGGCGGCCTTCGCTGGCTCCGGTTCTTCGGGCGGGGTGGTCGGGAAGCCGTGATCGGCCGTCACCCGCTCGGCTTGTGCGAGCACGCCACGCAGGTTCTCGATGTAGTCGGCGACCGACTCGCGCTCGGTGCGGATCTGGGTCAGTCGCGAC
Organism: Pseudolysinimonas sp.; assembly: GCA_035554115.1. GTDB lineage: Bacteria > Actinomycetota > Actinomycetes > Actinomycetales > Microbacteriaceae > CAXTSE01. Next base: position 33,337 of record DATMIW010000062.1, on the reverse strand, counting down.
TCGGCGTCGCCGATGAGTGAGGTGGCACGTTCTTCGGCCTCGGCGACGAGTGACTTGGCGCGCGCTTCGGCGTTGCCGAGCACCTCGGCGGCGGTGCTTCGCGCGCTGGAGAGGAGTTCTTTTACCTCGGCCTTGGCCGAGGAGGTAATGCTGCTCGCCTCTGCGCGCTTGTCGGCCGCCCGTTTCGTGGCGGTTTCGAGCTGGGCCTGAGCCTCGGTGAGGTACTTCTGAGTGCTGGCCGCTGCCTCGGCGTGAGCCGCCGAGTATTCCTTCTCGGCTTCATCGCGACGTGCCGCCAGCTCGACTTCCAGGTCGGCGCGAGCGGAGTCGGCGGTGGCCGCCAGCTTCGTCGCAAGCTCCTCGGTGTCGCGCTGCACTTTCGCGCGGGTCGTTTCGAGGTCCTGGGCGATCAGCGCCTTCTTGCGGGCAACTTCGCGATCGACATCGCTGCGCTTCTTCTCGATCTCCGAGGCGCTTGTTGCGCGCGCCTGAGCGATTTCATTGTCGGCATCGGAGCGACGGTGGGCGAGTTCCGCTTCGAGGGTCTCGCGGGCTCCGGTGAGCTCCGCCTCCCACGATTCGCGGGCTCCGGCAAGCTCTGCTTCGAGTGACGCCCGTCCCCCGGCCAGTTCGGCGGCAAGTTCGGCTCGCACACGCGTTGCTTCGGCCTCGAGCTCGGCGTGAACGCGGGTGGTTTCGGCCTCCAGCGCGGCGCGGGATGCGGCGGTCGCCGCCTGCAGTTCGGCATTCGCGGTGCGGGTGGCGGCATCCAATTCGGCGCGCGCCCGTTCAGTGTCCGCGTCTAGAGCAGCGTTGGCGGCCGCCGTGTCGTTCTCAAGGGCGGTACGGGCATCGGCCGTCTCGCGCGCAAGGTTGGTGCGGCCCTCTTCGAGTTCGTGGGTGAGCTCCTCGCGCAGGCGCACAGCCTCGGCCGTGAATGTCGCGCGGTCGTGCTCGGTGCTGCGAGCCAGTTCCGAGGCTTCGGCGCGAGCGTCGGCCAACTCTCGCTCGGCCGTGGCGCGCAACTCCGCAACCTCGCGCTCGGCTTCTGTGCGGAGCGTCGCGGCATCGCGGGCGCCAGCCGAGCGGGCCTCGGCGGCTTCCGCAGCCGCTGCGGATCGGAGGGCGGCGGCCTCTCGCTCGGCGTCGGCAATCGTCGTAGCAGCCTCGCTGCGGGCGGCTGCCACAAGCTCCTCTGCCTCGGCGCGAGCCTCCGCCGCAATCGCCGCCACCTGAGCTGCCGATTCGGCGACAATCGTCTCCGCCTGGGCTTCCGCTGCGGCTTTCAGCCCCGAGACCTCTGACTGAACGGTCGACCGTAGGTGCTCAGCATCGATGTCCGCCTGGCTGATCAACCGGGTCGACTGCTCTTCGGCCATGCGCAGGGTACTCTCGAGCCGCGTGCCGAGTCCTGAATACGTCGGGCTCCCGACCTCATCCAGTTCCGCCTGCAGATCATCGGCGACAGCACGAAGGCGTGCCGCCTCTTTTGCCGTGGCGGCCGATTCGGCGGCGGCGGCGGCCAGCTCGCGGCGCAGATTCGCGACGGTCTGGTCGACCTCTTCCTTCTTATAGCCGCGTAGTTCGGTGCTGAACCCTGTATCGACTGCGGCCACCGGTGAGCTCCTCACAACAGGAAATGGGATCAGATCGGGCTGCCAGAGTGCGTTGCCGGATCACGAAGGGGTGCCTGCACATCGGAGCGCAGGAACGTAGAAAGTCTACCCACGGCGTGAGCAGCTCATACAGATCGATCCCAGGCGCCTCCCAGGGCTCGGGGAACAGGTCGGGTAACGTGGAAAGGTCGAGCAGCAGAAAAGGGAGTGGTTATGCGTTTCGTCATCGCAATCATCCTTTTCGTGGCCGCTGTGGCATCCGCGGGTCTTGGAGTGGCGCAGCGCACGATTCTTCTCGGCCCGGCCACCAAGACGCTGCAGATCCAGACGGCTGATGCTCCGGTCACCGTCGTCAACAGCGCTGCGCTTCATGCCTTCAACGGCACACAACGTGTCACTATCAGCGGTCGCGGCGAGGTGTTTCTCGCATATGGACGAAGCGACGACGTTCTCGCGTGGGTCGGGGATGCGCGGCACAACACTGTGCGCTTCAACAGTTCGAAGCACAAGCTCATCAGCGCTGTAACGGGAACCGAAAAGACCGTGCCGTCACCCGTTGAGTCGGACCTGTGGCTGCAGGAATACGAGGGCTCGAAAGAGCTGACGCGCAGCATCAATCCACCGTCGGGGATCTCGCTCATCATCGTCTCTGACGGCAAGAAGGCGGCACCTTCGACAGTGTCGATCACGTGGCCGCTGGACCAGTCGACCCCGATGGCGGGGACCCTCATTCTGGGCGGCATCGGGGCACTGCTTCTGGGGCTGCTGGCACTCGTGTGGGCGCTCGTCCACGCACGACGACGCAGAGGCCCGCGCCGCTCGTCTCGCGGTTCGCGTCCGATGTCTCAGCGCCAGTTGCTGCGCGGTCGCAAGCGGGGACAGCTGCCGGCCGCTCCGGTGCGAAAGGTCATTCTGCCCGGTTCACCTGATGCCGGATCTCCGAACACAGGAGTCACGGGCGCCGGGGTCCCTGACGCCGGGCTTCCTGGCGCCGGGCTTCCCGACGCGAAACCCGCGAAAAAGGGTCGCTCCCGGCGCGGACGTGGCGGCCGTGGTCGAGGCGGCTCGCTTGCCGTGGGACTGCTGATCGGATCGCTCGCACTCACCGGATGTTCGCTCGGGGGTGGAGCCGCGGTCACCCCGACTCCGACCGACACCGCAGCGGCCGACTTGGATGCGCCGGTTGTGGGCGATACCCAGTTGAAGCGCATCCTCGATCGCGTGAGATCTACTGTCGGTGACGCCGATGCCGCGAAAGATCCGAAGATCGCGGCGAAGCGACTTGACGGCCCGGCTCTCGCCGACCGCGTTGCCAACTACACGATGACGCGCAACGACGCCTCGCAGGCGGTTGTCGCGCCCATCCCGGACGGCGCGCTTGAGATCGTTCTGCCCGAGCAGCGCACAACCTGGCCGCGCACCGTGTTCGCGGTCGTGGTGCCGCCCGACGAGACGACTGCTCCCGTCGCCCTCGTGCTTCAGCAGCGCGACCCGCGTGACGACTACAAGGTTCACTACCTGATCAACCTCAAGCCCGGCACGGTCGTGCCGAAGCTTGCGCCTGCCGCAGTGGGAGCCGCTACCCTGCCCGCTGACAATGCCTTCGGTCGACTACGCCCCGATGAGCTGGCGGCCGCCTACGGGGACACTCTCGCAGTAGGCGAGAAGAGCACATGGGCTGAGAACTTCGACCTCGCTGATGACTCTCTTCAAACCGAGATCGGACCGGCGGCAAAGGCCGATCGTCTCGCAAAGGTTCAGCCCAAGGCGACGATTGCTTTCACTCACGCATCGTCAGCGGAGTCGCCGGTATCGTTCCCGACCCTCGATTCCGGCCAATTGGTCGCGGTGGCCCTGGACGAGACAGATACCGTTACCCCGGTCGAGACCGGTGCGGGCATCACTGTCCCGGCAAACCTCAAGGCCTATTTGGGCGTCGGGGTCAGCACGACGGGTATCCGTGCGACCTACGGCCTGCAATTGCTGTTCTATGTCCCGCCACTGACCGACAAGTCGGCCACGATCAAGGTGCTCGGCTACACGCAGGGTCTGGTCTCGGCGAAGGAACTGTAACGTTGATCGGGTGAGCAACGTCCCTCCCGGTCCCCAATTGCGCGGTGCCGTCGATCTCTCGTCCCTGGTCCGTCGTGCGAATGCCCCGCAGAGCCCCGCGCCCGGTGCCGGTGCTGCTGAGTCGCCTGGAGCTGCACCCGGCGGGCTGGTCTTCGCCGCATCCGACTCATCGTTTGACGCGGTCCTTGAGCTGTCGCAGCGTGTGCCCGTTGTCGTCGAGTTCCATGCAAGCGGAGTCGCCCCCGCCCTTGGCGCCATCGTCACGTCTTACCGAGGTCGGCTTGCTCTCGCGACCGTCGACGGGCAGCTGAACCCGCAGCTCGCGCAGGCCTTCCAGATCCGTGAGGTGCCGGCCGTGGCCGCGGTTATCGGGGGCCGTCCGGTCAATCTGTTTGTCGGCATCCCATCGGATGACGAGGTGCGCCAGGTCTTTGACGAACTGCTCGCGCTCGCCCAGCAGAACGGCATCACCGGCACGCTGCCCGTGGGGGAGCCGGGCGACGAAGCGGAGGCCGGCGTGCCAGTCGAACCGGTCGAAGAGCCGCTTCCTCCCCACCACCAGGAGGCCTACGACGCAATTGCGGCGGGCGACTACGCCACCGCGATCTCGGAATACCAGGCCGCGATTTCGCAGAATCCGCGCGATGCACTCGCCGTTGCGGGACTCGCCCAGGTGTCGCTTCTGCAGCGACTCGAGGGACAGACCGCCGACGCCGTTCGTGCCGCAGCAGCGAATGCGCCGAGAGATGTCGACGCCCAGCTCGCCGTCGCCGATCTGGATGTCAGCGGTGGCCACCTCGATGACGCGTTCGGCCGCTTGCTCGACCTTTTTTCCACCCTCGACGCGGACGGCAAGAACGTTGTTCGCTCCCGGCTTCTTGAGTATTTCGAGATCGCCGGCGCCGAAGACGAGCGCGTGATCGTGGCCCGGCGCCAGCTCACGAACCTGCTCTACTAGGGCCTCGCTGTCCTTAGGGAGAGGCGAGCCAGAGGGCTCCGAGCGGCGGCAGGATGAGCTCCGCCGACGCGGGCTGCCCACCCCACGGCTCCGCACTGGCCCTGACGACCCCGAGGTTGCCGACTCCCGAGCCGCCAAACTCCGCCGCGTCGGTGTTGAGCACCTCGCGCCATTCGCCCGCGGCGGGGAGCCCGATGCGGTACGGGCCGACCGGTGCGCCGCCGAAGTTCACGATGCACGCCACCACGGCATCCGACCCGGAGCCGCCCGCACCAAAGTCATGGGCGGGCCGACGCAGGAACGCCACAACGTTGTTTGCCGGGTCGTCGGCAATAACCGTGAACCCTTCTGGCGAGTTGTCGGCGCTCCAGAGCGCGGGGGTTTCGCGATAAATGCGGTTCAGTTCGCCGACGAGCCGATGCAGCCCCTGATGCGCGGGGTCGTCGAGTGCGCACCAGTCGAGGCCGTGCTGCTCGCTCCACTCCGAAACCTGCCCGAACTCTTGACCCATGAACAGCAGCTGCTTGCCCGGATGCCCCCACATGAACGCCAGGAATGCCCGGACATTCGCGCGCCGCTGCCATGCGTCGCCGGGCATCTTGCTCAGCAGCGACCCTTTGCCGTGCACCACTTCGTCATGGCTGATTGGCAGCAGGAAATTCTCGCTGAAGGCATAGACGAACGAGAAGGTCAGCTCGTGATGGTGATCGGCCCGCCAGAGCGGATCCTCGTGCATGTACTGCAGGGTGTCGTGCATCCACCCCATGTTCCATTTGAGGCCGAAACCGAGTCCCCCGGAATCGCTCGGCCGCGTGACTCCCGGCCACGAGGTTGACTCTTCGGCGATCATGACGATGCCGGGGTTGCGCTTGTAAGCGGTGGCCGTCACCTCTTGCAGGAACGCGACAGCGTCGAGGTTTTCGCGTCCGCCATGCTCGTTCGGCAGCCACTCGCCGTCATTACGCGAGTAGTCGAGGTAAAGCATCGACGCCACAGCGTCGACCCGCAGCCCGTCGACGTGGAACTCTTCGAGCCAGAACAGGGCATTCGCGACAAGAAAGTTGCGCACCTGCGAATTGCCGAAGTCGAAGACCAGGGTTCCCCAGTCGGGGTGTTCGCCCCGGCGCGGATCCCCGTGTTCGTAAAGGGTCTGCCCGTCGAAGTTCGCGAGAGCCCATTCGTCTTTGGGAAAGTGCGCGGGCACCCAGTCGAGAAGCACGCCAATTCCCGCCTGATGCAGGCGGTCGATCAGGTATTTGAGGTCATCGGCCGTGCCGAAGCGGCTCGTCGGCGCGTAGTAGCCGGTGACCTGGTATCCCCACGACGGTCCGTACGGGTGTTCGGCAAGCGGGAGGAATTCGACGTGGGTGAAACCGAGCGCTCCGACGTACTCGATCAGCGGATCGGCGAGCTCGCGATATCCGAGCCCCGGCCGCCATGACCCCAGATGCAATTCGTAGACGCTCATCGGCGAACTGTGCGGAGCCCGAGCGGCTCGCGCGGACATCCAGCCCCCGTCGTCCCACACGTGTGTGGTCTGGCCGACGATCGACGCGGTGTCGGGCGGAACCTGCGTGGCCTGGGCCATCGGATCGGCGCGAGTCACCCAGCTTCCGGATGCGGTGAGCAGCTGGAACTTGTACCTGCCGCCGACAGCGAGGTCGGGCACGAACAGTTCCCAGACACCCGTGTCGTCGAGGCGGCGGAGCATATAGGCGCTGCCGTTCCACGCATTGTGGTCGCCGAGCAGGCGCACCGCCTGGGCATGGGGAGCCCATACCGTGACTCCGGTGCCGTTGACACCGTCGATCTGCCGCGGATGCGCGCCGAGCACCTGCCAGACCTGCTCATGGCGTCCCTGCGACCACAAATACAGGTCAAGCTCGCCGATGGTCGGGGCGAAGCTGTACGCGTCGGCGATCGACCATTCGGTGCCGCCGGAATAACGGGCTCGGATGCGGTAGCTGGAAAGGCCGGTGGCGGCTCGTCCGGCATCGGGCACAAACGCTTGCCACAGGCCGCCCGTCGTGTGGGCAAGGTGCACGCGCGTTCCGTCGGTGAACTCCGCTGCGACACTCTCGGCAAGGGGCCGGAGGACACGGATCGCCCATCCCCCCTCGATCGCATGAGGGCCCAGAACACTGTGGGGCTGTGCGTGGCGCCCTTCGATGAGGGCAGCTACGACGCCCGTGTCGAGTGCGGGAAGAGAGGTGGGTAACGCGGTCATCAGCGGCCTTCGATCGCGAGGATGTGCACCGGCTCAGCCGGGGCAAGTCGCACATAGTTGGATGCGGTCCACGTCCAGCGCGAGCCCGTGACTAAGTCGCGCACAGCAAAGGGCCCGCGAACCCCCAGCGCGTCAAGATCTAGGTGCACGAGGGTCTCATGGGTGCCGTGCGGGTCGACATTTGCCACGACGATGATCGTGTCGGATCGACCGTCGGGGGTGAACTGCCCGTCGAGGTGCTTCGAGAACACGAGAATTGCGTCGTCGTCGCTCGAGTGCAGCCGCAGATTGCGCAGCTGGCCCAGGGCGGGATGGGCGGCGCGGATGCTGTTGAGCAGGGTCAGATAGGGGGTCAGGGTCGTGCCGGCGGCATCCAATTTGGCCCAATCGCGCCGCACGTACTGGTATTTCTCATTGTCGATGTTCTCTTCGCTGCCCGGACGCGCCACATTCTCGAACAGCTCGTAACCCGCGTAGACCCCCCACAGCGGAGATGCTGTGGCGGCCAGTGCGGCCCGCACCTTGTAGGCGGCGGTGCCCCCGGTCTGCAGATATTCGGTGAGGATGTCGGGGGTGTTGACGAAGAGATTGGGCCGCAGATAGTCGGCAGACGGTCCGGTGATGTCGGTGAAGAACTCTTCCAGCTCGCGCTTGGTGTTGCGCCAGGTGAAATAGGAATACGACTGGTGGAATCCGACGGCGGCCAGCGCGTGCAGCAGGGCGGGCCGGGTGAATGCCTCTGCCAGAAATACGACATCGGGATGCCGGTCCGCCACCTCGGCAAGCAACCACTCCCAGAAGCCGAGAGGCTTGGTGTGCGGATTGTCGACCCGAAATATCGTGACGCCGCGCGCGATCCAGAGCTCGACGATCCGCAGGATTTCGGCGCGGATGCCCTCCGGATCGCGGTCGAAGTTGAGGGGGTAAATGTCTTGATATCGCTTGGGCGGGTTCTCGGCGTAGGCGATCGATCCGTCGGGCCGCTCAGTGAACCACTCCGGATGCTCGGCCACCCAGGGATGGTCCGGCGAGCACTGCAGGGCGAGATCGAGGGCGACCTCGAGCCCCAGCGACTCGGCCTGCTTTCGGAAGTAGGTGAAGTCGCGCAGGGTGCCGAGCTCCGGATGGATCGCGTCATGGCCTCCCTCGGCCGAGCCGATCGCCCAGGGACTGCCGGGGTCGCTCGGGCCAGCCGTGGGTGAATTGTTGGGGCCCTTGCGGTGTGCGACGCCGATCGGGTGGATCGGCGGCAGGTAGACGGTGTCGAAGCCCATGGCGGCGACACGGGGGAGCGACTTGGCTGCTGTGCGGAATGTTCCGCTGGTCCAGCTGCCGTCGCGACGTTTCTTGGCACCCTCGGAGCGCGGAAAGAATTCGTACCACGAGCCGACTGCGGCCCGCGTGCGATGCACGATGAGCAGTTGTTCCTCGGATTCCGTCTCGAGCGAAGTAATCGGATTCGCATCGAGGATCGCGGCCAGCTGCGTGTCATGCGCCGCTGCGAGCCGGGTCTCGGGCGTCACCGAGGTGTCGAGAAGTGTGGTGCGCACGTTCTCGATAGCGCGGCGTGCTGCGGCCGGCAGCTTCTTCGAGATCGTGGCGAGCAGCGCGGCACCCATGGCCAACACCAGATCCGGATCCGGCCCGCCGACCACGGTCAACTCGGCATCGTGCACCCAGCTCTGCCAGTCGTCAGCGGCAGCCCGAATGCGAAAACGCCATGCGCCCTGCTGGTCGACTCGCACGAGGGTGTGCCAGCGATCCGTGCCTGGAGCGGTTGGTAAGAGACGATGCGTTTCCTCCGCGCCGTCGGGTGCTGTGAGAATCAGCTCGACGCGGATAAGCCCGTGACCCTCGCGAAAGACCGTCGCCTCGAAGGGCACGACTTCGCCCACATACGAGGTGGCAGGCCAGCGGTTCTCGGGCTGTTGCGGCGAAATATGGCGGATCGGGATGCGTCCGATGCGGGTGTGCCGCGACGTTGTCACCTCTCGACCGTAGCGCTTTCCGGTGACACCTTCGAGGAACAATCCGGTCGATGTAGGGGGCGGCGACTCGTGCCTTCGAGCGCGGTCGGAGAACGATCTGTCTAGTGGTTGGGTACAAGGCGTATCCCCCAAATTGTACCCCTGTGTACCCTTGATGAATTTTTGAAGTACTTTTGTCAGGCTGATGAAAATCCCTGATCACAGGCGATTTTAAGAGGTGATGACCCCCGTCAGAGTACCCCCCTACTCTGGGGACCGGGGGGTGCTATGTCCGCACTAAGGGGGACCGTAATGTCATCTGCGGGGAATCGAAAACGAGCCCCTCGCGCCATCGGTTTCAGCCGGATGCCGCTGAAACCGAACACCTAGCCCGAAGGAATCACAATGAACAAGCTCGTCAAGGGAGCCGTGGCCACGGGCCTCGGTGTTGCACTGCTCATGGGTGGCGCAGGAACCCTCGCATTCTGGAACGCTTCCACCCCGCTCGCCGCCGCAAGCGGTGGATCGATTACTGCCGGTCAGCTCTCCGCCTCCGCCGGTGCCGCTGGCACCTGGAACTACGGAACGTCCGCCGGCCCCGCCGTCAACCTCTCGACGTTCAAGATCGTTCCCGGCGACACCATCGTCTACACGCAGAACGTCACGCTCACCGCGAGCGGTGACAACCTGAAGTTCTCCATCGGTTCGACCGGTGCGGGCATCACCGCCACCGGCGCCGCAGCCAACACCGCCCTGGCCACCGCGCTGGGTAACGGCGCCGTCGTGACCTACACGGTCACCAGCGGCACCGGCTCGCTGACCTCGCTCGGTTCCGGCCAGTACAAGGTCGCGACCGCCGGCACGACGACAGTCGCCGTGACCGTGACGGTGACCTGGCCCTTCGGCGCCAGTGCCGACAACGCCGCCCAGACGGGTGTCGCGACACTCGCCACGAGCAGCCTCGCCTTCACCCAGATCCCGTAAGGCGACAAGGGGACTCGACGCGCGGCCTAGCGCGTGTCGAGTCCCCTTACCCGGTTCTTCCGGTTCTGCCGCTACCCTGCGGCCCCAGTTTTATCTGGTATTTCTCACCGACCCGAATGGTGATTCCCATGCGACGACCCCTGCGCGCCACGCGAGACGGACTCCGGTCCGTCGTGTGGACCACGGTCGTCGCATTGTTGAATCTGCGGGTCCCGGCCGCGCGCCGGCCGCTTCGCACCCGCGTGCAGCGGGTCGGCCGCCTCAACGGAGCTCTCACCGGATCGGCGATGCTCATCATCGCTGTGGTCACTGCCGCTCTCGGTGCCGGAAGCACCTACGCGTTCCTTAACGCCTCGGCCTCCGCTAACGCCGCGACCTCGGTCTCGGCAGGCTCCGCGGGATTCAGCGTCGCAACGGTCACCGCCCTTTCCACGACGGGCGTGTACCCCGGATCGGGGTACAGCTACGGTGCCTACACGCTGACGAATGAGGGCCAGGTCCCCCTCGCTATCAGCGTCGCGTCCGTATCCACCATCGACTCCGACGGGGGCACCAACCTCGGCGCGTCGCTCACAGTGGATGCCGTCCTCGTCCCGGTCACGACTGACTGTTCGGCCGCCACCTACGACCAGTACACGCGCGGCGGTCCCACCAATCTTTCGGCCGCAGCAGGCCTCGCAGCTCCGAACCGCTTTATCGCTAGTCCGACGAAACCCACGACGCGACTCTGCGTGCGCGTTAGTCTGCCCACATCGGCACCGGCCGCCGCTGCCGCTCGCACCACGAACGTTGCGATCACACTCGGGGGGGTTCAGCAATGAAAACCGTCCTGACTTCGCAGGCCCGTCGTCGGCCGAGTAAGCGCTTTGCGGCCCTCGTCGGTGCCGTGGTCTTTCTCGTGCTCGCGGGATCCGGCGGTGCCGCCGCATTCTGGACCGCCGCCTCGCAGGGTGTGGGAGGCACTGTCGCGTCGACATCCATCTCGACAACAATGACCGGGGTCAACGGCCTCGACACGACCTGGTCGTTCGCCGGTGCCGCGAGCAACTCGCCGATTGTTTACGCAACGATCCCCGTGACAAACACGGGTGGGGCACCCCTGAGCTACACGCTCGCGATCACGAACACCAACGCAACCCTTGCCGGGCTGACAAAACTCTGGCTTTGGAACTCGACGGGTGCCTGCACGGCGATCCCCGTCGGCACAGCCCAGATCACGCTGTCTACTGCTGCACCCACCTTGCCGACGACGAATTTGGCGGCGGGCTCGAGCTTTACGCTGTGCGCCGCGACCCAGCTCAATTCGACTGTTGCGGCCTCCAGTGGGCAAAGCGTCACAGCCACCTTCACGATTACCGGCCGCGTCGGTACCAACTGGGTCACCACCGCGACGGGCACCACGACGCAAAACGTCGCCAGCATCGGGGTGCTCAGCGGAGTTGCGTGTGTGGACTTCGAGGGCAGCAACGACAAGGGCGTCACGATCAGCTGGAGTGCCGTGTCGGCTCCGAGCCAGGTGACCTACTACCTCACCGGAAACGGTAGCCCTGCCGCTATCTGGAACGGCACGACCCTGTCGGCAACCGTCTTCGGTACGAGGAACCCCAGTGTCAACGGTGCGACGGTGCTATACCTCCAGGCGAAAACCGCATCGGGCGGGGCGTCAAATATCGTCACCATTCCGATCATCCGTGATCACCCAGCGATCTATTGCGGGTGATTCACATGCCGAGGCTCGTAGTTGTCGCGATCGCCGCCCTGCTGACGCTGGGCGGCATCGTGCTGCCCGCAACAGCGGCATCAGCAGCAGACGTTCCGGTTGAATACAGCTTCGACGGCGTCAGCTGGACGACTACGCCGCCGAACTCGTTCTTCTCCGGCAGCCCCCTGGTCGTTCCGGGCGATTCAGCAACCGGCACGATCTATATGCGCAGTACGCGCACAACGCTGTCGACGATGCGAATTGTCATAACGAAGCCCACCGTCAGCGACCCGGTCTACGGTGCCGCACTGACGTTGCGCGGTCGCGATCAGGGCGGCACCGGGATGCCCGTGACGGCTGTCAACGACATCGCCATGTGTACTCAACTCGTTCCCACGCGGAACGTTGTCGCCGGAGACATCGTGCGGGTCACGATCGACGCCGCGCTGGCCACAACTCTCAGCTCGGCTCAGGGGCAGGGCGGCTCGGCGAGCTTCCGCGTCTTGGTGGGGCTGTCCGACCTTGGCGTGCCGACCGACGCCAACGGATGTCCGCTCGACTTCGATTCGATTCCGCCCGATGGCGGGGGGACGGGTCCCGGTGGCGCATCCATCGGTGGCGGTGCCACAGGTGGCGGCGGCAGTGCATCCCGAACGACACGGTATGGATCACCGAACGGCCTGGCGTTCACGGGATCGGCCTTGTTCTATCCTGCGATAGTCGTTGCCGGTGGAGCTTTGGGGGTCGGATGGTTTCTCGTGATCGTGGCGCGTCGTCGTCGGCGTCAGGACACCGAGCCGACGGCGTGAGCGACCCTCTCGCCGCCGAGCGTGCGGAGCTCGCGCGTGAGCGCGAGGCTCTTGCGGCCGAACGGGCTGCTCTGGCCTCCACCACCACTGTGGATGACGTGGCTGAGGAACCGACTAAACCGGCCAAAGAGAAGGGCCTGCTGCACTATCTGGGCCTGGGCCTGAGCGGCGGGCTGTTGGCCGTGATGCTTCTGCTCGCGGTGCTCGTGATCGTTGCCCCGATGGCAGTCGGCGGTCAGGCTCTGACCGTGTTGACCAGCTCCATGGAGCCTCAGTACCCCGCGGGCACGCTCGTCATCGTGAAGCCCGTCAAAGCTGCGGATGTCAAAATCGGCGACGTCGTGACCTACCAGCTCGAATCGGGCAAAGATGCGGTCGTTACGCACCGCGTCATCGCGCGCACGCAAAACGTCGACACGGGCAAAATCACCTTCACCACCAAAGGTGACAACAACGACGATGCCGATCTCAAGCCGGTTTCAGAGGTGCAGATCCGCGGCACGCTCTGGTATGCGATCCCGTATCTGGGATGGGTCAACAACTGGGTGAACGGCGATATGCGCGTATTCATCGTGCCGGTCATCGTCGGTGGTCTGTTCCTCTACGCCCTCTGGATGGTCGTGTCGAGCATCCGAGACCGGGCGAAGAGGAAGGCCGGCCGTTCGGCCTGACCCGCTACTAGCCTGACCCGCTTCTAATTCGTCGAGTAGATCAGCACGAGCAGAAGCACGGTAAGGACAAGCACCGTGAAGCCCACGACGAGGCCGGCGAGCGCCATTCCGCGTCCGGTGTTCTGCACGCCAGCGGCGGCGAGCTGAGAGGCGCGGCGGAGCGCGAAAATGCCGAGGATGCCGCCGGCCAGGGCAGTGATACCGAAGAAGCTGAGGATCGGTGAGCACACCGACACGATGAGCGCCGCAAGAGCCAGAGAGTTCTTCGGCTGCGGAGGGGCGTAGCCATACGGGGCCGCGCCGTACTGGGCGCCGTAGGGATAGGGGGCCGGCTGCGCGTATCCGTACGGAGCCTGTTGGCCGTATTGAGCCGGCTGGCCGTACGGAGCCTGCGGGGGATAGGGAGTCTGCTGTGCATACGGGGCAGCAGGCGCATAAGGGGCAGCAGGCGCATAGGGATTGACGGGAACCGCCGGTGCAGCGGATTCGACGGCTGCCCGTGATCGGCGGTGGTCGCTCCACGACGCACCGTTCCACCACCTGTCCCCGGCCTCGTTCTCGGGGTCGGGGTACCAGCCCGCAATGACCTGTGGCTGGGTGGGATCGCTCATTGACCGATCGTATCGCGGAGAGATGCTCGAAGTCGGGCCCGCAATCGAGGGGCGAGGGACCACGGGCGGATGCCGATCAGGTGTCGCTTCGATCAGGAATTACCGAACAGCGTGGCAAGGAAGAGCACGGTGTAGACGAGCGACCCCGCGGCTCCGCCGAACCCGACCCAGACGGCCGCGAGCGAGAGATTGCGGCGATATTTGCCGCCTGCCCCGCCCTGAATGAGCCGACGGGCACGCCCAAAAGCGCCGAGACCCAGACCGCCGCCTGTTGCGCCGAGCAGAATGCCGAAGAAGCTGAATCCCACCGGGATCGTCACGAAGCTCACGGCGCCGATCACGAAGGCGACAATCGCCATGCTGTTATGGATCGGCGGGCCGGAGTACCCCGGCGGATAGCCGAAGCCCGGCTGGTAGGCCGGCTGCGCGTACGGAGCAATTGGGGCCGCGTAGGGGAGGGGCTGGTACGGGTTCGCAACGGGCGCGGGCGCAGGCGCGACGGCCACGGCATCCTGATGTGCCCTGCGGTGCTCCGTCCAGGCGGCGCCATCCCACCACCGGTCGGCACCGGGAACCTCGGGGTCCGGATACCAGCCGCGAACGGGCAGGGCGGCTGTGGGGTCGCTCATTCCGCGATGCTAATCGACGGGCTCGTCGGCTCGTCGGCTCGGAACAACATGATCGATGTCGGCCCCATCGTCAGCTGGTCACCGGGCGCGTGTTGCGGGGTGACCTCGTCGATGTCGTCGTGCGAGGAATCCCACAGCAGGGTGTAGCTGGCAACGCCCTCGTGCTCGGGGAGGGTTACCTGCACCTCTGTTTCGAGTCCATGCACCACGAGCAAAATACGGTTGAACGGCTCAAACTCGGGCGTGGATGCCGCCAGATACTGCAGAGTGCGTTCTGCCGGTGAATCCCAGTCCTCAAGCTCCATCGACTGGCCGTCTTTGTTGTACCAGTCCATCTGGGTCGCGCCCGGCGTCGTCTCCCCGAAAACTCCATACCGCTCGGGTCTCAGTGCGGGGTTCTCTCGCCGCAGCTCGATCAGTCGCTTCGCAACCGAATGCAATTTGCGGTCTTCTTCGGCGATATCCCACGAGAGCCAGCTCACCTCGTCGTCATGACAGTAAGCATTGTTGTTGCCTCCCTGTGTGCGCCCGAACTCGTCGCCTGCCGTCAGCATCGGGATGCCGGCCGACAGCAGCAGAGTGCCCAGCAGATTGCGAACGGCCTTGTACCGCACCGTCAGGATCGCCGGATCGTCGCTCGGACCCTCCACCCCGTGATTGAAGGACCGGTTGTCGTTTGTGCCGTCGTTGTTCTGCTCCCGGTTGCCGAGGTTGTGTTTCTCGGTATACGAGACCAGATCGAGGGCCGTGAACCCATCGTGAGCCGTGATGAAGTTGACGCTCGCCACGGGGCCTCGCTCGGTCGAGAACACGTGGTTCGAGCCGGCCAGGCGCCGGGCGAGTGATCCGATGCCTTCGGAGGGGAGACCCTGGTCACGGGCCGCGCCGATGTCCTGCAGCCAGAAGCTGCGCATCCGATCCCGGTAGCCGTCGTTCCATTCCGACCAGCCGTCAGGGAACTTGCCGCCCTGCCAGCCGCCCGCGCCGACATCCCACGGCTCGGCGATCATCGTCACCCCCGCCAGCTGGGGATCGGACATTATCGCCTGCAATAGCGGATGCTGCGGATCGAACTCGACCTCCTCGTTGCGCGCGAGGGCCACGGCGAGGTCAAAGCGGAAGCCGTCGATCTGCATGTCATTCGCCCAGTACCGCAGCGAGTCGAGAATGAGGCGCTGGGCGGCCGGGTTCGATGCGTCGACGGTGTTTCCGCATCCGGTCACGTCGATGTAGCTGCCGTCATCGTCTTGCCGGTAGTAGCTCGAATTGTCGAGGCCGCGAAGGCTGGTGGTGGGGCCGAGGCGACCCTCCTCGGCGGTGTGATTGAAGACCACATCGAGGATCACCTGAATTCCGGCCTCGTGAAGCAGTCGCACCATCCCGCGGAATTCGCGCACGATGGCCGCAGGCCCGGCCTCCTGCGCGGCCGCGCTCGCGTACTGAGCGTGAGGGGTGAAAAAGTTGAGGGTGTTGTAGCCCCAGTAGTTGACCATTCCGAGGTCGAGCAGGCGCTGCTCGCTGACGTGCTGGTGCACAGGAAGCAGCTCGATCGCGGTGATACCCAGCTCGGTGAGGTGCTCGATCGTCGCCTCGTGCGCGAGGCCCGCGTATGTGCCGCGCAGCTGTTCAGGAACGCGGGGATTGAGCTTGCTCAGGCCGATCACATGCGCTTCGTAGAGCACAGCACGGTCGAGACGGGTCTGCGGCTTCTCGACCCCACCCCAGTCGAAGTCGTCGTCCTGGACGACGGCTCGCCAGGATCCGTCCGGTGCACGGCTCAGGCCGCGGGCATACGGATCCAGCAGCAGCTGGTGCGGATCGAACGCGTGTCGCGGCCCCTCAGGTCCGTCCGCGCGAAGGGCGTACGCCGCGCCGGCATGAAGGGCCGGGGTTGTGACTGTCCAGATGTGGGCGGCGTCTTCTTCGTCCGCGCGGGCGAGGGGGACGACGTCGATGACGCGGTTGGCGTTCTGCGGGTCGATCAGGCACAGGTCGAGCGAGGTGGCGTGAGCGCTCCAGACGCGCAGCGTGCCGCCGTCGGCCGTCAACCGCACGCCAAGATCGCGCATCGGGTCGGCGAGAGGCATGGGTCATAGGTTAGGACCTGTACGTTGCGAACGCTTGTCGAGCAACTCGCCGGTCGAGCCTGTTGCCGGTCGAGCCAGTCGAGACCCCCACCCGGAAAGGAGCCGCCCATGGTCATCTACCTCGACCACGCCGCAACCTCTCCGATGCGGCCCGAGGTGATTGCGGCATACGCCGCCGCCCTTCCTCTGATCGGCAACCCGTCATCGATTCATGGCCAGGGTCAGGCGGCGCGCGAGTTGCTTGAGACCGGGCGTGCCCAGGTCGCGGCATCCCTCGGTGCGGACCCGGCCGAAATCGTCTTCACCGGCGGCGGTACTGAATCGGTGAACCTCGGCATCAAGGGCCTGTTCTGGGCGCGCAACTTCGCAGCTCGCGGAGCGGGCGAAGCTCCCGACGCTGGTCGAGTAGCAGGCGAAGCCTCCCTCGCCGGTCGAGCATCTGGCGAAGCCGGCGTATCGAGACCCCGCCCGCGCATCCTGGTCCCTCTTGGCGAGCACCACGCAACGGTTGACAGCGTCGAATGGCTCGCGGCGCACGAGGGTGCGATCGTCGACTGGATTCCTCTCGACGAGCTCGGGCGCATTCGCCTCGACGCGCTCGCCGAGGCTCTGAACTCGGGCGACGACGTGGCTCTTGTTACGGCGATCTGGGCCAACAATGAGGTCGGAACGATTCAGCCCGTGCACGAGATCGTGGCGCTCGCCGCGAAATTCGGGGTTCCGGTGCATCTGGATGCCGTCTCGGCCTATGGCTCGGTGCCGATCGACGCGCATTCCGTCGGCGCCGATGCGATCAGCGTTTCGGCACACAAGATCGGCGGGCCGGTGGGTGTCGGCGCGCTCGTCGTGTCTCGGACGGCACGGGTCGAAGCTCTGCTGCACGGAGGCAATCAGCAGCGGGCGCGGTCCGGAACGCAGGATGCGGCAGGGGCGAGCGCCTTCGGTGTCGCGGCGTCCCTCATCGCCCCGTCGTCGGTCGAGCTCGTCGAGACCACGTCGCCGGTCGAGCTTGTCGAGACCCCCCACGTCGCCGCGCTCCGCGACCGACTGGTCGCAGGCATCCATGCCTCTGTTCCCGGCGCGGTTCTGCGCGGAGACCCTGACCCGGCAGGCCGCCTGCCTGGCAACGCCCATTTCACTTTCGACGGATGCGAAGGAGACTCCCTGCTGTTCCTGCTCGACACGGCCGGATTCTCGGTGTCGACGGGGTCCGCCTGCCAGGCGGGGGTGCCTGAGGCGTCACATGTTCTGCTCGCGATGGGTCTCAGCGACGAGGACGCGCGGGGTGCCCTGCGTTTCACTCTCGGTCACGACACAACGCTTGCCGAGATAGCCGCCCTGCTGGAGGTGCTGCCCGGCGTTGTCGCGCAGGCGCGCTCCGCCGGGCTGGCGGCGCGCATCCCGTCACTGGGTCGCTGACCTCCAACGCGGCCACGTCCTCGCATTCAGCCGCTACGGCCGCAATTGTGACTGTGCCGCCAGCAAAACGCTGGGCGGGATGCCGTAGCGGCTGAATTAGTGCGCCAGACCCGCGCCGAGTCAGGAGGCCGTCGAGTAGCTCAGGTGCACCGTCGAGCCTTTGCATGAGTTCTGATTGGTCACCCCGTCGCGGAAGCCGATCGACGCTCCTCCGAAAGTCGCCGTGCCGCCGGGAGGCAGAGTCACATCCATCACCATCGTCGGGTTGAGCAGAGTGAAGTCGCTCGCAACACAGGGGGTCGTGGAGGCCGCCCATTCGGGAGCCATGGTGACGGATGCGATGCTGACGACAACGGCATGAATGGTTGTGTCATCCGTGCCGTTGTTGGTCACGGTCCCGGTTATCGCCTCCGGAGCCCGGTCGGGCGCCAGTCCGCTCATCGTCGAGGTCTGGGTGATGGTTAGGGTGCATGGTCCCGCGGCCTGGGCAGCTTCGCTTGGACCGGAGATCCCGACCAACGCGCCTCCTGCCACCAGGAGAAGAGCGACCACGATGCCCGTGCGCGACTGCCTCGCCGAAGCTCTCGGCGGCCGACGACGGAGGACAAGAACGATCCCGACCCCGATGAGCACAAGCGCCAGTGCGACGAACAGCTGCATACCGGCGGGTCCGCCCGTCATTGCGAGAGTGGTGCACGACATCACGGCACCTCTGTGAATCGGATCGTATTGCTCGCCAGCGTTATCGCGTCCACCGCGAGAGCGCGGCCGATCAGGGTGCCGCCCGCGCCGATGGTGATTGCGCCATTCGCCAGAATCGTGCCCTCGAAGGTCGAGTTGGCACCGGTGCCAGCTGCGCCGTTCACCTGCCAGAACACGTTCTCCGGGCTCGCGCCGTTGATGAGCTGGATGGTGCTCCCGGCCGCGGTGTTGAGTGCCGCATCCACCTGGAAGATGAAGATCGCGCCCGGGTCACCGCCTCCGTCGAGCACCATGGTTCCGGTCAGCGCGAATGCGCCTCCGGTCTGGTGCACACCGGGGGCAAAGGTGGACCCGTTCTGATCGCCGGCGAAGTGAGTCGTCGGCACCCGAGTGAGGGCGTCTGCGTATGCGTTAGTGAACGCCGTTTTGGCTGAGTCAGCAGTGGCTCCTCCGGCATAGATGGTTCCGCTTGTGGCGGCGGGCGGGAAGCCGGTGACGGCGACGCCCGGGCTGCTTCCGACATCGCCCCGGAGCGTGGTCGGTCCGCCGCTGGTGACGGCCGAGCCGAGCGCCGAGAATGATGCGGCGGCGCCCAGGTCGAGGCCGCCGTATGGCGCAATGACGACGGTGACGGTGCCGCTCGACGCGGAGGCGGCCCAGGTGCGATAAACCGCGGTAACCGTATAGACAAAAGTGCCAGCGGTCGCGACGGTGTCGGTGCAGGGGCCGGCGGAGATCAACGACGTGGGGCTGGTGCTGCAAGCTGCGACGGTCACAGCCCCGTCATTTCGAGTGACGTAATAGCCCTCGACCGGGAGCACACCCGCGGATGCGGTCCACCCGACAGTGACGGACGACCCGCTGCTCGCCGGTACCGTCACATCGCTCGGAGGAGAAAGAACCCCCGTGCTCGCAACGCCGGCGCCCGAACCGGCCGGCGATGACCAGTAGGCGGCGGCACTCGACGAGGAAAGCGACCCGATCGCGAGCACCACGACGAGAGCGAGCAATCTGGGCGCCCACTGTCGGGCGTCGCGTCGGGCGTTCGTTAGCTCGCGACGAAGTAGAGCGGAACCGTAACGCCCTGGCAGGCGTCCTGATCTGTTCCGAGAGCGACCATGGTCACCGTGACGGATCCGAGGAGACTGCCGCCGCCGGCGATTGTCCCGTAGGTGATCGTCGGAGTGCCAAGTGAATAGTCGCTGGCTGAACAGCCGGGGATAGCGGTCCAGGCGGCACCACCAGCCGAGGCCACCGACACCACGACCGAAGTGACAGCTTGGCTCCCTGTGCCCGGATTGTTCACCGAGAAGGCAACAGTTTGGGTCGGTCCGCCCGGCGAGAGGGCGGATCCGGTTGGGGCGGAGCTCGTAACTGTCAGGCCCGTGCTGGTGCCCGTTGTCGCGACACCGGTTCCCGTGCCGCTCGACGTCCAGTAGGCAAATGCGATCCCGCCGCCTCCCAGCACCAAAGCCAGGGTGATCGCGACGATTGCGATCTTCTTCGTACGTGAATTGAGTTGTGTCATGCGTGCCCCCAAGGGCTGCCCGCAAGCAAACGCTCGCTGCTACCAAGCTGCGCGCGTTATTGCCTAAGCGCAATTCCCCGTACTAGGGCCCCCTGTTCGCGCATCACGTACCCTGGACGGATGCGGGTACTGGCAGCAATGAGCGGGGGCGTCGATAGCGCCGTCGCCGCCGCACGCGCTGTCGAGGCGGGCCACGACGTTGTCGGCGTGCATCTGGCACTCAACCGCAACCCCGGCACCCTGCGCACTGGCGCCCGCGGGTGTTGCACGATCGAAGACTCGAATGACGCACGTCGAGCGGCGGGTCTTCTCGGCATCCCCTTCTATGTGTGGGATTTCAGCGAGCGCTTCCAGCTCGATGTGATCGACGATTTCGTGGCCGAGTACGCCGCCGGCCGCACCCCCAACCCGTGCATGCGCTGCAATGAGCGCATCAAGTTCGCGGCCCTGCTCGAGAAGGCCCTCGCCCTGGGATTCGATGCGGTTGCGACGGGGCACTACGCGAACATCACGACTGACGCCGACGGCAACCGCGAATTGCACCGCGCGGCGGCCTGGGCGAAGGACCAGTCTTATGTGCTCGGCGTGCTCACCACCGAGCAGCTCGCTCATGCGATGTTTCCGCTGGGTGCGACCCCCTCGAAGGCCGAGGTCCGGGCCGAGGCCGAGGCGCGCGGACTGACAGTTGCGAATAAGCCCGACAGTCACGACATCTGCTTCATTCCGGATGGCGACACTCGCGGCTGGTTGGCGAGTCGCGTCGGAGCCGAACAGGGCGCGATCCTCGACCGCACCGGCCAGCAGATCGGCACCCATGCCGGCGCGGCGGCTTTCACGGTCGGGCAGCGCAAGGGCCTGAACGTCGGCTTCCCCACTGATGACGGTAAGCCGCGATTCGTGCTCGAGGTGCGTCCGAAGACCAACGAGGTCGTCGTCGGACCGCGCGAGGCGCTCGCCGTCGTCGAACTCGCCGGGTCGCGCTACACCTGGGCCGGGATGCCGCCCGCCCACCCCGCGGAACGGTTTGCCTGCGAGGTGCAGGTCCGCGCGCACGGGGATCCGGTTGCGGCGGTGGCACGGGTCTCGACAAGCTCGACTGGCGAGAGCGGCTCGACCGGCGCGGCAACCGAGCTTGTCATCACGCTCGATGAGCCGTTGACCGGGGTCGCACCGGGGCAAACGGCCGTCGTCTATGTGGGCACGCGCGTGCTTGGCCAGTGCACGATCGACCGCACGGTCAGCGCGGTTCCGGCAGTGGCATCCACCCTTTCGGAGTAACAACCGTTCACCGCGCCAGGACCGGCTGTCTTCGTCAGACCCCTTGCATAAGCTGGCACCATGCCCCGCGGAGCGAAGTCAGCTGAGCCCATCGACCAGGTGCCCGAGTCGACGTCACTCGACCTTGCGGCCGCAAAAGCGGAGGCCGACGAGCTGACCGATCGCATCCTGCAATTGCGTGATGCCTACTATGTGCGGGATGCCGCGCTCGCGAGCGACGAAGAGTACGACCTTCTTATGCGGCGGCTCGAAGAGCTCGAGCGGCTGTTCCCGGAACTGCAGGGGCAGGATTCGCCGACCCAGTCCGTAGGCGGAGCCGTCGCGGCCTTGTTCACGCCGGTCATCCACGCCGAGCGGATGCTGAGCCTCGACAACGTCTTCAGTCGCGACGAGTTTCTGGCGTGGGCGGTGAAAGTCGAGCGTGATGCGGGGCGTCAGGTCAACTATCTCTGCGAGTTGAAGATCGATGGCCTGGCGATGAACCTTCGCTATGAGTACGGCGTTCTCGTGTCGGCTGCGACGCGCGGCGATGGGGTCACCGGAGAAGACGTGACCGAGAATGTGCACCTCATCGACGAGATCCCGAAGCGGTTGACAGTCGCCGAGGGTGAGAGCGCACCGGCGATCGTCGAGGTGCGCGGCGAGGTGTTCTTCAACGGTGACGCCTTCGAGCGTCTCAACGCGGTGCAGGCTGAGGCGGGGGATCGGCTGTTCGCGAATCCGCGGAACGCCGCATCCGGAAGCCTGCGACAGAAGCGCGAAGGCAAGAATGCCGAGCAGATTGCTCGGATGGAGAACCGGATCCGGTCGTTGCGCATGCTGGTTCACGGAATCGGGGCGTGGCCCGACCCGCCCGTCGCCGCGCAGAGCGATGTCTATGAGCTGTTGAATCGCTGGGGGTTGCCGACCAGCAGCTATTACCACGTGGTGCCAACGGGCGAAGCGGCTGCGGACTTCATCGAGCACTACGGCGAGCATCGTCACGACCTTGAACACGAGATCGACGGGATCGTCGTCAAGGTCGACGAGCTCGCCTTGCATGACGAACTCGGGGCCACCTCGCGCGCACCCCGCTGGGCCATCGCCTATAAATACCCGCCCGAGCAGGTCAACACCAAGCTGCTCGACATTGTCGTGTCGATCGGTCGCACGGGCCGCGCAACACCGTTCGCCGTGATGCAGAAGGTGCGCGTTGCCGGGTCGGAGGTGCGGCAAGCCACGCTGCACAACCAAGACGTCGTGAAGGCGAAGGGTGTTTTGATCGGCGACACGGTGGTGCTGCGCAAAGCCGGGGATGTCATCCCCGAGGTGCTCGGCCCGGTCGTCGAATTGCGCGACGGTTCGGAGCGCGAATTCGTGATGCCCCAAGTGTGCCCGGAATGTCAGACGCCGTTGGCGCCCGCGAAAGAGGGCGACATCGATCTGCGCTGCCCGAATTCCCGCGCGTGCCCGGCGCAGGTGCGGGGGCGGGTCGAACACCTCGGGTCTCGGGGCGCCCTGGATATCGAGGGGCTCGGCGAGGTCGGTGCCGCGGCGCTGACGCAGCCGGACTTTCCTCCCGAGCCGCCGCTTGTGACCGAGGCGGGGCTCTTCGATCTGACGCTGCAAGACCTGTTTGACATCCGAGTTCGGGTGCGCGATTCGGAGACCGGGCTCGTCAAGGTCGATGCCGACGGGGTAGCCCATAGCGAGACGCCGTACAAACGCAAACGGCAGAAGAAGGATGGCGAGTACGCGCTGGCTGGTGCTGGTGCTGGTGCGCCGCCGTTCAGTGGCGATGCCGAGTACGTCCCCTCCACTGCCGCCCTCAAACTCATCGACGAGCTTGAAAAGGCGAAGCAAAAAGACCTGTGGCGTTTTCTCGTAGGGCTGTCGATCCGGCACGTGGGTCCTGTCGCGGCGCGGGCACTTGCCGGATATTTCGGGTCGCTGGACGCGATCCGAAACGCGACTCGAGACGAGCTGGCCGCTGTCGAAGGCGTGGGCGGCATCATCGCCGATGCCGTGCTGGCCTGGTTCGAGGTCGAATGGCATCGCGAAATTGTCGACAGTTGGGCCGCGGCGGGTGTGCCGTGGGCAGTCCCGGGTCACCCGGGGCCGGGAGCGGCGGCAGCATCCGAGGGACCGCTAGCCGGGCTGACGGTTGTCGCGACCGGAAGCCTGGAAGGGTATTCGCGTGAAGAGGCGCAGGAGGCGATTATCCGCGCAGGAGGCAAGGCTGCGTCGAGTGTGTCGAAGAAGACCGACTTCGTGGCTGCGGGTCCGGGAGCGGGATCGAAACTGGGCAAGGCCGAAGAGCTGGGTGTGCGGATCATCGACGCGGCGCAGTTCCGGGTGCTGGTCGAGCAGGGACCGGATGCGCTCGCAGAACCAGACGGGTCGGCATAGGCAACCAGGCGTGTCGTCATAGAGGACCCAGAGGTGTCGTCGTAAATGACACCAGACGTGTCGTCATAACGAGGGCCCCAGACGTGTCGGCATTAAGAGGGACCCAGGCGGTTCGGCGTAAGAGTGTAGAGGTCTCAGCCTGACGTGGCGGACGGGGAAACGGGGTACGACGCGATTCCGCTATCTGGTACCCCGCCTCGCTTCACAAAACAGCTAGTTCGAATATCGGAGACGACCCAGGATTCCTCGTGTCGACTTCGCGTGCTTTCATGCCTTTCAGGGCACGAGGTCTGCCCCCAATTGGGGGGCAAAGTCCCCTATATGGGGGACAATTTGGCGAAAATGGGCAGAAACACGCGCTTTACGAGCCGTCTGCCCTTTTTTGGGGGACAATTCCGCCCTAACATGTGATCGCACCGTACATGATGTCGACTGGGCGGCATCTGACAGTGCGCTGGGCGAGGTGACACCCCGACATGCTGATAGACGTTTCAGCATTTCTGTCCGCCTCGGTGACGATCAACACAGTTGCCGAGGCTTTTGTCGAGCCACAGAATTCCGCCCCCTTCGTCGTCGCGGCCCTGGCCACCCCCAGCGACGAGCAGCGGGCGTGGGGCAATCTCCTAGATGGCACAGCTGCGGACGCCGCGCCTGCGGACAGCGTGCCCGACGACCCCTCTGCGCGCCCCGACAGCATCCGCGCCACTGAGATCCTGACCCGCTTGTCGGCCCTGTCGAGCGCGGATCTGAGTGACTATGTGGCGCAGCATCCCGCCACAATCGCGTCCCTGATTGCTCACCCGCCGGCTGCACTTGACGTCGCGGCGTGGTGGAAGTCGGCCGACGGTCGCGCACGGGCCGCTCTCATCAAGAAGACACCGCAGCTGATCGGAAGCCTCGAAGGCGTCCCCTACAGCGTGCGGTCGAAGGCCAACCGGACGGTGCTCACCAGCACGATCTCCTCGCTTCAGGGCCAGCTCGAAACGGCCGGTCGCGCAGCCCAGAATGATCTGCGCACCCGCATCCACATGCTCGACCAGATCCGCACCGCCCTGCAGCCCGACGAGTCCGGGCTGAGTCGCCAGCTTGTGTCCGTCGATGTTGAAGGCTCGGGTCGTGCCATTATCGCGATCGGGAATGTGACCGACGCCGATTATGTGAGTTTCCTCGTGCCGGGCATGTTCTACAGCGTCGACAAGGAGCTCGTCGGCTGGGCGAATGCCGCATCCGATCTGGCGGTCGACCAGCAGGCCTGGCTCGACCGGCTCGAACCGGGAACCACGTCGACGGTCGCGACGGTTGCCTGGATCGGCTACCAAACTCCCTCACTCGTGGATGTCGCGTCGCTCGACCTGGCGACGGACGGCGAGCAGGCGCTCACCGCATCCCTGTCAGGACTTGAGGCAGTTCGCGGGAAAAATGCTCCGTACGTGTCGATGCTGACCCACTCCTACGGTTCGACCGTTGCGCTCTTGGCCCTTCAGAACGCGGACATCACCGTGGACGCTCTCGCGATGGTTGGATCTCCCGGGAGCGCGGCCCAGTCGGTCGCCGAACTGTCAGTGAGAAACCGGAACGTGTGGGTGGCAGATGCCGACCTCGACCCGATCGCGAACGCCGGTGTGTTTGGCAGCCAACCGCTCGCCGCGTCGTATGGGGCGCAGAAGTTCGGCGCGCAGGGTGGAGTTGATCCCATCACCGGGAAGGCCCTCGCCGGTTCGGTCGGGCACGTTGACTACTTCACATCAGGGAGCGAATCGTTCCGCAACATGGCTCTGATCGGGATCGGACGCGGTGGCTTGGTCATCAGTCCCGACGGATCGGTGCCGAGCATCGGCCGCACGCTCGCCCACTGAGCGCCGCAGCGCAGTTCAGCGCGGCGCAGAGCTGAGTCGGGTCAGGCCGGGCCGGACGGGCCGGACGGGCCGGGCGGGGTCCGCGAATAGACTGGGCGGCATCCCCCTGTCTTTGTTTCTAAGCGCACGCCGGAGTTGCATGTCTGAGATCACGCCCGAGGTGGTGTCGCATCTGGCGACTCTCGCCCGCATCGCCCTCACAGAAGATGAGATCGCGAAGCTGACCGGGGAACTGGGTCACATCGTCGACTCGGTGGCGAAGGTGACCGAGGTGGCGACGCCCGATGTCCCGGCGACCAGCCACCCCATTCCGCTCGGCACTGTGACGCGACCCGATGTGGTGGGTGTGACGCTGACCCCCGAGCAGGCACTCGCCGGGGCGCCCGAGCGTGCCGGCAACCACTTCAAGGTGTCGTCGATTCTGGGGGAAGAGCAGTGAGCGGGGTCTCGACAAGCTCGACCAACGGTGGCGCCTCGAGCAACGGGGACCTCACCCGGATCGATGCCTCGGCGCTCGCCGAACTGCTGTCCTCGGGCGCGGTCTCGAGTGTGGAGGCGACGCAGGCGCACCTGGACCGAATCGCGGCGGTCGAGGGCGACATCCACGCCTTCCTGCACGTGAACGCCGAAGCTCTGGATGCGGCAGCCGCCATCGATGCGCGTCGCGCCGCCGGGGAGACACTGCCCGCCCTCGCGGGGGTGCCCGTCGCAATCAAAGACGTACTCTGCACGATCGACATGCCGTCGACGGCCGGATCGAAGATTCTCGAAGGCTGGGTTCCGCCCTATGACGCCACCGTTGTGGCGAAACTGCGCGCCGCGGGTCTGGTGGCGCTCGGTAAAACGAATATGGACGAGTTCGCCATGGGTTCGTCGACCGAGCATTCGGCCTACGGCAACACGCACAACCCATGGGATCTGACGCGCATCCCCGGAGGTTCGGGGGGTGGTTCGGCCGCCGCGGTGGCCGCCTTCGAAGCGCCTCTCGCGCTGGGCAGCGACACCGGCGGCAGCATCCGTCAGCCGGCCGCGGTCACCGGTTCCGTTGGCATGAAGCCCACATACGGCGGAGTCTCGCGCTACGGTGCCATCGCGCTCGCGTCCTCGCTCGACCAGGTCGGGCCCGTGACGCGCAGTGTGCTCGATGCGGGTCTGTTGCACGATGTGATCGGCGGGCACGACCCGCGTGACTCGACGAGCATCCCCGAGGCGTGGCCGTCGTTCGCCGAGGCGGCGCGTGCCGGTCAGCGCGAGGGATCCGTGCGTGGCTTGCGCATCGGCGTGCTCCGCGAAATGTCCGCCGAGGCGCAGGGTTTCCAGGCGGGCGTGCTGCAGCGCTTCCACGAGTCGCTCGCGCTGCTCGAAGCGCAGGGCGCCGAACTCGTCGAGGTGAGCGCCCCGAGTTTCGAGTACGCCATTTCGGCCTACTATTTGATCCTTCCGGCCGAGGCGTCGAGCAATCTGGCGAAATTCGACTCTGTGCGGTTCGGGATGCGCGTCACGCCTCCCGGTGGCGGAACCGTCGAAGACGTCATGTCAGCGACTCGCGAGGCGGGCTTCGGCGACGAGGTCAAGCGTCGTGTCATCTTGGGGACCTACGCGCTGTCGGCTGGCTACTACGACGCCTATTACGGCAGCGCACAAAAGGTGCGCACGCTCATCCAGCGCGACTTCGCGGCCGCCTTCGACCAGGTGGATGTGCTCGCGACTCCGACAGCGCCGACGACGGCCTTCAAGCTGGGTGAGAAGCTGGATGACCCGCTCGCCATGTATCTGAACGACCTGACCACAATCCCCGCCAACCTCGCCGGGGTGCCGGGCATCTCGCTGCCCGCGGGCCTCGCGCCGGAGGATGGGCTGCCGGTCGGGATTCAGTTCATGGCTCCGGCCCGCGAGGATGCCCGCTTGTACACCGTCGGTGCCGCGCTCGAGCAACTGCTCGTGGCGCAGTGGGGCGGGCCGCTGCTCTCGCAGGCACCGGTGCTGGTTTAGTCGCGAGCTAGCGTGCTGGTCGAGGGTGTCGCGGGCGCGGCCGCCCGCGATGGCTTCGCCCTCGATGCCGCGCAGCGCGCGTTACTCGACCGGCTGGGCATTCTCGGCGCAGAGCTCGGCAGCAACTTCTTAGGGCGTTCGTCGCCGCGCGGCCTCTACATCCACGGCGAAGCCGGACGAGGCAAGTCCTGGCTCGCTGACGCCTTCTATTCAGAACTCCCGCTGGTTCAGAAGACCCGCGTGCATGTCCACGGCTTCTTCGACGAACTGCACCGCAGCATCCACGACCGCCGAAATGAGAAGGACGCTGTCGAACGCGCGATCGACGACATCACCCGGAACAGCCGCCTGCTCTTTTTCGACGAGCTGCACGTCCACGACTCCGGAGACGCACGTCTTCTCACCCGCCTGCTCGATCATGTGTTTCAGCGCGGCCTCACCGTCCTCGCGACCTCGAACTACGCTCCGAGTGATCTCTTGCCGAACCCGATCTGGCACCACATCTTCGAGCCTGGCATCGCGCTCATCACCGCGAACATGGATGTGTGGCGCCTAGCCGGCCCCGTCGACTATCGCACTGTCCGTGAAGATCATGAGCGGGGTTTCGCCGCCGGCACCTGGACGATCGCGCCGTCCCGTCCCACCACGTCCGGTGATCAGACCATCACCGTCAGGGATCGGGCGTTCACTGTGACCTCGGCGCACGACGGCGAGATCGTCGCCAGCTTTGACCAGCTGTGCTCTGCGACAACGTCGACGGTCGAGTACCTTCACTGGGCGCAGGCCTTTCCCCGATGGGTCATCACCGACGTTCCTTCGTTCGGAGTAGTCGACGCCGAGGCTCAGCAGCGCTTCATCAACCTCATCGACGTGCTGGTCGACGCCGACGTTTCCGCGCACTTCACATCGACGTCGGATCTTCCCAACTTCCTCGCGGACGCATCCACACGGCCCGACGCCTTCCGAATGGCAAGCCGGCTGAAACTCCTCAAAGCCGCCCCCGAATCGAACTCCTGACCGTTCCGCGACGCCGTTCGGCACCGCGGGTGCTGCCGTGACCGGCGCCTCGCCGCGTCGCCGCACGCCCTCAACCTCTCACGTCGTTTACATGAACGTAACGTGCGAGGTCATTTCTCGAATTCTTTTGCGGTTACTGTCAATCAACTCGATTCACTAACAGTGAACTTGATGGTAACCTTCGACTGAGAGATCCCGTGATGACATCTGTTGCCGAAAGCCCCCTAGATAGCGCTCCCATGACCGAAACCATGTCGCTCCGTGACCGCGCCATTTCCGATGGCGTGCGCTTCATCCTGGCCGTGTTCGTGGATATGAACGGCAAACCCTGCGCCAAGCTCGTGCCGATCGACGCAGTCGACCAGCTCGAAGCAGGCGAGCTCGGCTTCGCGGGCTTCGCGGCCGGAATTATCGGTCAGAAACCGCAGGATTCCGACCTCATCGCCGTCCCCGACCTCAGCTCCTACGCCCCGATCCCCTTCGTCAAAGAGGGCCTCGCGATCGTGCACTGCGACCCCTACGTCGATGGCGAGCCGTGGGCGTACGCGCCGCGCGTGATCCTGAAGCGTGCCATTGCGAAGCTGGCCGAGCGCGGCCTCAGCAGCAAAGTCGGTGCAGAGGTCGAGTACTTCCTCGTCGACTCCGCCGAAGACGGCAAAATCTCGACGGCCGACACCCGCGACACCGGAGCCCGTGCCTGCTACGACGCCCGCGGCGTCACCCGCATGTACGACCACCTCGCCGCGGTCAGCGATGCCATGAACACTCTCGGCTGGGGCAACTACGCCAACGACCACGAAGATGCCGCCGGCCAGTTCGAGCAGAACTTCACCTACGACGAGGCCCTCGTCACCGCCGACCGGGTCGTCACCCTGCGCTACCTGATCAGCGTGCTCGCCGAGCAGCGCGGAATGACCGCGACGTTCATGCCGAAACCCTTCGCGGATCGCTCGGGCAACGGCCTGCACTTCCACCTCTCCCTCTGGGACGACGACGACAAGCCGCTGTTTCCCGAGGCCTCCGACGGGTCGGATGCGCGCGGTCTCGGATTGTCCGACCTCGCCTACTCCTTCATCGGCGGAATTCTCGAGCACGCGTCCGGACTGCAGCTCTTCCTGGCCCCGTCGGTCAACTCCTATAAGCGTCGCGGGGCGGCGACCAGCGCATCCGGAGCGACCTGGGCGCCCAAGAAGGCGACCTATGGCGGCAACGACCGCACCCACTTCATCCGCGTCCCCGACGGCAAGCGCATCGAGCTGCGCGCCGGTGACGGTGCGGCGAACCCCTACCTGGCGATCGCGGCGACGCTCTCGGCTGGAATTGCGGGCATCGACGCGTCGACGGATCCCGGTGACCCGTGCGGTCCGGGCGAGTCGCGCGAACACTCGGTTCCGCTGCCGCTGACTCTGCTGCACGCTGTCGAGGCTTTGCGCGGCGACTCCGCCCTGATCGAGGCATTCGGTACCGACCACCCGGTCGCCGAATACTTCGCCCAGGCGAAAGAGGAGGAGTTCCTCAGCTGGCACAACACCGTTACCGACTGGGAAGTCCACAACTACCTCACGGCGTACTGAGCCGGAACCGACACCCCGAAACCGACACCCCGAACCACACCCTGAATCCCGAGCGACCTGCTCACCGCATACGAAAGGACACACCATGTGCGGAATCGCTGCACTGCAGCTTCGAGACCCGGCCCTGCGCGGCCAATTGGGCACGCTTATGCACGGGATGCTGTGCGAAATCGTCGACCGCGGGCTCGACTCGGCAGGTATGGCGCTCTACGACGACGGTGCGCTCACGCCGACGGGTACCTCGACGGTCACCGTGCTCGATGTGGGGCTGCCCATCGACGAGCTTACGAGCGCACTGCAGGCCGCTCTGCCGATGGACGCGGATGTGACGGTCACCGATTTCGGTGAGACCACGCTGATCAACGCCCGCGTTTCGACCGCGGAGCTCGAAGCGGCGATCGAAACCGTGGTACCGGATGCGCAGATCGCCGGCCGCGGACAGCACGTTGCCGTGCTCAAGGGCACCGGGCACCCGCTCACGCTTGCCGACACCTACCACCTGCTCGGCTCGACGGGATCGCAGGGCTTGTCGCACACCCGCATGGCGACCGAGTCGGCTGTCACGGCATCCGGATCGCACCCCTTCACGGTCGCCGACGACCTGTGCCTCGTGCACAACGGGTCGTTCAGCAACCACGCCACGATCCGCCGTCAGTTGCGGGCCGAAGGCGTGCACTTCGACAGCGAGAACGACTCCGAGGTGGCCGCGCGCTACATCGCATGGCGGCTGACGAAAGGCGACGAGCTGACAACCGCGCTCGAGCGTCTGGGCGAGGTGTTCGACGGCTTCTACACGCTCGTCGTGACAACTCCCACCAAGATGGCGGTCGTGCGCGACCCCATCGCGTGCAAGCCGGCGATCATCGCCGAAACCGACGGCTGGGTTGCCATGGCGTCGGAATATCGTGCGCTTGCCGGGCTGCCGGGGATCGAGAATGCACGCATCTTCGAACCGGCTCCGGGTGTTGTGTACACCTGGGACATCGACGGTGGTCTGACGACGGATGCACCGGCCGGATCACATCCCGACTTCACGACGGACTTCGGCACTGACGACGTGACCGACCTTGCCGCCGCGACCGACACCACGAAGGTGAGTGCCTGATGTCTGCCAGTGACACCCTCACGACCCCTGCCGCTCCATCCACTGCCACGCCGACCCGCGTCGACCTGGCGACCAGCACCGTCCGGGAACTCAACCAGCAGCTACACGACGCTGTCGACGGCACGAGCTGGGTAATCGACAGCCCGCAGGGTCAGCACAACATCGCCGTCGGCATCGACCGTGAAATCGATGTCACCGTGAATGGCAATGTCGGCTACTACTTCGCTGGAATGCACCAGCGCGGCACTGTGCTCGTCAACGGCAGCGCTGGGCAAGGCCTCGCCGAGAACATCATGTCGGGCACGGTCCACGTCACCGGCGATGCCTCGCAGGCTGCCGGGGCAACCGGTCACGGCGGTCTCGTCATCATCGATGGCAACACCGGTGCACGGTGCGGCATCTCGATGAAAGGCGTCGATATCGTCGTCGGCGGCAACATCGGTCACGCGTCGGCGTTCATGGCGCAAGCCGGTCGGCTCGTTGTCTGCGGAGACGCGGGCGCGGCGCTCGGGGACTCGATCTATGAGACGCGCATCTACGTCAAAGGCACAGTCGAATCCCTCGGGGCGGACTGCATCGAGAAGCCGGTCCGCGAAGAGCACCTGGCCGAGTTGGCCGAGCTGCTCACGGCGGCCGGACGTGACGACAACCCTGCGGACTTCCGTCGCTACGGCTCGGCACGCACGCTGTACCACTTCAAAGTCGACAACGCGGGCGCGTACTAGGCCGGTTGAGTAGCGGCAAGCCGCGTATCGAAACCCACCCGGCGCTCGCCCCCCTCACCCCGCTCACCCCACCACCCCACACTTGATCCCAAAGGACACGCCATGAGCACTCATTACGCACACCAGGGTCTGCGCGAATCGGCGACGTTCGATCGCGCGACCATCAACGACATCCAGCGCGCCGCCGCGACGGGTGTCTACGACATCCGCGGGTGGGGGTCGAAGCGGCACCTGCCGCACTTCGATGACCTGCTGTTCCTGGGTGCGAGTGTGTCGCGCTACCCGCTTGAGGGATACCGCGAACGCTGCGGCACCGACGTCACGCTGGGTGCGCACAATGCTCTCGAGCCGCTAAAGCTCGACATTCCGATCACCATCGCCGGAATGAGCTTTGGTGCCCTGTCGGCCAACGCAAAAGAGGCTCTCGGGCGCGGTGCGAGTGAGGCTGGCACCTCGACGACGACGGGGGATGGCGGCATGACCCCCGAAGAGCGGGGCCAGTCGAAGAACCTCGTCTACCAGTACCTGCCCTCGCGCTATGGCATGAACCCCGACGACCTGCGGAAAGCGGATGCGATCGAGATCGTTCTCGGTCAGGGCGCCAAGCCGGGCGGTGGCGGCATGCTGCTCGGGCAGAAGATCACCGAACGTGTTGCCGGGATGCGCACCCTGCCGGTCGGGATCGACCAGCGCTCGGCGAGTCGGCATCCGGACTGGACGGGTCCCGACGACCTTGCGATCAAGATTGAAGAGATCCGCGAAATCACCGGATGGCGCAAGCCCATCTATGTAAAGGTCGGGGCGTCGCGGCCCTACTACGACACGGCGCTTGCGGTGAAAGCCGGTGCCGACGTTGTGGTGCTCGACGGAATGCAGGGCGGCACGGCGGCGACGCAACAGGTGTTTATTGAGAATGTCGGCATCCCGACCCTGGCCGCCATTCGGCCGGCGGTTGCTGCGCTGCAGGAGATGGGTGTGCACCGGAAGGTGCAGCTGATCGTGTCCGGCGGTATCCGTAGCGGAGCCGATGTGGCGAAGGCGATAGCCCTCGGTGCTGACGCTGTGGCGATCGGAACCGCGGCGCTCATTGCGCTCGGCGACAACAGCCCGCAGTACTCGGCAGAGTATGAGGCGCTCGGTTCTGCGGCCGGCTTCTATGACGACTTCCAGGATGGGCGTGACCCGGCCGGGATTACGACACAAGACCCGGAGCTGTCGTCGCGTCTCGATCCGGTCGAGGGCGGTCGCCGCATCGCCAACTACCTGCGGGTGCTGACCCTTGAGGCGCAGACCATTGCGCGGGCGTGTGGCAAATCGCATCTGCACAATCTGGAACCGGAAGACCTCGTCGCGCTCACCGTCGAGTCGGCTGCCATGGCAGGTGTGCCGTTGGCCGGGACCTCGTGGATTCCCGGACAG
>DATMIW010000061.1:0-31337 GCA_035554115.1 Pseudolysinimonas sp. | reverse complement strand
ACCGGGTAAGGCCGTCACGGACCTGCGTCGACCAGGGGTGGAGATCCTGCCCAATGTGCCGAGCATCATGAACATCCTCACCTCCGCGGATGTCGCCGTATTCCCGGACAAGGATGGGCTGGGCATCCGCAACTCCGTTCGCGAGGCGCTCGCGGCGGGGATCCCCGTCGTCGCCACCGCGGCGGCCGCCCGCGAGGTGGAGAGCCACGAGTCGTTGACGACAGCAGAGGATCCCGAGGCGCTCGCGGCGGCGATCGTCCGACTTCTGCGCGCTGCCGTCGCGACGGCGGGTAAGCGAGTGGGCCCTCCCGTGCCAACACGGTCGTGGAAAGACGCGACGGCCGAATACCTCGATGAACTCGAACTGGCGCGCGCCGGTTTGTTGTGATCGCGGGCGCCCCTCGCCACTAGTCTGTGTCGCTGGTTCCGGCCGGTGGGGCAATGGCATCGTGGGGAGGTTCTGGGTCGTTGATCCGCACGAGACGAGCGGGATTGCCGCGCATCACTCCGCGCTCAGGAACGCTCTCGAACACGAGGGATAGCGCGGAAATTCGGGCGTAGTCGGCGACGTGAATGGGGCCGACGACGACGCAGCCCACTCCGAAATCGACACCGGTGCCGACACTTGCAACGCCCAGTTCGGTTCCATCACGTCGCACGATGTTGCCGATCGTGACGTTCTGCCTGAGAACGCAGTCGGAGCCCATCACGACAGCTGGATTGAGCACGATACCGTGCGGGTGGAATATTCTCAGGCGCGGACCGATCTGACATTCCGGGGGGAGCTCGACCCCCACGAACAGGGACATCCACAGACGGTAGATTCCCGCGTGCACGGATCCGATCACGCCCCAGTGCTGGTGCGCCCATTGCGCAAGGCGAAAGGCTACAAGGACAAGCCGAGAGTCGCGGTAGCCCTTGTTGACTGCCCAATCCTGGAAGACCCACCGGAAGAAGCCCGGAGCGATCTCCCGTTCGACGTTCACGTTATGCCTCTCTGGTTTCGTCAAGCAACAGCGTTCGGCGCTTCTGAATTCAGCGCCAGACCCTCACCCAGTCGATAGCCATGGCGGACGCGAGGGGTGGGGAGTAGCCCTCGAAGAGGGACAGGCTGAAGATCAGATACATAGGTTCGCGGGTCTCGACTGGCCGGGCCTCATAGGGCTTGCCATCTAGATAGGGAGTGGCCTGGACGCCGTCCCAGTACAGGCCATAGGTGTGGTAATTGCCGAGATACGACGCATTCGCCTCGCCATAGCGTTCTGGAACACCGTGCCATTCGTCCAAGGAACGATGAAAGACGAAGACCGGCAAACCATCAGGCGGGTAAAGCTCGAAGATGTCGATCTCTGGAAGCGATTTGCCAGAGGGTCGGGTCCAGAAAGAATTCCAGCATCCGTTGCAGGAATTGACCAGAATTCGTGCCTCGATGTACGTGCCCGGGGTCAAGTAGAAGTGATTTTCGGACTGAATCAACCCGGAGACGTAGCGATATGACTTTCGATTGATGGTGGCGGAGGATGGAGCGAGAGTCAGGTAGACGCTCCCGTTCGACACCGAAACTTGCGAACTCGCAAAGAATGCGCCCTCTAGGGAAGGATTGAAAGGAGCGTCTCCGGGTGTTGTCACGGCATATCGACCGGTATTCCATTTGCTGGTATCCAGCGCGGAGTCGTTGAACTCATCGAAGAAGACGAGTTTGGTTTTCGAAGAGGCCGGAGAGTTGGCATCGACGCTGGGAATCAAACCGAACGCCTTCGCGGTACTGCTCGGTAAGGGAGTAGGAGCGGCAGTCTTCACCGGTCGAGGCGCAAGATCAACGGTCAGGCTGATCACAATCGCTGTGGCTATCAGCACAAAGACAAGAACGATCACCGCGCGCCCGGGTCGAAAACGCCTCATGGGCGATCTTCTCACGGGGTGTAGGCGTACTGAGCCACCCAGTCCACTTGCAAATGTCCAGCCGTGCTGGCTGCCGGCGCCGGCGCCCCGATTTCGGTTTCCGCTTGAAGTGTCCATCTGAAGTTGGTCGTCGGGACGCCCGCAGGAATGCTGGTCTGTGCAACGAGAGCACCGTCCCAGAACCACTTGACCAGGCCGGGAGTCCACTCTGTGGTTGCAACGTGCCAGGTGGATGAATCAGTCGCCGACCAGCTTCGAGGGCTTACCGCATCGAAGGACATATTCCACGTCGGGCTGAGGCTCCCTTTGATAGCGGAGGCCGGGCTCATCTTGCCATTGAGGCTTCCTTCCGGCCAGTCGATCTCCCCCTCGTTCCAGTTGTCGCTCGTCGGCCACAAAAGAAAAGCGATCTTGTACCCGGGCAGGTAGTCCGAGCGGAACCTGACCGAGTAGCGACCATATGTCTGCCCGGCGTAGCCGAACGGGATGGGCGTTGCAACTCTCGGCACACCATCTGAGGAATGAAGGTAGTAGTCCAACATGCCGTTGGACACGGAGAGCACTGAGTCCGGAGTGTAGATACCGTGCTTCGAGGTGTCGGGGAAGCCCGAGTACCCACGCATGTCCGCGCCGTAGATTGTGCCGACCTGGCCAAGCGCCGCCGGAGTCGAGAAGTCCTGCACAGCGGTCTGCGTCCAGCCGGGAAGATTGCCCACCGGCAGGGACGCGCTGGATTGGGTGGTCGTTACGGGGGCAGCGGTACTCGTGGGCTTTGGAGCAGGAGCCCGTGGGACCTTCCGCGTTGTCGCTTTGCTTGTCAGGGGTGTCGCCGAGGTGATTGTCGAGTGAGCGGGCGTCGCCAACGCAGCAGGAGTACCCAATGCGCTGAGAGTCGCCAGAACCAGAGAACACACGGCAATTGCGGAGGCGCGCTTGAACACCTGACCCATGAGAACTCCCCCGAATATGGGTTCCCGCGGAAAAAGTAAGCTTCTGAAGCCGGGCCGTTCACGAAGCCGAGACTTCTCGAAGTAGTTCCCCCGAAACCGCAATCTGCTAAGCACCGATAACCGTGCCCACCACGCTGAAGGTACCAGCTAGCCCCTCCAAGCGCGTCCCCCTAAAAGGGCGCGGCGGCAACATGTACATTCCGAATGGCCAGATGTACATTTGCCACATGTCTACTATCAGCGTTACCGACGCCCGCGGACGCCTCCCGGAACTGATTGCCAACGCCCAGGAGGAGGCTGTGTTTCTCGAACGTCGCGGCAAGCTTGAGGCTGTCGTCATCAGCCCGGAACAGTACGCGAAGATGCTCGACGCTCTCGAACACGTGGATGACATCGCCCACTTCGATGCGGCGATGGCCGCTGAAGGTCCGAACATTCCCTGGTCTCAGGTCAAGGCTGATCTCAGCTGGACGTGAGCCGGTACCGAATCGATCTCAGCCCGGCGGCCGCGCAGGCCCTTCGGCAGATCGATACGCAGCATCGCGCGCGGATCCAGGGGGCAATAGCCCTCTTGGGCCAGCATCCATATCCGCCCGGCGCCAAGGCTTTGCGGGGCCGGGATGCGCTTCGGGTGCGGGTCGGCGAGTACCGAATCGTCTACACGGTTGACGATCCTGTGGTCCTGATCGCCGCGGTTACCACCGGGCGTAGCAAAGATGCGGTTGAGGGATAGCGTGCTCGTTTCGCGGCCGGCGACCTAGAGCCGCGGCATCCCCTGAGGCATGCAGAACCCCGGATGCACATCAATAGGAAGTGCGAGTCCAGCTTCTTCCAATTCCGTTGCGAGCCACAGGTCTTCATCGATCGTGCTGAGCGACGTTGGGATCGGGTCCTGTGGCGGGAGGTCGATGGCTTTGCACTCGCCCACCTGGAGGCTCGCGCTGCGGGTTGTGCTCACCCAGTCGATTCCGGACGCTCCGGCAGCCAGCGCAGCACGGGCGGCTTCCACGGCTCGGGGATCCATTGCTCCCTCTGTGGGGTCTGCTACTCCGGTTGGCAGTATCCCGACGCGGATTCCGCGGAAATCCGACATGACCATCAGGTACAGCCCCGGCTTCGGCTTAGGGTCGAGAGTGAGAAGCGGAAGCGTGTTTGCCAGGGCGTTCACCATGGCCATTCCGTCTGAGGTCGGCGCGACCCCGTAATCGATTCCGGGGGCAACCCATTGCGTGGGGATAGACGCGGTGACGGCAGGGAGCTCTGCGGGCCAGCGTGCCGCGACATCCTGCATCTCGGCGGCCCCCACCGTGTATCGGCGAACAGGGTTTCCTCCTGAGCCCGGGGTTTCGGTTCCGAGTCGAAGGGATACGCGATCGCCCACGATGCCGAGTAGTGACCGCCAGGCGGTGATCTCCGAAGCGACAACGTCCGGTTCGATGAGAAGAGGTTCGACGGTTGCCGATGCTCGTGAATGCTTCTCGCGGAATTCCGCTGTGATGATGGTGGGGATTGCCCCAGGCGCGGAACTCGCGCTGTGCACGAGCTTTGTCGCCTTCGACCAATCTGCGGGGGTTGACTTGGGCGAGAACGTCAGTGACACATCGACCGTATGTTCGGGGAGACCAAATGGGTCGTAGTCGACCTCAACGCGTGTGACCCCGTCGAGGTTCTCTAGCTTGTCGCTCAGGGTGGTGGCGGCCTGCGCTGCATTCCATCGGCTCTGCAGCCATTCGGAATGGATCGCGATTCCGGTCACCGATCCGGCGAGAAGCACGCCGACGATGCCGCACACGATCCACCGTTTCCTCATGTTCATAGGATGCGTGCACGGGTCGTCCCGTGGAAGCCCCTCTTGGGGGCGCGGAACTTAGATCAGCGTCACAGACCGCGATTGAGGAGGGTGCCTCTGGTGCACTCGCGCGGGACCTACTTCTTGGGTTTGGATGCTCGCGGCGTCGTTTTCGTGGTCGGCGAGGACGGTGCTGCCGGAGGGACCGTGGGTGCTTGAGGGGCGGGGGCCGGATCCGGAGTGGGCGTGGGATCGGCGGCCGTGGCCTCTGTCGGTGATGCGGGATTCAGGGCAAGGTACCGCTGCGCGGCCTGAGTGGCGGTCAGCAAGAATCTAACCATCACGATGACCAGGGTCAGCCAAATTGCCGCGACGAGGAGAACGCCGACCGACACGGCCGCTGCTCCAAAGAATGCGCCGAATCCGTACCCGTAATGATGACCCCACATCAGTAGTCCTCCGCGTCTCGTGATTGTTCAATAACGGTTCCCACAGCAATCGCGACGGTTGCTCCCCAGCTCAGCCACATGAGGATGAGGCGCCAGTCGCGAGGCCCGTTCTTGGTGGTCTTGGCCAGCCCGATGGCGCCGAACAGGGCACTCAGCACGCTGGTATTGAGAATGAACTTGCGCATCGTTCCTCCGAAACCTCGATGTCAGGCTATCGCCGGATACCGCTTGTGCACGGGTCGCACTCGGGCAACTCTCAGAGGGACCCGCGTGGTGCTTAGCCGCGCAGGGACTTTCGGGCCGCGCGGCGAGCGTCGCGAACCGACACTCCCGCCCCGACGGGCACGGGAAGCGGCTCCCGGAGCGCGTGATCCTGGCTGAGATGCTCCCGAGCGAATTCGATGGTCTCGATGAGCAGCGCGAGCTTCTTCTTGGGGTCGCGCATCTTGTGGGTGACGACTTCAGCCACGATCTGGCCGGTCCACCCCGTCTCGACGAGGTACGACAGCACTTCGGCAACCGGCTGCGTTCCGCGGCCCGGTGCCAGGTGCTCGTCGAACATATTGCCCTCGTCGGCGGACTTCGCACCGTCACACAGGTGGATGTGGCGCAGTCGATCGCCCATCGCCATCGCGTATTCGAGCGAGTCGCGGCCCGAAAGCGAGGCGTGCGAAAAGTCGAGTGTCATCGCGTCGACATCGAGGTCGAGCGGGTCGGGGCTCGGCGCGTAGGCGGTGATCTGCTTGCCGGCGATCTTCCACGGGAACATGTTCTCGACGCAGATTTCGATGCCGCTCTGCTCGGTGACCTCACGCACGATGCGCTCAAAGTTGGTGGCGTATTCGGACTGCCAACGGAAGGGCGGGTGCACGACGACCGACGAGGCGCCGACGGATGCCGCGAGCTCTGCCGATTTCGCCAATTTGGTGGCCGGATCGCGACTCCAGACATTGCTCGTGAGCAGGAGGACCGGCGCATGGATCGAGAGGATCGGCAGCTCGTACTTCTCGCTCAGGGCAAGCAAGCTCGAGGGGCTCTGCGTGATCGGGTCGTTAGCGACCATGATCTCGATGCCGTCGTACCCGGCCTGATGCCCGAGTCGAAAAGCCGCTTCGACGCTCTGCGGAAAAACGCAGGAAGTGCTCAAACCGATGGGAATCATTCTGATCAACATAGCGGGGCGAGGTGTCGGGAGCGCGAAGACTGTCTGTGCATCTCCTCAACCCCGGCATGTGGACACTCGCGAGGGGTGCTCAGGCTCTGCTGGTAGCCTGCCGACATGGCCGACGAGAGTTATTCGTTCGTCGTCGTGTCCAACCGCCTCCCCGTGGATCACGTCGTCGATGACGCAGGTAAATCCGCATGGAAGCCATCGCCCGGTGGTTTGGTCACGGCCCTCGAACCCGTCATGCGTGCGGCTGGCGGTGCCTGGGTGGGATGGGCAGGCCAGCCCGATCTGAAATTGCGACCTTTCACCTGGGACGGCATCCGCATCGTGCCGGTGCCCCTGACCGTTGACGATGTCGAAATGTATTACGAGGGTTTCAGCAATGAGACCCTGTGGCCGCTCTATCACGACGTGATCGCTCAACCGCGGTATCACCGGGTGTGGTGGGACAGCTACGTGGCCGTCAACCGACGCTTTGCCGAAGCTGCGGCGGCCATTGCGGCTCCGGGAGCCACGATCTGGGTGCACGACTACCAATTGCAATTGGTGCCGCGGATGCTGCGTGAGGCACGACCGGACCTGGTGATTGGCTTCTTCAATCACATCCCGTTTCCGGCATATGGCATCTTTTCGCAGCTGCCGTGGCGTGCCCAGATTGTCGAAGGCCTCCTCGGGGCCGATGTCATCGGGTTCCAACGGGTCGCCGACGCGGGCAACTTTTCGCGCGCTGTGCGGCGGTTGTTTGGGTTCTCAGCCAAAAGCCCGGTTATCGAGGTGCCGCAGGGAGACGGGCCCCCTCGCCAGGTCATTGCGCGCGCGTTTCCGATCTCGATCGACGTGGCGTCGTTCGAAGCTCTTGCACAGCAACCCGATGTCCAGGCACGCGCGATCCAGATTCGTCATGACCTTGGCAATCCGAAGACCGTCATGCTCGGCGTCGACCGGCTCGACTACACGAAGGGCATCGGTCACCGCCTGAAGGCCTACGGCGAGCTGCTGGCCGAGGGGCGACTTGCGGTGGAGGACATCACGCTCGTGCAGGTGGCGAGTCCGAGTCGCGAACGAGTCGAGGCCTATCAGCAGTTGCGCGACGAGATCGAGCTGACTGTCGGCCGCATCAATGGCGATTTCGGCACGATAAGTCACCAGGCCGTCAGCTATCTGCATCATGGCTTCCCGCGAGAAGAGATGGCCGCGCTGTATCTGGCAGCCGACGTCATGCTCGTCACGGCATTGCGCGACGGCATGAACCTGGTGGCGAAAGAGTACGTCGCGGCACGCAAAGACGAAGACGGGGTGCTCGTGCTCAGCGAGTTCACCGGTGCGTCCGACGAATTGAAGTCGGCGCTGCTCATCAACCCGCACGATATCGACGGGGTCAAGGATGTGATCCTGCAGGCCATTTCGATGAGTCGGCCGGAGCGTCGCAGGCGCATGAAGGCGATGCGTAAGAAGGTGCGCGAGAACGATGTCTCCGGATGGTCGCGCCGTTTTCTTGAAGCTCTGCGAGAGGCACGAGTCGGCACTGATCTCGATCCGCTGGGCGAGCTGGAATGGACGGTCCAACGCCCGGCCACCCAGCGAGCGCAAGGATAAGCGCCGTGACAGCAGCCCTTTCTCTCGCGTTGACGGGAGCCTTGCACGAACTCGCTCGCACGCCGCGACTGCTGGTGGCCCTCGATTTCGATGGCACTCTCGCGCCGGAGGTCGATTCCCCCGAAGCGGCCCGTGCCCTGCCCGAGGCTCGGGATGCCGTGCTGCGGCTTCTCGCACTGCCCGACACCCGCGTCGCCCTTATCAGCGGTCGCGCCCTCAGAAGCCTTATTGAGGTTGCCGACCTTCCCGACACGACGCTGCTCGTCGGATCCCACGGCATCGAGATCCGCCTCGATGATCCCAAGGACCGGATCGGTCTCGACACGGCCGAACTCGAACAGGTGGATGTTCTGGGCGAGATCCTCGGCGAGGTCGCCGACTCCATCGACGATGTGTGGTTGGAGACGAAGCCGGCCGGATTTGCTTTGCACACTCGGCTTGCGACCGACGAGAACTCTCGCCTGGCTCACCTCGTCGCCCTGAGCGAGACGCAGGCCGAGTTGGAGAATCTCACCGTGCGGCACGGCAAGAACGTTTTGGAGTTCTCGGTGCGTTCCACGACGAAGGGTGAGGCCGTCGAGCATCTGCGTCGCTATGTCGCCGCCGACGCCGTCTTCTACGCGGGTGACGATGTGACCGACGAGGATGCATTCGCGGCTTTGATGCCCCAGGACCTCGGCGTGAAAAGCGGTGACGGCGTAACCGAGGCGGACTTCCGGGTCGCCGGTCCGGAGCAGGTCGCCGAAGTGCTCGCCGAGCTCGCAAGCTTCCGCGCCGCCGTATTTCGGTGATCGAGCTGCTCCGGTGATCGAGCCTGTCGAGATCCGTCTCGCCGAGCTCGACCAACGAGCACGGCCCGGCGCGGTACCCTCGACATATGCCGGAAACAACCTCTGCTACAGGCGTGCCCGATCACAAACCGCGCTCTCGCACGGTCACTGACGGCATCGAGGCCACGACCAGTCGCGGCATGTTGCGTGCCGTCGGCATGGGCGACGCGGACTGGGACAAGGCACAGGTCGGTATCGCCAGCTCGTGGAACGAGATCACCCCGTGCAATCTGTCGCTCGCCCGTCTCGCGCAGGCGGCAAAAGAGGGTGTTCACGCCGGCGGCGGATACCCGCTGCAATTCGGCACCGTGAGCGTCAGCGACGGCATCTCCATGGGCCACGAGGGCATGCACTTCTCGCTCGTGTCGCGCGAGGTCATCGCCGACTCCGTGGAGACGGTAATGCAGGCCGAGCGCCTCGACGGCTCAGTGCTGCTGGCGGGATGCGATAAGTCGATCCCCGGCATGCTGATGGCTGCCGCGCGACTCGACCTCGCATCCGTGTTTCTCTATGCCGGTTCGATCGCGCCGGGCTGGGTGCGTCTGAGCGACGGTACGGAAAAAGACATCACGATCATCGACTCCTTCGAGGCTGTGGGCGGCGTCAAGGCCGGCACCGTGAGCCTTGAGGACGCCCGACGCATCGAGTGTGCTTTTGCCCCGGGCGAGGGTGCCTGTGGCGGCATGTACACCGCCAACACGATGGCAAGCGTGGCCGAGGCTCTCGGACTCAGCCTGCCGGGTAGCGCCAGCCCCGCTGCCGCCGACCGTCGCCGTGACTACTACGCGCATCGTTCGGGTGAGGCTGTCGTCAACCTGTTGAACAAGGGGATCACGGCCCGCCAGATCCTGACCAAGAAAGCTTTCGAGAACGCCATCGCCGTCGGTATGGCCCTCGGCGGCTCGACGAACATCGTGCTGCATCTTCTGGCGATCGCCAACGAGGCCGAGGTTGAGCTCACCCTCGACGACTTCAACCGCATCGGCTCGAAGGTGCCGCATGTCGGCGACCTCAAGCCCTTCGGCAAGTACGTCATGAACGACGTGGATCGCCGGGGCGGCCTCCCGGTGCTCATGAAGGCGCTGCTCGACGCGGGTCTCATGCACGGCGATGTGCTGACCGTTACGGGCAAGACGCTGGCCGAGAACCTGGCCGAGATGGACATCCCGCCGCTGGATGGCGAGGTGCTTCGCACGCTGGAGAACCCCATCCACGCCTCGGGTGGTCTCACGATCCTGCACGGCTCGATCGCACCCGAGGGTGCTGTCGTCAAGACTGCGGGCTTCGACGCCGAGGTGTTCGAGGGTCCCGCGCGCGTGTT
The DNA here is from genome assembly GCA_035554115.1 of Pseudolysinimonas sp. GTDB lineage: Bacteria > Actinomycetota > Actinomycetes > Actinomycetales > Microbacteriaceae > CAXTSE01. The sequence continues at coordinate 21,332 of DATMIW010000061.1, read as the reverse complement.
CGACCGCGAACGCGCCGCAATGGACGCCCTCACCAACGGCGAGATCCAACACGGTGACGTTGTCGTGATCCGCTGGGAAGGCCCGAAGGGCGGCCCCGGTATGCGCGAGATGCTGGCCATCACGGCCGCCATCAAGGGAGCGGGCCTCGGTAAGGATGTATTACTGTTGACCGACGGCAGATTCTCAGGCGGCACAACCGGCCTGTGCATCGGCCACATCGCTCCTGAAGCGGCGGACGAAGGTCCGATCGCATTTGTGAGAGATGGTGATCTGATACGGGTCGATATCGCAGCCCGGACGCTTGACCTACTTGTCGACGCGGCCGAGCTGGAATCCCGCCGCGATGGCTGGGTTCCTCTCCCTCCGCGCTATACCCGTGGCGTTCTCGCGAAATATGCCAAGCTCGTGCACTCCGCTGCGGAGGGCGCGGTCACCGGCTAGTCGCTCGGCGCAGAGTCTGCGCCTTTCACCCATCTCTCTCGCAAAGGAAGCCCATGCCTGCCGATTCCCCGGCACCCGCACCCGCTCCGGCACCAGCTGCGCGCGCCGAACCACCGATCCTCACCGGCTCGGGTCAGATTCTCGCCACCCTGGAAAAGCTCGGAGTCACCGACGTGTTCGGTCTTCCGGGCGGCGCGATCATGCCGTTCTACGACGAGCTCATGGCGTCGACGGCGATCCGCCACATCCTCGTCCGCCACGAGCAGGGCGCCGGCCACGCGGCCGAAGGCTACGCCTCGTCGTCGGGACGTGTCGGGGTGGCGATTGCGACATCCGGACCCGGTGCGACAAACCTCGTGACAGCTATCGCCGACGCCTATATGGACTCGGTGCCGCTGCTGGCCATCACGGGCCAGGTGTTCTCGACGTCGATGGGCACGGATGCGTTCCAGGAGGTCGACATCGTGGGAATCACGATGCCGATCACGAAGCATTCCTTCCTCGTGACCGACCCGGCGGATGTGCCGGCGACTCTCGCCGCTGCGTACCAGATTGCGTCGACGGGTCGCCCCGGCCCGGTGCTGGTGGATATCACAAAGGACGCCCAGCAGAAGTCGGCGCCGTTCATCTGGCCGCCCAAAATCGACCTGCCCGGATACCGTCCCGTCACCAAGGCGCACGGCAAGCAGATTGTCGCGGCAGCTGAGCTGATCGCGGCGGCCGCCCAGCCGGTGCTGTACGTCGGTGGGGGAATAGTCCGCTCGGGCGCGGCGGCTGAGCTGCTGCGGCTCGCCGAGGCGACGGGTGCCCCGGTGGTGACCACCCTCATGGCGCGCGGTGCCTTCCCGGATTCGCACCCGCAGAACCTGGGCATGCCCGGCATGCACGGCACGGTTCCTGCCGTACTCGCGCTGCAGGAGAGCGACCTGATCGTCGCCCTCGGTGCGCGCTTTGACGACCGCGTGACAGGCAAGGTGGCGGATTTCGCTCCGAACGCCAAAGTCGTGCACGTGGATATCGACCCGGCCGAGATCGGCAAGATCCGTCACGCCGAGGTGCCGATCGTCGGCGACGCGAAAGATGTGATCATCGACCTGATCGCGGCCTACGCGGATGCCTCGGCGGCGCATACGCCAGACATCGCGGCGTGGTGGACGCGCCTTGAGAAGCTGCGCGCCAGCTATCCGCTCGGATTCGTCGATGACCCTGACGACGGTCTGCTCGCCCCGCAGGGAATCATCAAGCGCATCGGCGAGCTGTCGGGCCCGGAGGCGATCTATGCCGCGGGTGTCGGTCAGCACCAAATGTGGGCCGCGCAGTTCATCAAATACGAGCGCCCGCACGCCTGGCTCAACTCGGGCGGCGCCGGCACGATGGGCTACGCCGTGCCCGCCGCGATGGGCGCGAAGGTTGCGCAGCCCGATCGCCTGGTGTGGGCGATCGACGGCGACGGATGCTTCCAGATGACCAATCAGGAGCTCGCCACCTGCACGATCAACGACATCCCGATCAAGGTCGCGATCATCAACAACTCGAGCCTCGGCATGGTGCGTCAGTGGCAGACGCTGTTCTACGACGGACGCCATTCCTTCACCGACCTCAACACCGGGTCGACGAGTCCCACCGAGCAGACGCGCATGGTGCCCGATTTCGTGAAGCTGGCTGAGGCATATGGTGCCCTCGGCATCCGGGTCACGAAGCCCGAAGAGGTGGATGCCGCGATCAAGCTCGCGATTGAGACGAACGACCGCCCCGTGGTCATCGACTTCGTCGTAAGCCGCGACGCCATGGTGTGGCCGATGGTGCCGCAGGGCGTCGGTAATTCGTCCGTGCAGTACGCCCGCGATCACGCCCCCGAGTGGGAAGAGGAGTAGAGCCATGAGTCACCACGTGCTGTCTCTTCTCGTCGAAGACAAACCCGGTCTGCTGACCCGCGTCGCCGGCCTTTTCGCGCGCCGCGGCTTCAACATCGAGTCGCTGGCCGTCGGCCACAGCGAGATCGAGGGCCTGTCGCGCATCACCGTCGTGGTGGATGTCGACGAGCTTCCCCTGGAACAGGTCACCAAACAGCTCAACAAGCTCATCAACGTGATCAAGGTTGTTGAGCTCGACCCGACGCAGTCGGTGCAGCGCGAGCATCTGCTCATCAAGGTGCGGGTTGACGCCGGCAACCGCTCGCAGATCCTCGAAGCTGTCACGCTGTTCCGGGCACGGGTTGTCGATGTCGCCATCGACGCACTTGTCGTCGAGGTCACAGGTGACAGTGGCAAAGTTCAGGCGTTCTTGCGTGTGCTCGAACCCTATGGAATTAAAGAGATCGCGCAGTCGGGCCTGTTGGCTATCGGGCGCGGCGGCAAAAGCATCACCGAACGAGTTTTCAAGAACTAACCAGTACGCCGGGTCTCGCGGCTCGACCACCGATGGAACAAAAGGAACCCCATGACCGAACTTCTCTATGACAAAGACGCCGACCTCAGCCTGATCCAGAGCAAGAAGGTCGCCATCGTCGGCTATGGCTCGCAGGGCCACGCCCATGCGCAGAACCTCCGTGATTCGGGCGTCGAAGTCAAGATCGCCCTCAAGGACGGCTCGAAGTCGGCAGCGAAGGCACAGGAAGACGGCTTCGAGGTGCTCAGTGTCGCCGACGCCGCCGAGTGGGCCGACGTCATCATGATCCTGGCCCCCGACCAGCACCAGCGTTCGATCTACAACGACAGCATCAAAGACAAGCTGACCGCGGGCAAGACCCTCGCCTTCGCGCACGGGTTCAACATCCGCTTCGGGTACATCGAGGCGCCGGAGGGCGTTGACGTCATCCTCATCGCCCCGAAGGCTCCTGGCCACACCGTGCGCCGCGAGTTCGTTGCCGGGCGCGGCATCCCGGACATCATCGCTGTCGAGCGTGACGCATCCGGCCACGCCTGGGACCTCGCCCTGTCGTACGCGAAGGGCATCGGCGGAACGCGCGCTGGCGTCATCAAGACCACCTTCACCGAAGAGACCGAGACCGACCTGTTCGGCGAGCAAGCTGTTCTGTGCGGCGGCACCTCGCAGCTCGTTCAGTACGGTTTCGAGACCCTCGTCGAGGCCGGCTACCAGCCGCAGATCGCGTACTTCGAGGTGCTGCATGAGCTCAAGCTCATCGTCGACCTCATGTGGGAGGGCGGCATCGCCAAGCAGCGCTGGTCGGTTTCCGACACGGCCGAGTACGGCGACTACGTCTCCGGACCGCGTGTGATCGACCCGTCGGTGAAAGAGCACATGAAGGCCGTGCTCGGCGACATCCAGTCGGGTGCCTTCGCCAAGCGCTTCATCGATGACCAGGATGCGGGTGCCCCCGAGTTCCTGGCGTTGCGTGCCAAGGGTGCCGCCCACCCGATCGAGGCGACCGGTAAAGAGCTGCGCGCGCTGTTCTCGTGGAAGCAGCAGGACGAGGGCTACGTCGAAGGTTCCGCTGCGCGGTAGATCTTGCTGGTCGAGCTTGTCGAGACCATTGAACGGCCTCGGTCATTGCGACCGGGGCCGTTCTGCGTGCGGAGGTACGAAGAAGCAGATCCATTGTTAGCTCACAGCGCGATGCCCCTGTTTGCTACACATTAAGTAGCCGTAATAGACGGCTACATGTTAGCCTATGTAAGTGGCGCCGCGGTGGACAGACTCGAGCGACAAGCATGGAGTCCCTCGTGCCGACCAAGTGTTTGCGATCGTCCACGCCAACTACAAAGTCAAGTTTGAGGGCGAAAAGCTCGACGACGGCGACGTGTGGCTCTACATCGGCCATCCGCATGCTCAGACCCAGCGGGAGGTCGAGGTCTTGGTGAACGTTTACCCGGATGGCCGCGAAGCGCTCGTGTTTCACGCGATGGAACTCGGCCCGAAATTCAGAAGGTACCGACAGGAGAACCCAGATGGCAACTGACAAGGATTTCGCCGCTCTCGCAGAGCAGCTCACCGACCCTTCGACCCCGATGCCCAAGGGCTCCGATATCTCCGCTGGCGCGGTAGCCGCCACGCACGGCCGAAAACTCATGGCGCACGAGTACGGCAGCGAGGGTGCACTGGATGCCGTTCTGCGGCGAGCAGGTCGTACGCGTTTAGGGGAGCAGCCCAAGGGGGCCTCACCTACTGTTCGAGGACGGCTATCTGAGGCGGACTACGCCGCCTTCAAATTACTGGAGATGCGTAGCGGTAAGCGTCAGAGCGAGTTGGTCCGGGAATCCATCCACCGCCTCCTGGTAGCGGAAGGCATGCTCCCAGAGCGGTGAGTTGCCGTCTGGCTCGAGCGCTTCATGCTGCTCCCGACGGGCTACCTGTCCTCACGGAATCCGACCAGACAGTTCTCGAACTGACTCCGGCTGGCGGGGGCTTGTCGGTCGTCACGCCGACCAAGGGGTGACTTTGAAGGTTGTGGCGTTTGAACATGGCCCGAGAGGTGTATCGGGCTGTGTGCCTGACCGCACCTGTCGTTCATGTGACACCCCCGCAGATGACGGCGCCCGTTTACCCGGTGCGACGAACCTGGGCGTGTGCAAAGGCCTCCGCTTGTTGCCCTGATCCTCCTGGTTATTGCGTCTGCTGTGGGAGTTGTGGTGACGCCGCCAGGCGCCGCACATTCAGCCTCTCCCCGGGGGCAAAGCGGTGTACTGATCAACGAGGTCGCGGGAGCCGACAGCAGCTCTGACTCGCATTCCTTCTTCGAATTGCGCAATTGGGGCACAGCCGCGGTCGACCTGACCGGATGGCAGGTGTTCCGCTGCAATGAGATGGCGCTGCGCAGCAATGTCAGCCGCGTTGAGGGCAGCCTGGACGGCATTGTGCTCGAAGTGGGCGAGATCCTCACGGTCAGCAAGATCGGGATGCCGGGAGCCCAGCACATGAGTGCGCCGTTCGACCTCGGTGGGTACGGCCTCTATCTCGAGAATGCCCAGGACGAACTCGTGGACAGGGTCGGCGTCTACCCCAACAAGCCATGGCCCACCCAGGGGGACTGCACTCCGCCCGGTGGCAACCTGCCGAATGTTCTCGATTTTGCGCACAACGAGAGTTGGCAGCGTGTTGCCGCGACAGGTGACCCCCGCGTCGATTTCGTTGTCGCGCCGTCAACTATCGACGCCCCCAATGCGACAGCCCCCGAGGCACCCGTCGACACCGGCGTTGTCATCTCTGAGTTGAGCGGCGGAGGACGCCTCAGCGGCGACGACGATTTCGTTGAACTGCGGAACGACGGGCAGGGGACCGTCGACATCGGCGGGTGGACTGTGGATCGCTGCACCGCATCCGGACGGCTGCGTGCGAACTCTCGGCAGGTCACGATTGCCGACGGCACGCAACTGAAGGCGGGCGAGAGCTGGGTGGCCGGCGGGCCTGGATTCCGCGGCAAGGCGGATGCGCACTATCGCACGGGTCTGGATGATCGTGAGTTCGGGGCTCTCGTGCGCACGGCATCCGGAGCCCTCGTCGATCGCGTAGCCGTGAGCGCCTACGGAGACAGCGCCTGCCAGGGTGATGCGGGCAAACTCGACGCGGTGCTGGATCCGGTGGCCGATGAATCCTGGCAACTTACGGCAGGCGGAGACGCGGCCAACGCTGATGAAGACGCGACGGACGCGGCGAAGTGGATCATCGCGCCCCGCACCCCCGGCGAACGCAACGCGACAACGGAGTCGAGCGTCTTCCGCCAGAGCTTCAGTTACCCGGCTGCGGCCGGCGTGGCAATCAGCGAAATCGCCACAGACCCCCCGAGCTCGGCTATGCCCACGGGGCAGTCGCCCCGCAACTGGATCGAGGTGGGCAACTACGGCGACACGGCCGTCGACATCGGCGGGTGGACTCTGAGGCGCTGCACCGCGGCCGGGACGCGCGCTCGCAGCGTGCAGGTGACCGTGCCGAAGGGGACGAAACTCGCGGCGGGCGAGGTCTTCCTGGCTGCGCGTGCGGGCACCGAGGCCGCTGCGGATGCGGAGGCGAGCTATTCCACGGCCCTCGATTTCCATGGCACGGGCGTGTGGCTGGCCGATGCTTCGGGCCGCCGCGTCGACAGCGTCGGTATCTATGCCCGAAATGAGCTGGACGTCGACAACATTGCGGCCAGCCCGTGCAGCAAAGGTTTCGCATTGGCGACATATCAGGTCGATCGGATGCGGGGGGAGAGCTACCAGCGCAGTCGGTTCACCGGCGACGACTCGGATGACTTCGTGGCACGCCCGGCCACGCCTGGCACCCTCGACCTCGTACCATGGGTCGACCCGACGGCACGGGTCGCAGGAGTGCAGGGCCCCTCTACAGCGCCGGTGGCGTCGGTGAAGGCGGCCCCGACGGCGCCCGCCGACGCCGTGCCCGCGACGGTGCTCGAGGCGTGGGGCGGTAGCTCCGAGGGGGCGCTCACGACGCTCGAGGGCGCTGACGAACGGAAACTCGACCCGGTGGCCCCCGCTCCCATCAGCGAGACTGGGTTCGCGCATCCCTATCAGCGTCTTGTTGTGGATGCCGCCGCACTGCACGCGGGATCGATCGTGACCTGGAGCGGCAGCACCCTCGCCCGCCATGAACTTCAGCTCTCGGTGTGGGGCGGGGATGCGTGGCGGTTGGCGGATGCGGGGGCCTCGACCGGCTCGACCGGCGAAGTCACCCTGCAGGGGGCGCTGCAGGCGGGGGAGGCGCGCGACGGGAAGGTTGTTCTGCTGGTGCAGGACGGTCCGCGCACGGAGGCGACACTCGCATCCGCCCCGGACGGCAAGCTCGACGATCCCGGCTCCTACGATCTTGCGATCACCCACATCACCGATACGCAGTACCTGAGCGAGAGCTACCCCGAGGTGTATGCGCAATTGGTCAGTTGGATCGCTGACAACGCACCCGATCGCAAGATCGAATTCGCTACCCACACCGGTGACCTGGTGCAGAACTGGGTGGATGCCGACCAGGCTCCCGCTCGAGCCGAGCGTGAATACGCGCGCGCGTCGGCGATTCAGGGGATTCTCGACAGCGCCGGTGTGGCTAACAGCGTGCTGCCCGGAAACCACGACAACAAGCGCGGGGTCGACAACTCGCTCTTCAACACCGTTTTCAGCCCCCAGCGGTACGCCGACGCGCCCTGGTATGGCGGGTCGATCGCCCCCGACGACAACAGCGCCAACTTCTCAACGTTTGAAGCGGCCGGTGCGAAATTCCTCATGCTGTCGTTGCCGTACGCCTATGACCAGGCCGATATGACGTGGGCGGAAAAAGTCGTGACCGCGCATCCCGACTACAACGTTGTGCTTTCGACCCACGAACACGTGTCGCCCAAAACACTCGAGGTGGGGGCGACGCGGTCGTCGAACAGCCGCTGGGTTTCGCGCGGACAGCAGCTGTGGGATCAGGTGATAGCCCCCAACCGCAACGTGGTCATGGTGCTCAGCGGCCACTTCCACGGTCTGGGACAGATCACAACCGAGAATGCGGGCGGAATCGAGGGCCACACGGTCGTCGAGCTGTTGGCCGATTACCAGGAGTTCCGCACACACACGGGGGAGCGGGCGACCGGGTTCCAGCGACTCTTGCAGGTGGATCTCGCCTCCGGCACCATCGCCGCCGACACCTTCTCGGTGCGCCTCGACGCGACCGCGAGCTACCCCTATGACTACAAGCAGTTCCTCGCCGACTCGGGCGATGAGGGGTCGATGTCGAACGAGCGGCCGTGGAACATCGTCGACGCGGGAGTCGAGGGGCGCTACACAGCGGCCGACGACGAGTTCCACGCGAAGGTTGAATTCCAGTACGCAAAGTCTGTGCAGACAGGGTCGCTCACCGTGGGGTGAACGATCTCGGTCGTCACACGTCGATGCGGTAGCCCCGCTTGACCACGGTGACCACGAGACCTTCCACCGGAAGGGAGCGACGGAGGCGACTGATCGCCACGTCGACGGCGTGGTCATCTGGGGTGTCGGGCAGCACGGTGGCGAGTTCCGCGCGCGGAAGGACCCCGCCGCCCGCGGCGACGAGCGCGCGGAACAGGAGCAGCGAGTTCGGCGCCAGAGTCGCTTGCCGCCCGGCGACGCTGACAAGTCGTCCACGGATCTCGACAAGCCCGTGGCGCGTATCCAAGCGGATGCGACCCGCCGTTTCCAGATGCTCGCAAACCAGGCGGATGAGGGCGCCCATCCGGAACCGTTCGGGCACCAACGGGGTGATCCCCACCGCTCGGAGCGGTGCCGCCGTCACCGGGCCGACCGCCGCGGCGACAACTGTCGTCCTGAGCGCATCACGAACGCCGTCGAGTTTGCCCACCTGATCGGCGGCGGCAAACAGGGCATCCACGGCTGGGGCGCTCGTGAAGGTCACCGCATCGACCGACCCTGCGCAGATCGCGTCGACGAGGCGCAATACCCGCGTCGAATCCTCGGGCATCTGCCAGCGATAGGGGGCGACAGTGAACACCTGCGCGCCCGCATCCACGAGGCGCGTGAGCTGTTCTTGGTCGGTGAAGCCGTGCAATTGGACAGCCACAACACGATCTTTCGCCCCGAGGCCGATCACCAGATCGACAAGCGAGCGCGTGGTTTCTTCATCGCTCATTCCGGCATCTTCGAGGCCTGCCGCGCGAACAGCTCCCCGAGATTTCGGACCCCGTACGAAGATCTGCGAACGGGCAAGAGTCGTGATCAGCTCGGTTCCCACGCCGTCCGCATCCGCCGATTCGAGCCACCGCCGGATCCCATAGGAGGTGGTGGCCAGCAGAATGTCGGGCTGTGCAGCGATGATCGCGGCGGTCTCGGATGTCAAACGGGAGTCGTCAGCCGCCGGTGCGATCCGGATCGCGGGGGCGTGCAGAACCTCGGCTCCCCGCCGATCAAAGGCGGCGATGAGATCTTCTGAGCGGCGGTCGGAGGTCACGCCGATGCGGAAACCCTCGAGCTGGTCGGGGCGAAATCCCGCGATACCGTCGGGGGGAAGCGTGGTCAGGGTCTCTCCATCATTGCAACGTCATACAGGCTCGTCGTGGCTTCAGCGTCCGCATCGAAGCCCAAGCGTACGACCTCTCCAACAACAATCACCGCCGGTGAGCGCACGCCGAGCATGCCGGCCGTTTCAGTTGCATCGCTCAGGGTTGTCACAGTTGTGCGCTGATCCGGAGTCATGCCCCGCTCGATGATCGCAAGCGGTGTGTCGGCCGACATTCCCTGGCGCTGAAGTGTCGCGCTGAGGTGGGGGAGGGAACTGACGCCCATCAGCACCACGAGTGTTCCGCCAACACCAACGAGATGCCGAGCTGTCGCGTCGTCAAGGGGAGCGTGCCCGGACACGACGGTGAAGGTCCGGCTGAGTTCGCGGTGGGTAACGGGAATGCCGGCGGCGGCCGGCACGGCCACGGCACTCGTGACCCCTGAAATGACGGTGACGGGCACACCCGCAGCCCGGCATGCGGCGACCTCTTCGCTGCCGCGGCCGAAGACGAACGGGTCGCCTCCTTTGAGTCGCACAACTGTGCGCCCGGCCAGCGCCGCCTCAACGAGAAGCCGCTCGATTTCGTGCTGCGGTACGGCATGGTGCCCGGGCGACTTGCCCACGTCGATCCATTCGGCACCGGGAGCCCAGGCGTTGTGCCCGCCATGCGGCGCGAGTCGGTCGAAGAACACAACATCGGCCGCCCGGAGTGCGTATCGCCCGGCGAGGGTCAGGAGCCCGGGGTCACCGGGCCCGCCGCCGACCAGGGTGACCTGCCCGATCGCTGCGGTCGCGGCGGGGGCTTCGCGCGTAATCCACACGGGCAATCCGTGACCGGCGGAGCGGAGAGTTGTTTCGGCCTCGGAAGAAAGTTCGACCACCAGCACCAGATCGATCGACGACAGCATCAGGTGCCAGGCGTCGGCCTGCCGGTGCTCGGCATCTTTCGGGTCAACCAGGGTGGCGGTTGCACCGGCGTGGCGGAGCCGGGCGAGCACGGTTCGTGAGGCGGCAGCGCCCCCGATCACCAGTGCGCGCCGTCCTTCGAGGTCGAGGTCGAGCTCCACTACAGGGCCTCGTCGCCTGCCGGCTCGGTGTCGCGGAGCGGGATCCGGGGTCCGGCCACGAGCACCGCTTCGCGCTCCTCGGGTCGGGCGGGTCGCAACTGGTCACGTTCGACAATCTGCACAAGGCTCGGATCCGCAGTGGTCGGCGCGTTGACGAAAGAACGGAACCGGCGCAGGCGCTCAGGGTCTTTGAGGGTCGCGGCCCACTCGTCTTCGTAGCTATCGAGATGAAGGAGCATCGCCGCTTCCAGCTCGGCGGCGATACCCAGGCTGTCGTCGATCACCACATTGCGCACATGCTCGAGCCCACCCGGCAACTCCTCTTGCCAGCGCGCCGTGCGCTGCAGCCGGTCGGCGGTGCGGATGTAGTACATGACATAGCGGTCGATGTAGCTGATGAGCGTCTCGTCATCCAGGTCCTGCGCAAGAAGTTGGGCGTGGGCGGGCTGGTACCCGCCATTGCCGCCGACGTAGAGGTTCCACCCCATATCCGTTGCGATGACGCCGATGTCTTTGCTGCGAGCCTCGGCGCACTCGCGTGCGCATCCCGACACCCCGAGCTTGAACTTGTGCGGGGCGCGCAGGCCGCGGTAACGCAATTCGAGACGGATCGCCATCGACACCGAATCCTGCACACCGAATCGGCACCAGGTGGAACCGACGCACGACTTCACGGTGCGAAGGGACTTGCCATAGGCCTGACCGGATTCGAAGCCGGCGTCGACGAGGATCTTCCAGATGTCGGGGAGCTGTTCGAGGCGTGCCCCGAACATATCGATGCGCTGGCCCCCGGTGATTTTCGTGTACAGCCCGAAGTCTTCGGCGACTTCCGCGATCACCTTGAGTTTCTGCGGGGTGATTTCGCCACCGGGGATGCGCGGCACAACCGAATAGGTGCCGTCGCGTTGCATATTGGCGAGCGCGCGGTCGTTGGTGTCTTGCAGAGCGCCGCGTCCGGCATCCAAAATGTAGGCCGAAGTCTGGCTGGCAAGGATCGATGCCACGGCCGGCTTGCACACGTCGCAGCCATAGCCGTGGCCGAAACGCTCGAGAATCTGCTCGAACGAGGTCAGCCCGAGAATGCGGACCGCCTCGAAAAGTTCGCTGCGGCTGAGCTCAAAGTGTTCGCACAGGGCGCGCGACACCTCGACGCCGGCCTTGGTCAGCTCGGTTTCGAGAATCTTCTTGACCAGCGGGACGCACGAACCGCATTGCGTGCCCGCGCGGGTGCACGATTTGAGCGCGCCGAGCTCGGTGCACGCCTCACCGTGATCGCCGCGCACAGCGCTGCGGACGGTGCCCACCGACACGTTGTTGCACGAGCAGAGCTGGGCGTCATCCGGAAGTTCGAGGCTGGCCGGGGCTTCGCCGCCCGCAGAAAGGTAGGCGCTGGGTTCTGCACCGAGCTCTCGCCCCAGGAGCGGGCGCAGCGTTGCATAGGGTGCCGCGTCTCCGACGAAGATGCCGCCGAGCAGCGTTGTCGCATCGTCGGTGACGACGATCTTTTGGTACAGGCCCCGCGCCGGGTCGGCATAGACCACTTCGAGGGAGTGAGGTGTCGTGGCATGCGCGTCACCGAAGCTCGCCACTTCAACGCCCGAGAGTTTGAGCTTGGTGGCGTCGTCGACGCCGGGGAAGGTGGCTGTGCCGCCCAGGATCCGATCGGCGGCAACTTCGGCCATTGCATTCGCGGGGGCGACGAGCCCCACGCACCGTCCCTCGATGCTCGCGACCTCGCCGATCGCCCAGATGCCAGCCGAGGATGTTGCGCAGCTGTCATCGATCGCCACACCCCCTCGCGGCCCCAGCTCGAGACCCGCGGCTCGGGCGAGCTCGTCGCGAGGGGTGATGCCGATTGCCACGACCACGAGGTCGGCGTGGATTTCGCGGTCGTCATCGAGGCGCACGCCCACGACCGCTCCCGACGGGGCGGTCAGGATCTCGGAGGGGCGATGGCCCAGTTGGAGAGCGATGCCCTGCGCGGTGATGAGGCGACCAAGGGCCTGGCCGGCCCCTTCATCCAATTGGGTGGACATGAGCCATCCGCTGGCGTTGACGACCGTGACGTTACTGCCGAGGCGCTTCAATCCCCCAGCGGCTTCAAGCCCGAGCAGGCCCCCGCCCACCACGACGGCGTTAACGGGGCGACCCAGGCGGTCCATCAGTTCGGGAAGTTCGGCGACGAGACCGTCGACATCGGCGATCGTTCGGTACACGCGGCAGTGTTCGGCTCCTGCAATCGGCGGCACAGCAGCCGCAGACCCCGTAGCCAAGACCAGCTCGTCGTAGGCGACGGTGGCGCCGTCGGCCAGGCTCACGGTGCGCGAGACCGGATCGATTGTCGTTGCTGCCACGCCGGAGCGGTATTCGACTCCCTCTGCCTGCCACACGGTGCCGTCGAGGGTCAGGTCGTCGGCTTCGAGCAGCCGACGCGAGAGGGCCACCCTGTCGTAGGGCAGCTGGGGTTCTTCGCCGATCACGGTGAGCTGAAGCTCGAACCCGTCATCTTCGGCGCGGGCGAGAAGTGTCTCGGTAAAGCGGTGAGCCGCGGGGCCGCCGCCGACGACGACAACCCGACGCTGTGCGGTGTGGGTGGCCATCAGTGCCCCTCTCCTGTGCGGTCAGCCTAAGGAGGGCGCATTTCGCCGCCGTTGCGCCCCTGTAACGAGTTGTGACCGCGTGCTCACCTCGGGGGAACCGGGGTGTGAGGTGTTCGTTACGCGATTGTCACGACGCTCGCGATCGCCGGAAATCACGCCTTCCTAGCCTGGGCACCATGTCAATCCTGGACGTAGCGACGACGTGGACACCTGTGTGCCCTGTCGCCGAGATGGAACCGTTTTGGGGCGAGGCAGCGCTGATTGACGGCATCCAGGTGGCGATTTTTCTGCTGCCGGATGGAGTGATCCGGGTCGTCGGGAACGAGGATCCGGTGACCGGATCGTTCGTGATGTCGCGGGGAATCGTGGGATCGCGCGGCGATCGCGCCACCATCGCTTCGCCGCTTCACAAGCAGGTGTACGACCTGGAGACCGGGGCCTGCCTCAGCGCTGAGGGCCCCGCTTTGACCGTATTTGGCGCACGTATTAATGGCGGCCTCGTCGAGGTCGACCTCACAGCTACTGACCTGCCACGCGAGGAGATTTGATGACAACGACCGCCCCCTCCGGCATCGCCGATGACTCGACGATTGACGCCGCATATCCCGCTCTTGTTCGGCGTCCCGGACGCTGGATCGACAATTGGCAGCCCGAAAACCTCGCGCAATGGGCGGCTGAAGGCAAAGCGATAGCATCGCGCAATCTGCGCTGGTCGATCTTTGCCGAGTTCCTCGGATTCATCGTCTGGCAGCTGTGGGGCATCGTTGTCGTGCAGCTCCCGGCTGCTGGGTTCACCTTCGACACGACGCAGATCTTCTGGCTGATCTCGATCCCCGCCCTCGTCGGTGCCACGCTCCGCTTCCCCTACACCTTCCTGGTGCCGCGCTTCGGTGGGCGCAACTGGACGATCATCTCGGCGGCGCTGCTGCTGATCCCGGCGACGGCGCTCGGAATCTGTGTCGCGAACCCGTCGACTCCTTTCCCGGTGATGCTTGCCGTCGCCGCCCTGTCGGGCTTCGGCGGGGGCAACTTCGCGAGCTCGATGTCCAACATCACCTTCTTCTACCCGCAGCGCGAAAAGGGCTGGGCCCTCGGGCTGAACGCGGCAGGCGGCAACCTCGGCGTTTCGGTCGCTCAGATCGTCGTGCCGATTGCGATCACCATTGGCGCTGCGGCGACCCTCAACCTGCCGCTTGCCGGCTGGATCTGGATCCCGTTGATCCTCGTGGCGATCGTCGGGGCTTCGCGCCGCATGGACAATCTGTCGAACGCGAAAGCCGACTTTGCGGCATCCGCGAGTGCCCTGCGGGAACCGCATATGTGGATCCTGGCGCTGCTGTACATCGGCACCTTCGGCTCCTTCATCGGCTTCGCCGGGGTGTTCCCCAAGCTGATCGTCGACCTGTTCCCGAACTTCTCGAGTTTCCAGGTGGGGTCGGCGGGGATCACGCTTGCGTTCCTCGGCGCGCTTGTTGGCTCACTCGCCCGCCCGTTCGGCGGTCGGCTGGCGGATCGTTTCGGCGGAGCCACGATGACCGTGATCTCCTTCGGTGTCATGGCTGCCGGCGCGGTGGCGGTGCTGCTCGTGCTGCCGATGGGCAACTTCTGGGCGTTCCTGGGCTGCTTCTTGGTGATCTTCATTGCGACAGGTGCCGGTAATGGCGCGACGTACCGCATGATCCCGAGCGTGTTTGCGGCGCGCAGCGGGGTGGCCGACGCACGGGCGCACTCGGGTGACGTGAGCACGCAGCGCAAGACGGCTGCCGCCCTCGGCATCATTTCGGCGATTGGTGCCTATGGCGGATTCGTGATCCCCCAGGTGTTGGGATTCTCGAAGACCTCGACCGGTGAATACGGGTCGGCAATTGTCGGCTTCATCGTCGCCTACCTTGTGTTGATGGCCGTCACCGCGGTCTTCTACCTGCGGCGCGGGTCCTCTGTCGCCGTGCACAAGATCTAAGGGAGCAGGCGTGGGCGAGGCGGACGAAACAGCGGGGGCGGCAACGCACTGCCCCTACTGCGCCCTGCAGTGTGCAATGTTCGTCCGCCCCACGGCTGTGGCCGCGGGGGAGCCTGCTGCCGTGCCTGAGATCACGGGCCGAGATTTTCCGAGCAACCGAGGTGGTCTGTGTAAGAAGGGCTGGACGGCGGCCGAACTGCTCGTCTCGCCGGAACGCATCCTCGAGCCGATGATCCGCGAAGGCGATGGCTTCCGGGCGGCGAGCTGGCCCGAAGCCCTCGACCGGATCGCGGACCAGCTTCGCGAGATCCGTGCCGTTTCGGGTGCGGATGCGGTCGGCGTTTTCGGGGGTGGCGGACTCACCAACGAGAAGGCCTACCAGCTCGGCAAGTTCGCCCGCCTAGCGCTCGGCACCTCGCGCATCGACTACAACGGGCGCTTCTGCATGGCATCGGCGGCGGCCGCCGGAAATCGCGCTTTCGGCGTCGACCGGGGTCTGCCATTCCCCCTCGAGCATCTGGATGACGCCGAGACCATCCTGCTGCTCGGCACCAATGTGGCCGAGACCATGCCGCCCTTCATCGGCCACCTCGAGGGCGCGCGCGCGGCCGGGGGGCTCATCGTTGTCGACCCGCGTCGCTCGGCCACCGCACGTCTGACCGACGACGGTGCCGGAATCCATCTGCAGCCGGCACCGGGAACCGACCTCGTCCTTCTGCTCGGACTGATCCACATCGTCATCGAACTCGGGCTCACCGATCGCGCATACCTTGACTCACGCACCACGGGGTTCGAGAAGCTGCGCCGCAGCGTGAGCCGCTGGTGGCCGCAGCGCGTGCAGGAGCACACGGGTGTTCCCGTGGCGACGCTCCGCGACGTTGCTCGGCGCCTCGCTTCGGGGCGCGCGTATATCCTCACCGGGCGCGGTGTGGAGCAACATGTTGACGGCACCGACACGGTCACGACCGCGATCAACCTTGCGCTCGTGCTCGGCCTGGTCGGCACCCCGGATTCGGGCTACGGCACGCTTACCGGCCAGGGCAACGGCCAGGGCGGACGCGAGCACGGACAAAAGAGCGACCAGCTTCCGGGCTACCGCAAGATCACAGATCCCGAGGCGCGCGCGCATGTCGCGGGGGTGTGGGGCGTGGCGCCCGAGTCGCTGCCGGGGCCGGGCGTGCCTGCGGTGGAGTTGCTCGCATCCATGGGTCGTGAGGGCGGGATTCGGGCCCTGCTCGTTCATGGATCGAATGTCGTCGTCTCGGCTCCGGATGCTGCACGAGTGCGCGAGGGGCTTGCGGCGCTCGAGCTGCTCGTCGTAAGTGACTTCTTCTTCTCGGAGACGGCGGCGCTCGCCGACATTGTGCTGCCGGTGACGCAGTGGGCCGAAGAAGAGGGGACGATGACGTCTCTCGAGGGGCGCGTGCTGCGTCGTCGTCGTGCCCTCGCGCCTCCCCCCGAGGTGCGGTCGGAGCTGTGGATTCTGCGGGAGCTTGCCGCGCGGCTCGACGCCCCCGGTGTGTATTCCGACGACGCTTCGGAGGTTTTCGACGAGCTGTGCCGGGCTTCGGCGGGAGGGCCCGCGGACTACTCGGGGCTCAGCCATGAACTTCTCGATAGCGGAATCGCGGCGCACTGGCCGTTCCCGGCGGGCAGCACCGGCACGCCCCGCCTGTTTCTCGACAGCTTTGCGCATGCGGACGGCCTCGCCCGGATCGTTCCTGTGCAGCCGCGAGCTCGTGTCGCGCCGGCCCAGCGCGATGGCGTGATGACCCTTATTACGGGTCGGCTACTCAGCCACTATCAGTCGGGCGCGCAGACGCGACGGGTGCCCGAACTTCTCGCCTCGGAGCCCGTGGCGCAGGCCACGCTTCACCCTGCCGCCGCGGAGCGGTTCGGACTCGTCGATGGTGACTCCGTCGAGGTCTCGAACAGCCGCGGCACGGTGCGGTGCCAGGTGAGGGTGAGCGCCGACATCCGCTACGACACGGTGTTCATGCCTTTCCACTTCGCGGGAGAGCAGAGCGCCAACCTGCTCACCGAGGCGATAACCGACCCGATATCGGGGATGCCCGAGTTCAAGCAGACAACCGTGCAGGTCCGCGCTGTTCGGGCGATGGAAGACCGTGGCGCAGCGGCAGATAGCGCTGCAGTTGTCGGAGCCGTTCTGGAGGCGGATCTCGTTGGCTGAGCGTGTTGTGCTGGTGGGCTACGGAATGGTCGGCGCCCGATTCGTCGAGGAACTACTCCCGAGCGTGCGCGCGGGTCTGGTTCAGCTCACGGTTGTCGGCGCCGAGGCGGCCGAGGCCTACAACCGGGTACTACTCGCCGAATACGCGGTCGGGGCGACCGAGCGCGAGAGCCTTGAGCTGACAGACAGCGACGAAGCGCGCGAGGCGGGAGTTCGCATCCTGACCGGCACCTCGGTTGTCGAAGTGCGGCGTTCGCGCCGCACGGTGCTCCTGGGGGACGGCGAGGAACTGCCGTACGACCGCCTGGTTCTCGCGACGGGAGCACGGGCCCAGGTGCCCACTCTCGAGGGGATCGTTCGTGTGCGTCGCGACGCCCTCCGCCCGCCCGAGAGTGCCGAAGAACTCGATTCGGCTGGAGCCCCGCTGCCCGACGGAATCATGGTCATGCGGGATCTCACGGACGCCGAGCGCCTCGGGCAGTCGGTGCGCGCCGGGGCGCGGATCG
This sequence comes from Pseudolysinimonas sp., assembly GCA_035554115.1. GTDB lineage: Bacteria > Actinomycetota > Actinomycetes > Actinomycetales > Microbacteriaceae > CAXTSE01. The sequence goes on along the minus strand of DATMIW010000061.1, from coordinate 3,641 downwards.
TGGTGCTCGGCGCCGGAGTGCTCGGGATGGAGCTGGCGCTCGCCGCGGTCGGAGCGGGCGCCGAAGTGTGCGTCGTCTATCACGACGCCGGCCCGATGGAGCGGAATCTGGATCGCGGAGGGGCCGCCGTGCTCGCCCGCAGCGCCCGCGCATCCGGCGTCGCGATGGTGCCGCACGCTCGGGCCGAGAGCATCGTGTTCCACGAGGACGAGCATGGCGTGCGTCATTTCGAGGCGCTGGTGTGCGCTGACGGGAAGCAGATCGCCGGTGACATTCTGGTCGTCTCGTGCGGGGTCGCGGCTCGGGTTGAACTTGCGGGAATTGCCGGGCTGCCGGTCGCGCGCGGCGTTCTCGTCGATGAAGAACTGCGCAGCTGGGCCGATCCCGATATCTATGCGATAGGAGACTGCGCGCACGTCGAGCCAAAGCCCGAGGGATGGGGTAACGCGTCATCCTCGGCGTTGCCGGCAGGCGGGCCGCTCGGCCTGATCGGCGCCGGGTGGCGGCAGGCGGAATGGCTTGCCGCGCGCATCGAAGCCGAGCTGCGCACTTCGGTGGGTTCCGGCCTCGTCGACACTCCGCCCTTGCCGCCCGAACACTCGGCCGTCGTCATGCTCAAGGCGGAAAAGGTCGATGTCGTCGCGGTCGGCAATGTGCACGTCGACCCGTGGGACGAGCCGGATCACGCCCCCGGCTGCTCCGACGCCGCGCTCTCGGTCGCGCAATGGGCCGACCCCGCCAACGGACGCTACGTATCGATGGTGACGCGTAATGGTGTGCTCGACGCTTTCGTCTGCGTCGGCATGCCGCGCACGGCCGCCGAACTCACCCTGCTGTTCGAGCGCGGCAGCGAACTGCCCGCCGACCGCTCGGTGCTACTGCGCTATGACGGCCCGGACTACGCGGTCGGCCTGGGCTGTGAAGAGGCCTTCGCGCCCACCTCGACCGTCTGCTGGTGCAATGGCGTCACGGCTGGGCAGATCACCGATGCCGTTCTTGCGGGCTGCGACACCGTTGCTCGCGTCGGCCGCGAGACGCGGGCCGGCAGCGGATGCGGTGGCTGCAAAGGCAGGATTGGCGAGATTCTGGAACGAAACGCCCCTGCCAACGCGCCCCTCTGATCGAATCTAGAGTGGAAGCATGACCCTGGCCCTCGGCATGCCCGCGATTCGTCGCGATCCGAGCGATGCGCCATCGATGGTCGGGCGTCCGGATACCACCGAGCTTGTCGACCAATTTGGTCGGGTGGCCCGCGATCTGCGGGTCTCGATCACCGAGAAGTGTTCGCTGCGCTGCACCTATTGCATGCCGGCCGAGGGGCTGCCCGCGATTCCGAAAGACGATCTGCTGTCGGCCGTCGAAATTGCGCGGCTCGTCGGCATTGGGTGGCACGAACTCGGGGTGCGCGAAGTGCGCTTCACCGGTGGCGAGCCCCTCACGCGTGGCGACCTGGTCGACATTGTGAAGCTGTCGGCCGAGGCGGCGCCCGGCATCTCGCTCGCCATGACAACGAACGGAATCGGTCTGGATGCGCACGCCGCCGCCCTGCGCGCGGCCGGCCTGACCCGCATCAACGTCTCGCTCGACACAATCGATCGCGAGCATTTCACCCGCCTCACCCGCCGCGACCGGCTGCCGCGCGTGCTCGATGGCATCGCCGGAGCCCACGCCGCGGGGCTCGGGCCCATCAAGATCAACGCCGTGCTCATGCGCGAAACCCTCGCCGACGCTCCCGAACTTCTCGCCTGGGCTCTCGAACACGACGCCCAGCTGCGGTTTATCGAACAGATGCCGCTGGATGCCGACGCGGCCTGGCGACGCGACAACATGATCCCGGCCGAAGAGCTGCTCGCCGTCCTGGGGTCGCGTTTTGACCTCGTCGAGGTCGGCCGCGAGGACCCGTCATCGCCCGCCGAAGAGTGGAGCGTGAACGGCACCGAGGCGACAGTGGGGATCATCGCATCCGTCACCCGATCATTCTGCGGAGCCTGCGACCGCACGCGTGTCACGGCTGAGGGCACTGTGCGCTCATGTCTCTTCGGCGACGACGAAACCGACCTTCGCGCCCTGCTGCGTAACGGCGCGAGCGATGACGACATCGCCGAGCGGTGGCGCGGAGCCATGTGGAACAAGCAGGCCGGCCACGGGATCGACGCGGCCGACTTCGCCCCACCGGTGCGGTCGATGGGGGCTATCGGTGGCTGAGGTGCGCTACTTCGCAGCGGCAGCCGAAGCCGCGGGTCGGGCGGACGAACGGCTGGACGCGGCGACTGTTGGCGCGCTCAAGGCTTTGCTCGTGGAGCGATACGGGGACGCGATGGCGCGCGTTCTGCGCTCGGGGTCGTTTCTGGTCGACGGGGTTGTGTCGCGGGATCCGGAGCGTCGGCTCGGGGCTCGGGTTGACGTGCTGCCGCCGTTTTCCGGCGGGTAGTAGCCGCTACAGGTTGACCCATTCGGTGGTGCCACCCGTCAGGTGCTGGCGTTTCCAGATGGGGGTTTTCTCCTTGATACGGTCGACGAGCTCCGCGCATGCGGCGAATGCCTCGGCGCGGTGTGGCGAGGCGACGGCGGCGATCAGCGCGACATCGCCGATCGCCAGATGTCCGACGCGGTGGGCTGCGGCCACGCGGAGTCCGGTTTCCTCGGAAATCTCGCGGCAGACGCTCGCGAGGAACGCTTCCGCGTCGGGGTGCGCCTCATAGTCGAGGGAGTTCACGGAGTCGCCGTGATCGTGGTCTCGGATTACGCCTTCAAAGACAACCAGGGCGCCGTCAGTCGGACCGAGCACGAAGTTTTCAATCGCGGTCCGGTCGAGCACCTCGTCGGTGACACGCGCCCACGACGTGGCGCCAGGTGCGCCGCTTGCGCTGGCCGAATCGCTCCGTGCGTCACTCATGGGCGCCGCCCGCGAGCTGGTCGTGCAGGTGGGGGAGAAGCGGCTCGAGCACGGCGAGACCGTCGCGCACGCCCCCGGTCGAACCGGGCAGGTTGACGACAATTGTCGGGCCGGAGACGCCGGCGACCGCCCGGCTGAGGGCGGCGGTCGGGGTGACGGCTCGACCTGCCGCCCGCACGGCTTCCGCAATGCCGGGCAGCTCATAATCGAGGACGGCGAGCGTCGCATCGGGCGTGCGATCCTGCGGGTGGATGCCGGTGCCCCCGGTTGTCAGGATCAGGGCCGGGCCAGCCGCGAGAGCGCCCGCAAGTGCGGAGGCGATGTCGGCATCGGCGACGATAATCGGCTCGGACGCGGCATAGCCGTGGGTGCCAAGCCATTCGACGATCGCGGGGCCCGTGGTGTCGGTGCGCGTGCCGGCGGCCGCGCCGGTGGAGGAGACGATCACAATCGCGCGGTAGAGGCCGCCGGTCGAGCTTGTCGAGACCTGCGCGGGATGGGCCTCGACAAGCTCGACCGACGCAAGCTCGACCGACGGCGCGCGCCAGTGGCCGTGCTTGCCGCCGGTTTTCTCGAGGAGGCGGATGTCGCCGAGGACGGCCGAGGCATCCACGGCTTTGATCATGTCGTGCAGGGTGAGACCGGCGATTGCGACGGCGGTCAGCGCCTCCATCTCGACACCGGTTTTGGCGGTTACAGCGACCGTCGCCCGAATGTCGACGAAGGTGTCGCCGAGTTCGAAGTC
>DATMIW010000060.1:0-11548 GCA_035554115.1 Pseudolysinimonas sp. | reverse complement strand
GATCCAGGCTCGCGGAAACAGCGTCGCGCACGACAGAGAGCGTCGCATTGACGAAACGCACGCGGGTCGCACGTTCCACCAGTTCCGCCCCGACATCTGTGGGGTGCTGCAGAATCGCCATCAGAGCGTCGCGTTCAGATCTCGTGATCGGATCCGTGGGCAGCTCGGTCATGCTCAACGGTCGTTCGGGTGCCGGCTCCGGTGCCGCGACAGGGGCCCCCGAGGTGCGAGGGTCGCTGCCGGCGGCACGCGGGGCGGGACCCGGCTGCGGAGCCGCCGAGGCGCGCTTCTGCGCGGAGGCCACCGCGCGGCCCACCTCGACGGGATCGAGGCCCAGCCACCCTGCCAGATTGCGCACGTAGCCGACGCTGAGGGCGCGATCCCGGATGCCCGCGACAACAGGTGCGGATGCCCGCAGCGCCGCGACCCGGCCCTCAACCGTCTCGAGGTCGTGGCCCGCCAGCCGCCGCCGGATCATGAACTCGAACATCGGCTTCCGTGCCGCAATCAGACCACGTACCGCATCGTCGCCGCGCTGCAGGCGGAGGTCGCACGGGTCGAGGCCCTCGGGCCCGACCGCGACAAAGGTCTGCGCGGCGAAGCGCTGCTCTTCGGCGAAGGCGCGACTGGCAGCCTTCTGGCCCGCCTCATCCGGGTCGAAGGTGAAGATGACCTCGCCGAGGCCGGTCGTATCGGCATTGTCCTGGTCGCCGAGCACGCGCCGGATGACCTTGATGTGGTCGACGCCGAAGCTCGTTCCACAGGTGGCGACAGCTGTCGCGACGCCAGCTAGGTGGCAGGCCATGACATCGGTGTAGCCCTCGACGACGACGACCTGCTTGCCTTTGGCAATGTCTCGTCGCGCAAGATCGAGCCCATAGAGCACCTGGCTCTTGTGATAGATCGGGGTCTCGGGGGTGTTGAGGTATTTCGGCCCCTTGTCTTGCTCATCGTCGAGCAGTTTGCGAGCGCCGAAGCCAATCGTCTGGCCAGTGATATCGCGAATCGGCCAGATAAGGCGTCCGCGGAACCTGTCGTAGGCATTGCCGCGATCGCCCGTGCTGAGAAGTCCAGCGGTCGTCAACTCGAGCTCGGTAAACCCTTGTGCTTTGAGTGCGGTGCTGAGCGCATCGAACGACTTGGGGGCGAATCCGATGCCGAAATGGGCGGCGGCGGTCTGATCGAAGCCGCGCTGACCCAAGAAGTCGCGTCCGATCTGCGCGGCAGGTGTCGCAAGCTGCTCGCGGAAGAACAGCTCGGCGGCAGCGTTGGCGGCAAACAGCCGTGCACGGTTGCCGTGATCGCTCGCCTGGCCGCCGTCTTCGTAGTGCAGCTCGAATCCGATGCGCGCGGCCATACGTTCGACAGCCTCTTGGAAGGTGGTGTGATCCATCTTCTGCAGGAAGGTGAAGACGTCGCCGCCCTCGCCGCATCCGAAGCAGTGGTAGAAACCAACCTGCGGTCGCACATGGAAGCTCGGACTGCGCTCCTCATGGAACGGGCACAGTCCCTTCATCGACCCGACGCCAGCGTTCTTCAGCGTCACATAGTCGCCGACAACATCGGCGAGGTTGATGCGCGCTCGCACCTCGTCGATATCGCTTCTGCGTATGAGGCCGGGCATGTGCTGATTCTAGGTTCGGCCGGTACATCGCGCCGCCGCTTTGACCACAGCTGCCCGGTGCTTGCCCCTCAGTGATCAACCACGTCCAGTGTGCAGACGCGCCGTAGGGGGCCCTTCTACCGTGAACCATGTCCTTCTTTGACCAGACCACATTCACTACGGGATCCGGCGAGACCGTCACGGTCGTCTCTCCCGCAACGGGCGAGACGCTCGGCAGCTACACGCTGGCAACTCCCGCCGACCTGGCCGTGGCGACGGCGCGGGCAGAGGAGGCACAACGCGCCTGGGCGGCGAGTTCCTTCGAGGACAAAGCGGCGGTGTTCCGGCGTGCGGGCGCCCTTATAAAGGAGCACGCGGATGTGCTGGCCGGGTGGCTTATGCGCGAAGCAGGATCGGGGCAGGGCAAAGCGGCCTTCGAAACCCACCTGGTGGCGAGCGAGTTCCATCTCGCAGCTGCGACGACCCTCGCGCCCTACGGGCAGCTGCTGCGCAGCGGTAAACCGCGCCTCAGTCTCGCCCGGCGCATTCCGGTTGGCACGGTGGGCGTCATCTCACCCTTCAACTTCCCCGCGATTTTGGCCATGCGCTCGGTTGCGCCGGCGCTCGCGACCGGCAATGCCGTCATCTTGAAGCCCGACCCGCGAACGACAGTATCGGGCGGACTCTTCCTCGCCGCGATCCTGGAAGAAGCCGGTCTGCCCTCGGATGTGCTGCAGGTGCTGCCCGGCCGCGCCGATATTGGCATTGGACTTGTTGAGGCGCCGAGCGTGCGGGTGATCTCGTTCACCGGGTCGACGGCGGCGGGCCGTGCCGTCGGTGAACTCGCCGGGCGACACCTGAAGCGTGCCCACCTGGAACTCGGCGGCAACAACGCCCTCATTGTGCTCGACGACGTGGATGTCCCGGCCGCCGTGTCTGCGGGAGCCTGGGGCTCGTTCCTGCACCAGGGCCAGATTTGCATGACCACCGGCCGCCACTTCGTGCAGGACGCGATCTACGACGAATACGTTGAACGGCTCGCCGCGACAGCAGATGGCATTCCGGTGGGCGACCCGACGACCGGCGCGCCCCTCGGTCCCATCATCGACGCCGGACAACGCGACAAGATCCACGCGCTCGTCACCGGAAGCGTCGACGGGGGTGCGCGGCTCGCCGCCGGGGGCACCTATGACGGCCTGTTCTACCGGCCGACGGTTCTCGCCGACAGTGCGCCGGATCACCCTGCCTTCGCCGACGAGGTGTTCGGACCCGTCGCCCCCGTGATGCGCTTCTCGACGATCGACGAACTCGTCGAGCTGGCAACCCGCAGCGACTACGGACTTTCGCTGGGCATTCTGGCGAAAGATGCATTCCGTGCCTTCGAACTCTCGGAACGCATCCCGAGCGGCATCGTGCACATCAACGACCAGACGGTGGATGACGAAGCCGTCGCGCCATTCGGCGGCGTCGGGGCATCCGGCACCGGTTCCCGATTCGGCGGAATCGACGCCAATATCGAGGCCTTCACTGAGACGCAGTGGGTGACTGTGCAGAGCGAAATCGAGCGCTACCCCTTCTAGACCAGCCGCTCGTGCCACGACATCGCCGACACATCGGTGAGCGACGCAACCTGATCGACAATGACACGCTTGCGGGCGGCATCATCGGACGCGCTCGCGAAGTCCCCCGTGAATCCGATATCGAGGTGTTCGGGCTGGGCCCACAGCTGCTCGGCAAGCTCCGTCAGGATGCTGCGCTGTTGGGCATAGATCGGTTTACGGGAATTGGTCGACATCACATTGGCGGCGACAATGCCTTTCAGCACCGCAATCTCGGCCTGCGTTTCGAGCGGCACCACGACATCCGCCCCGAAACGCGCGAGCGACCCCTGCTCATGCGCGGCACGAGTCGCCCGGACCGCCTCACCCGAGAATCGGCCGATCAGCTGCGAGGTGAGGTTCTTGAGGCGGGCGAGGTCGCGGCGTGATCCGTCCCAGGTGTCGATCCAATAGACGAGGTTGTCGAGGCGATCGAATGCGGCGATGAGGGTGTCGTGGTCGAGTTCGCCACCGATCCACTCGAACATGCTGTCCACCAGCTCATCGTGAGCGACCCGTGAGCTCAGCGCGGGCACATTGAGGTAGCCGCTCACAATCGCGTCCTCGAAATCGTGAACCGAATAGGCGATGTCGTCGCTGAGATCCATCACCTGGGCTTCGATACAGCGCACCCGCTCCGGGGCTCCGGCGCGCAGCCAGACGAACGCCGGCTCGTCGTCGGCATAGAAGCCGAATTTGCTGCGGCCGCTCGGATCGGGAATGCCCTGCTGCTCGGGCCAGGGGTATTTGCAGCTCGCATCGAGGCTCGCGCGAGTGAGGTTGAGCCCATAGCTGCGCCCGCCGAAGCCGTCGTCATCGGGGCCGAAAACCTTCGGCTCCAGCCGCGTAAGCAGACGGAGCGTCTGCGCGTTGCCCTCGAAGCCGCCCACATCCTGTGCCCATTCGGCGAGCGCGCGCTCGCCGTTGTGACCGAAAGGGGGATGCCCGAGGTCGTGGGCAAGGCAGGCGGTGTCGACAACATCCGGGTCCAGGCCGAGATTGACGGCCAGCTCACGACCGACCTGTGCGACCTCGAGCGAATGCGTGAGCCGGTTGCGGGCGAAATCGATTCCGGCCGCGGGGCTCAGTACCTGCGTTTTGACAGCGAGGCGCCGCAGGGCGCTCGAGTGCAGCAGGCGTCCGCGGTCGCGCGCGAAATCGCTGCGCTGACTGCTGTGTTGCTCGGGGAGCCAGCGTTCCGCATCCCGAGGGGTGTAGCCCGGGGATGCCGCAGATTCACCCACCGTGGGTGTCGGCTTCGGTCTCGGTGAGAGTTGCGCGCCCGACAGTGTCGAGTTCGCGGCTCTCGAGCCAGCGATCGGGAAGGGCAGGGCGTTTCGGGGTGCCGGCGCGACCGCGCTGACCCTCGGCGTCGGCACCGGGGTACGGCTGCTCGGGGTCGAGGCGCGACAGCAGCTCGGCGATCTCGTCCAGGCTGCTGCTCGTGGCGAGAGCGGCGCGCAGCTCACCCCCGACGGAGTAGCCCTTGAAGTACCAGGCAACGTGCTTGCGGATGTCGCGACAGGCCCGCTGCTCGTCGTCGAAGAACTCGACGAGAAGTTCGGCGTGACGCTGGAAGGCGCGAGCGACCTCGCCGAGGGTGGGCTGGATGGCGTGGGTCTCGACGGGCTCGACCGACGGACGGAAGGCGGCGGCGAGGTCGCCGAACAGCCACGGGCGCCCCAGGCATCCACGTCCGACGACGACGCCGTCGCATCCGGTTTCGGACATCATGCGGAGCGCGTCGTCAGCACTCCAGATATCGCCGTTGCCAAGAACCGGCACGCTCGTCACAGCTTCTTTGAGCCGGGCGATGGCCGACCAGTCCGCCTCACCGGAATAGAACTCGGCGGCCGTGCGTCCGTGTAGCGCGACGCTCGCCACTCCTGCTGCTTCGGCGATGCGACCCGCTTCGAGGTAGGTCAGGTGGTCGCTGTCGATCCCTTTGCGCATCTTGACGGTGAGCGGGATGCTGCCCGCAGCCTTCGTCGCGCGCTCGACAATGTCGCGAAACAGGTCGAGCTTCCAGGGCAGAGCTGCGCCCCCACCTTTGCGCGTCACCTTCGGCACAGGGCAGCCGAAATTCAGGTCAATGTGATCGGCGCGGTCTTCGGCCACGAGCATCGTCACGGCCTCGGAAACTGTCGTCGGGTCGACGCCATAGAGCTGGATGCTGCGGGTCGTTTCCGACTCATGGTGACGGATGAGGCGCATGCTCGCCGGGGTCCGTTCCACGAGCGCGCGGCTGGTGATCATCTCGGAGACATAGAGACCCGCTCCATATTCACGGCACAGACGCCGAAAAGCGGTGTTCGTGATCCCGGCCATGGGTGCCAGCACCACGGGCACGTCGAGTTCAAGCGAGCCGATGCGCAGCATGGGTGCCGCGCGCGCCTCGGACGTGCTCGTGGGCACGCTCGTCGTCGCAGAAGCTGTGGGCATACACCGATCCTCCCAGATCACTCCCCCAGCGTCCGGCGCGCACGCTACATTCGTGGAGGCATCGACGCTCACAGGGAGCGACGACCCCCAATGCGACAAAGGGAAGTTCTAGATGGCAACGCAGAACACACTCGGCGAAGGCGACCTCACCTTCACGTTCAACGACTCGTGGGCAGGCAGCGGCCACCACGATGGCAGCAGCGACAGCTGGGCCCACCACGGCCTGGTCGTCACCGACGCGGATGAGGTCTACACCTTCAGCGAAGAGCGTTCCGAGGTGCAGGTTTACAGCCTCGATGGCACGCTGCTGCGCAGCTTTCCCGTCGACATCGTCGAGGGCCACGGCTTCCTGCTCGTGGGCGAAGGCGCCGAGCAGCAGCTGTGGATCTCGGACATCGGCACCAAGGTCCGCCGGGCCGCTGACGGTAGCTACGGCGGCAGCGCCACCCGAGCACGGGGAGCCGCGGTGCGGTTCTCGCTTGACGGCAAAGAACTGCAGCGCATCACCGTTCCCGATCTCGACATCTACGCCGACACCGACTTCTCGCCGACGCAGGTCGCTGTCGACGAAGAGCGCTTCGGCGGCACGGGCGACATCTGGCTGGCCGACGCCTATGGCGCCAACGTCGTGCACCGCTTCACCAAAGACGGCAGCTATGTGTCGACCCTGAACGGTGAAGAAGGTGCCGGGCGCTTCCAGCACCCGCATGCCGTCTACATCGACCGTCGCGGAGCCACCCCGGAGCTGTACATCACCGACCGTCGCAACAAGCGCATCCAGGTCTTCTCGCTCGAAGGCGAATACCTGCGGTCATTCGGTGACGACTTCCTGCTCTCGCCGAGCGCCTTCCTTCCCTACGACGGCGACAAGCTGCTCGTGCTCGAGCTCGACGGCCGCATCGCCGTTCTCGGCCCCGACAACACGCTGGTCGGCAGCATCGGTGAGGGCGCAGACCGCTGGGCCGGATGGCCGAACGGCCTGGCAGAAGACGGCTCGGCCACGCGGCCCGAGCTCTCGCCCAGTAAGTTCAACACTCCGCACGCGGTGGGAGCGGACTCGAAAGGCAACCTCTACGTGGCCGAATGGCTTATCGGTGGTCGCCTGGTGAAGCTCGAAAAGCAGGGCTAGAACTGCTGATTCGCAAACGACGAAGGCCCGAGCGACATGCTCGGGCCTTCGTGCATAGCTGGCGTGGGTTGCTGCTCAGCGGGTTGCTGCTCAGTGGGCTAGCTGCTCATCCGGAATGAAACAGACATCGCCTTCACAAACGGCAGCGGCGGAACCCACCATTGTGAACGGCGGGGTAATCGCTTCGGGAACAGCCGCACCGGACTGCGTGGCGTCGCTCATGCCGCGGCCTCGCGATCGCTGGCGACCTTGGTGAGAACCTCGAGGAAGGTCGCCGGATCTTGCGCGCCCGACACGCCATATTGACCGTTGATGACGAAGAACGGCACGCCGTTGATGCCATATGCGCGGGCCTGCGCAACATCCGCCTTGACCGCGGGGAGGAATTCTTCGCTCTCGAGCACGCGAACGACCTCGTCACGATCGAGACCCACCTCGGCGGCCAGATCGGCCAGATCCTCGATGCGGCCAATGTGGCGTCCCTCGGTGAAATACGCGCGCAATAGGCGCTCTTTCAGTTCCAGCTGAAGGCCAAGAGACTTGGCGTAGTGAAGCAGCTCGTGCGCCTTGATCGTGTTCGTCTGGTGCACGGCGTCGAAGTGGTAGTCGAGACCGACGGATGCGGCGATGCCCGTCACGTGATCGAACATCTGCCCCACCTGCTCCAGCGACATCCCCTTTCGCTGACTCAAGAAGTCAGCGGGGGTTCCGTCGTAGTCGACGGGGGTATCGGGAGCCAGCTCGAAGGAGTGGTACTCGACCTCGACCGCAGGTGCGGACGCATCCGCTGCTCCAAAATTGGCGACGGCCGTCTCGAACTTGCGCTTACCGATGTAGCACCAGGGGCACTGCACATCGGACCAGATGTCTACTTTGATGGGTTCACTCACGCTGGGTGCAACATCTGAGGCGCGCAACTATTCCCGAGCTTGGGGGTCCGCGGAGGCAGCAGCCGCAGGAGACGCTTGAGCGCCCGCGGCGACCACTGTGGGTGGGGTGCCTTTCGGACGCCAGGCTCCGAGGCGCGCGATGCCCTTTCGCCGGGCGAGACGCTCCATCCAGAAGACCCAGACGCTCAGATAAATCAGGCTGAGGATGGGGCCGCTTACGCCGACAGTCTCGGTTTCGTTGATCGTCGTGCCCGTGATTCCGGACGCGAGGAGGAGGAACGCGCCGACGTTGTTCACCGAGTGCATGGCGATTCCCGCCTCGAGGCCGCCCGTGCGCCATACAACCAGCGACGCCGCAAGCCCGAACAGGAACACGTCGACCAGACCCCAGAAGTCGTATGCGTGCAGGGACGCGAACGCCAGAGTCGAAAGCACGATCGAGACCGGAAGGTAGCGGATCCAGCCGCCCAGCATCTGCGCAAGCAGGCCACGGAAGATGTACTCCTCCGCCGCGGCCTGCAGCGGCGTGAGCACCACGATGATCGCCGCGCACAGCAGAAACAGCGGCAACTCCGTCGTCGGGGCGACGAACGGCAGACTGCCAGTGGTCACGAGAGCATAGGCCGACGACAAGGCGATGCCGAGGACGAAGATGGCGAGGGCCGGGGCGAGGGTGCGCAGCATCCAGCCCCAGCGCACGCGGAACGTGACCGAATGGCGCACCGAAATAGGCCGGATGCCCGCGCACAGCAGGGCGAGCTGGACCGCCGGGAGCAGGACCGCGAGGCTCATCAGCGCGAACAACAACCTGATGGGTACGGCCGCGTCCAGGACCGCGAGAGCGTTGAGGTCATCTTGCAGGTGCTGGAGAGTGTCTAAGCGAATATCACCCGTTGCCACGCCCAGACCGAACACCATGCCGCCCACGACCAGTGACCCGACCAGAAAAAACACGAAGGTCAAGACGAGGGCGACCAGCGCGCGCCACCATGCATAGCCGGGCAGCGTGCGCGTGAGTCGGTGATAGGGCGCGGGGTCCTGCAGGAGCACGGGTGCCGGTTGGACGTACACAGTGAAAGCGGGCGACGAAGGTGCCGCGGGCTGCGGTGCCGCTATTCCGGGATCGGCAGGCGGCTCGAGGGTCACGCGCCCAGCAGCCGTTCGGCGAGGTATCCCGTCAGTCGGTCGAGCGAGACGCGCTCCTGCGACATCGTGTCGCGTTCGCGGACGGTGACCGCGCGATCTTCGAGGGTGTCGAAGTCGATTGTGACGGCGAACGGTGTACCGATCTCGTCCTGGCGGCGATAGCGACGGCCGATGGCTCCGGCATCGTCGAATTCGATCATCCAGTAGCGACGGAGCTCGTCGGCGACCTCTTTTGCCACCGGCGACAGCTGCTCGTTACGGGACAGGGGCAGCACGGCGACCTTGACGGGCGCGAGGCGACGGTCGAGCCGCAAGACCGTGCGCTTATCGACCCCGCCCTTGGTGTTGGGCGCCTCGTCTTCGGCATAGGCGTCAACGAGGAAGGCCATGAGCGCGCGCGTCAGACCGAATGCCGGCTCGATGACGTAGGGCGTCCAGCGCTCGTTCTGCGCCTGATCGAAGTAGCTCAGGTCGACGCCCGACTTCTCGGAGTGTGTTTTCAGGTCATAGTCGGTGCGGTTGGCGACGCCCATGAGCTCGCCCCACTCGTTGCCGGTGAAGCGGAAGCGGTACTCCAGGTCGACAGTCTTCTTGGAGTAATGCGAAAGCTTCTCGGCCGGGTGCTCGTACCGGCGCAGATTGGCGGGCGTAATCCCGAGGTCGAGGTACCAGGCCTCACACGCGTCGATCCAATACTCGAACCAGGTCTCGTCGGTGCCGGGGGCGACGAAGAATTCCATCTCCATCTGCTCGAACTCGCGGGTGCGGAAGATGAAGTTGCCGGGGGTGATCTCGTTGCGGAAGCTTTTGCCGATCTGAGCAATACCGAACGGCGGTTTCATGCGCGCGCTCGAGAGCACATTGGCGAAGTTGACGAAGATGCCCTGCGCTGTCTCGGGGCGGAGGTAGGCCATCCCCTCTTCGTCGTCGACGGGCCCCAGGAAGGTTTTGAGCATGCCCGAGAAGTTGCGCGGTTCGGTCCATGCGCCGGGCTGACCGGTGTCGGGATCGTTGATGTCGGCCAGTCCGTTGGCCGGCGGGTGCCCGTGCTTGGCCTCATAGGCTTCGAGCAGGTGGTCGGCCCGGTACCGCTTATGCGTGTGCAGCGACTCGACGAGCGGGTCGTTGAAGACCTCGACGTGCCCGGACGCCTCCCAGACCGCGCGCGGCAGGATCACCGAGGAGTCGATACCGACGATGTCGTCGCGGCCCTGCACCATGAACTTCCACCACTCGCGCTTGATGTTCTCTTTCAGCGCGGCGCCGAGCGGCCCGTAGTCCCATGCGGACCTCGACCCGCCGTAGATCTCTCCGGATTGGTAGACGAATCCACGACGTTTCGCGAGCGAGATGATCGAATCGAGCGGGTTGGAAGGCACCCGCCCAGCCTAACGGCGGCGAAGCGGATCACCCGCCGTAACGCAAGCCCCCGACCGCGGCGACGGCCTCGACCACGCGCTCGACCACGAGCTCCGCGTCGGCGAGCGTGACAGTCGCGGGCAGGGTGAAACGCACGGCTGTCTGCGCGACTTCAGGCGTGATCCCGAGTGCCAGAAGAACGGGGCTCGGCTCGTCGCTGCCGGCGGCGCACGCGGAGCCGCTCGAGCACACGATGCCGCGACGTTCCAGTTCGAGCAGCACTGCTTCGCCGCTCGTGCCCGGGAAGCAGAACGAGGCATGGTTGGGCAGCCGCTCGGTGCGCGATCCGGTCAGGATGCTGCCGGGCACCTTCGCGAGGACACCGTCGATAAGCGCATCCCGCGCCGCACTCACGGCTCCCGCCTGCGCACGCGTATCGGCCGCCAACTCCAGCGCGACGGCAAGGCCGACTGCGCCCGCAACGTTCTCTGTGCCGGAGCGTCGCCCGCGCTCCTGACCGCCACCGTGCAGCAGAGGTTCGAGGGGCACTCCGCCACGAACGACCAGCGCGCCGACACCTTTGGGTGCGCCCAGCTTGTGTCCCGCGATGCTGAGCGCATCGACCCCGAGAACGCCGAGTCCAACCGGCAACCAGCCCGCCGACTGCACGGCGTCAGTGTGAAACGGCACCCCTGCGGCGCGAGCGACGGCGGCGAGCTCGACGATCGACTGCACGGTGCCGATCTCATTGCTCGCGTGCAGGATGCTCACGAGCGCCGTGTCGGGGCGGATCGCAGCGGCGAGGGAGGCAGGGTCGACCCGGCCATCCCGGTCGACGGGCAGCACTGTGACCTCGACTCCGTGCAGTCTGCGCAGATAGTCGACGCTCTCGCTCACGGCTTCGTGCTCGATCGGGCTCGTGATGACGTGCTTAGCGCGAGGGCTCGCGAGGGTGATGCCTTTGACTGCGAGATTGTCGGATTCGGTCCCGCCCCCCGTGATGATCAGCTCACCCGGGCGGCATCCAAGGGCCGTAGCGATCGACGCACGAGCCTCGGCGAGCGCCGCCGCCGCCCTCTCCCCCACCTCATGGTGGCTTGACGGATTGCCGAAGACGCCCGTCTCGCCCCCGGCCAAATAGGGCCACATGGCTTCGAGTACGGCGGGTCGCACGGGGGTCGTCGCCGCCGTGTCGAGATACATGCGGTCGGGGTTCATGGGTGGCTCGTCATCAGGCCCGGATGTCGACGTCGAGCCCGAGGTCGAGAGCCCGGACGCTATGCGTAAGAGCACCCACAGAGACCAGATCGACACCGGTCGCAGCGATCTCGGCAATCGTGTCGAGGTTCACGCCCCCGCTCGCCTCCACGAGCGCCCGACC
>DATMIW010000059.1:0-28002 GCA_035554115.1 Pseudolysinimonas sp. | reverse complement strand
CGGCGCCGCCTGATTCAGGGCGTCAAACACCTCCGGGTTTCCCCCGATCACGAGCAGCGCGTCGTCACGTAGCACCGACACGGTGACGTCGTCGACCATGCCGCCGTCCTCGTTCACGACCGCGGCGTAGGCGATCCGGTTCACGGGCAGTTCGGCAACGTCACGCGACACGAGGGCATTGACCGTCTCACGAGCCGCGGGGCCCTCGACGAACCACTTGTACAACATGGAGTAGTCCTGCGCGATGACGTCGGTGCGCAGTGCGGCGTACTCCTTCTCGGTGCCGACAACTACGGCCGCCACCTGGTAACCCATGACTTCTTCCCACTCCTGCACGTCATTTTCGTAGAGCGAGGTGAAAGCGGTCTTCTTGAGATCGGACACGGGGAACCCTTCGTTGCAGACGCGGAGGTGGAGGTGGAGGTGAACTCTTAGAGAACGTGGAAGATCTTGGTGACCGGTGTCACGGCCGTGACCGTACCCGTGAAGCCGAGCGGGATGATGAATCCTTCGCCCGCAGAAACCGAATAGCTCGTGGTGCCGTCGTTGACCACAACGGAACCCTCGAGAAGGAAGGCGCTCTCGGAGATCGGCATGTCGGTATAGGCGAAGCCCCCGGTCGCGAACTTGAGGCCCGAGATCTGGCCTGCACCGCCCAGAGGTCCGGCCAGATGGACCTGCTCGACACCGGTCGTTCCGTCGAGGAAAGCTGCGAAAGGAGGCAGCTCATCGGCGTTCATCGGTGAAAAACCGGCAGCGTTGAGAGTTTCAAGGGAAAGAAGCATGCGCCGAGCATACGTTATGCGCGTAACGTTTGACCACCATGGGGCCCGCTCATTAGCACGCGACGCGTGCTCTGTCGATGCCCTGGGCACGCTCTGCCCGCCGACCTAGCGTGGAAGCCATGACCGAGACAAAATCTGTGTCCGCCCCGAGATCCGCGTCCGCGCCGAGGGGGGCAGGCGCCCGCACCACCAAACGTCAGAATGCCGAACACGGTTTCACCGCATCCGCCGCTCTCATCAAGAATCTGCAGAAGGTGCTCGTCGACCTGATCGAGCTGGCCGGGCAGGGCAAGCAGGCGCATTGGAATGTGGTGGGGAGGAACTTCCGTGACACCCACCGGATCCTGGATGAAATCATCGAGGCGGCGCGCGAATTCAGCGATGAGGTGGCCGAGCGCATGCGGTCGCTGCACGGGATTCCGGATGGTCGGAGCGCGACAGTGTCGGCGACGACAACGCTCCCCCAGTTTCCTGCGGGCGAGGTCGCGACGACCGACGTGATCAACCTGGTGACCGAGCGGCTTGAAGCCGTCGTCGGCACAATGCGTGACGTCCACGACGATGTCGACGAGGAAGATCCCACAAGCGCCGATGTGCTGCACGCCATCATCGAGAAGCTTGAGCAGTTCGCATGGATGGTGTCCGCCGAAAACCGGGAGCCGCGCGCCGGCTCCTGAGGTGCCTGCGGTCTCCACGGCTGTGGACCCCAACGGCACCGAACCCAAACGGCACTGAACCCAACGCCACAGAACCCAAACGGCACCAAACCCCAACGCGAAAGCGCCCTCGCCCTGGAAAGATCGGACGGGGGCGCTTTCGGTGCAGCCACTATTGGGTGCGCGGGACTTAGGGCTTCAACGCTGTCAGATCGTCGCGGCTGTGCGTTGTCTTGTACGGGGTCCGCGCCGTGGTGGCCCGAATCTCGCGCTGGGCGGTACCCGGGTTGCCCCAGATAACCGTCACCGGGGTGCCCGGCTCGGCATGCTTGATGTCGACAACCGCGTGCGAGATCATCTTGCGGAAGAACGCGCTGTAGCCACGCGAACTCGTCGCACCGATCTCGACGCCATCTTTCAGCACCTTGTCGGAGTAGAGGTAGCCACGAGGGTCAGACGGCATCTCCATGAAGTCGGGCAGCGTGCCCCCTTCGCGGAAGAAGGACGCAAACACGTCGACGACGTCGTCTCCGTTCCATTCGAGGGTGACCAACTTGCGTTTCGGGTTGGCGATCTCTTCTTTCAACACTGCATCGCCCGGGAATGAGTGGTCGAAATTGATGCGGTTGGCCCAGTTGAGTTCTACGGGGCTCCGGAACCAGTCGCTGATGTCATCAGACTCGAAACTACCCGCGGTTGCCCAGTAGTACTCGTTGAGGTCGTCGGCGGCGCTCTGGAGCTCTTCAAGATATCCGGCGGCCTCCGGGACTCCGAAGATGGCCGGCAAGTAGTCGAGCACAAGCGTCGGATAACCCGCCTCCAGGTGGTTGAGCATGCCGACGCGGCCGCCCATCTCGTGGATGTCGTACTCCTGGCCGGCCTCGACGATTGCCGCCCAGATTTTCGGGCCGTGCTCGCTCGCGACCTGCACCTCGAAGCCAATCTCGCCACTCATACCCTGGCGCAAGATCCGCACGTCAATGCCAGCGATCGTGGCGGTGAGGTTGCTCATGTACTTCATCTCACGAAGGCTTGCGCCGACGAGCTTCTCAAGTACGAACAGCGACTTCGGCCCCTGCACGTGGTACTCGTCTTCTTCGATGAACTCCATGTCAACCTTGTAGTCGCCATTCCGGCGAATGTAGTCGGCCCAGAACGTGCTGTAGGCCAGGACCTCTTCTTCGCCCGTGCGGGTGAGGACGCCCTCTTCGATGACCTTGCCGTTGCTGTTCGTGTGGATGATGTGCTTCGACTGGCCGATGACAAAATTGTTCATCGTGTTCACGGAACAGTCGGCGAAGAGCTTGAACACGTCCGGGCCGAAGTAGCGCAGCGTCGGCGTCGCGCGCGACCAGTTGCCGATGTAACACGACTTCTTCCAGGACTGCTCTTCGTCGACCCAGTTACTGAACTGAGGGGGACCCCAGATCTGGCCGTGGTGCTGCTGAAGGATGCGGCGGAATTCTTTCGCCGTGGTGGGAAGTGGGGTGGACATGGATCTCCTTTGGTCCTCAGAGGGCGATTATTACATTTGCAATGTTGCGCACGCAACACTCGTCTTAGCGGGCGACGGGCGGGCGGTAGCGAGCCGGTCCGAGGTCGGCGGGCGAGTGCACGCCACCAGGCGCCGCGATGATGTCCGGGATCCGGGCCACGAGTGCGATGTTCGTGACTTGCTGACCCGGGAAGGGTGCGTTCCTCAGGTGCAATGAGGGATCGCCATCAATGGTGAGTTCATCACTCGGAACTTCGTCACCGACGAGCGGGCGCAAGCGCAGGAAGCCTCGGAACTCGACACCGGCGTCGGTCGTGAACGTCGTCACTTCCTCATAGCCGGTGATGTTGCCCGCAGGAATAACCGTGTCGCCAGAGTTCCAGCGGACATCCGACTCGGCCACATACGGAACAATCTGGGCGCTGACCTCACCCGGCACCATGCCCATGGCAACAGCTGCCAGCCGCAAAGGCCCGCCGAGGATGGGGGGCAACGCCTCGATCCCCTCCTGATAGGGGCCGAACTCGCTGGCGGGGACGTTCACGCCGATCGAGGTCATAATTCCCGCCGCAATGCTTTCGAGGTCGATGAGGTGCTCCACCTGAACGCTGCGGATGTTGACCGTCGACGCCGCGGCAACCGACGGCATCTGCACCCACCAGGGATCCTGCACGCCGGTCGCGAGCAGCGACGCACCGGTCTTCTCGCCGATCGCCTGCAGTTCATCGGCCCAATCCGGAGTCGGCTCAAAGAGGTCGGGCTGGAGTGTCAGAACATTGATTCCGGCCTCAAACGCCTCGCGCGCCTGGCCGACAGTGATCTCGAGGCTGATCGCGGCGGCGAGCACAATGACGTCGAGGTCGTCAACTGCCGAGATCAGTTCGGTGACGGAGCCGTACACCGTGGCCTCACCTGTGACACCGTTCGCAAAATCGCTGATCTTCTTGCCGACCTTGTCGCCGATGTCGACACCGCCCACGAGCTGATAGCCGGCCTCCTCTAGCAGTCGAGCAATGCCCTGGCCCTGCTGGCCGAGACCGACAGTTGCGATGCGAGTGGATGTCGCGGTCTTCTCATGTGTCATGCGGATGTCCTCTGGGATGTCAGTTAGTGGCATTCGTCAGAGCGACACGCCGTCCCTCATCCGACTTATAGGGGGCAGGTGCGACGACCGCACGGATTCTGGTCTGCGGCTCATCGGGATTGCCCCACAGCACCTCGACCTCGGTGCCGATCTCACTGTAGGCAACGTCGATGAACGAGATAGCGAGCGCCTTGCGGTACGTGATGCTGTAGCCGGGATACAGCGCGTGGCCGATTTCCGCACCCTCGGCGTCGACGATCTTGTCGACCCAGTTATAGGAGTACGGCGAATGCGGCACCTCGAAGAGGTGGAACACGTCCCCGTCGCCGAAGAGCGAGGAGTAGATCGCGATCATGTCGTCGCTGTTGAACTCCAGCGTGACTCCCACTCGCCTGGGATTCTCGAGCTCGGCTTTCAGCGCGGTATCGCCGAGGAATTCGTGATCGAAAGATATGTAACGGGCCCACCCGAGTTCCACCGGACTGCGGAACAGCCCTTCGATCTCCTCGCCGTCCCAACTTCCCGTGAACGACGGATTCCAGGCGTAACGCATGGGCCCCTCGAGCCAGGTGCCCACCCACTCCTGAGGCAGGTTGTCATCCATGAAGGTCCGGTAATCGGGATGACCGTCACCGACAAGAGGCGAGAGGTAGTGCACGGTCGAGGTCGGAAAGTACGACTCGAGGTGGTTGATCTGCATCCATCGCCAGCCGCGCTGGCGAAGGCCAAACTCCTCGCCGGCCGCGAGGATCGCCTGCTCGATCTGTTGCTTCTGAGCGATCGGGCCGTGCAGTTCGAATCCGAGGTCGCCACCCATGCCCTGCCGGAGGGCAACGACGGTGAGCCCGTCGACCGTCAACTCGCAGGTGCCCATGAACGGCACCTCTAGAAGCTTGGCCCGCTCTCCCGTCATCTTCTCGATGATGTCGAGGGTGCGGGGACCGGATATCTGGAGCTTGTGGGTGCTGGGGAAGGTGGCCGAGGCGTTGTAGCCTCCGGTCTTCATCTTGAAATAGACCCATTGGGGCGTCGTCGCGTCGAACTCGAAATCGTTCTCGCCATAGCGAACGAGCACACCTTCGTTGACGACATTCCCGGTTTCGTCGCACTGGACACAGTGCTTCGCCTTGCCGACGGGGAAGTTGGCGAAGCTGTTGATCGACAGGTCGGAGAAAAGTTTGAGGGCGTCAGGGCCGGTTACCCGAATGGTGGGAACGTACGACCAGTCACCGAGGTAGGCGGTGTTCTTCCACCCCCACTGCTCGTCCTGCCATCCCGTGTATTCGAGCTGTCCGTCTCGCTTGCTGAACTGGCTGGGATTCTTGTTGCCTCGGAATGCGCGGAATTTTGCCGCTTCGGTCATCGTCGACTCCTGGTCCGTGGGTAGTGCACTTCCGAAAATATAACATGTCAATTGTAAGGTTTTAGAGGGCCGGATATCTGGGTCTACTGGCACAATCGGGGGATGGATCCCCGGATCGCGCGCACCCGACGCAGCCTGCAAGAGGCGCTGCTCGATCTCGCCCGCGAACAACCGCTCGACGACATCACCGTCGCCGACGTTGCCGAGCGAGCCGGCGTGAATCGCAGCAGCTTCTATCAGCACTACGCCGACAAAGAGACCCTTCTCGCCGACGCGCTCGACGCGGTCGCCGAAGCAGCAGGCGCTCACTTGCCCAGCCTGCCGCCCTGGGGTGAGGAACCGCCGGCGGTGCTGCTCTCGTATCTTGAGCATCTGGATGCGAACGCGGCACTGTACCGGCGCGTGTTAGGCGAGAACGGGTCAGCAGTCGCTGTTGTGCGCCTGCGAACTCGGCTGCAAACTCTCGTTCTGGAGGAGATGGCCCGCGCCGAAAGCGACGACCCATACGGCGAATTACCGGCCGAGTTGGTGGCAGCGGGAATCGCGGGGTCGGTGCTCGGGATGCTGGGGTTCTGGCTGGCGATGGACCCGCGACCGGATCCCGCAACAGCGTCGAACTGGGTGTGGCGCGTGCTGCGAGCGCCTAGCGTGCCCCCGGAATAGACGGCTCCGACTGCTTAGGCGCGGAGGCAGCTATGGGCGCAGCTACTTGTGGGCGCAGCTACTTGTGGGCGCAGATACTCATGGGCGCAGGTACTCGGCGAGGTGCTTCCCCGTGAGCGTGGACTTCGCCGACACCAGCTCGGCTGGCGTGCCTTCAAAGACCACGCGCCCCCCGTCGTGGCCGGCGCCCGGACCGAGGTCGATGATCCAATCAGCGTGAGCCATGACCGCCTGGTGGTGCTCGATCACGATCACGGATTTGCCGGAATCGACGAGCCGATCGAGGAGGGCAAGCAGCTGCTGCACATCCGCGAGGTGCAGCCCCGTGGTCGGCTCGTCGAGCACATAGATGCCGCCTTTGTCGGCCATGTGGATCGCCAATTTGAGCCGCTGGCGCTCACCGCCGGACAGTGTCGTGAGTGGCTGGCCGATAGCGAGGTAACCGAGCCCCACATCGGACATGCGCTCGAGGATCGCGTGCGCTGGGCCCGAGCCGAAGAATTCGCGTGCCTCGTCGACGCTCATCTCGAGAACCTCGGCGATGTTTTTACCGTCGAGCTCGTACTCGAGGACCTTCTCTTGGAAACGCTTCCCGCCGCACACCTCGCACACGGTCGCGACTCCGGCCATTATCGCGAGGTCGGTGTAGATCACCCCGTTGCCATTGCAATTCGGGCACGCGCCCTCGGAGTTGGCACTGAACAGCGCCGGCTTCACTCCATTCGCCTTTGC
Source organism: Pseudolysinimonas sp. (assembly GCA_035554115.1). Taxonomy (GTDB): domain Bacteria; phylum Actinomycetota; class Actinomycetes; order Actinomycetales; family Microbacteriaceae; genus CAXTSE01. Next base: position 21,224 of record DATMIW010000059.1, on the reverse strand, counting down.
GAAGGCCGAGCGGATCGGGTCGAGCATGCCGGTGTAGGTCGCGGGGCTGCTGCGACGTGATCCGCGGATCGCCCCCTGGTCGACGGACACGACATCGGTCCCCTTGGGGATCGACCCGTGCAGCAGGGAGCTCTTGCCCGAGCCCGCGACTCCGGTGACGACGGTGAGCACACCGAGCGGCACGTCGACATCGACATTCTGGAGATTGTGGTGCGAGGCTCCGCGGATTTCGAGGACGCCGGTGCGCTCGCGGAGGGTTTCGCGCAGGGCCACCTTGTCATCCAGGTGTCGGCCCGTGAGGGTGTCGCTCGCGCGGAGTCCCTCATAACTGCCGGTGTATTGGATCTCGCCGCCGTTCTTGCCTGCACCCGGCCCAAGGTCGACGACGTAATCGGCGATGGAGATGGTCTCGGGCTTGTGCTCAACCACAAGAACCGTGTTTCCCTTGTCGCGCAGGCGCAGCAACAGCTCGTTCATGCGCTGGATGTCATGCGGGTGCAGCCCGATCGTGGGCTCGTCAAAGACATAGGTGACGTCGGTCAGCGACGAACCCAGGTGCCGAATCATCTTCGTGCGCTGTGCCTCACCACCCGAGAGCGTGCCCGCTGGACGATCAAGGGAGAGGTAGCCGAGCCCGATCTCGACGAATGAGTCGAGAGACTCTTGCAGGGTAGCGAGCAGCGGGGCGACCGAGGGCTCATCGAGGCCGCGAACCCAGTCGGCAAGGTCATTGATCTGCATCGCGCAGGCCTCTGCGATGTTGATTCCCGCGATCTTGGATGACCGCGCTCCCTCGTTCAGGCGCGTTCCGTCACAGTCGGGGCAGCGCGCAAAGGTCACGGCGCGATCGACAAAAGCGCGGATATGGGGCTGCATCGAATCTTTGTCTTTCGACAGCATCGACTTCTGGATTTTGGGAACCAGACCCTCATAGGTGATGTTGATGCCGTTGATCTTGACCTTCGTGGGCTCTTTGTAGAGGAAGTCGGCGAGCATCTTCTTCGAGAAGGTGCCGATCGGCTTGTCACCATCGACGAATCCCGACTCTGTATACATGCGTACGCCCCAGCCGTCTGGAGTGAAGCCCGGAATCGTGAGCGCGCCCTCGGCAATCGACTTGGAGTCGTCATAGAGCTCGGCGAGGTCGATTTCCGAGACCGCGCCCATGCCTTCACACCGCGCACACATGCCACCGGTAATTGTGAAACTTCGGCGCTCTTTCGTCGTGGCGCCGCCGCGCTCAATGGTGACTGCCCCGGCTCCGGATACCGACGCGACGTTAAACGAGAACGCCTGCGCCGACCCGATATGGGGATCGCCTATGCGGCTGAACAGCACGCGCAGCATTGCGTTGGCATCGGTGGCCGTTCCGACGGTCGAGCGGACATTGGCCCCCATCCGCTCCTGATCCACGATGATCGCGGTGGTTAGACCACTCAGATGATCGACGTCTGGCCGCGCGAGATTGGGCATGAAGCCTTGCACGAAGGTGCTGTAGGTCTCGTTGATCATGCGCTGCGAGTCGGCCGCGATCGTATCGAAGACGAGCGAGCTTTTGCCCGAACCCGATACCCCGGTGAACACCGTGAGGCGGCGCTTCGGGATCTCGACGCTGATGTTCTTCAGGTTGTTCTCGCGCGCCCCGACGACGCGGATCAGATCGTGCGCGTCGGCGGCGTGGACGGAATCGTTCGGCATGCCTCGACCATACCCACGTGGTCCGACACAAACTTCTTGATTCCGAGCAAAGTTAATGATACTCATAAGTATTCATTTCGCGCTTTACTCACGAAGGAGATTCCCATGAGTACCACAACCCCGACTACCGCGGCCGTCCGGTCCACAACCTCGCCGCCGCCCACCCTGTTCGAACGCGCCAGCCTCCTCCCGGTCTTCCTGCTCCTCGCGGCGATGGATCGCGGCGAGCGAGCTACGACGGCCGTGCAGCAGGCGGTCTCTCCGCGACGGGAACGCAACGACGCCGTCCACATCATCATCATCGTGGCGATCATCGTCCTGCTCGCGATCGCGGCGTCGCTCGTCGCGGCGGCCATCATCCTCTGTTCGACCCGCGGCGGCGTGCTCGAATTCCTCGTCAAGCTCGACCCGTGGACGGTCAAGGTCGGTTGCAAGCGCATCTGATGGCTGCCCACAACAATGACGGGCCCCGGAAGCAGGGCGCACAACGGTGGATTGGCGGCCTCGTCGGGTTCGTCATCGGGTTCTTGATCGGCGCGGTCGTCGCGGGCGGCATCTGGTTGGTCACATTTGCTCGCGCGCTCGACGGACAGTCAACGCTCAACATTCCGGGGTTTATCACGGTGGATCAGACGGCCGATACGGCCGACACAGTCCTCGGGCCGCTGTTCGTATTTGCTCCGCTGATCGTCGCCATCGTTGGCACTGTGGTGGGGGCGCTGCTCCGACCCCCGCGCCCACGCGGTGTCGACTTCACCCCCGCCACTCACTGAATCGAAGGCATGGTCGACAAGCTCCACACGGCCATCGTCGCCGCACTGAACGCGTCTGCAGCGCAGTTCGGTGCGGCGACGCTGCTCGTCTCACTCCCCCTGCTCGCCGTCGCGTACCTACTGTCACTGCTGCACCTTCCGCTTCCGTTCATCGCACCCCTTGTGGTGTGTGCGCACATGCTGCCCCTCAGCCTGCTCGCGCACGAATTCGCTCACGCGGCGGTTGCGGTGACGCTTCTGCCCACGGCTGAGCGTCACCTTGTGTTCGGTGCCGGTACGGTTCGGCGGTCCTCGATTTACCGTCCGGCAACGGACTCGACAAGCGCCGCTCTCATAAGCGTTGCGGGACCAACAGCCGGGCTCGCCTGCGCGGTACCGGTGATGCTGGTGGGTTCGGATGTGATCGGCGTCTTCCCTTGGATCCTCCCCTTCCTGGTGCACCTTGCCTCGCTGTCCCCGAGCAGCGCCGACGGAGCCCACATCCTGCGATATGCGAAAGGCCTGCTTCCCCGTGCTTGAGATCGACAGTTTGAGAAAGAGCTATGGAGCACGTGAGGTTCTCGATTCGGTGAGCATGTCGGTGCCGATGGGCTCGGTCACCGGCCTGCTCGGGCCTAACGGTTCGGGCAAGAGCACGCTGCTCCACATCGTCGTCGGGTTGATAAAGGCCACCTCGGGGCGCGTCACCTTCGGCGACCTTCCGGCAAGCGACTCCGCCGTCCGCCGCGCTATCGGGTTCTGCCCCGATGATCTCCCCCTGCCCGAACTGCTCACCGCTCGGGAGTATCTGACCCTCATCGAAGGGATCCGCGGCATGCGATCGAACGAGGTCGCCATCGACTACATGAGTTCCGGGCTCCGGATCGCAGCTCACCTCGACGCGCTCGTCGGCACCTACAGCCACGGGATGAAGCGCAAGTTGCAACTGATCGCGGCGCTTCTGCATCGGCCGACCCTGCTGATCCTCGACGAACCGTTCCGCGGGCTCGATCCGGAATCGGGCGCCATCATGCGCACCCTGGTCACCCGGTACGCCGCCGAGGGCAACGCGGTGCTGATCTCCACACACGACCTCGCCCTCGCGGGTCGCCTCTGTCGGAATGTGGTGGTACTCCAAGACGGGCAGGTGCGCGCCAGCGGCGAACTGGCCCACGTTGTCGGCACCCACGCCGACCTCGAGTCATCGTTTCTCGCCTATACGGGGCTCGACGTCGAAGCCGAAGATGCCGCCGACGAGTTCTTCGCCGGTCTCGAGGTGCTCGAGGGTGCCTGAACGACTTGACCTCATGCGATGGTCACTCCGCCTCGGCGCGGTTCCCGTGGCCGGGTTCCGCAGCAGCCGTCGCCACGTGGAGTCGACGGTCGGGTCTCGTGCTCGGCTTGTGGTCCTGCTCGGAGTGGTACTTGCCGCCACAATCGCCGCCAATATGGCAGCGTTCGGCTTCTACGACTCGATCTTGGGGAGTTTGTTCGATCCCGACGGACCTTTCGGCGAAAGGCAACGCGCAGCGCTCACCGCAATCTTCGTGTCGTCAAGCTGCATCGTGTCGTCGGCGATCGCACTGCTCATCGCGATGATCGTCCCGCCGCATTCGCGGATCGCGCTCTCTGCGCGCATCGCGGGTGCCAGTCGCTCCCTCATCGCTGTCGGCGAGTTCCTCCCGACAGCGGCTTTGATCGCAATCGTCGTTATCGCAAGCAGCGGTGCATCGACCGCCGTGATTGCCTCGCATCAACAGTTTCCGGTGATTACCACTGTGTCATTGGTGGCCATAGCGTCGGCGTTCGGAATCGTGGCGCTGATAGTGCGCGATGCCGTTGTCATCGGAGCGGGGCTCCTCAAGTGGAGCGACACGGCATCACGCTCGGTGGGAATGCTTGTCGCGATACTCGTGACAGGCGCCATGATCGTCGACATCGGCACGGGAGCCCTGCAGCAACGCACCAGCGTCGTGGCGCGATGCCTCGTCTGGCTGTGGTCAGGACGATCCGCGCCCACCACCTTCGTGGATGCCGCCGCATCCATCGCCGTCCTTCTCGCCCTCGTAGCACTGGCGTGCCTGACCGCCGCAGGGGGCGGACTGCAGCAGCCGCTTCAGGTCGGGTGGAGAGTGCTGGCGGCGCGCGCGGTGGGCAGGCCGAGTGCATTCATCAATTTCGTGATCCGGGAGGCGCTCCTCTATATACGTCACCCCGTGACCGCGGTGAGCCTGATTTCGATGGCCGTCCTGATGGCCGCCGGGGTCGCGGCCGCTCGAACCGGGCTGATCCCAGCCGAGGCCATCGTGATCTTCTTCGCAATTTTGTGTGCCGCCGGCGCCGAGACTGCGCACGGCAGGACCCGTCGGGTGAGATGATCTTCGTGGGCGCTCGGCAGCCGGTGTGGGTGCGCGTCGCGGCACAGCTCATCGCCCTGGCGGTCATCCAGCTGCTGCTGCTCGTCATCGCGGTTCTCGCCGCGGTGCCGATCGAGGGCGTGCCAGACGCCCTGCTCTCGGTCGCCCCCGTGTTCGCCGCGCTGTTTGTGCTGAGTTACCTCGCCGGAGTGGTCGTCCCGTTCTCAGAGGACGCCCCGTTCGGCGCGGCACTCACAACGGCTGTCGTACTGGTGGCCGAGGTCGCTTGGCTCGCGGCCGAGTCGTTCCTGGCCCAGAATGCCGCGGGCCTGGTGCCCGCCGCCCGCGTGCTGATCATCTGCGGCGCGGTTGCCCTGGCCTTACGGCTGGCGAAACGAGACCTTCGCACCTCCTGAGGCGCGGCGCGCTGCCAGTGTGCAAGGTAGCCGCGCCCGCCGCTGGCCGCCCCGACCCTGCCGCCGCGACTCAGGCGGCAGAGGCTCAGGAGGCGGAGCCCCAGGCGGCAGAGCCGCAGGGACTCAGGCGGTGGGAGCCGCGTTGAATCGGATGTGGTTGCCCGCGGGGTCGCGGAAGGCGCAGTCGCGGATTCCGTAGGGCTGGTCGGTGGGCTCTTGGATGACGTCGGCGCCACTAGCCTGCACGCGCGCGAAGAGCTCGTCCAGGTCATCGGTCTCGAGGATGATCCGCCCGTAGCTGCCTTTGGCGATGAGCTCGAGGATCGTGTCGCGTTCGGCGTCGGTGAGGCCCGGATCCATGGCCGGCGGCTCGAGCACAATGGCGACGTCGGGCTGGTCGACTGGGCCGACGGTCAGCCAACGGAGACCGTTGTAGCCAACGTCTTTGCGCACCTCGAAGCCGAGCGTGTCACGGTAGAAGGCGAGTGCTGCCTCACCGTCGGTGTGGACAAGGAAAGTGTTGTGGATGCGAATGCTCATGGCCGTCACACTAATTGCGGGGCCGATGCGGGTGCTTCTCGATTCCTGATCGGTCGGGTGACCTCTTTGACGATGCATGAGGGCATGTCGGCCGCGGCGTCCACTGTCGCCTCCACAGAATCGCCCGCGTGAGCACCTCGGTACGCACGGGGTGAGACCCCAACAAGTTCGGTGAAGCGCGTGCTGAAGGTACCGAGCGATCCACAGCCGACTGCGAAACACACATCCGTGACGCTTAGATCTCCGCGCCGCAGCAGAGCCATCGCGCGCTCAATGCGACGCGTCATGAGATAGCTGTACGGGGATTCGCCGTATGCCTCTCGAAACTCGCGGCTCAGGTGCCCCGACGACATGTTGACCCCGCGCGCCAGAGCCTCGACATCGAGGGGACGTGCGAACTCCCGATCGATGCGGTCGCGCACGCGACGCAACAGCACAAGGTTGCGCAGTCGCTGCTCGGTCGTGGGAGGGCTGGTCACGTTGGCGATGGTGTCACGCACCCCCGACAAAGTCCAGGCCCCTCACCCGCGGGCAGCCTCGACCACAACCTCCGTGTCGCGTCGACCCTGTGCAAAGACCCACGAGCGATACAGCACGAACCGCACGGCCGACCCCAACACCAGGCCGACCACATTGGCCGAGAGATTGTCGGCGAAAGGCGAGCGCAAGTCCAACACATAGTGCGAGACGCCGAGGCAGAGCAGCGCGACGAGTCCACCCGCTGCGCTTGTGAGCACAAACTGTGCGGCCTCGCGGATCACATCCGGACGCCGTCGATCACGGAACGTCCAGTATCTGCTCCCCACCCAATTCGCCGCGATGGCAACGGACACCGACACCGCCTTGGCGATGATCGCGCCGCCATGCACATGGTCGGGCGACAAGACTGTCAGTCGCAGGGCGTTGAAGACACCAATGTCGATGCCAAATCCGATCGCGCCGACGCTGATGAATCCGATTAGCTGCTTCACGAGGGGCGCCTGGAAACCCCATTTCGTGACCCGCGCCATCGCTTCGACGACAATCGCGCCGCTCATTTTCGATGCGCCGTTGACGCGTTCGACAAAAGTGATCGGCACCTCGGCAATCCGCAACCCTGCCATCGAAGCGCGCCACAGCAACTCGATCTGGAAGCTGTACCCCTGGCTGCTGAGCATCGCCGGATCGATGCGGCGGAGCGCCTCGGCGCGGTAGGCACGGAAGCCGCCCGTTACATCCCGCTGCGACAGACCGAGCACGAGCCGGGCATAGGCGCTGCCACCGCGCGACAGGATGCGTCGATGCCACGGCCATCCGACGGTGCCACCGCCGGCGACCCAGCGTGAACCGAGGGCAAGGTCCGCATCGGAGAGCGCGCCCAGGAGCGCGGGAAGGTGGGCCGGGTCGTGGGATCCATCGGCATCCATCTCAACAATCTGCTCGTAGTCGCGCTCGAGGCTCCACGCGAAGCCGGCCCGGTAGGCCGCACCCAGGCCCGCTTTCCCCGCGCGATGCAGAACGTGGATGCGGGGATCACCCGCCGCGAGCTGTTCGGCCAGCAGCCCTGTGCCATCGGGGGACGCATCGTCGACCACCAGCACATGGGCGGACGGTACCGCCGCATGGACCCGCGCGACGATATCGACCAAATTCTCCACCTCGTTGAAGGTGGGGACGATGACTACGGCCCGGTTCACGTGATCTCCCTGCTGAGTTCGTAAATAGATGTGCGGTGCACATGCACGATGTCGACGACGCGATAGCCGAGCCGGGCCAGCACGTCGAGATCGGACGACGCGCCCGCGTGGGACTCGACAGCCCACACCGTCTGGTGGGTCGATACCGCCGCGGTGACCTGATCGAGTGGCGCGACCTCATCCCACAACCACGCCCGGTCCACATAGGGGGTTATGAGTTCCACATCGTCCAGACCAGCAAACGATTTCGGCCAGAGATCGAGCGCGAGTCGGGGGCGGCGACTGTTCCGCGTGGTGGCGTCGAAAACTATGGCATCGCCGGCGTGAGCCCGCGCGTGCACCTGCTCGGCAAGCTGGCGCAGGTCGCTGCCTCCGTCTTTTGCGTACTGTCCGCGTTCGGCGATAAAGCTCGGTGCCGCCGTTGCCGCGACCGCGATGAGCAGCAGACCCGCCACAACGCGACGGGCTCGCCCATGACGCGCGAACCGAGCGAGCTCGTCGATTCCGACGGCCATCGCGAGGGCAACACCGGGCAAGCAAAACGCCGGATACCGCATGTTGTACATCGGATGCAGCCAGGCGTTGCCGATCAGCAGGAGGGCCGTGGGCGCAGCAACCCAGACCAGCGCAATGATGGCTCCCCGGACCCTGGATGCCGACAGGATTCGGCGATGCAGCACCGTGAGAACCACGCAGCCCGCGATCAACAGCCATGCGATCGCGGCCATCCACGGCGTGAGAAACCACTGCCGAACGGCGACCGAGTCGAATGTCGCGTAGTGGCGATGCGCAAGGAACTCGATCTGGCCCCCTTGAAGAACCGCCACGACGATAACCGGCAGCGCGAGCACGCCGGCGATGGCAAGCGCACTCAGCCATCGACGCCCCGTCTGCCGCGATGCACGCATCGCCAGCACGACGACGGCGTGGACAACGACGAGAAGAAGCAGATAGAGGAAGAGGTATACGCACAGCGCTGCGCATACGCCGAACAGCACCCACCAGCGGCGGCTGGCTTCGCGCGAAACGAGGTGCACGAGGAAGATCGTCAGCCAGACACCCGCAGCCACCGCGAATGCATAGGAGCGCGCTTCGATGGCCATGCGGGTCATTTCGGGTAGCACCGTCAGCACGAGGGCCGCGATGATGCCCACGCGTCGGCCGAGGAGTCGCGACCCGAGCACCCCGGTGCCGGCGACCGCGAATCCCATCGCGACCGCGCTTGGGGCGCGCACCGCGAATTCCGAGGTGCCCACGAGGCCCACCCAAACATGCAGGAACAGGTAGTACAGTCCGTGGACCGCATCGACGTGCGCCAGCTCTGCGAACAGCGACGGCAGAGGGCGCAGCGCCGACGTCACACTCGCCGCCTCATCACCCCAGTACGACGGCGTGCCCGCACCGATGAGCGCAATTCCCGTCGCCAATACGCCCAGTGCAACAAAGGCGAACCGACTCGACGAGTGAACCCCGCGCGGCAGGCGCGGCGAAGCCACAGAGCCGATGGCGATTGTCGAGGTCACCTCTCCATCGTCAGCTTCCCTTGCTTCGGAACGCATGAGACAGGGGCCCGTAATCGTGAGAGAACCCACAGACAATGCGCGGTGAGCGTGACCGTCGTCTCACGGCCGAGATGGGTACGCTGGCGCCCAGCGAGGCTGCCGCGGGAGAGCTGCTGGCCCCTGCGGCGAAGGGAACTGACATGGCATTGCGGGTGCTGGTCGTCGACGACGAACCCGAAATGTCGGCGCTTCTTTCCCGCGGGCTCGAAGCCGAAGGCTACGTCGTCGACGTCGCGGACGACGGGGTAAAGGCCATGACCCTGATCGCGGCTGAACCCTACGACATCGCCGTCCTCGACGTCATGTTGCCCGGCATGTCGGGCTTCGAACTCTGCCGTCGCCTGCGCGAACATACCTACGGCGTTGCGATCCTGCTGCTCACCGCGCGTGACGCGGTCGACGACCGTATCCACGGCCTCGATGCGGGCGCCGACGACTACCTCACGAAGCCCTTTGAGTTTGCCGAGCTCGCCGCCCGGCTCCGCGCCCTGCGGCGCCGGGACGCAATCGGATCGACCCGACTCGAAGTTGGCGACCTCGTGATCGACCTCACTCGCCATGTGATCTCGGTTGGCGAACGCGAGGTGCGCCTCAGCCGGACAGAACTCGACCTGTTACGGGTGCTCGCCGAGAAGGCCGGCCAGGTACAGACGCGCGCCGATGTCCTCGATGCGATCTGGGGATCCGGTGCGTTCATCGACACGAACATCGTCGACCAGTACGTCAGCTATGTCCGCCGCAAATTGGAGGCCGTGGGCACGACGAGCAAAATCGTCACCTCGCGCGGGGTCGGCTTTCAACTCGTGGCGGGGGCGTAGTGCGGCTCAGCATGCCACGGCCCGGCCCGTTCCGCTTCCGGCCCTCACGGCTGGGCATTCGCGCGCGCATTACCGGCGGCAGTTTGGTCATCGCCGTCCTCATCTCGGGGGCCGCCGGCATCCTGATCTATGCGCAGGTGCAAAACATCGTGACCCAGGGGCAAAGCGATGTGTTGCGCAATATCGAGGCGCCGTATGTGACCGCCCTGGCCTCGGACAAAGAAGACGTCGATCACCCGGGCCCTCGTCAACATGTGCGAGTAACCGACCCCACGGGCGTTGTGAAGGTGGATACCCTGCCGAAACACCTCGCCCTACACACCGAGGCACTTGAGCGCATCGGCACGCACAGCATTTCGACCCCGAGCGGTTCCTATCTGGTCCGTGTCATCAATGTGACAAGCACGCGCGGGGAATGGCGGGTCGTCACCGCTGTGAGCGACGACCGCGAGGTCGCGATCCTCAACCAGGTGGCGGCACTCTTGATCGCCAGCATCGCGATTATCAACGTGGTATTCGGAGCCGCCTCATGGCTTATCGGTACTGTCGCTCTGAGTCCCGTTGTGCGCCTGCGAACGAGCGCCTCTGAGCTCATGACCCACGCCGGTGGCGAATTGCTGCCCGTGGGTCCCGCCCGCGACGAGATCGCCGACCTCGCGCTGACTCTGAATGAACTGATCGGCCAGCTTCGCGCGTCAGCCGAGCGTGAACGACAGATTGTCTCGGATGCCAGCCACGAGATGCGCACCCCGCTCGCGATCATGACGACACAGCTCGAACTCGCTCAAGCGGAGGCCTCGTCGCTGTCGCAGATGCGAGCGGATGTCGCCGCCGCCCAACTGACCCTCACACGACTGACCTCGCTCGCGACCTCGCTGCTGGAACTCTCGCGCATTGACGCGCAGGCGGCGCCCGGCCGGGCGCGCCTCGATGACCTCGTTGCGGAGCTTGCCGACGCGGCGGACCGCGGGAGGCTGCGGGTCAACGGACGCGACATTCAGATCGACTATGCGAGCTCCATCCCCGCGGGTGACGACTCAATGCACGCCGCCGTCTCGGTGCCCGATTTCGGTCGCGTGCTCGACAATCTCGTCAACAATTCGCTCGCGGCGGTCACTGAGACGGGACGAATCGAGGTGACGCTCGATTTCGACGACCGCCACCTCGTCCTTCGCGTCACGGACGATGCGGGTGGCATGGCATCCGACTTCGTCGATCGCGCTTTCGACCGCTTTTCGCGAGCCGCCACGAACCAGAGCGGAACCGGCGCAGGCCTCGGTCTGGCGATCGTCGAAGGCATCGCGACAGTCGCCGAGGGAAGCGTGCAGCTCGACAACCGGCCGGGAGTCGGCATTACCGTCACCGTGCGATTCGCGCTTAGCGGGACGGACTCATAAGCCGTTTCGGCCTCGATCGCGATGCGCGAGGGTCAGCGTATGAACAAGGGCATCGCCTGCGGAGAACCCGAATGTGACGGTCGGTCGGGGCGGGAGGATGCGTGGCGCCTCCCAGTTCTAAGGTGATGTGACTCTTCGGGGCATAGAGAAAGGGGTGCGGAAAAATCCGCACCCCTTTCCTATTTCCTGATCCTGCTACTTACCCCAGAGCTCGAGGTAAGCCGAGCGCCAGTCGCTGTCACCCAACCACGGAATGTCCGTGATGTTGTCAGCGGTCAGCAGCTTCGAGGGCACGATGACTCGGCGTTCCTCGTCGGTGATCGTGCCGGCCTTGATGCGCAGGAGCTGGTCGACGGCGGCAAACGCGATCCACTCGTCACTGAAACCGAGTGTGGCTTTGAATGCCTTCTTGTCGGCCTTGATGTCCTTGAGCGCGAATGCATCTCCGTTGTGTGAAACCACCGTGATGGAGTCGCTCCGGTCGCTCCGGTCGATCACCGGAAGGATAGCCGCGGCCACCGGGTCGTACGCTCCCCAGACCGCGTTGACATCCGGGTTGGCCGTCAGAGTCGCCTGGAACTCGGTCGGCATCTCCGTCTGCAGGTTGGCAATCTGGAATGAGCTGTCCTTCACGACCTTGCACTTCGGGCAGTACTCCTTCAAGCCCTCGGTCACGCCCTTGTGCTCGGCAACGATGGACGAGAACTCCGGGTCGTTGAGCAGCACAATTTTGCCCTCGCCCTTTGTCGCAACAGTGAGGAACGCGGCCGCCCACTTACCCTGCAGAACACGGTCCGACTCCACTGTCGCGTCGGCGAATCCCTCGGGAGCAACCTCCAGGGTGTTGATAACGGTGATGCCAGCGGCCTGAGCGGCAGCGACGTCATCCTTGGCAACCTCCGGCGGTACTGCGGCGAGGAAGATCGCGTCAACCTTCAGCTGGATCGCCGTGCGGATTCCTTCACGCATCTTCTCGGGGTCACCGGCAGGGTCGATCATCTTGTAGTTCCAGCCGAGCTCCTTTGAGGCGTCCTGGATGCCGTCGACTGTTCGCTTGCAGCCCTCGGCCGCGTAGGCGCAGGGGATGGCGACAACTGACAGGCCCTTGGCGGCCTCGACTGAGTCCTTGGGGAAGGTGAAGCTGGTGTCCTCGGCGGAGGCTTCTTTGATGACCTGCTGAGCCTTGGAGATGTCAACGTCACCACCTGAAGTGGTGCCGCCTCCGCCCGCCGAACAGCCCGCGAGGGTAAAGATTGCGGAGGCCGCAAGTACGGCGACCACCTTGAAGTGTTTAGACGACGACATCGTCAGTCCTTCTTTCTCTTGGTGTGCGAGTTCGCCAGCGGAGCGTGGGTTAGCCCCGCCGGCGCTTACGGCCCACGAGGACCGAAGCCGAGACGGCGATCATCAATGCGACGCCGTTGAAGACATTGGTGACCCAGGTTTGGGCCCCCATGAGTGTGAGTCCGTTGCTACCAACCGCGAGGAGCAGCACTCCGATCACGGTTCCGCCGACGTTGAAGTACCCGGGCCGGATGGTTGTCGCACCCAGGAAGGCAGCAGCGTAGGCCGGAAGCAGAAACTCCGGGCCGAGAGTCGGGGGTGCGGTACCTCCGCGAGAGGCGAACAACACACCGGCGAAGGCCGCCAATACTCCCGCGACGATGAACGAGGCCGACAGGAAGCGACCTGTGTTCACTCCGCTGAGGCGCGCCGCATCCCGGCCCATCCCGGTCGCTCGCAGGTAGCGCCCGAACGGCGTGTGTTCGACGAAGAAATAGATGACCACCGCGAGCACGATCGCGTAGGCGAGGACAACCTGGAAGCCCCCAACCCGCGTGGTGGTCAGGGCTGCGAGGTCCGGAGCGGCGAGCACGAGCAGGCCACTGTTGGTCACCAAAAGGTTGAGCCCTGCCAGCACCGTGGCCGAGGCGAGGGTGGCGATGAAGGCGTTGACGCCGATCCCCACAACCAGGACAGCGTTGACCGCACCGATGAACGCCCCGATCGCGAGCGCGATCAGGATTACGAGCGGAGTCGGGAGGCCGGCATTCGACAGGCTGATCGTGGCAATGGCGCTGAACCCGAGCACCGCCCCAAGCGACAGATCGAATTCGCCAGCGGCCAGCGGAAGGACTGCGGCAAGGGCCAGGACAAGGGGAATGGCTTCGTCGGTCAGCAAGGATCGACCGTTGAGGAAGGTGGGGAAGGTTCCGGGAAGCATCACCGAGAAGATGATGACGAGCAGCAGGAGGAACCCGACGACGCCATAATTCGTGGCGAGAGAGGCCACTGTGGTCCGTGGCTTCGGTGCGGGTTTCGCCGTGGTCACTGTGTCAGTCATGGTCAGGCACTCTTTTCGCGGATCTCGGGCTGTGCGCAGAGGAGGGAGAGGTTGTCTACGGTGATCTCGTCGCCGACGGCCGTGGCGATTATGCGACCGCGGTCGAGGAGGACGACGCGATGCGCCAGACCCACGAAGTCTTCGAAGTCGGTCGATGCCATGACGACGGCCGCCCCGCGCAACGCCTGTTCGCGTACGAGCTGGGCAATCTCGGCCTTCGCATTTGCATCGACGCCCTGAGTCGGTTCATCGAGAAGAAGCACATTGCTGTCGTATCCGGCGGCTCGACCGAGCATCACTTTCTGCTGGTTGCCCCCCGAAAGAAGAGCGATGGTCTGCCGTGCGCCGGTGGTCTTGATCGCGAAGGCGTCGATCAGTGACGCAACAGTCGACCCCTCTAGTTTCCGAGAAATCGCGCCGCCGCGACTCAGCCTTTTCAGGCGACCCAGGGTGAGGTTTTCGCCGACACACATCTGCATGACGACGCCCTCTTTGCGACGCTCCTGGGGAGAGCTGGCGACGCCTCGGTGAAGAGCCTGCGCGGGATTGCGAGGGGCGTACGCCTCGCCCCGGAGGGACATCGTCCCGCCAGAGGGCGCCTGGGCGCCACCGAGAATGCGCATCAACTCGCTCCGGCCGCAACCAACGAGCCCAGCGATTCCGACAATCTCTCCGGCAGCCACATCGAGGTCGACTCCACGCAGCCGCGGGCCTGTAAGCCCGGTGGCAGTCAAAACAGTGTCCCCGGCGGTGCGCGCAACACCTTCGCTCATAACCCTCTGAAGCTTCCGGCCCACGATCTTCTCGACGATCTCGTCCGACGAGAGGTCACCCCGCGCCTCGTCGGCGACAAGTTTGCCGTCACGCAGAATCACCAGGCGATCCGCGATCCGCGCAACCTCATCGGTGCGATGGCTGACATAGATCACGGTGCCGCCGCGAGCGCGAAGATCTTCCAGCGCGGAGAGCACAATATCGACCTCTTCCGCGGGCAGTGCCGCTGTCGGTTCGTCGAGGATCAGGATCTTCTCAACGTCCGTGTTCTCGATGTCGCCTTCGTCGTCTTGCAAAGCGCGCGCAACGCCCACCATTGTGCGCTGGGTAGGCGTCAGGGTACTGACCAGCGATTCCGGGTCGATGTCGATGTTGAATCGCGCGAGGCTGCGTTCGACATGTTCCTTCTGAGCTCGTCGATCAATGGGAGCCAGCATTCCGTGACCTCGGAATCGACTGACGAACGCGAAGTTGTCGGCGACCGTCAGAGACGGGACGAGACCGACGTCTTGATGCAGGAACCGAAGGCCTGCGCGGTGTGCGCTGGCCGAACTGAATGGCAGGGCCACCTGGTGACCCGCGATTACCACCTCAGCGCCGGGGTCGGGCTGATAGACGCCTGCGAGGATCTTGATCAGAGTGGACTTGCCCGAGCCATTCATTCCCAGGAGGGCCGTGATTGCGCCCCGAGACAGCTTGAACGAGACATTGTCTAAGGCTTTGACGCCGGCAAAGGTCTTGCTGAGATTCGCGATGCTCGCAGCAGGCATATCTGCATCAGACATGTCGATCTCCTCTCGAGTACATCGTTGATCTCAAGCGTTGCTATCTGATCATATAGATTTTATGATCAGATGCACAAGGGGTTAGAAAACTCATCCCCGCTCAGCGAAAGGGATCAAAGATGACCACCCCCGCCCCTGCTCTTTCTGCAGATGACCGCATAGCGATCCACGAACTCACCACTGCGTACGGGGTGCATCATGACCAGCTCGACTTCGAATCGCTGCACGCCTGTTTCACCGCCGACGCGAGCTATCTGATGAAGGTTGCCGACGGGACGGTCCACGGCCCGCGCCTCGGGGCCGACGCGATAATTTCGCAGATCAAGACCTTCAAGGCATCGCAAACTGATCGACGCCGGCACCACATTTCGAACATTCAGGTGTCGGCTCGAGACGCCAACACAGCAGAGGTCACATCGTATGTGCTGGTTTCGGCCGTAGCAGATCAGCAGCTGTCGTTGATAACCGTCGGCACCTACACAGACGTTGTGACGCGCACGGCTGACGGGTGGCGGATCTCAGAAAAGGTTCTTCAGCTCGACACGACATTCTGAGACACGACGTCTCGCTCTCCCCATTCAGAAGGGGCGGTCGAGGGCATCAAACGCGTCCTCGATCAGCCATCGCTTGTTCTGCTTCACCAGGGTGATTCGGTACAGACCCGTCGTCACGAGTCGCACTGTCTTCTCGATGCCGTAGATCGTCTTATAGGCGATTACGAGAGCTCGGTCAGATGTGAGCTCCTCGATCACGACGCTGCCGAGCATGTGGCGTCGCTGGTCGACCTGGGAGCGCATGATCTCGTCATACCAGGGGATCAATACCTCGCGCCCACTGCGACCGTCGGCGGGCGCTCCCCCTATTGAATAGGAGTAGGTGCCCGTCTCGGTGTACAGGTCGCTGAGCACGTCCAGGCGTCGCTCGTCGTACGCAATCGCATACCTTGCAACAGTCTCAAGGATGAGAAGGCGGTCGGCAATCGCGGTGAGGTCCGTCGGCACCTCGGCGACGGGCTGAAGGTCGATGATCCCCGCATCATGGGCCCATGCGGGGCGGCAGGTCTCAGGAATGTTGTCAGTCATGATGGTTTCCGTTCTTGGACGAACCGCTTTGGTGATCGTATAGACTTTATGATCATATCGACCGCAGATGCTCAGACAAGGGAGTCGCCCATGCCGCCGACGCTATTCGAACCGTTCCAGGTGCGCTCGATTTCCATTCGGAACCGGATCTGGGTCTCGCCCATGTGCCAATACTCGTGCGAGGCGCGAGACGGCGTGCCCACCAATTGGCATCTCGTGCATCTCGGCCAGTTCGCCATCGGTGGTGCCGGCCTCGTCACCGCGGAGGCGACAGCTGTGAGCCCCGAGGGTCGCATCAGTCCCGAGGACACGGGGATCTGGAACGACACCCAGCGAGACGCGTGGACGAAAGTAGCGGAATTTATCCGCAGCCAAGGCGCTGTCCCGGCGATCCAACTCGCTCATGCCGGTCGGAAGGGCTCGGATTACCGACTCTCGGACCACCGCTGTGGAACAACAGTCCCGATATCTGACGGCGGATGGACGACTGTGGCGCCGTCCGCAATCGCGTTCCCCGGGTTCGACACCCCCGTTGCACTGGACCTAGCCGGAATCGACAAAGTCGTTGCCGATTTTGCGGCCGCGGCACGACGCTCCGTGGTTGCCGGATTTGACGTTGTCGAGATTCACGCCGCCCACGGCTACCTCATCCACGAATTCCTGTCGCCGCTTAGCAATTCGCGTGACGACGAATACGGCGGGTCCCTGGAGAATCGCGCTCGCTTGCTCGTCAGGATCGTCGAGGCGGTTCGACACGAAATCGGAGAAGACAAGGGCCTCTTCGTGCGGGTGTCGGCGACTGACTGGGCGGAAGGCGGATGGGACCAGGTCCAGACCGCCACTGTCGCCGCCTGGATACGCGACGCCGGGGCCGACCTCATCGATGTCTCGACGGGTGGGCTTGTCGCCGACGTCCGCATTCCTGTGTCTGAGGGGTATCAGGTGCCGTTCTCGGAACACATCCGCAGCGAATCCGGGATGCCCACCGCGGCAGTCGGGCTCATTTTGACTCCCGAATACGCCGAGTCAGTTGTCGCAAGCGGGCGAGCCGACGCCGTATCGTTAGGCCGCGAGATGCTGCGAAACCCGTACTTTGCATTGCAGGCAGCCGACCAGCTCGACGTCCACGTCGACTATTGGCCGCGACAATACCGAGTGGTTCAGAAAGCCAAACGGCGCGTGTAAAGGGCATCTCGCCGTATTAACGCAGGGAGAGATCGTGGCAAACACGACCCATGGACGTGGTGCAAAAGCCGGCCATGCGTATGACTACGTCAAGCGACGGATCCTCGACGGCAGCTACTCCCCCGGCTCTCGCCTCGTTCTCGAAGAAATTTCTTCGGAAACGCATATGAGCCAGCTCCCCGTGCGCGAAGCGCTCCGGCGTCTGGAGGCCGAGGGTTACGTCACCTATAAGCACAATGCTGGCGCACGGGTGGCTCAGCTCGATCCCGTCACCTATGAGGGTACCCAGCAGGTTGTTGCCCTGCTGGAGGGAGCAGCCACCGCGGCTGCCGCTCCACTGCTCTCGGCAATCGATCTCGAACAGGCGCGTCAGATCAACGAAGGCATGCGCCAGAAGCGTCAGGACTACGACGCGGACGGCTTCATGGAGTTGAACGCCCAATTCCATGACCTGTTGTGCAAATCGTGCCCGAACGCATATCTGCTTGAGCTGCTAGCAAGCGAGCGCAGCCGAACGGCGGCCATCAGCCGCCCCACCTTCGGAATCATCATGAAACATTCCGCCGAGTTCATCGAGGATCACGAGCGCCTTCTGGATCTCATTGCCAAAGATCCCGGTTCTGAGCAGATCCAGCTCCTCGCACAGGATCACAAGATGCGGATTCTGCGCGCGGTTCACGACGAGGCCGTTGTGTCGATGAAGGCCTAAGCAGCCACTTCGGATCATTCGACGCAGGCGGAGATGACCTCGGCAACAAAGGCGAGAGGGCGACCCGATTCCGCCGCCGCAACTACAACGGCTTCGTCTTCAGCATCCCGACCGAGCTGATTCCGGGTGAAGCGTGTCGGCAGACCGCAGTCACGGATGTGGGTCCCAACCATATGAATCAGTTGCGTACCAGGCGACCCTTCGGACCTGTCCACGCCGATCTGACCGGCGAGAGAATCGAGACGCCGACGGGCTTCGACGTCGTGCCGGTTGAGCGCCTGCAGCGCCTGTGGCAGCACGACACACGAGGCAACACCGTGGGGAATTCCATTGCGAGCACCCAGCACCCGGCCAATGATGTGGCTCACCCCGCTCGACGCAAGCGGAGGATTGAGATAGCTCTTCCAGGCTGCGATCTGCGCTGCCAGGCGATCCTCGAGTCCCCCCATGTCACCTTGGGCGCGACCGAGCACGCGGACCAATGCCCGCGCCGACGAGGTGGCCATCGCCGAGGAAACCGGGTCTACTCCCGGGGCGAGAAAGGTTTCGACGGCATGATCCAGCGCCCGCACCGCCGTGGAGAACCAGAGACTCGCCGGAGTGTCTTCTGTCGCGCGCGGATCGTAGAACACGACCTTCGGGGTCAGGGATGCATTTCGTGCGCCTACTTTTTGACCGGTGTCAGGGTCGGTGAATCCCCCATCGCCGTACAACTCCGCGGCCGACAGCGTGGTCGGCACGGCGATAATCGGAATCGACGCGCGGGCCTCGGGATCTCTCAGAACTCTCGCGACATCCGCCGGCGCCGCGTTCTCGTCGAGGGCCGAGGTGGCAATGAGGCTGGCAAATTTTGCCGTGTCGAGGGCGCTGCCGCCGCCCAATCCCACGATCACGTCGGCGCCGGCAGTGCGCGCTGCAAGACCCGCATCGAGGATATTCGCAACCGGCGAGTGGGCGGCCGCCAACGATACGGTCGCTCGACCCAAAGCCGGCGATTGCGTGCTGACGTGTTCGAGACTCCGAGAGCCAATCAGCGACCGCGCCGTGACGAGATGAACGCGCTCGGCTCCCAGATCAGCGAGAACCGATGGCAGGTGGCGCACGCTGTCAATGCCGTAGTGGATCGACAACGGGTTGCCATAGTCGAATTTCCCGGCGGGTGCGTAGTCGAACCTCGAAAAGTCGGTCATGCTGCGGTGAAACCCCCGTCGATCGGCACGTCCGCGCCCGTAATGAACGACGCTTCGTCGCTCAGAAGGAACAGAGCGAGGTTGGCGATTTCCTCAGTCGTGCCGAGCCGCTTCATCGGGTAGCTCGACGCTGTGCGCTCGAGATCAGACTCTGCTGTTGTGCCGCGGGTTGCGGCGCGCTCACGGTAGAGGCGCTCGACGAGCGGTGTCGGCGTCGTCCCCGGAGAAATCGCATTGACCCGAATGCCCTGCTCCGCATATTCGACAGCCATCTGGTAGGTGAGACCAACGAGCCCTGCCTTGGCCGCAGAGTAGGCGACAGTGCCCTTGATACCACTCGAGGCGCAAATGCTCGCCTGAAGCAAGATGGCACCACTCCCCTGCTCACGCATCGCCACCAGGGCGGCCTTCGAGCTATAGAACGCCCCGGTCAGATCGATATCGATAACCCGGCGCCACTCCTCCGGGGTGATCTCATGGGCTGTGTGACCGCCCGGGATTCCGGCGTTCGCATATACGCCGTCGACCCGACCGTATGCCTTGAGCGTCTCCGCGACCATTGCGACATTGTCGTCGTAATCTGTGACGTCGACCCGAACCGTGAGGGCGTCGCCGCCAGATTTCCGAATGTCTTCGGCGACGCGCTCGGCCGCCTCGGGATCGATGTCGGCGAGCACGACCCGCGCCCCATGGCGTGCAAACAGACGGCCAGAGCTCGCCCCGATCCCACTGCCGCCACCGGTAACGATGATGCTCTTGCCCTCGAGACGACCCGGTCGCTGCGATGCCTGCGCCATTATGCGGCCCACCAGATCGGGAGTTCCGACTCAACCCGACCACCGTCGATGTCGTCAATTCGGTGGGACCGCAGCCGCTTCGTGGCCTCCTCGTCAACTCTGAGTGTCTCGAATCGCCTCGGATCTCCTGAGATGACAATGCCGTATGCATGCTCCGCCCGCTCCACCGAAATGTATTCGTCTCGGACGTCTTCGAGGACTGCTTCGGGCTCGCGATCGAAGGGTGAGCCGTATCCGCCGGCCCCGGACCCGAGCGAGACGATCGCCTCTCCGGCCTCAAGGGCTACCCGTGCCACCGTGTCGGTTATCTGCGTGGTGGTGCCGCCGCACGTCACTTTCCAGGCCGCTGGGCCGAGGGCTGGACCCCCGCCACGCACACCCTGCGGCCGGTTCACAACACCCTCGAGGTAGTAATGAGAGACGGCGTCAGAATCGAGCGGGCCGTACGCCGAAATGCTGCCGGGCGCTCCGCGGAACTTTCCGGCCCCCTCGGAGTCGGTACGAACGGCGACGTGCTGCCACACGACCAAGGGGTATTTCTGCTCGACGATTTCGCTGGAGTCGATGCGCGGGATCCCAGCGCCCATGATCGTGTTGAATGCTAGCCATCCGTCGGCATCTGCGGTGGCCGGTCCACCTGAGGTTCCACTGAAGATCTGAAGAATGTACTCAGCACCGTCTCGTCGCGGGTCACGTCCGGAAACAACGCCTTCGTGCGGAGGGCATCCCAAGCAGGGTTCGGCTGCACCAAGGTCGGACCCAGCCATTTTGGCGAGACCGGCGACGATCATGCCGGTCACGCGATCGGTGACAGTGCGGGTCGCCACCGAACACGATGCCGGGTGGCGCGGGATCCCCACAACCGAGTTTTCGCGGACGAGTACCTCGATTCTGCGGTGGCTGCCCGAATTGTTGGGAACTCGCAGTCCCGAGGCGTGCTTGTCGGTATTGAAAGCCATGAGGAACGCCGTCACGGCATTGTTCTTTGCCGTTGCTTCAGTCAGGTTGAGTCCTGTCGGTGTGCAATCGGGGTTCTCTCGAAGGTCAACCCGCACACGTCCTTCGACCGGGTCGATATCGATGATCGCGTTCAAGTCAAGACCGTCGGGGAGGCCGGGGAACGCATCCATCGTGGTGTCGAC
>DATMIW010000058.1:0-2943 GCA_035554115.1 Pseudolysinimonas sp. | reverse complement strand
AGCCCTGGTCATCGTCGTGATCGCCATCGCAGGGCGTCGCTGGCGTCGGCACGCCTGGGAGGGCGGCTACGGATACGGACCCGGCGGCTACGTGCACCCGTGGGCGCAGGCCCAGGCCGCTCGCTCTGCCGAGGCCACTCTCGCCGAGCGATTCGCTCAGGGGGACATCGATGAGGTCGAGTACCGCGCCCGCGTCGAGGTGTTGCGCGCCAACACGCCACAGCCGCCGCGACGTTAGTCCGGCATCGGGCCTTGAGCCCGACCGGGCTTGGTCGGAGCCGCTGCTTATGCGTCGAGATCGTCGACACCGGGCAGCCACGAGGCTCCGGCCACGCCCCACCCGTTTTTGCGCACGGCTCGCGCCGCCGCTTTCGCATACACATACTCAAGACGGTCTGCGTAGAGCACCCCGTTGAGGTGGTCGAACTCGTGCTGAAAAATGCGGGCCAGCCACCCGCTCGCGCGCACATTGAGGGGGCTGCCCGCCTCATCCACACCGGTCAGGATCGCGTGCTCGGCCCGTCGAAGCGGGAAGCGTTCGCCGGGAATCGACAGGCACCCCTCCAGCTCCTCGTTCTCGTCGGGTTCACCTACGGGCGGTGGACTGATCCACAAAACCGGGTTGACGACGGTGCCGCGATGCTCGACGTCGTTCTCGTCGGTCCAGCTCCAGATGAAGACCCGTAGCGGCACTCCGATCTGCGGCGCGGCTAACCCGACACCGGGCGCGGCAGCCATCGTGTCTTCCATATCGCGCACAAGATTGCGCAGATCGGTGTCGAATGCGGTGACCTCGTGTGCGGGGGTGTGCAGCGTCGGGTCACCCGTGATGACTATGGGGCGTACGGACATTCGGCAAGGATATCGGCGGACCAGCGGGTAGATTCGTCGGGTGCCCCCCGAGCTGACAGATATCACTGCCTCGAGCATTATTGGCGGTTCGGCACCTCTGGGAATCGTCATCGCGCTCGTCGGCGGAGTTTTCCTTGCTCTCGGTGCGCAGTTTCAGCACCGCGGGGTCGCGATTGTCGAGGAGCGGTCCGGATCCGGGCATAAGCAGGGTCTGAGCATCAAGCAGCTGCTGCGGTTGGCCTCAAGCATGTGGTGGCTCGGCGGCAGCATTCTGCTGGGGTTGGCGATCCTGTTCCAGTTGACCAGCCTCACCTTCGCGCCGATCATCGTCGTGCAGCCGCTCGGTGTTGTGGCGCTCGTCATCACCGCGATCGTCAACGCGCGCGTGTCGAGGGTGAAGCTGCAGGGTGCCGCGATCCGCGCCATCGTCTTCTGCGTCTCCGGGATCGCCATATTTGTGTCTGTTGCCGCGGTTTTTGCCAAAGAGCCGGTTGTGCAGCGACCCCAGCTGATCGCGGTGCTGATCATCCTCGCGGCTGTCCTCGTGATCCTCGCTGTGACCTTTGCGATCTTCCGCAAGCGTGCGGGCGCCGTTTTCTACATTGTTGCGGCTGGCGTCCTCTATGGATTCGTCGCGACCCTCGCCAAGGTCGTCATCAACCGACTCGGTAACGAGATCGCGGGTGTCACGGGCGGCGGGTCGTTCGAATGGCTGACGATCGTGTGTCTGCTCGGACTCATTCTGGCCGGTGCTCTGGGTGCCTACTTCGTGCAGACCGCCTACTCGGTCGGGTCGCCCGACCTCGTCATCGCGGGCCTCACGGTTGTCGACCCGCTCATCGCTGTCGTCATCGGTATTGCGGTGCTCGGTGAGGCATCCGAGGTTCCGGTGTGGGCGTTCTTCGTCTGGGCTGTCGCCGCATCTCTTGCCGTCTATGGCGTCTTCCAGTTGGCCAAGCACCACCCGCAGACTCACCGTCCCAGCAATCTCGTCGAGGAGGCCGCTGCGGAAGTTGTCGACGAGGTCATCCACCGAGCGAAAGGTGTTCGGGAGTGACCGACGCGACCCGACCGACCTCTGAGCCGGAGCACAAGCTTCTGCGCATCTTGATCGGCGCCGACACTTTTTCTCCGGATGTGAACGGGTCGGCAACGTTCACGCGCAGCCTTGCCGCTGGCCTCGCCAGTCGGGGCCACGATGTGCACCTGATGGTGCCCGCTCAGCGCGGTCGGGTCGGCACCTTCATCGAAGAGCATTCGGGTCAGAAGCTGACTGTGCACCGTATCTACAGCTGGCGGTGGCTACCGCATCCGTGGCTGCGGTTCATGCTGCCGTGGCGCGTGAAGGCCAATGCGGAACGTTTGGTGCGCGCGATCCAGCCGGATGTTATCCACTTCCAGTCGCACATCGTCGTGGGTCGCGGCCTGGTCACCTCGGCGAAGAAGCACGGCATCCGACTCCTCGGCACGAACCACACGATGCCCGAGAACATGCTGCAGCACGTGCGGGTCTTGCCGCATTTCATGCTCGGCGGACTCATCAGCATCCAGTGGAATTCGGCGCGCAAATGGTTCCGCCAGGCCGACCAGATCACGGCTCCCACGCGCCGGGCCGCTGACTTCTTCGAGAAGCACACGGGGATCACCGGCGTCTATGCAGTGTCGTGCGGAATCGATTCGAGCCTGTATTCGGCCGATTTCTCGCCGCGCACCTCGAATGTGATCGTCTTCCTCGGTCGTCTCGACGAGGAGAAGCACATCGACGAATTGCTGGATGCGGCGTCCCGCATCGACCTGGCTCTCGACGTGCAGGTGCGCATCATCGGTGACGGCGAGGCCCGCCGCGGCCTCGAGGCGAAAGCACGCGAGCTCGGCGTTTCGGACCGCGTCGTCTTCACCGGCAAGGTGTCGTACGAGCAGCTGAAGTCAGAGCTGACCCACGGCTCCGTGTTCGGTATGCCGTCCCGCGCCGAACTGCAGAGCATCGCGACCATGGAGGCCCTCGCATCCGGCCTCCCGGTCGTGGCAGCTAATGCGATGGCGCTGCCGCACCTCGTACACCCCGGCGAAAACGGCTACCTTTACGAGCCC
>DATMIW010000057.1:0-10379 GCA_035554115.1 Pseudolysinimonas sp. | reverse complement strand
ATCGAGATCCGTAATGACCACGGGCACCTGCAGGCGACGGACGAACAGCAGCGCGAATTGACTCGCCATAAGACCGGCGCCAACAACACCAATCTTCGTAATCGGCCTCGCAAGTTCACGATCCGGAGCCCCCGCCGGCTTTTTGGCACGTTTCTGCACAAGATTGAAGGCGTAGATGGAGGCGCGGAATTGGTCGCTCGCAATCAGGTCGGCGAGGGCCTCGTCTTCTGCGGCGAATCCGGTTGCGCGATCAGTATTCTTAGCGGCACGCAAAAGCTCAAGGGCGCGATAGGGGGCCTGAGCCACGCGGCCGATGCGGCTCACCAGAGTCTTCTCGGCGATCCCTATGGCGATGTCCCATTTGACGGCGCGCTCGATCTTGCCCGGCTGGTTCTTCCGCTTGACGACGATGGTCCCATCGAGCACGCCATCGGCCCACGCCAGGGAATCCTCGAGGAAGGTTGCCGGTCCGAACATCGCGTCTGCGATCCCCAGCTCGAAAGCGTCGGGTCCCTTTAGCATCCGGTTGTTTTTCAACGGATTCGAAATAACGACCTCGAGCGCGTTCTCGATGCCGATCAGATTCGGCAGCAGCCAGGCGCCACCCCAACCGGGGATGAGGCCCAGGAAGACCTCGGGCAAGGCCAGCCCAGCAATTGACGAGTCGATCGTGCGATATGTGGCGTTGAGAGCGATCTCGGTACCACCGCCGAGGGCGAGTCCGTTGATGAACACGAACGAGGGCACCCCCAGTTCGCTCAGCTTGCCGAGGACGTGATGACCGAGTTGCCCCATGAGTTTTCCGGTGGCACGGTCTGGGATGTCGTTGACCCTCGACAGGTCCGCTCCAGCCGCCAAGATAAACGGCTTTCCCGTCACCGCCACAGCGGAGATCTCACCGCGGGCGGCTCGATCCTTCAGCTCATCGAGCACACCGCCCAGCTCCACCAGGGTCTTCGGCCCGAGTGTTGAGGGCCGCGTGTGGTCACGTCCGTTGTCGAGAGTGACGAGCGCGAGTGTGCGACCGCTTCCGAGCGTCACGTTTTGCACAAAGGAGTGGGTGACCACTTCATCCGGGTCGAGGGCGAGAAGGGGAGAGAAATCGGGAGTGGTCATGGCTATTTTCCTCCGACGTAGTGCGGGTTCTCCCAGATGACACTTCCGCCCTGGCCCAGCCCGACGCACATCGCTGTCAACCCGTATTGAACGTGGGGGAGTTCTTCGAATTGCCGCGCGAGTTGCACCATGAGACGCACGCCAGAGGCCGCCAAGGGATGTCCAATCGCAATGGCACCTCCCCAGGGATTCACGCGCGGATCTTCGTCGTCGATCCCGAAATGTTCGAGGAACGAAAGCACCTGCACGGCAAAAGCTTCGTTGAGCTCGAATGCGCCGATGTCGTCGATCGTAAGTCCGGCCCGTTGCAGTGCTTTCTCCGTACTCGGGATTGGGCCGATTCCCATGACTTCTGGTTCCACGCCGGCGAACCCGAACCCCACCATCTTCATCTTTGCTCTGAGCCCAAGCTCCGCGGCCGCAGATTCACTTGCGAGCAGAGACACCGTCGCACCGTCGGTCAAGGGGGATGAGGTTCCTGCGGTGACCCGCCCGTGCGGCCGGAACGGTGTTTTGAGGCCGGCAAGCCCCTCCATCGTTGTATCGGGACGCATGCCCTCATCCTGAGTGGCCAGCCCCCAGCCGCTTTCGCTCCGGATGGCAATCGGGATCAGGTCGGGTTGAATTTTGCCCGCCTCGTATGCGGCAGCGACCTTCTGCTGGCTATGCATTCCAAAACGGTCGGCGCGCTCTTTCGTGAGAGTGGGAAATCTGTCGTGGAGCCGCTCGGCGGTCAGCCCCATATTGAGCGCATCGGCGCTCACAAGCTTCTCGGCAAGAAAACGCGGGTTGGGATCGGCGCCAAATCCCATCGGATGCCGCCCCATATGCTCCACGCCGCCCGCGATTCCGAAATCATAGGCACCGTATGCGATTGCACCAGCGATCGAGGTCACGCTCGTCATCGCCCCAGCACACATTCGCTCGACGGCATATCCCGGAACGCTCAGAGGGAGTCCGGCGAGAATGGCCGCTGTGCGGCCGAGGGTGAGACCCTGGTCGCCGTGCTGGGTGGTCGCGGCAATGGCCACGTCATCCACTCGGTCCTTGGGCAGTGTCGGGTTGCGCTCGAGTAGCCCGATCATGGCCTTGACGATCAGGTCGTCAGCTCGGGTGTTCCAGTACTGACCCTTCTCGCCGGCACGACCGAAGGGGGTGCGCACCCCGTCGACAAAGACGACTTCTGCACGCTCGGTCATTAGAGACTCCCTCGTTCGCGATCACGGCAGTCCCGATCCTATGAAGTACGCCTGAACGTTCCGAATCTCTTGACTGTTCCTACGACGTGGCTGGGTGTGCGTCGGCCGGTGGTTGGGGTGACTCGACAAAGGCGCGCGCGATCACATGTGCCGTCGCTTCCCGTTGCCAGGAGCGTGCCCCCGCGGATTCGAGAGCCTCGGCGATGCTCTCGGTGGTGATGGGATCCGGCGGTGTCCATGCGACGCGGCGCAGAAAGTCGGGCGTCAACAGATTTTCGAGCGGCATCGACATTGCCTCGGCGATCTCAGTGATCGCTGCTCGTGCGCGCTTGAGGCGACCGTCGGCCTCCGGATTCTTGTCGACCCATACCCGCGGCGGAGGCAGCGTCTCGGAGGACTGACGAACAGCAGGCAGATCGTCGGTCGTTCGCCCTCGTTCGATCGCATCGAACCACCGGTCGAGCTGGGTGCGGCTGGCCCGACCAATGAATTCCTTGAGGGCGGCGAGCTCACGCTTGCTTGTGGGCAGCACGCGCGCCGCAACGACCAGGGACTGATCGGGGATGAGGCGTCCAGCCGATGTGTCGATCTCCCGCGCGTAGGTGTCCCGTGCGGTCCACAGTTCGCGTGCGACGGCAAGGTTGCGCGGCTGCCGCAGCGTGTGTAATCCAGAGAGCCGCCGCCACGGTTCGGCCCGGACCGGGGGTTCGTGGTCCAGAACGGCCTGGAACTCCTGTGCTGCGATGTCTGTTTTTCCGGCATCAGCGAGCCGTTCCGCAAGTTTGTCCCGCAATTCCGGCAGCAGCTCGACGTCGAGTGCGGCATAGATCAGCCAGGACTGAGGCAATGGTCGGGTCGACCAGTCAGCCGCCGAGTGTTCTTTTGCCAGATGGATGCCGAGCAGCTCTTCGACGACAGCGCCGAGTCCCACGCGCGGCAGGCCCGCCAGCCGAGCACCGAGTTCGGTGTCGAAGATCGTTGCGGGATCGAGGCCGACCTCTCTGAGGCAGGCGAGGTCCTGGCTCGCGGCATGCAGGATCCACTCGTCGTTTTCCATCACCTCGGCGAGGGCCGTGAGCTTGCCGCCGATCGCGGGCGGATCAAACAGAAAAACACCCGAACCGCGGCGGTACACCTGGATGAGATACGCGCGCTGCGAATACCGGAACCCGGACGCGCGCTCGGCATCAACACCGAACGGCCCGGTTCCGGCGCGAAGCTTCTCGACAGCAGCAAGGTAGTCGGCACGATTGTCGATGACGTCGAGGTCGGGATGTGTCGCCTCTTCGGTGACGGCCTCGACGACGTCGGCAGGCAGAGGAGAAGGAGTAGGCGTGCTCGTTCCGTCGAGGAACGCAGGGGTCAGATCGTCAGTCACGTGCCACCCTGTGCGCGGGAAGGAGCCCGACAACGTCCGTTGTGGGTGGCAATCCGGCGAGCAGGCAGAGCAACTCGCTCCATCCTTCGACAGATGCGGCGATCGACGTGCTCGATGGCGTCCACGACGCGCGGACTTCCAGTTGGGCTCCGTCGCCCTGGTGGGCGAGTTCTCCGAAACCCGTCGAGAGCACCTTGGTGGCCGTTCCCGAGGCTGCTGCGTAGTGGGCGTCTCGAATGTCCAGGGCGTCTTCGAGCCAGGACCACGCGACTTCGGCCACGAAGGGATCGAGACCGATGTCCGTTTCTAGCGGCGCCTGCGCGAAGCAGACCACTCGGAATGCTCCTCCCCAGGCTTCGGGTTCTTCAGGGTCGTACAGCAGCACGAAGCGGCCCGATCCGAGCACAGAATCGACTCCGTGAGACGCAGGTCGGACATCGGCGGATAGCGCCACAGCGTACGGGGCGATTCCGGTGGGTGCGGGAATATCGTGCAAGACGAGTTCCTCGCGCGTCGAGGCCTTCCGGACGGCTTTGAGAGCCTCCCGAAATGCAGCCGGCTGGGTCGCGCCGGGGTCAGTTTCAGACACGTGAGCAGACTATGGTTTGAGCAGGGGCGGCGGATACTGCCACGCCGTGCCCGCAGTCGAAGCGGAGGCGCGTGATGGCACGAAGCACCCGCCGGAAGGTCGCCATAGGTATTGCTATCGGCCTTGGCGGAGCGGTTTCTGCGGCCGCCATCGGGTCAGCCGTGCTCAGCGTCATCGTTGCCCGCACCGTCATAATTCCGCCGTCTCGTCGCACCGACGATGTTGTCATTATCAACGTCGATCTGCAGGCCGGGCGCATTATTCTTTCGTCGACTCCTGATTCGCGCCTCGCCGGTGAATACAGCTTCTGGTTCGATGGCGACAGCGGGCACGCGCGCGTGGGCGACATTATCGAGAGCACGCCGACAACGGTGACGCGCAGCATCCTGGGTGTGGATCACGGCGAGCTGGCCACCGCGCGCCGGGGCCGGTTGAGCGGCTGGTACTACCTCAATCCGCGCGACTTTGGCTACGAGTTCGAAAACGTCGTGGTCGATACGCCTCTCGGCGACGCGCCTGCCTGGCTGATCCCCGCGGCGGCCCCGTCGCACCGCTGGGTGATCCAGGTCCACGGCCGGGCAGTCCGCCGTCCGGAGACTCTGCGGGGAGTCAAGCCTTTTCGCGAGGCCGGGTACACCTCACTGCTGGTGTCGTATCGCAACGACGGCGAGGCACCACGATCCGACGACTACCGTTACGCGCTCGGCGACCGCGAATGGATCGACGTAGACGCGGCGATGAACTATGCGATCGAGAACGGCGCAATCGAGATTGTTTTGATGGGGTGGTCGATGGGCGGTGCCACGGTGCTTCAGGCCCTGACGCGGGCTTCGGCTCGCTCGGCGATTACCGGTGTCGTGCTCGAGTCGCCCGTTGTCGATTGGATCGCCACCCTCGATTTCCAGGGCGCGCTTCGTCGATTGCCTGCCCTGGTGCGATTCGGCGTGGTTCAACTCTTTCGTCGCCGGTGGGGCCGCCTGTTTACCGGGCTTGCGGAGCCCCTTGACCTGGCACGGATGGATTTCGTTCGGCGCGCGCAGGAGTTGAACGTCCCCATCCTGATCCTGCACAGCGACGATGACGGGTTCGTGCCTTCAACGGCATCCCGAGCGTTGGCAGCAGCTCGGCCCGACATCGTGAGCTATGAAGCGTTCGAGACCGCACGCCATACGAAACTGTGGAACTTCGACAGGGAGCGCTGGACAGGCGCGATCCGCGACTGGCTGCGCACCCTCGATACCGACTAGGCGGCGTGCTTCTTTTCCGTCACCTGGCGTTGGATGCGCCCGAGCAGGCCCATCATTCCGCGAATGCGAAGTGGGCTGACTGCCTCGGTAAGGCCGAGCGTGAGGGGGTAGTCAGAGGGCACGGCGAGAATTTCGGCGACCGTGAGATCTTTGAGGCCCTGGGCCAGGATCGACGCGAAACCGCGCGTCGTCGGGGCTTCCCGTGGCGCCGTCACGAAAACGTGTGCGACATCGTCGTCATCAACCTCGACGAAGATAAAGACGGGCGACTGGCACTCTTCGACCCGCTCGAGCAGATCCGGATGATTTGCGTATCGTTCCGGCAGATCGGGCAGGGAGTTGGAGAATTCCAACAGGAGCTGGAGGCGATCCCGTACCTCGAGGGCCAGGAATTCATCCCGGATGTCGACGAGAGCTGCGGGCAGCGGTGCGGACGAGGGCGCGGCGGTCATGACCGCGCCCCCGCCGAAAGCTGGCCGCGACTAGCGGGCAGCGAACTCTCCGCGATCTGCGCCCTTGACGATCGGGACGCGCACTGCGCTGCCCCATTCGGTCCAAGAACCGTCATAGTTGCGAACTCCTTCAAGGCCCAGCAGGTGCGTCAAGACGAACCAGGTGTGGCTCGAACGCTCGCCGATACGGCAATAAGCAATGACGCTATCACCGTCTTTCAGGCCAACCTCATCACGGTAGATCGCGTTGAGCTCGTCGACCTTCTTGAAGCTTCCGTCCTCAGCCACGGCGCGCGCCCACGGCACGTTCGCGGCTGTCGGGATGTGGCCGGCGCGCAGGGCGCCCTCTTCCGGGTACGCGGGGGCGGTGGTGCGGTCTCCCACGTATTCTTCGGGCGAACGGACGTCGACGAGCGGGCTCGTACCGAGAGCGGCGAGCACGTCATCCTTGTACGCGCGGATCTTGGAGTCGTCGCGCTCGACGACGGGGTACTCGGCGGCTGCCGGGGTGGGGACGTCGGTCGTGTACTCGCGACCCTCGGCCTCCCACTTGGCGCGGCCACCATCGAGCAGACGAACGTCGCTGTGGCCGAAGAGGGTGAAGACCCAGAGGGCGTAGGCGGCCCACCAGTTGTTCTTGTCGCCGTAGATGACGACCGTCGTGTCGCGCGAGATGCCCTTCGATCCGAGGAGCTTGGCGAATCCAGCACCGTCGACGTAGTCGCGGGTCACCGGGTCGTTGAGGTCGGTGTGCCAGTCAATCTTCACGGCACCGGGGATGTGGCCGGTTTCGTAGAGAAGAACGTCTTCATCGGACTCGACGACGACGAGGCCGTCAGTGCCGAGGTTGTCGGCCAACCACTGCGTGGTGACAAGACGTTCGGGGTGGGCAAATCCGGTGAATGCATCAGACGGATCGAGGGCGGCGGGCATTGTTCCTCCAGCGGGATAAGGCGGTGGGACTCGCGTAGGCTGAAGTCCTCCCGACCAGGGTAGGCAGTCGACAACGTGCTCGCTGACGCGCCGTAAGAGTTCGACATAGTCCACGAACGCTTTCGAAGGCATCTAACATGCAGCAGCTCTCCGTCCCCTCGCTTAAAGAGCGCGCGCCCGAGATGACCGGCGCCGAAATCGCCGCATCTCTTGTGCCGCCGCGGCAGTTCGAAGAAGCGAGCCTCGAGAACTACCAGCCCGATCCGAACTATCCGTCTCAGGCGGAGGCTGTCGCTAAAATCCGCGAGTTTGCGGCGGCGTGGAAGCCGTCCGGCGGGCTTTTCAGTCGGCGTCGCGCACCCGAGACGAAGGGCGGCATTTATCTCGATGGCGGATTCGGTGTGGGCAAGACGCACCTTCTCGCGTCCCTGTGGAAGCTTGCTCCCGGCCGCAGCTATTTCGGCACCTTCATCGAGTACACCGCTCTGGTCGGAGCACTGGGATATGCCTCGACCGTGGCCCTATTCACAGGATCGAGCTTCATAGCCATCGACGAGTTCGAGCTCGACGATCCCGGCGACACGATGTTGATGACACGGCTTCTCGGGGAGCTCATGGCCTCCGGAACGCGCGTCGCGGCAACCTCCAACACGCCACCGAACGCTCTCGGTGAAGGGCGTTTTGCGGCGGTCGATTTCTTGCGTGAAATTCAGGCCATGGCAGACCGCTTCGACATCCTGCGCATCGACGGCCTCGACTATCGCCGGCGCGACGTCGAGGGTCACGCGGTATCGGTCGACGATTCCGTGTTTGCCGAAACCGTTGAGGCCGAGGCCTCTCGGTTCCCCGTCGGCACGGTGACGGCAGACGATTTCGATAGTTTGCTCAGGCATCTGGCGACGGTCCACCCCTCGCGTTACATAAAGATGGTCGACGATCTCGAAGCCATCGGCCTACGCGGTGTGCGAGTGCTTCATGATCAGACGGATGCCTTGAGATTCGTTGCGTTCGTCGACCGCCTCTACGACGCGCAGGTTCGCATCATCGCGCAAGGCGTTCCGCTCGACCAGGTGTTCGGCGACGAAATGATGGCGGGCGGCTATCGCAAGAAGTATCTGCGTGCGGTCTCGCGGCTCATCGCTCTGACCTCAGGTGCGCGCGCCTAGCTACTAGAGCTGTGACGGTGCCTCCGAGCACGATGGCCACCATCGAACCGGCTAGCACTCCCAGCGTTCCCTGGGTGATCTCGTTGGGAGACGAGAACGCAAGCTGATTCATCAGCAAAGACACGGTGAATCCGATGCCGCCCAGCGCGGCGACGACGACCAGTTCGCGCAACGGCGGGGCCGTGTGCGAGACGGAGCGGGGTTGAAGGCGGCTGCCGAGGAGGCCGCCCAATGTGATCCCGACAAGCTTGCCCAGGGGCAGCGCGATAGCAATACCCCAGAACACCGGTCCGAGAGCCGTGAGGCCGGCCGTCGGGATCACAACGAGTGCTGCCGAGAAGGCGAAAAGTGGCAGCACGACAAGGTTCGAAACCGGGTCGAGAACATGCTGGGCCCGTGCGGCGGGCGCGGCGCGCATCACGAGACCCAGCGCGACAGCGGCGATAGTGGCATGCACTCCCGAGTTCTCGACGAACACCCATGCGGCGACCGCGACCGCGACCATCATCATTCGGACCGCCAGGCGAAGGGGGAGCCGATTCGGTCTCAGCCGGCTCAGGATGCCGAACAGTGCAACGACCGGCACGGCTCCGAGTAGTGGCAGCAAGTCGATGTGCTTGGTGAAGACCACCGCGATCAAAATGATCGCCATGAGGTCGTCGATGATCGCGAGGGCGAGCAGCAGCGCGCGCACGCGGCGGGGGAGCCCGCGACCGAGAAGTGCCAGCACGCCCAGTGCGAACGCGACATCCGTTGCCGTGGGGATGGGCCATCCACCGAGAAGCTCAGAATCGTGAACGACGACCAGATAGATGACGGCGGGAACGACAACGCCGCCGAGCGCGGCAAGCAAGGGAACAGTCAGCACGTGGGGCGAACGCAACTCACCGTGAGTGAGCTCGTGACGAAGCTCTATTGCGACCAAAAAGAAGAACACGGCCAAAAGCCCGCTGCTGATGACCTCGCCGACAGAGAGGGCGTGCACGAGCCCGGGAACCGCGAGTTCCGTGCCCTTAACTGCTAAAAGTGCGGATCCCGCCGATGAGTTCGCGAGAATGACGGCTGCGACGGCCGCCAAGAGAAGGACCACCGCTGCGGTCCGAGGGGAACGCAGCACTGTCACGTGGCGATTCTATGGGCAGAGGTGCAGCACCTTCTGGGCGGTTCGGTGGCTGTGCGAAACACGATGTTTACCTGGCTGTTGGTGGCGTAACCCGCCGGAAACATGACGACAGCGAGGCGGAAACCTGCTCGCACCAGACTGGCCGCATACCGAAGCCCCCTTTACTGCGAACCGATCCGATGACGTGTCGTGTTCGCGCCCTTTTTGAGAGGTATGAAAAATGGACCAGGGAAACACCGCGTTCCTCCTGATCGGAGCGGCGCTCGTGCTGCTTATGACTCCGGGACTCGCGTTCTTCTACGGCGGACTCGTCAAGGCCAAGAGCGTCATCAGCATGATGATGATGAGCTTCGGAGCGATTGGCCTCATTGCCGTGCTGTGGGTTCTCTACGGCTATGCGATTGCATTCCCCGGCGTCACGGGCACCCTGGCACCGTGGACTATTGACTGGGGAGCGATTGGGCTGAGCAACGCCGTCGCACTTCCGGACGGCGCAAAGTACCCGCCTCTCGCGTTCGTCGCATTCCAGGCAACGTTCGCGATCGTCACCGTCGCTCTGATCTCGGGTGCAATCGCAGATCGTGCCAAGTTCGGTGCGTGGATGGTGTTCGCCGGCATTTGGGCGACGGTCGTCTACTTCCCCGTGGCTAGCTGGGTGTTCAACTTCGGTTTCGCCGAAGACGGCAGTTTCGCCTACGGCGGATGGATCACCCACGGTCTCCAAGACGTTTTCGGTGTCGGCGTGCTCGACTTCGCCGGAGGTACTGCTGTGCACATCAACGCAGGTGCCGCCGCTCTCGCTCTCGCGCTCGTCCTCGGTAAGCGCGTCGGGTTCGCCAAGGGTGCACACACTCCGCACAACCCGCCGTTTGTCTTGTTGGGTGCAGGGCTCCTGTGGTTCGGCTGGTTCGGCTTCAATGCCGGATCGGAGCTGGCCGCGGACAACACCGCCGCTCTCGTCTTCGTCAACACGCTCGCCGCGCCAGCCGCCGCGTTGCTTGCCTGGCTTCTGGTTGAGAAGATCCGCGACGGAAAGCCGACGTCGATCGGTGCTGCGTCCGGAGCCGTCGCGGGCCTCGTTGCGATCACCCCGGCCTGTGGCTCGCTGACTCCTGGATACGCGATTCTGCTCGGCATCCTCGCCGGCGCGATCTGCGCCCTGGCCATCGACCTGAA
>DATMIW010000056.1:0-8155 GCA_035554115.1 Pseudolysinimonas sp. | reverse complement strand
TGGCGGAAGCCTCCACATGCATCGGCTCGCGCCCGGCGACACTGTGCACGTGTCGCGTCCTCGAAGTGCGTTCGCCCCGGTGTCGAATGCCAGCCACCATGTTCTGATTGCCGCCGGGATCGGCCTCACGCCGATCCTTTCGCACGTCCGTTCGGCGGCGACCTGGGGTCGATCGGCAACGGTGCTGTATATCCACCGCGAAGAATCCCCCGTCCACGTCGAAACCCTCGAAGCCCTGGGCGAGCTGCACCCCCCGGTCTCCGTGCAGACGTTCACCAGCCGGGACGCCTTCGCGCACACCCTGCAGAACGTGCTCGTATCCCAGCCGCTCGGATCCCACCTCTACGTGTGCGGACCCGGTGGCTTCATGGATGCAGTGCTCACCACGGCGCGCGACCACGGCTGGCCGAATGGTCGGCTCCACTCCGAATCGTTTGGGCTGTCGTCCCTCGAGGCAGGCGAGCCGTTCACCGCACGCATCGCAGGAACCGACGAGGTTGTTGAGGTCCCGTCCGGAGTGTCCTTGCTTGAGGCCCTCGAGAACGCGGGAATCGGTGTGCCGAATTTGTGCCGGCAGGGCGTTTGCGGAGAATGCCGCCTGACCGTCACGAGCGGCACCCCCCTGCATCGCGACCTGTACCTCGACGAGCAGGAGAAGGCGACAAACGTCGCAATCATGGCGTGCGTGTCACGAAGCGTGCATGCCGAACTGGAGGTAGCACTGTGAGCTTGAGCCGGTTCCCCTTCCCCTTTCGGGGCGAGAGCTATCGCTACAGCACCAATATCGAGCCCGCGCTCTCGCCCGTCCCGACAGACGTCGGCTCCTGGGGCGAACGCATCATCGAACTCGACGAACACTATGACGCCGAGCTCGCGGAGCGCGCCGAGATTCTCGTCGCCGACCCCACAAGGTGTGCGACAGCTCCTCATATGCGCCCCGCGGAATGGGATGCGTTGCTGTTCTGTCTGACGCGTCTGGCCGAAGAGTATCCCGACAGCATGAAGCTGCAGCGCGACGGGAATCGCTTCACCTGGCAAAACAAGCTGCAGGGAATCGAGATCGACGGAATCTACGGGGACGACTCATCCGTGCCCGAGGGGCCGCTCCGATTCCTGTCGACCCAGATTCAGGACGACATCGCCCTGCTCGATCAGCGCGAAGGCTCGCTTTGGCTCGACGCGGGTGTCGTGACATTCGGCGCCGACTGGTCGATGGGCTTTGACACCGGGATGAAATTCCTCGACATCCACGGACCGGTGCCCCGCGTGCATGAAGAAGCCATCATCACGCGCGCCCACGAGTTCCTTCTGCGTCTGGAACCCGGACAGTCGTATCGCCGCACGAATTGGACGATGACCGTGGGGCGCCGACTCGACACCTCCACCGAGACCTATCCCGACTGGGGTCAGGATCGCACCGCGATTCTCAGCGATCCCGAGTTCCCGGACGCGCTCCACCTGCGGGTTGAGGTGCAGCACCTCATCAAGCTGCCGCACACCGGCGCGCTGATGTTCCTCATCCGGAGCTATCTGGAGCCGATCGCCGAAATCGCCACGGTGCCCGCCTGGAGGAACATGCTCGGCCACGTGCTCCGCGAACTGCCGGATGACATGGCCGACTACAAGGGCATCACCAAGTACCGCCACCTGGCAGCTGACTGGCTGCTCGATTCAGAACCCGTGAGGACAGCATCATGACCGCATCCTGGAGAACCACCGCCCTGGCCGAGCGCCACCGCGCCCTGGGATCGGACCTCGAAGACTGGATCGGGATGCCGACCGCGTGGACCTACAACGAAGATGTTGCTGCGTCTCATGTCGCGATCCGGACGACCGCCGGCCTCATGGACGTGTCAGGCCTGCGCAAAGTCCATCTCGTCGGCCCGCACGCCTCTGCCGTTCTTGACTACGTCACGACTCGCAATGTGGAGAAGATCACACCGGGTCGCTCGGCCTATGCCGCGATGCTCAACGATGAGGGCAAGTTCATCGAAGACTGCGTCATCTTCCGCACCGGCCCCACCTCCTGGCTCGTCGTCCATGGTGGAGGCCAGGGCCACGAGAGCCTGGTACGCCAGGCCACCGGACGAAACGTCGCGATGATCTTCGACGACGAGCTGCACGACATGTCGTTGCAAGGTCCCGTCGCGGTCGACCTGCTGGCGCGGCATGTACCCGGCATCCGCGACCTTCGCTATTTCCACCATGTGCAGACGACGCTGTTCGGCAAATCGGTCATGATCTCGCGCACCGGCTACACCGGCGAACGCGGCTACGAGATCTTCTGCTCGGCACAGGACGCGACCGCTATCTGGGATGCCCTGCTCGAGTCGGGTGCCGACCTGGGCGTCGTGCCCGCCGCCTTCACCGCTCTGGACTACCTGCGCGTCGAAAGCGCCCTGCTGTTCTACCCCTTCGACAACTCGGAAATGTATCCCTTCGCCGACGGGTCCGCCGGCGACACCCTGTGGGAGCTCGGCCTCGACTTCACCGTCAGCCCGGGCAAGACCGGATTCCGCGGGGCCGACGCGCACTACCGCGCGAAGGGTGCCGAGCGCTTCAAGATCTTCGGTCTGAAGCTCGAGGGTGACACCGTGGCGGATTCGGGCGATGTCGTCACGTCCGGCGGGCAGCCCGTCGGGGTGGCCACGATCGGGATGTTCTCGACGCTCACGAACACGTCAATGGCTCTCGCTCGACTCAGCGTCGAGACCGCCGTTCACGGTACGCCACTTGAGGTGCTCACGGCATCCGGGCCGGTGAAGGCCATCGCCCACTCAATTCCCTTCGACGACCCCGACAAGAAGAAGCGCACAGCCGTCGGCTGAACCTGAACGTTTCGGCGCGTCGACCAGTTGGTATGCGTCGACCAGCTGTTATTTGAGGAGTGCGCCCGCGTCGATTGGCAGATTGATCCCGGTTACGTAGCGGGATTCGTCAGACGCCAGCCAGAGGACTGCCGCCGACACGTCCTTTGGTTCTACCCACGGCACAGGAAGCGAGTTGAGTCCAGCGAAACGCGGCCAGATCACGTCTGTCGTGCGCTCCTCGGGCGCGAGTTCGGGAGCGAACAGGGCGAAAATGGACTCGTTCTGCACCATGGGGGTGTTGACGACGGTCGGCGCAACGGTGTTGACCCGAATGGATTCGGAGGCCAGCTCGAGGGCCAAGCCGCGCATGAGGCCGATGACGCCATGCTTCGCCGCTACGTAATGGGCAACGTTCTGCGCACCCATCGCCCCGTAGGTGGAACTGGTCAAGATCATCGAGCCGCCACCGCCGGTAGCCCGCAGGTGCGGAATCGCCGCCTTGGCCGTGTGCCATACGCCGGTGAGATTGGTGTCGATCATGTCTTTCCATGCATCGCCGGTGAGCTCTTCCGCACGCCCGGAGCCCATGATCCCGGCGTTCGCGACGACAACATCCAGTCGCCCGAATCGGCTGACGCCCGCGTCGAGAGCATTTCGCACGGCGTCGAAGTCGCGTACATCTGCCACGGCGGAGTGGATGCTGCGCCCCTCAGCCTCGACGAGCCGCACCGTCTCGGTGAGATCATCCGGGGTCGCGAGCGAATAGCGGAGCGACGATATGTCCTCGGCAATGTCTATCGCAATGATGTCCGCACCCTCGCGGGCGAGCCGTATCGCGTGGGACCGCCCCTGCCCCCGCGCCGCGCCCGTGATGAACGCGACTTTGCCCTCGAGCTTGCCCATGTCTGGTTCCCTCTCTGCTACGTGATCGTCGAGCCGATAGTCGTTCGATCGTATCCACTTTCTGATCAGATCAATAGGATCGGCTTGATTGTGTCTCGCCGGACGTAGCATTGCCGAGTAATGCTTCATCTCTGCGAGGCCCAGGAGTGCCGATCGTGCCAGACAGCAAGGACCTCGAAGGGCTGGACGCACTCACTGAGATCATGCGGAACTCCACACCCTGGGGTGAGGAGCCACTGAGCGAAGAAGTCCTGGCCAAGCGGCGCCGTCGCCGCTTTCGACGCCGCGTGGGCGCGCTGATCACCGTGGTGGTCGTGCTCGCACTCGCCGGCACGTACGCATCGCTCGCGCTGACCGCGCCCATCTCGGCAGCCAGTCCCGATGCCCACGCGCCGAATGTAACAACGCCCGCCGCCGCGACGATTGCGCTTCCTGCCGCGGGCCAGTCAGCAGTCAGCGTCACCGGCGCCGACGATTACCTGGGAACGATTCCGGACGGAATTCTGGCCGAAAACGGCACCTCGGCAATGCCGATGGCCAGCATAAGCAAACTGATCACCGCGCTCGTCATTCTCAATGCGAAGCCACTCGGAGCATCCGGCACCGGGCCCACACTCACCTTCGACAAGGCGGATGCCAAGCTCTACGACAAGTACTACGTTCTCGGCGCCACAATTGCCGCGATGCCCGCGGGCAGCACCATGACAGAGCATGACGCTATCGAAACCATGCTCGTGGTCTCGGCCTGCAACTATGCCGAGGCGCTAACAGACTGGGCTTTCGGCTCTAACGCGGCGTTCGTGCATGCGGCCAAGACCTGGATGGCGAGCCATGGGCTCAGCGACACAACGATGGTCGAACCAACCGGCATCGATGCGAGAAACACGAGCACCCCGAGAGACCTGATCGCTGTCGGCAAGCTCGCCCTGGCCGATCCGGCGCTCGCCGCGATCGTCGCGAAGACACACCTTGGTGATCTGGGCATTCCGGCGCTCACCGGCATGTCGAACACGAACGACCTGATCGGTACCGACGGGATCAATGGAATCAAGACGGGCACACTGGATCCGGGTGGCACGAACTTGCTCTTCTCGGCCAAGGTTGACGTGGGCATCTCCGCACCGCTCACCGTTGTCGGTGTCGTTTTGGGTGGCGGGAGCCACAGCACTGTCGACGACGGAGCCAAAGGAATCATCGCCAGCCTCAAGGCCGGCTTCCACACGGTGCAGCTCGGCAAAACAGGGCAGGCGGTCGGTTCCTACTCCACGCCCTGGGGAGCCAAGGCGACAATGGTGCTGGCTGACAGCGCGTCCGCCCTGACCTGGTCCAACACTCCCATCACATCCACTATGACGATGAAACCGCTGAAGACCGGACATAAGGGAGAACAAGTCGGCACGGTCACCTGGGTCGCTGGCACGACCACCGTGACGGTACCCGTCGTGCTCGACAGAACGATTGCGAGCCCAAGCGCCTGGTGGCGCCTCACCCATCCGGAGATCCTCCTGTCGCACTGACCAGGAAGGTCATTCCCCTAGGCGCTCCGCGAGGCGAGGACCTCCTCGGCGTACAGCGATTCAGGTCGGGGAAGGCCGTAGTGCTCACGCAGGGTCGAACCGGTGTACTCGGTGCGGAACAGGCCGCGGTCCTGAAGAATCGGCACGACCTTCTGGGTGAACGCATCGAGAAGCGTCGGGTACAGGGGCGGCATCACGTTGAATCCGTCAGCGGCGTGGTCGGTGAACCAGTCCGTAATGATGTCCGCGATCTGTGTCGGTGTGCCGGAGACGACGTTGTGGCCGCGGCCGCCGGCAAGACGATGCAGCAGCTCGCGCAAGGTCGGCCGGTCGCGGTCGAC
Source organism: Pseudolysinimonas sp. (assembly GCA_035554115.1). Classification (GTDB taxonomy): domain Bacteria; phylum Actinomycetota; class Actinomycetes; order Actinomycetales; family Microbacteriaceae; genus CAXTSE01. Next base: position 2,584 of record DATMIW010000056.1, on the reverse strand, counting down.
GATGTTGGCGACGACCTGCAGGCGGGAACGGTTGTTGTCGAGAACGTTGCCGGCGGGCCCGAATATTTCGAGCGGCACCCGGCGATCCAACTCGAGGTGCGCAAGCGAGATCCCGGTCAGCCCCTCGAGCTGCGCAACACCGTAGGCGGGGATCGTCAGGGAATTGACGTAGTGCTCGAGCTCCTTCGCTTCCGCCTCGGTATCGCCGAGGAATGCGCTGATGCCAGGCAACACCTTCACAAAATCGGGGTTGCGGCCCAACGCTCGTGCCCGGCCCTTGATATCTGCATAGAACGCCTGAGCATCTTCTTTCGTCTGATGCGCGGTGAAGATCGCCTCGGCATTGCGGGCGGCAAATGCACGCCCATCGTTCGACGAGCCGGCTTGCACATAGACGGGGCGACCCTGTGGTCCGCGCGGTGACGCGAGCGCGCCCTCGACGCGGAAGAAAGATCCGACGTGATCAATCGGATGCACCTTCGTGGGGTCGAAGAACAATTTGGATTCGCGGTCGGCGGCTATCGCATCGTCTTCCCAGCTGTCCCAGAGTTTGGTGACGACGTCGATGAACTCTTGTGCCCGTGCGTAGCGCTCCGCGGTGGAGGGCAGCTCGGTGAGGTTGAAGTTTCGGGCCACCGACTCCGACGCCGTGGTGACAATGTTCCATCCGGCGCGCCCACCAGAGATGAGGTCAAGCGACGAGAAGAGCCGCGCCAGATTGTAGGGCGCGTAGAACGTCGTCGATGCGGTCGCGATCAGACCGATGCGACTGGTTTGGGCGGCGATCGCGGCGAGATGGGTGATCGGTTCGAAAATGCCCGAGGGGCGGTACCCCGTCGCATTCCATTGGCCCGGTGAGTCGGCAAAGAAGATGCCGTCGAACTTTGCGGCCTCTGCTGTCTGCGCGAGTTCAACATAGAAGTTGACGTCGTGGACGCGGTCGACAGGAGATTCGGGGTGAAGCCACGACGCCTCATGGTGGCCGGTGTCGTGGAAGAAAGCGTTGAGACTGAGTTGACGTGTCATGAGAGGACTCCTTGAAATCGTTCGGTATCAGACGGCGCGCCAGCGAGAGAAGCGCTTTTCGAGGGCGACCAGCGAGTAGTTGACGGCGACCCCGAGGGCGGAGGTCGTGATGATGGCCGCGTACATCTTGGGGATGAGGAAGTTGAACTGCGTGTAGTTAATAAGGAAGCCGAGACCCGCGGTGGCCCCGATCATCTCGGCGGCGATGAGCACCAGGATCGCTACGGCACCGGAAATGCGGATGCCCGTGAAAATGGTCGGAATCGCAGCCGGGAAGACCACCTTGCGAAAGGTCGTAATTGGGCTGAGTCCCAGCACCCGCGCTGTGCGCAGCAGTTGGGGATCGACCGTAGCCACGCCGGCCACCGTCGACAACAGGATCGGGAAGAAGCAGGCGTACAAGACAATTGCGATCTTCGAGGTCTCGCCGATGCCGAGGAGCAGCACGAAGACGGGCAGGATCGCAAGCGCCGCGGTGTTACGGAAGATCTCGAGCACCGGCTGGAAGAACTCCCTCACCGGTCGGTACCACGCGATAGCTGCCCCTAGAGGGATCGCCACAACGATCGCCAGCCCGAAACCGACGACCGAGCGCGCCAGGCTCGCCCCGATGTGACGGATCAGCTCACCGTCAGTGGCCATCGACCACAGTTCGTCGAGGACCACATGCAGCGGGGGAATGAAGTAGTCATCGACGAGCCCCAAGAGTGGCGCGAGTTCCCAGATCAGTGCCAAGGTCACAATCCCGGCAATGCCGCGAGCGACTGTTACGGCCTTGCGGCGAGTGACCGAAACACCTTTGGCGCGGGCGACCTCCTCCTGCCGCGGATTAGGGCGCGCCTCCGTCTTTTCGGCGAAGAGGTTAGACATGGGCGAGCTCTCTCGCAGGCTCGGACTGCTCGCGGAGCGACGACCAGATGTAGTGGCGGTAATCCGCGAATTCCCTGGTGCCTCGAATGTCGGTTTCCCCGGCCGCATCCCGATCGAGGTCGATGTCGATGACCTCCTTGATCCGTCCGGGCCGTGGTGTCATGACGGCAACACGTTGGCCGAGGAACACGGCTTCACCGATGTCGTGGGTGATGAAGACGATCGTCGTGCCCGTGCGCTTCCAGATTTCGATGAGTTCCTCCTGCAGCCGCTCACGGGTCTGCGCGTCCAGGGCACCGAACGGTTCATCCATGAGGAGCACCTCCGGCCCATACGAGAGACTGCGCGCAATCGCCACACGCTGCTTCATGCCCCCGGACAGCTCGTGCGGATAGCGATTCGCGAACTCGCTCAGCCCGACGAGGTCGAGGTAGGTCTTCGCCCGCTCCGATCGTTGCGCTTTCGAGAGGCCGCCCTTCGCTTCCAATGCAAACTCGATGTTCGCCTGGGCCGTGCGCCACGGGAGCAGCGCATACTGCTGGAAGACGACGCTGCGATCCAGGCCCGGGCCGGAAATCGGGATGTGGTCGACCGTCAGCTGACCGCCACTGGGCGTGGCGAGGCCGGCAATCAAATCGAGAATCGTCGACTTGCCGCATCCTGATGGACCAACGATCGTGAGGAACTC
>DATMIW010000055.1:0-5453 GCA_035554115.1 Pseudolysinimonas sp. | reverse complement strand
ACCGCACGACCACTAGCCTCGCGTCGAACCACAACAGATCCGCTGCGCTCAGGATGTGAAGGACTGTCCTTCAGATCCTGAGCGCAGAGCGAATTGGTGCGTTCTCCCTGCGACGCCGGCCGCCAGCAGCCCGCCCCTCAGGCGGCGCTCGGTAGGCTCGCAGCGTGGTCGAGAAAGCGCGCGTAGGGAAGACGCATAAGGACGCCGTCGACTTCAAGCCTGTCGACTGGACTGGCCTGTATCCGCCGCCAATCCCGGCAAGCGCCGTCCCCGATCACGTGGCGATCGTCATGGACGGCAACGGCCGCTGGGCGAACAGCAAAGGCCTCACGCGTGTGGAAGGCCACAAGGCGGGCGAGGCCGCGCTTCTCGACGTCGTGGCCGGCGCGATCCAGATCGGGGTCAAGCACCTCAGCGTCTACGCCTTCTCGACCGAGAACTGGAAGCGCAGCCCCGACGAGGTGCGGTTTCTCATGGGCTTCAACCGCGCGGTCCTGCATCGCCGCCGTGACCAGCTCAACGACTGGGGTGTGCGCGTGCGCTGGGCCGGGCGCAAACCGCGCCTCTGGCGCAGCGTCATTGACGAGCTCCAATTCGCCGAACGCCTGACAGCAGCCAACTCGACGCTCACCCTCACGATGTGCGTCAACTACGGCGGTCGCACCGAAATCACGGATGCCGTCCGCACCCTCGCGACCGAAGTTGCCGCGGGCAGGCTGAAGCCTTCCGGCATCACCGAGAAGGCCATCCAGCGGCATCTGTACGCGGGCGACCTCCCCGACGTGGACCTGTTCGTCAGGTCGTCGGGCGAGCAGCGCACGAGCAATTTCATGCTCTGGCAGTCGGCATACGCCGAAATGGTGTTCCTCGACACTCTGTGGCCCGACTTCTCACGTATCGACCTCTGGCAGGCGATCGAGCTGTACGCACAGCGCGCCCGCCGCTTCGGGGGAGCCGTCGATCTGCCTAGTTGAGGTCACGCCGACATTAAGTGGTACACTCGGTTCAGGTCTTCACCACCTTTACTAACCACCACCCCCGAAAGCCGCCTCCCATGAGCATCGACCTCGCCGTATCCACGGTGATCTTCGCGCTCCGCCCAGCCGAGCCCACAGACGCGGATGCCCGCAGCATCCTGTCGATCCCGCTCGTCCGCCGCACACGGGCTCCTTTCGCCGGACGCTGGGCTCTTCCCGGTGGCGTCGCCGACGAAAGCGAAAGCCTCGCCGACACCGCCGCCCGCAAACTCTCTGAGACGACGCGACTCAACCCCGCCTACCTTGAGCAGCTTTACGCCTTTGGCGAGCCGGATCGTTCACCGACGGGCCGCGTCGTCAGTGTCGTCTACTGGGCACTCGTCCGTGCCGAGCAGGCCGATGAGGCCGCCGAGAGCGAGAACGTACGCTGGTTCGCCGCCGATGAGCTGCCCGAGCTCGCCTTCGACCACAATGCGATAGTCGACTACGCCCTCTGGCGCCTGCGCAACAAGATGGAATACAGCCGCATCGCCCACGCGTTGCTGGGTGAGGTGTTCACGCTCAGCGAGCTGCGGCAGGTCTACGAGGTCGTCTTACAGAAGACTCTCGATCCGGCCAATTTCCGGCGCCAAATTGAGTCCTCACGTACGATCGTCGCCACCGACGAACGTCTCACCGGAGGCCGTCACCGACCCCCACGCCTCTATCGCTACGACGCCTCAGTCGAGCTGGCCGACAACGGCCCGCTGGGAAGGTAATCATGCCCTCGATCAATATCGCCATCCAGGCCGCGCCCGGTGAGGCGTGTTCGCCCGAGCTTGCACAGGGCCCCTGGCAGTTCGACGCGACGCTCCAATACGGTCCCGGTTCCTCGATGACCGACGTCATTCCGGTCGGCTCACCGCGCCAGGGTGCGCTGCCGACGGAGTACCAACGCGCGAGCGACGAGGAATTGCACGACCGCATCCGCGCTGCGAAAGAGACTCTCGGCGACCGCGTCGTCATCCTCGGCCACTTCTATCAGCGCGACGAGGTCGTGCAGCACGCTGACTTCCTAGGCGACTCGTTCCAGCTTGCCAACGCAGCGCAGACCGTCCCGAACGCCGAGGCGATCGTCTTCTGCGGTGTGCACTTCATGGCCGAGACGGCCGATATCCTCGCCCAACCGAACCAGGCCGTGATCCTGCCCAATCTCGCGGCGGGCTGCTCGATGGCCGATATGGCCGACATCGATTCGGTCGAAGACGCCTGGGCGCAGCTTGAAGCCCTGTACGGCACCGAGCCGGATGCGCAGGGTCGTCAGCCCATCATCCCCGTCACCTATATGAACAGCTCCGCCGCCCTCAAAGGTTTCTGCGGCAAGCACGGTGGCATCGTCTGCACCAGCTCGAACGCCGAAACGGTTCTCGAGTGGGCCTTCGAGCGGGGCCAGCGGGTGCTGTTCTTCCCGGATCAGCACCTGGGTCGTAACACCGCCAAGAAGATGGGCGTGCCGCTCGAGCGCATGCCGATGTGGAATCCGCGCAAGCCTCTCGGCGGCAACTCGGGCGACGCGCTGCTCGACGCGCAGGTGGTGCTGTGGCACGGCTTCTGCAGTGTGCACAAGCGCTTTAACGTCGGCCAGATCGAGCAGGCGCGCGCCGAACACCCCGGTGTGCGTGTCATCGTGCACCCCGAGTGCCCCATGGAGGTCGTTGACGCGGCCGATGAGGCCGGCTCGACCGACTACATCCGCAAAGCGGTGGCCGCCGCGACCGAGCCGACGACCTTCGCGATCGGCACCGAGGTCAACATGGTCAACCGTCTCGCGGCCGAGTACCCGCAGCACACGATTTTCTGCCTCGACCCGGTGATTTGCCCCTGCTCGACTATGTACCGCATCCACCCCGGCTACCTGGCCTGGGTTCTCGAAGAGCTGGTTGCAGGCACCGTCGTCAACCAGATCACGGTGGAACCGGCAGTTGCCGCCGACGCCCGCATCGCCCTCGAGCGCATGCTGGCGGCGCGTCCGAAAGGTGCCTGACGCGTGCGAGTCGTCGTTATCGGTACCGGTATTGCGGGGTTGATCACCGCGTATCGGGCGAGCGCTCGGCACGAGGTCGTGCTGGTGACGAAGGCCGAGCTGGGGGAGAGCAACACCCGCTATGCGCAGGGTGGCATTGCGGCAGCGATGTTCCCCGACGACAGCATTTCTTCGCATATTGCCGACACGCTGCGAGCAGGTGCGGGTCTCAGCGACCGCCATGCCGTGGAGGTGCTCTGCACCGAGGGGCCGATGCGGGTGCGTGAGCTGATCTCGCTCGGCGTCGAATTCGACCGGATTGCGAATGGCGAGCTGGCGCGCGGGCATGAGGCAGCGCATTCGCACCGGCGCGTTCTGCACGCGGGCGGCGATGCCACGGGACTCGCGATCGAGGTGGCGCTGTTACGCGCCGTTCGCGCGCTAGCCGTCGAAATGCACGAGCACACCTTCGTCGAAGACCTGGTCGTCGAAGCGTCTGCCGGCCTCGCGCCGCGAGTTGTCGGTGTGACGGCAATCGGGCCCGACGGCGCCGCCCTAACGATTGACGCGGACGCCGTCATCATTGCCAGCGGGGGTGCGGGCCAGCTTTTTGAGCACACGACCAACCCGCTCGTTACAACGGGCGACGGGGTGGCCGCAGCGCTGCGCGCCGGTGCCGCGGTGTCCGATATCGAGTTCTATCAATTCCACCCCACCTCGCTTGCGGTCCCCGGCAATCCCCTCATTTCGGAGGCGGTGCGCGGCGAAGGTGCCGTACTCCTGGACGAGAACGGAGAGCGGTTCATGCTCGCCGTGCACCCGGATGCGGAGCTCGCCCCACGCGATGTCGTGGCCCGCGGGATTGCGGCTGCCATGGAACGTCAGGGCGGCCGCCCGGTCATGCTCGACGCGACAGCACGTGGGCGCGACTTTCTTGCCGAGCGGTTTCCCGGCATCACCCGCGTAGTTGAAGCCGCCGGTTTCGACTGGGGTGCGGAGCCGATCCCGGTCACCCCGGCGGCCCACTACTGGATGGGCGGCGTCACAACCGATGACGCAGGCCGCACCTCCCTCGCCGGCCTCTATGCCGTGGGTGAGGCGGCCTGCACCGGTGTGCACGGCGCCAATCGCTTGGCGTCGAATTCCCTGCTCGAGTCGCTGGTCTTCGCCTGGCGGGCCGCCGATGCCCTCGACGGTCCGGAGCGACCCCTGCGCCCCGCAGCGCCGGTCGAGCTCGCAGCGCCGGTCGAGCTTGTCGAGACCAAGCCCCTCCTGCCGGTCGAGCTCGTCGAGACCCCTTTCACCCGTGAATCCCTCCAGGCCCTCATGTGGAACAACGTCGGCCTCGAGCGCTCAGCCGACGGCCTGCTCGAGGCGCAGTCTCTGGTGGATGCCTGGCGCGCAGATCTCTTGAGTCGTGAGCTGTCGATCCGCGGTCGCGAAGACACCAATCTGCTCGACCTGGCATGGGCGATCATCGCAGCCGCGCTCTGGCGCGAAGAGTCCCGTGGCGCGCACGATCGCACCGATTTTCCGGAACAGAACGAGGTGTTCGCGCATTCGGCCACCTGGACCTACACAGCGCCTGTCGCTGCCATACCGGAAGTTCTCATGACGGAGGCCGTGCGGTGACTGCACCCGAGCCGCAGATCGACGACATTATCGAACGCGCCCTCGCCGAGGATGCACCGTGGGGCGACATCACCTCGCAGGCGTTCCTGCCTCCGACAGCGCGGGCCACGGCGGTGCTCACGGCGCGGGAACCCGGTGTGCTGAGTGGCATCCAGGTGTTTGCGCGGGTGTTTGCGCTTGTCGACCCCGATATTGAGGTCGAACTCCTGGCAACTGACGGTTCGGAGTTCGACCCGGAAGCCGAGCTGGCGCGAGTGGCGGGGAATGCGCATGCGGTCCTGCGGGCCGAGCGTATTGCTCTCAATCTCACACAGCGCATGTCGGGCATTGCCACGCAGACGGCGCGTTATGTCGCGGCCGCGGGGACCTCGGTTCGCGTGGTCGACACGCGCAAGACGACACCCGGCCTTCGCGTGCTCGAACGCCAAGCGGTGCGCGACGGGGGCGGGCACAATCACCGCTTCTCGCTCTCGGATGCTGTGCTCGCGAAAGACAATCACTTGGCCGTTCTCGTTGGGGCCGGTCTCGATCTCGGCGACGCGATCCGCACGGCGCGTGCGCGGATCGGCCACACGACGCACCTTGAGGTCGAGGTCGACCGGATCGACCAGATCGAATCAGTTGTCGCCGCCGGCGTCGACACGATCATGCTCGACAATTTCACTCCCGATGACCTTCGGGCGGGTGTTGCGATCGTCGCCGGTCGGGCGCTCGTGGAGGCGAGCGGGGGCGTGAACCTCGACACGATTGCCGAGATCGCTGCGACCGGTGTCGATCTGGTCTCTGTGGGTGCTCTTACGCATAGCGTCCGGGCTCTCGACCTCGGGCTCGACGTCGACATC
>DATMIW010000054.1:0-9276 GCA_035554115.1 Pseudolysinimonas sp. | reverse complement strand
CCCTTATCTGCTTCAGCCAGGTTCCCCCGCTAACCTGACCCCATGACCTGGCTCGTCACCGGCGGCGCCGGCTACATCGGTTCCCACGTCGTTCGGGCACTGATGGATGCCGACCTCACGACAGTCGTGCTCGACGACCTCTCGACAGGTCGGCACGCATTCGTGCCCGCCGGAATCCGAGTTGTGACGGGCAGCGTCCTCAACGGCGAGCTCGTCCTCCGCACTATCGAAGAGCACGGTGTCACGGGCGTCATCCACGTCGCGGGTTTCAAGTACGCCGGCGTCAGCGTCGAGCGGCCACTACATACCTACGAGCAGAACGTCGAGGGCACCCGCGTGCTGCTCGCTGCGATGGCCGAAGCAGGTGTCGAGCGAATGGTGTTCTCCTCGAGCGCCGCGGTGTATGGCACCCCCGATGTCGATTTGGTCACAGAAGACACCCCCAAAACCCCCGAGTCGCCGTACGGCGAGTCCAAGCTCATCGGCGAGTGGCTGCTGCGCGATCAGACCGCAGTGACCGGCTTGCGGCACACCAGCCTCCGGTATTTCAATGTCGTCGGTTCGGGCGTGCGCGAGGTGTACGACGTCAGCCCGCACAACCTTCTTCCCCTCGTTTTCGACGCCTTGCTTGAGGGCCGCACACCCCGCATCAACGGCGACGACTACCCCACGCCCGACGGCACGAATGTGCGCGACTACGTGCACGTGAGCGACATTGCCCTCGCGCATGCGGTTGCGGCGCAGCGACTCGAAGCCGGGGAGCTCCTCGACCCGGTGTACAACCTCGGTAGCGGTGATGGGCTCTCGGTGCGGCAGATCATGGATGCCGTAGCCCGCGTCACCAACATCCCGTTCGTCCCCGAGGTGGGCCCCCGTCGCGCCGGTGATCCGCCGCGCATTGTGGCCGGCGGCGCGGCCGCCGCGCGCGATCTCGGGTGGCGAATGCGGCATTCCCTCGACGACATGGTGGCGAGTGCGTGGCATGCGCGCCAGGCCGCCGACACGCCCGGCGCGCCGTAGCGCCCTGAACTGGGTGTGACCAATTAGGGTTCACGGCTTGACTCTGGGGAATGACAACGGTGTAATTACTCCCAGGCAGTTGGACAAGGCTGTTTGACGAACCAGGGGAGCGTGGCATGACATCGAGTGAATACCGCCCCTCCGTTCCGGACGACTGGTTTATTGATCCGGTCCGTCTCGGTGTTCCCGGAGTCCGGCAAGTCACCCTCGACGAGGACGACAACGCTCTGGCGTGGCAGACCGACGCTCTGTGTGCGCAGACCGACCCGGAGGCGTTCTTCCCTGAGAAGGGTGGCTCCACGCGCGACGCGAAGAAGATCTGCACGACGTGCGAGGTCAAAGGCCAGTGCCTCGACTACGCGCTGCAGAACGATGAGCGTTTCGGCATCTGGGGCGGGCTCTCCGAGCGCGAGCGTCGCAAGCTTCGTCGTTCGCGCAGCGCCTGAGTCGCTTCTGGGCCTGAGCCGCGTCTGGGCATCTCGCCCAGGACGCGTGTCTTGACTCACCCGATCCCACAGGACGCATAGCCTCGACACACGATGCAGCCACGAGTCACCGCGATCCTTGTCGTGCGCAACGGCGAGCAGTGGCTTCCTGACACTCTCGCCGCGCTCGCCGCACAGTCGCGCCGTCCCGACGACGTGGTCCTGGTGGACGTCGGCTCAACCGACCAGAGCGTCGCGCTTCTGACAGCAGCGGCTCCCAACCGCGTGGTGGCCACCTCGGCGGGATCATTCGGTGACGGCGTCGAGCGCGGACTCCGCGCCGCTGCTCCGGCGCAGGGCTCCGATGACTGGCTGTGGCTGCTCAGCGCGACGACCCAGCCGCATCCGGATGCTCTGCAGAAACTCCTTGCCGCAGTCGAGGTGGCCCCGTCGGTTGCTATCGCCGGGCCGAAGCTCGTCGATCCCGAAGATCCGGCGATTGTGTACTCCTACGGGGAGAGCTTGTCGAGCACCGGATCGACAGTGCGCCTCATGGACGGCGAACTCGATCAGGCCCAGCACGACTCCGAAAGCGATGTGCTGGGCGTCGCCTCATTCGGCATGCTCGTGCGTCGGCAGATGTGGGAGAAGCTCGGCGGCTTCGATGAGGGTCTGCCCACCGCCGACGCGGGGCTCGACCTGTCGATTCGGGCACGCCTCGCCGGAGCGCGCGTGGTGCGGGTGCCGGGCGCTCGGGTCACACTCTCGGCACGCATCGAAGACTTCGGCCGCCGCAAAGCGAATCCGGACCGCGTGGTCGCCCGCGCGCGCCGCGCCGCGCACCTGCACCGCCGGCTCGCTTACGCGGCGAGTGGAGCCGTCGTCCTGCACTGGGTCCTGCTGGTGCCCCTGGCGCTCCTGCGCTCGATCGGCCACCTGTTGGGCAAACGGCCGGGTCTGATCGGCGGAGAGATTGCGACCGCGTTCACTGCGGCGTTCGACTCGACGGTTCCGGCGGCACGCAGACAGTTGCGGGGGCTGCGGTCGAACTGGGCGGCCCTGGCACCTCTGCGCATAACCGGCGATGAGCTGCGCGAGAAGCGTGCTGCGACCCGAGAACTCGGTCGCGCAGATCGTGAGAACGAGCCGGAGCTCGTGCGCGCGTCGTTCTTGGGCGGCGGTGGCGCCTGGATCATCGCCCTCGCCACTCTCGTCTCCGTCGTCGTGTTCTGGCGGCTCATCGGTTCGTCAGTGATCGGTGGAGGGGCGCTCCTGCCCCTCTCCAATGACCTCGGGGCCATCTGGGCGCAGCTGGCGATCAGCGCACGTGACGGGGCCGTCGACCTGGTCGGTCCGGCGGATCCCTTCCTCGCCGTTGTTGCCGTTCTCGCCTCCCTCACGGCATGGGCGCCGTCGCTGTCGTTCGTGCTGCTGTGGCTTCTCGCTCTGCCGCTCGCCGCCTTGGGCGCGTGGTGGTGCGCGACGCGCTTCAGCGAGCGTCGCTGGCCGCCGATTGTTGCGGCGCTGCTCTGGATGCTCGCGCCGCCCCTCCTGACAGCGCTCGGTGATGCGCGCCCCACCGCCGTCCTCGCGCACCTTCTGCTGCCGTGGCTCGTGCTCGCGGGAATCGAAAGCGTCAAATCGTGGAGCGCGGCGGCGACAGCATCCCTCCTCTTCGCGGCCACAGTGGCCTGTGCGCCGGTGCTCGCGCCCGCGCTCGTGGTGATGCTTGTCGTGTGGGCGGCCACCCACCCGCGGGCGATTGTGCGGGTGGTGGGCATTGTGATCCCGGCCGCCGCGCTGTTTGCCCCGCTCGCGGTTGAGCAACTGCTGCGAGGAAGCCCCCTCGGCCTTCTGGCCGATCCGGGTGTGACAACAGCCTTCACGGTGCCGCCGGGCTGGCAGCTGATGCTCGGTCATCCCGCCCTTGACACCGACGGGTGGCAGTCGTTCGCAAGCTCTGCCGGGCTCCCCGCTGCGGGGGCGCTGGCGCCGATTATTCTCTCCGCACCGCTCGCGGTTCTCGCGCTGATGGCGCTGTTCCTTCCGGGGAGTCGCCGTGCAGTCCCGTCTCTAGCTGTCGCTGCTATGGGCCTTGCGACAGCTGTGGCGTCGGCCCATCTCATCGTGGCTGCAGACGGCGCTACGGGACTCGGTCCCTGGCCCGGCCTCGGGCTGAGCCTCTTCTGGCTCGGGCTTGTCGGAGCAGTGACGGTGACCCTAGAGGCTCTCGGGCGTGCTGCCCTGCTGGCCGGTGCGGTCGTCCTCGTCACGGCTGCGCTGGCTGTAGGGCCGCTTCTCGCAGGCCCGGTGCTCGGGACATCGCTCGTGCGAGCGGGAAACGCCGAGCAGCTTCCCGCTCTTGTCGCCGCTCAGGCGGATGTCGATCCCCAGATCGGAACCCTCGTGCTTACGGCGCAGCCCGATGGTTCCCTCGCTGCGACGATCGAACGCGGGGGCGGAAGCACGCTCGACGAAACCTCCACCCTCGTCTCGACGCGTCCCTCGGTTCGCTCCGACGACGCACAGGTGGCGGAACTCGCGGGCAACCTCGCGTCACGCAGCGGATTCGATCCGACGCCGACGCTTCAGAAGCTGCGGATCGGCTTCGTCTACCTCCCGGCCGCCGAAGGGGCCGCAGGCGCTGTGCGCCAGCGTGCGGCTGAGGCACTCGATGCATCACCCGTGTTCTCGGCGATCGGCAGCACGGCCCTGTGGAGGTACGGAGACCTCAAAGCAGGCGGTGCCTCGGTGGATGTCGTCGGCTCCGCCCCGCCCGCGTGGGCCGCCCTGGTCCCCCTCGGGCAGGCGGTCATAGTCGGAATAGCCGTGCTGCTCGCGATTCCCACCCAGCGGAGACGACGCAGCGTGCGCACGACGGGCCCGCTCGACGACGACCCGGCCGACACATTTGCTGAGGACGACAATGGCTGAGCGCGAAGACTCCGAGCCCACCTCGTCGGTCGAGCCTGTCGAGACCCCGACTCCGTCGGTCGAGCCCATCGAGACCACGGACCCCGCACGCCCGGCCCCACCCCACATCCGTGCCCGCGCGGCCCGCGCCTTCGTCATCGGCGCCCGGATGGTTACCGGCCTCGCCGGGACCGCCGCCGCGCTCGTCGTTGTCGGCATTGTCGGTTTCGCACCTCTCCCGACCATCGGCACAACCCCAGCCGGCACGACCGTTGTGCCTGAGCTGGCCGATCAGCTGCGGGCGTGCGCTGGCGGAACGCTCCGGCTGGGGGAAGAGTCGGGGCAGAACGCCGATGTGCCGCATCCGATCGGCGTGCCGCGAGTCACCTCCGGATCCGAGCACGCGAGCATCCAGTCGTCGCCTCTCTTGGATTCGGATGCCATAGGCGGCGCCGCCGATTCTGCACCGAGGGTGCTGAAGGTTGCGCCGAGCGACGGCGCGGCCCTGACAGGCGCCCAGTCACAGACCGTCTCCGCTCTGGATTACGTGGGCTTCTCGGCGGCAGCCTGCACCGAACCGAGCAGCTCGATCTGGTTTGCGGGCGGGGCGACGACCGTGGGTCGCACCACCTTGCTCACGCTGGACAATCCGACGGACGTCGCGGCCACCGTGCGCGTCACGATCCTCGGCGAGTCCGGCGAGGTTGTGGCTCCCGGCATGGCCGGGATCGAGGTGAATCCGGGGCAACAGCGGGTGCTATCGGTTGCCGGTTTCGCGCCCGGACTCGCGTCCCCCGTCATCCACGTTGAGGCCCGCGGAGGGCAGATCGCGGCGTTCCTTCAGCAATCGATCGTGCGCGGGCTCGACGCCACCGGAGTCGACGTGGTGAATCCGGGTGCCGACCCGGCGACAGTGCAGACGATTCCGGGGGTCCGCATCCGGGATGCCGTCGGCGTGAGTCGCACTCTGGCGCTCGCCGATTGGGAGGATGCGGTATCCGCTGTGCGAGTGGGAGTGCCCGGAACTGCCGACGCCCATGTCACAGTCACCGTGAAGTCCTCGGATCCGACGATAGAAAGCACCTCGTTCACCACCAAGGTGTCGGCGGGTTCTGTGGACGAACTGCCTCTCGACTCCGGGACCCACACCGAGACCGATGCGATCTCGCTCCCCGACGGCCTCTACACGGTCACCGTGACCTCTGACGTTCCTGTGGTCGCCGGGGTTCGCACAACGACGGCAACGGATGTGGGCGACTCGCCTGAGGGGGAGCCCGAAGCGGCCCCCGCCTCGGATTTCGCCTGGTACCCGGCTGTCGCTCCGCTCGACGGGGACACTCTCATCGCGGTGGCGCCCGGACCCGACCCCAAGTTCGCCGTCACCAACCCCACGAAAGAGGCCATGACAGTGGTGCTGACGTCGCGGTCGGGTAACGAGGTGTCGATTGCTGTTGCGGCGGGGGCCACCAGCTCCGCTCCTGTTGAGGCTGGACAGACGTATCGGGTCACTGACGCCTCGGGAGCTGTTGCCGCGATCAGCTATGCCGGTACGGCCCAGCTCGCCGGCTATCCCGTCACCTCCCCCCGCCCCTTCAGCGCCCCCCTCGTCGTCAGGCCGTAGGGGCGGCGGCGCAGCCGCAAGGCTAAAAGTGCCGGAACCGTTCGGGGGCGATGTCCCACGGGTCTTTGCCGAGCAGTTCGGCAACAGACCGGAACACGCAGCTTTCGATGAACGAGCGCCGGTGCCAGTCATCATCTTTGTGCAGGTGCGCCAGGCGTTCGATCGGCAGTCGGTACAGCACGATCCGCCGTTCCCGCGGAATCACCGTCCAGCGGTCGACGCCGTGCGGGCCGGGAGGGCCGAGCGGCGCCGAGGCGATGTCGATGCGAATGCTGGCCAGCTCATCCGGCCACAAATCGCGCAGATACTCGACGCTCGCGGCGACGCAGCCGTCGAAGAAGTTGGCGCGTGTTCGCAGAATGGGCAGCTGAGGTCCGGTAACGGGGGAGCGGAGCCCGCGTCCGTGTCGGTCCCGCGAGACTGCCCGCCCCGGAACTCGGCGAGCGGATCGGGGCATGTCGTCATTCTAGTTCGCGGGGGTGCGCACTAGCCTGACGGCATGACAGCTCGGGCGTGCAGCAAAGTCGCGTGCAACGACGCAGCCGTCGCAACCCTCACCTACGACTACGCGGATGCGATGGCCGTCCTCGGCCCCCTCGCGTTCCGTCCCGAGCCCCACAGCTACGATCTGTGCCCCCGGCACGCGGAGCGGCTCTCGGCTCCGCAAGGCTGGCAGGTTGTGCGCCATGTCAGCGCTAGCGGGCTTGACCTCGGGGCGTAACTGCTAGTGCGAGCTGCGAGAATGACCTCATGTCGATCTCAGAGGCCATGACCATGCTCCCCTTCAAAGTCGCGGACCTGTCGCTCGCGACAGCCGGGCGCCACCAGATTCGTCTTGCCGAGAACGAGATGCCGGGCCTCATGGCTTTGCGTACCGAGTTCGGCGATTCGAAGCCCCTTTCCGGTGCCCGCATCATGGGATCCCTGCACATGACAGTGCAAACCGCCGTGCTCATCGAAACCCTGGTCGCGCTCGGCGCGCAGGTGCGGTGGGTGAGCTGCAACATCTTCTCCACCCAGGATGACGCTGCCGCGGCGGTCGCTGTCGGCCCGACGGGCACCGTCGACGCCCCCGCTGGCGTACCGGTTTTCGCCTGGAAGGGCGAGACCCTCGAAGAGTACTGGTGGTGCACCGAGCAAGCGTTCGACTGGAGTGCCGAGGGCGCATCCGGCCCCAATCTGATCCTCGATGACGGCGGCGACGCCACCCTGCTCGTGCATAAGGGCCGCGAGTTTGAGCTCGCCGGAGCCGTCCCCGAGAAGAAGGCCGGCGACAATCATGAATACGGCATCATTCTCGACACGCTGCGCCGCTCACTTGCCGCGACGCCTAAGCGCTGGCAGACGATCGCCGACGGCATCGTGGGCGTCTCAGAAGAGACGACCACCGGTGTGCACCGTCTCTACGAGCTTTTCACATCCGGATCGCTGCTCTTCCCGGCTATCAATGTCAACGACGCCGTCACGAAGTCCAAATTCGACAACAAGTACGGCATCCGTCATTCGCTGCCCGACGGCCTGAACCGTGCGACCGATGTGCTCATTGGCGGCAAGGTCGCATTCGTCGTCGGTTACGGGGATGTCGGCAAGGGTTCAGCCGAGGCGCTCCGCGGACAGGGTGCGCGCGTCATCGTCAGCGAGATCGACCCGATCAACGCGCTGCAGGCGGCGATGGACGGCTTCCAGGTCGCCACTGTCGAAAGCGTCCTCGACCAGGTGGACATCTGGGTCACCACGACCGGTAACAAGGACGTCATCACTGTCGACCACATGCTCGGCATGAAGCACCAGGCCATCGTCGCCAACGTGGGTCACTTCGACAATGAGATCGACATGGCCGGACTCGAGTCGGTCGCGGGCGCCGAGAAGATCGAAATCAAGCCGCAGGTTCACGAGTGGAAGCTGCCGAGCGGTCGCAGCATCCTGGTCCTCTCGGAGGGGCGTCTCATGAACCTCGGCAACGCCACCGGTCACCCGTCGTTCGTAATGAGCAACTCGTTTACCAACCAGGTCCTTGCGCAGATCGAACTATTCACGCGGACGGCCGAGTACCCGGTGGGTGTGTATGTGCTGCCCAAGGTTCTGGACGAGAAGGTTGCCCGCCTGCACCTCGACGCGCTGGGTGTGCAATTAACAACCCTCACACCCGAGCAGGCCGCCTATATCGGCGTTCCCATCGAGGGCCCGTACAAGGTCGACCACTACCGCTACTGAGCCACTCCTGTCTCCCGTTCTGCAGGAGTTTTGCGTTCTGCAGGACCCGGCGGCCTGGTCCGGTGTGAATAGGGCGCGTATCTCCTGCAGAACCCAGCACGCCGCCGAGGTTCGCCGAACGACGAAGGGCCGCGACGAGCAAACGTCGCGGCCCTTCTGTGTGTAAGCGTTACTTGCGGCCGAAAAGCGGCTTCCAGGTGAGACCCGCAATGAGCGCACCCACGATCGGTGCCACCAAGAAGACCCAAAGCTGGGCAAGTGCGTCAGGTCCGCCGAAAACGGCTGTGGCGATCGATCGAGCCGGGTTGAGCGACGCGTTCGAGACCGGGATGAGCACGATGTGCAGCATCGCAAGCGCGAGGCCGATCGCGATCGGCGCGAACCCTGCGGTGGTCGAACCGGGGGCGGTCACACTGAGGATGAGCCACAGGAAGACAGCTGTGCCGATGATTTCTGCGAGCAACACGGCAATGAGGCTGAACCCGCCCGGGGAGTGATCTTCGAATCCGTTCGATACCCCGCCGAGGCTGGCGGCCTGGCCGCTGAGCGCGGTGAGACCCCAGAGTAGGAGGGTGGCAAGCAGGCCACCGACGATTTGCGCGAGAACATAGGGCAGCACATTCGACCACGGCATGCGGCCGGCGGCAGCGGCTCCGATCGAGACAGCCGGGTTGAAGTGGCCACCCGAAATGTGTCCTACCGCGTAGGCGGCGGCGAGCACGCCGAGTCCGACGCTCAGGGCGACGGGCAGTGCGCCTGACTGTCCGACAGGGACAAAGTAGAAGGCCGCGCCGATGACGGCGAACACGAGGACGAACGTTCCGAATAGCTCGGCAACGAGTCGGCTAGTGAGACTGTAAGGGGCGGGGGCGGTCGTGTCTGGTGTCGTGTCTGACATGGTTCCGTTCCTGGTTTTTTTGAGGGGCGCTATTCACATGCACTTCCCAGAAGGTTACCGTTTCGACGGTCGGCTACTGTTGTGCCCACGATGAACTCACGCATTCTGGTGGTCGACGACGACCCGGCCATCGCCGAGATGATCGGGATCGTTCTGCGTGCCGAAGGGTACGAGCCGCACTTCGC